>JAWKHJ010000005.1:0-308275 GCA_041394905.1 Bryobacterales bacterium | reverse complement strand
ACGCCGTCTACCATGGTGAGCGCGCGTTCTACCTCTCCACCGAAGTCGGCGTGGCCCGGCGTGTCGACGATGTTGATCTTGACGTCGCCAAAACGCACCCCCGTGATCTTGGAAAGGATGGTGATGCCGCGTTCGCGCTCCAGGTCGCCCGAGTCCATGACCCGGTCGGTGATCGCCTCGTGGGCCCCGAAGATGCCGGACTGCCTGAGCATGGCGTCGACCAGCGTGGTTTTGCCATGGTCGACGTGCGCGATGATCGCGATATTGCGGGTGGAGCTCGTGGAACTCAACTCCCAGGCTAGCACGGGCGCGGGGCGCTTGAATGGAGATAAGTAGACCCGTGCCGCGGACCCCGAAAACGATGTAGCCTAACAGCGCCATGCTTGCCACTCGCCGCCAGTTCTTAGGTGCTGCCGCTGCCGCCGCGCCTGCGTTTCTCTCCGGTCAGGCCAAGGATCGGCCGCTCAACGTGCTCTCGATCGTCTGCGATCAGATGCGCGGGGATTGTTTGGGCTTCCTCGGGCATCCCAACGTGCGCACGCCAAACCTGGACCGGCTGGCCGCCGAAGGCGTGACGTTCGAGCGAGCCTTCGTCAACAACCCAGTCTGCATTCCGTCGCGCAAGTCGTGCTTTTCGGGGCGCTATCCGCACCAGCACGGCTCGTTGACCAACCGCCAAAAGGGCTTTCTCGCCTGGGACGGTTCGATGCTGGGGCATTTTGCCAAGGCGGGCTACCGCACGGGCTGGAGCGGCAAGAACCACACCTACGCCAAGGACGCGCTCGGGAACCTCGAGTTCCAATCCATTCGCGACCGCGAGCCTTTCCGCGCATATAACGGCACCGTACCGCCGCACTGGCATGCCGACTCCTATTGGCCTGAGGAAGACTGCTACGCGGAGCTCAACACGCGCGCGGCGCTCGAGTTTCTCGATGGCTCGAAGGGCAAGAGCGACCCGTTCTTTCTGCACGTGAGCTACTTCGATCCGCATCCGCCCTACATGGCGCCGGCGGAGTACACCAGCCGCTACTCGGCTCGCGAGATGCGTTTGCCGAAGTCCGCGACGGCAGCCCAGATGAGCGAGCGTCTAGAACAGTACCGCCATGCCTTTGGGCTGGACCGCGTGACGGAGGCGGACTTGCTCGAGACGATGCGCTACTACTACGCACAGATCGAGTGGGGCGTCGACAAGCAGGTTGGCCGGCTGCTGCGTGCGCTGGAAGAGCGCGGCATGGCGGAGAATACCGTGGTCGTCTTCACAGCTGATCATGGCGACTTCATGGGCTCGCACGGGCTGGTGCGCAAGGGGATGTTCCTGTACGACGCGCTGTTGCACGTCCCAATGCTGTTTCGTGTGCCCGGTGGGCGGAATGGTGCGCGCACAAAGGCGTTTGCGCAGCATACGGACTTGTTTCCCACTCTGGCGGACCTTGCGGGCGCTCCTGCGGCGCCGGCGGATCTGCCAGGGCGTTCGCTACGGCCCTTCCTGGAAGGCGGACAGGACGACGCGCATCATGTCGCGTATACGTCCGCCGGCTATGGCGAGCTCGGACAAGCGGAGCTCAATCTACCGCTGAATCCGGCGGACGTGAAAGGCGAGCCGCGCCACAGCCAGGTCATGAATCAAAACATGCAGCCGGACAACCGCACGGCGATGGCGCGCACGGCGGAATGGAAGCTTGTGATGACCGAGACACGCGGTCCGGAGCTTTACCATATGGACGGCGGCGTGACCGAGAGCCGCAACTTGGCGCACGAGCCAACGCACTCGGACGTACGCCGAACACTCGAGAGTAAGCTGACAAGGTGGTGGCAATGGTGAGTCGACCCCAGCCCGTAAGAGGACCCCACGCTGCAAACTGGCGATCCGAAGGTTTGGCTACTTGCAAGCGCGTGACCGCCGGTTTGCACCGGCGGCTCTGTTTGCTTTTCGTCGTCGCATCCTTGGCCGGAGCACTTCCCGCACAGGTATCCGACAAGGCGCAGAAGCTGCACGATGACGCGTTCGTCATGGACGGTCACGTGCACGTGATCAACCGGCAGTTCTACGGGCACAGCGACATTGGGACGCGCTATGACGACGGCCAAGTCGACCTGGTTCGCATGAAGGAAGGGGGCGTCGATGCGCTGTTTTTCGTCATTTTCACCGCGGAGAATTACTACCCGGGACGCTTCGAGACGAAGCACGCGCTGCGCCTGATGGACCTGGCGCTCAGCCAGATCGAGAAGAACGACGACAAGGTCGAGCTTGCGCTCAACGCGGCCGACATCGAGCGCATCAACGCGAAGGGCAAGATTGCCGCCGTGCTGGACCTGGAGGGATCGATCGATCTCGACGGGGACCTCGGCGTGCTGCGCATGTTCCACCGCTTGGGCTTGCGCGTGCTGCAGCTCCCGGCGCACAACTGGGCAAACGAATACGCGGACTCCTGCTGCTCGAAACAGAAGTGGGCGGACTCAACGAACACGGCGAGAATTTCGTCCGCGAGATGAATCGCCTCGGCATGGTGATCAACATCTCCCACGCCTCCGACGAAACGGTCGAGGACGCGCTCGAGGTCAGCGAAGATCCTCTAGTCGCGACGCATTCCCGGCTTGCGCAGCTTCAACGACATTCCGCGCGTAATGCCGGAGGAGTTGCTGAAGAAAGTTGCGGCGAAGGGCGGCGTCATCGGCTTCCACATCGGCAACTCGTTCCACAACCGCGCCTACCACGAGTGGCGCACCAAGCGGAACGGCCGGGCGTTCTGGGACACGTCGCCGGTTGAGGAGCGCGTGCGTGGCAAGTCGATCGATGAGATCGACAAGATGGTCGGGCGCGGGTTCTCGGGCGGGCCTACGCCGCCGGACGAGCTGCGCATGGCGGTCGATGATTGGTTGAAGGTGGTTGAACGGGCGATCGAGGTCGCAGGGGAAGATCACGTGGCGCTTGGATCCGACTTCGATGGCGGGCCGACGCCGCCGAAGGGCATGAGCGACATCTCGGACTTGCCGCTGCTGACGGAAGGGATGTTGCGGCGCGGCTGGTCCGAACAGCGCATTCGGAAGTTCTTGGGCGAAAACCTGCTGAGGGTGTTTCGCGAGGTCACAGGACAATGAGACTCTTTGCTCTGTTTCTTCTTGCTGTCATGGCTGCAGGGGCGGAGGATCGCTATGTCGACCCGATCCTGTTTCAGCGCGCCGAGATCGATCCGGCAACGAAGAAGGTCGTCCACAACGGCAAATTGTGGGTGATGGAGCGCGATGGATCGAAGCTCAAGCAGTTGACCTTCGGTGACAGCTACGACGAGCATCCGTCGCTCTACTCCGACCAAACGCATGGACTTTATTCCGAGTTCGCTGGAGGCCGCCTGAACGAAGAAGAAGGCGGGCGGCTGATGAAGATCGATATTTACACGGGCGAGAAGGAGGTGGTGGACGAGGAAAAAGGTTGCGCATTGCACCATGCCTCCATCTCGCCCTTCGACGACCTGATCGCCTACCACTACAACTGCGGCAAGCGTATCTCCCAAGCTATGGGCGTCGGCAAAGACCGCTACGAGACGCCCATGCAGGCGACCAATGGCGTTCGCACGCGGGACGGCATCATCGCGATGCACGAGAAGAACACCGGCTACAGCCCGCGCGAGGTTGCTCTGGTCTATATCCGGGGGAGAGGAGTCGAGACTACGGCGGAGTTCCTCGCCGTCGGCAAGCTCCTTCATCGGCGGCCTGCGATTTCGCCCGACGGCAAGCTGCTCGCTTGGCAGACCAATGCGCCCGATGGCGGCGAGGACGAGATCTTTCTGGCGGATATCGATGGCAAAAACGCCCGTAATCTGACGAAAACGAAAGGGAACGACGGCCACCCGTGGTTCTCACGTGATGGCAAAACGATCGTGTTCGAGTCCGACCGTACGGGGAATTGGGAGATTTGGAAGCTCGACCTCGAGTCGGGCAAACAGACGCAATTGACGGACGGCAAAGGGCGCTACGATTCGACGCGGGCGCGCATGTAGCGCTGAGTCATCCTTCGCGCGCATTCGACAGAGCGCCATAGCTGGCGACGCAGAACGGCACGACGAAGGTCAGCGGGATCTTCCACCACAGGTTGCCGCTCAGCCCGTGCTCGAGCAGGACGTCGCCTTGGTTGAGCGCGGTCAGGGCGACGCCGACGAAGAGCGCAACTCGCAGGGATCGCCGCAGCATGGGGCCGTGGAGCATGGCGCAGCGGCGGCACTTTATCATCGTTCCCCCAGGAATCCGTACGCGGTAGATGCCGCCGGTCGCGAGCTCTCGGCTGCAACGTTCGCAGCGGGGCTTGGCCATGGATTAGCCTTCGCTGCTGAACGCGGGGAACATCGCGTCGGGCAGACGCTCGGCATCGAATAGCTCGGCGGGCATGGAGCGCAAGTCCGGCGAAATGGCCGGCCGAAAGCCGAGCTGCGGAATCAGGTCGCTCTCGAGGTCTACGCCCGGTGCAATCTCTTCCAGCCGTAGGCCTTCGTCGGTCAGCCGGAAGACGGCAGCCTCGGTCACGTAGAGCACTTCCTGGCCGAGCTTCCGGGCGTAGTCGCCGCTGAAGGTGACTTGCGCGACATGTTCGACCAGCTTCGGCTTGCCGTGTCGGCGATAGCGGACTTTGCCATCCTCAATTGCGACATCGGCGCGCACCGACAACGTCCCGCAGAACGCGAGCTTGCGAGCACGCTGTGAGATGTCGATGAAGCCGCCGACGCCGACGATGCGTTCGCCGAGCTGGCTGACGTTGACGTTGCCGGCCCGGTCGATCTCGAGAAAGCCCAGGAAGGTTTGGTCGACGCCACGGCCCTGGTAGAGGTTGAACATGTGCGGCGTCTCGACGATCGCGTCCGGGTTCCAGACCGCGCCGAAGTCCAACCCAAGCGCGGGGATGCCACCGAACTGGCCGTGCTCGATTGTCGGCGTAAGCAGGTCGGCGAAGCCCTGTTCGCGAGCCACCGCCATCACGCCGTCAGGCACGCCGAAGCCGACATTGAGGATCGCGTCTGGGACGAGCTCCTGAGCGGCCCGGCGTGCGATGACTTTGCGGATGGAGAAGTCCATCTCGCCGAACTCTTCGTCGGGCCGCCGAGCATCCCCGTTATAGGCGGGCTCAAAGTCGGTTTGGAACGTCTGGCCCGCGGTTTCATCGACCACGATGGCGTCGATGAGGCAGCCGGGAACCTTGACCTCTCGCGGATGCGCCGCGTCGGGCGTGCGCTCACGGACGACGGCGAGCGTGAAGCCCGCCGGAGGCTTTTGCGGCGAGGGCCAGCGTTAGGTTGTGCCACCAACCGGCCTCCTCGTTCATGGTGAGGTTGCCGGCTTCGTCTGCCCGCCAAGCCTTGATGAGCGCGACGTTGACGGGGATGGTCGGGTAGAAGAGCCATTCACGACCGTCGCGCTCGACGAGCTCGACTAGGGACTCGGTCGCTTTCGCGTTCAGGCGTCCGCCTTGCAGCCGCGGGTCTACGAATGTGTGGAGCCCAACATGGGTCATCCAGCCCGGGGAGCCGCCGGCTGCGGCGTGGAACATTTGGATCATCACGCCGGCGGGCAGGCAGTAGGAGGGCACTGCGTTCGTGGCTGCGAGCTCGGCCATCGCCGGCGCCATCGACCAATGGCCGCCCACGATGCGCCGATACATGCCGGCTTCGGCCACCTGTTGGAGACCGCGGGTGCGCTGGTCCCCGACGCCGAAAGGGTGTAGCAGGGTGATGCCGTCGGGCTTGCCTGAGGCGCGGAAGCGCGCGCCTAGTGCGGCGATCAGCGCGTCGGGGATTGCGTGGCCGGAACCACTGCCGCCGATGGCCACGGAGGCGCCGCTGGGGATGCGTGCAACGGCTTCGGACGCGGTGGTGAACAGATGAGATCTAGGGCGCAATCCGTACAGAATAACGCGACCAGGCCACCCGGGCGAACCTGGGCGTGGGCAAGGGTTGACCTAGGGCGTCTTGGGTGCACGAGCGAGGCCGCGGCTGGGTTGGCGTCTGCCTATCGTTCCGCAGACAAAGTCATCTTCTCTCTTGTCGATGTTCGCGGACCGGGACGCTGAGGCCTAGGTGGGGGCGATTCTCCAAAGTCTTATTTTCAATGGTTTGCGAGCATTTCTAGGAGTCGAAAGAGGCGCCTGATCTAGCGGTGCTAAGCGAATCAGCGCAGCCAGAATCCCAACAAAAGTACCATTCACGCGCGGCCTAGGAAGGGAGAGAGTATTCACTAGGAGATCGCCCAGGGCTCTATGATTCCCCCAACCCTGGACGCTGATGAATGCGATGGTTTTTCGATGTTCTTTCCATTCACCGAACCCGCGGGCCTGCCGCGATCGACGTGCAGGTCAGGCCGTGATGCTGTTCACCGCGCTTTTCCTGTTCTTGGCTGTTGTGCTCGGGCTCGTGTTCGACGGGGCTCGGCTCTACTTCGAGCGGCAACGCGTGCAGGCTGCGGCCGACGCGGGCGCAATCGGGGGAGTTCAGGAATTGCGTCGCGCGAACAACGACTACCAATCCGACGTTCTACCGGCGGCCAAGAATGACATCGCCTTACATGGTTTCAACGATTCGAATTCGAGCATCGTGGTCAACATGCCGCCGACTTCCGGCGAGCACATTGGTGACTCGAAGTATGTCGAGGTCTTCGTAAGCACGCAGGTGCCGACTTCTTTCATGCGCATGTTTGGACCGATGATGTCCACGGTGAGCGGGCGGGCTGTGTCTGGTCTGAAGGCAACGGGCGATCCGTGCATCATTGCGCTGGACCCGGACGACTCTGACGCATTCAAGCACAACGGAAACCCGACGCTGACGACCGACTGCGGCATCATGGTCAACTCCAACAGCGCCACGGCCATGCGCGAGGTCGGCACGGGTTGCATCACTGCGAGCTGGGTGGGCATCACGGGCGGATACAGCGGCAACTGCATCAACCCGACTCCCGCAACTGGGATTGACGCGGTCATCGATCCGCTACTCACGTTGCCCGTGCCCGATTACGCCTCGATGGCCAACGGCTACGTGACCGCGTCGGCGGGGAGCTTGGCTTTCGGAGGCAGCTCGTTCGCGGCGAAGGGCGGCAACGGCAACGGCAACGGGAACGGGAACGGGAACGGGAACGGGAACGGCGGCGGTAGTGGCAGCGGCGGCGGAAGCGACCCTGTCGAGCACTACTGGCCGGGCTACTACGCCAACGAGATCAAGATTCAGAACGGCGCGGCCGTCTTCGAGCCGGGTGTTTATGTCCTCGAGAAAGGGCTGAAGATCACCGGTGGGAACGTCACTGGTTCGGAAGTCTTTTTCTACAACGTCAACGCCGACGGCAAGCAGTTCATTGACATCGGCGGCAATGCGACGTTCCAACTGAGCGCGCCGACGAGCGGCCCCTACAAGGGGATGCTGTTCTTCAACAACCGGAACGCTCCGGACCGCTCACCTGGAAACAAGATCGCCCGCGGCACTGAGGACTCGTATCTCGTCGGGGCGCTATATTTCCCGTCCCAACACTTGGACTGGGCGGGCAATCCAGAAAATCACATCTTCTGGACGATGGTGATCGCCAACACGATCAACATTTCCGGCACGGCTGACGTGATGGTGTTGAACCGACCCACGCAGGCGCAAGCGCCGCCGGCCTACCGCACGGTTTTGTGGGAATAGAGACAGGAAGGGGTAAGGCAATGAAACACTGCAAATTTCGTTTTCTGGGTAAGCAGGGTGGAGCGATGCTCGAATTCGCGGTTGTCCTACCGCTGCTCACGATCATGAGCTTTGGCGCTGCGGACTTCGGGCGGTTGTTCATGGAAACCGCCATCGTCGCGAATGCCAGTGGTGCGGGTGCGATCTATGCGGCGCGCTCGACGAAAGAGGCTTCCGATCTGGCCGGCGCGGAGGCCGCCGTCTTAGCCAACGTGAACGGTCTGCAATCGGTGACGCCGGATGTCACCAAGTTGTGCGACTGCCCAGGGTCCCCCGGCGCGTGGGTTTCCTGCGGATCAACATGCGCGGGCTATGGCCTGCCTCGCATCTACATCCGATCCAAGGCGAACAAGAGCTTTGACACGATCGGCTTCTATCCCGGGATTCCGAATCAAGTGGGCATCGATATTTCGACTTGGCTGAGGGTGCAGTGATGCGGAACACAAACACGCAACGTCGCGGCCCTAGGCGCGGCGCGACGATGGTCGAGTTTGCGCTGACTGCGCTGTTGCTCTTCATTCTGGCATTCGGAGCATTCGAAATCGGCCGCGCAATCTGGACGTTCTCGACGATTTCTTACGCAGCGAAAGAAGGCGTTCGCTATGCAATGATTCACGGCGCCGACAACGCAGGCGTGAGCGCGAATGGCAACGCATTCACGCAGACCGACGTGGAAAGTCAGATTGAGGACGTGGTCAAATCCGCTGCGCCCGGGCTCGATCCCGCCGCGCTGATTATCCACACCACTTGGACGCCCAATAATATCCCCGGCAGCAAGGTGAAGGTCAGCGTGGAATATCCGATTCAGATCATGTTCAATCCCTTGACACCGCAAATGCCGGCCCCAGGGATCAAAACTCAATATGAAATGATCGTGACGAACTGAGTAGACCGCTACTGGTAGTCCAGGCCTAGCACTCCCTCGGAGAATGTGTGTGTCACGAAACCGATGTCGAGGCCGTCAGCCGTGAAGCGCACCGGTCTGCTGTCGGTTCCCACTTGTAGCGTTCCCGAGGGGAAGGTCCCGACGCCCGGCACGGTTCGTGTTCCACTCGCTGGCAACGCTGCCAAGACATGAGCCGGTATCGTGAGCTCGCCGGCGGAGACTGGTGCGTCGCAGACGAAGTTCGCTCCGACCTCACTGCCGGCGCGATTGTGGGTCAACGACACCCGAAGATCACCGCTCGTTCGGTCGGATCTCCACCCGTCCAACGCACCGTGAGTCCCTGTTCCCGGACTACGGGACCAACTTCGCTGCGATTCGACCAAAGGAGTCGATCGCCCACGACGTCTTCGGTGCTGAACGCACCGACATCCGACCCGCCGGTTCCTGAAAAGTGAAGCGGCCCGGCTCCAGTTGCGGCGCGCCGAAAGGAACGAGGTCTGCGATGTCGTCTACATAGACATCGCCCAGGTCGAGCATGGTGTGGGGGCCGCTCGGGGGCTGGTAGTCGATGGACGCGCCTGCATCAAGCGACGTAAACCGCGCGATGACGCCCTGCGTGTTGGGGTTCTCACTCACCATGCGTACGAGACAGTTGTCGTTTCCGCTGACGAAGAACGATGGGTTCTGCAGGAATTCTCGGCCGTTGAAGGCGCGGAAGACGCCGCTCGCCTGTTCCTCCAGAACGGGAGTCCCGCTTAGGAGCCAGTCGATCCGGCTGAAGTCGATTCTTCCGAAGCGGAAATCGGCATCGGCGCCGATCGACGAGATCTCCGCTTCGGAGAAGGCGTCCATGTCTCCACAAGCTGAGCCTCCGGCGACCGAGATCAGGCCTTGGTTGCTGGGAATGCCGTCCAGGACGACCACCACGGGCAGATAGCAGCCCTCCGCTCCTGGCGGAACTTCGAAGACGATTTGGTCGATCCCGGAGCAGCAACCCGAGCGGCCGGCGTAGAGGATGTTTGTCACCCGAACGCCGCCGACCCAGACTTCGAGATCGCGGCCGAGGTCACCCGGCAGCGGTCCAGACGCCTCGTCGCCATCGACTGGCCCTAGACCGACGCCCCACAACGTGCCCACGCCGCCCGTCGCGATCGGGGACAGTGGACCGTTCATGGGTTGGTTTGCGCTTGAAACGAAGTTCTGGAAGACCGCGAGTCCGTTGCCCTGTTGATTCTGGGTGAAGATCCCGAAACTTCGGTCAACCACATCGATTGGCTCGCTGTAGGTTTGGCCGCCGAAGCGGATGCGCAACCCGCCCGTCCCGCTTGGTACATCGGACGGCAACAGCGCAGCGACTTGACCAGGCGTGGTGAAGATCGGATAGCACGATCGCGAGACGCCGCTGACCTCCACCTCGATTGAGGCGCCGCCGAGCGATTCCGGGAGCGGGAAAGCGCTGACTTGCGCGAGGCCTGGCTCGGCTAGATTCTGACCGAAGACCGTGAACATCGATCCACGCGCGATCTTGGCGTTGGGCAGGCCTTGGGGAGCGAAGCTGGCTACGTTGACGATTCCGCTGGGAGCGATCTGAGCGGTGGCGGATGCGGCGAGGGAAACGGCGAGCAGGAGAATTCGATAGTTCATTGGACGCAAATAGCTCGGGTCGAGTCCAGACATCACCGGCTGATGCTGCAGGCTTCTGTTGCGGCGGCGAGGGCCGCAAAGCCGGGTGATGCGCTCAAACCCTTATCGGGATGGGCGCCGAGAGCGCCAAATTGGTTACCTCCGGAATGGCGGACTAGATTGTCCGATTTGCTGCGCTGGCCTCCCAGGCTAAGGGGCCTAAGACGAGACGTGGAGGGCTTTTCACAACAAAAGTACCATTCACGAAAAGCGGTCGGGCGCCGCATTCTAAAGGCGGGTCGATAGATGGAAGTTCACATCAAATTTGTCCGCTCTCGCACCGCGACTCGGTCTGCTAGGTCTGCCACCGTCGCACCCAAGCGGCGCGTCGGGTTTGCTGGAGTCGCCCTGACCAGTCTGATGTTTGTCGTGACTGTCATTGGCGGTTTCGAAACCGGACGTGCAATCTGGACCTATTCGACCGTTGCGCGCGCCGCGGAGCTCGGCGCCAAGTACGCCAGCAGCCGCTGCAGCGTGAGCCCGGCGACCGTCGCCACAGCGCAGTCGCTCAACCCTGAAGATTTCCACCGGGAAGTCGAAGACATCGTCAAATACAACACCGTAGGTCTGGACCCGGAGTCGCTACACGTTGTAACTACCTTCCGGCCGAAAGAAGAATCGGGCGCGGCTGTCGAGGTGCGCGTCTCCTATGCACTGCCTTGGCTGTTTACTCCGCTTGTGACGGCGGCAAAGGAGCTCGGCGTCAATCGCGACTACGAGATCGTCGTCACGAAAGAAGGTCACTCCAGCGTCGGGTAGCGAACGCCCAGCTGCTCCAAGTAGGTCGAATACTTCGACGGGTCGTAGCGCAGCTTTTCGAGCTCGGGAAGATAGCGCTCCATGCGTTCCTTGTTGAAGTGCACCGGCGGCGCGATGTCGCCGGGGATCAGCGATTCCCACTGCACGTCCTTGGTCTGCTCGGCGTAGAAGGCCTTTGCGTCCGCGAGCAGCTGCTTGTCTGTGAGGAGCTCGATCAACGTCATGGCCTGCGCCTGTGCGCCGGCAAGGGCTGCCCTTGTGTGCGATCGGCGTGGCCATGGCAATGCCGCTTGACCAGTGGTGGCCGACCATGCCGGGGATCTGTGAGGGATAGCGCAGCACGACCGTCGGGACAGCCCAGCTGACTTCTGCGATGTCGTCCGAGCCGCCGCCGGAGGGTTCCGGCGTCATCGTCCCCTTAAGCGCCGAGACCTCGGTCGAGAGGCCTTCCTGCTTCGAGTCCATCATCTTTTGCGTAGCCTTGGCGAAGGCTTGGTCGTCGTCGCTCCAGGCGGGCATGCCGACTTGTGCGATGTTGGCCGAGAGCCGTTCTGCAATGGGCTTGCTGTAAAAGCCTTGCCAGGCAGCGCCGATGATCCGCTCGGTCATGGTGGTGTCCGTCATCATTGCGGCCGCGTTCGCGATACGCGTGCCGATGTCGTGGTTTTGCTTGACGTGCTCGTAGTCGAGCTCGCGGAAGAAGTACCAAACGGTGGCGATGGGCGGGACGACGTTGGGCTGGTCGCCGCCGTGCGAGATCACGTAGTGCGAGCGCTGCTCGGGCCGCAGGTGCTCGCGGCGAAAGTTCCAACCGATGTCCATCAGCTCCACTGCATCGAGCGCGCTGCGGCCCTTCCAGGGCGATCCGGCCGTGGGCGGAGACGCCGTGGAAGGTGTACTGGGTCGAGACGAGCGCCAGCCCGCGGACTCCCAGTCCGTGCCGAACGACGAAGCGACGTGGGCGCTCAGCATGGCGTCGAGGTCACGAAATAGGCCGTCGCGGACCATGTAGGTTCGGGAGCCGAGCAGCTCTTCGGCGATGCCAGGGTAGACGCGGATCGTTCCGGGCAGGTTGTACTTCTCGAGGATCTGCTTGGCGGCGAGCGCTGCGGTGACTTGCACGGCTTGCCCCGCGTTGTGTCCTTCTCCGTGGCCGGGGCCGCCGTCGATCAAGGGCTCGTGCCGCGGGATGCCGGGTTTCTGCGAGGTTTCAGGCAGGCCGTCGATGTCGGCCATCAGTCCGATGACGGGTTTGCCCGAACCCCATTCGGCGACGAAGGCGGTCGGCATGCCGGCTGCACCCATCTTGATGCGAAAGCCGTTCTTGGCGAGCACATCGGTGACGTACTTGGCGGACTCGAATTCCTGATAGCCGAGCTCGGAGAACGAGAAGAGGGAATCCGTGATCTCTTGCACCAGCTTGGCCTGCGAGCCGGCCCGCTCTTGCGCTTCCTGCCGCAGGACGTCGGTGGATGGTTGTGCGAGCAGCGAAGAGGCGGCGAGCGCGAAGCTGAGTGCGAGGGATGAGAGCCTGAGCATGGCAACAAAGTAGCATGCGCCGTGCGCCATCTGGCTAAGATGGAGGCGAGGAAGAAAGGAGCGACGCTATGGACCAACGGATGCTTTTCAAACGCTTGGCGGTGACCCTGTTGTTGGGCGCCTGGGCGGCCGGCTCCTTGTCGGCTTTGAACGAGGCTGAGGAGCGCTGCGCGAAGGCGGCGGAAACGCTCGAAGAGATCCTCTCCGCGCCAGACAAGGGCGTACCGCAGGACCTGTTTTCCAAAGCGCATTGCGTGGTGATCGTGCCGGGCATGATCAAAGGCGGCTTCATCGTGGGCGGCAAGTATGGCCGGGGCGTTATCTCGTGTCGCGGACCGCAGGGCAAGGGATGGACGGGGCCGACTTCGGTGCGCATGGAAGGCGGCAGCGTCGGCTTCCAAATCGGCGGCAGCAAGACGGACCTGCTTTTGCTGGTGATGAACCAACACGGCAAGTCGAACCTTCTCGAGAGCAAATTTACGTTGGGCGGCGACGCGAGCGTGGCGGCCGGACCGGTAGGCCGCACCGCCAACGCGCAGACCGACGCCCAAATGCAGGCGGAGATTCTGGCCTACTCGCGTTCGCAGGGCGTCTTTGCCGGGATTTCGCTCGAGGGCGCGACGCTGCGGCCCGATCCCAAGCAGGACGAAGAGCTCTACGGCAAGCGCGTGGATCGCTTCGCTGTGCTGGATGGGAAAGTGCCCGTGCCGCAGGGCGCACAGGTGCTTGTGGATACTTTGACGAAGTACTCGACGCAGGAGCACCGGTAGGGGCCTGGAACCCGGGTATTGCTGCCCGGGCTCGGCTTCCTGTTCAAGCCTTGACGGTCTCTTCGCGGCGAATACCGCGTAGATCCATTTCGTACTCGATCTCGAGCACTGGGGGCGCTGCGTAGTGCCAGCGGATGCCGTGGCGGGCGGCGGCGCCAAGCTTGGGCAGGATTGTGCCGGCCATCAGCGGGTGAATGTCGTGCACGCTGTAGACGTTCGATTGCGTGACGGCGTCCCAGCCAAGGCTCATGGCAGCCAAGCGCTCGGCCATGATGGCAAGCACTCGGTCGGCCTTCTTGGTCAGGCCGGCAGTCGAGACGTCGCCGCGCGCGACGCTCTGATCCTCGGCCAGACCTCCTTCGTTGAGCTCTCCGGCGCCGGCGATCACGAACGTGTCCGCCGCGGCGCCCTCTGCGGGGACCGTGTAGCAGAATCCGTAGACGGAGCCTTCGGTGACGGGATCGACGGCGGTTGCGACGTTGGTGCGCGCGACTGGATTGAGCCCGTCGACGTGCAGGTCCCACTCCTTTAGCTTGTCGATGTAGGGCTGGTTGAAGGCGTTGAAGTCGTCGATCGAGAGCGCGGTGGGAATGCGCAGCTCCATCCCGCAGAGCGCGTGGATCGGACGGCCGGCGGCGGCGAGGTGCTTCTCGACGAAGGCGAAGGCCGTGGCCAGATTTGGGATCGGGTTGAAGATCGCGTGCACGATCTCATAGCCCTCCATGGCGACCGCGCCGGATGAATAGGGTCCGCTCCCCTTGACGAAGCGGTAGTTCCCTTTGGGATGGTCAATCAGCACTCTGTCGTCCTCCTCCTGCGCCTTCGAGCAAGCAGCGGCGGCGGCAAGAGCCGCGCCGCCCGCGATCTGTGTCCAACGTCTTCTGCTCAGCGACATTGGCCTAGTGTAGTCGGTTCTGGTTTGGGAAAGGCGTTGCGCGTGGGCTACGACGCGAGCGCGTCGCGCACCGCGTCGGGCCGGCGTTCGATCAGCCGCAGCAGGGTTTTCGCGGCGGAGTCAGGGCGCGAGCGGCCCTGCTCCCAGTCGCGGATCGAGTAGAGCGAGATCTCGAACGTGCGTGCGAATTCTTCCTGCGTCATCCCGAGACGGGTTCGAATCGACAGAACGTTTGGCGCGGGGCGCGCGCCCTGGCTTTGCGGCGGCTTTTTCATCGGTTCTCTCATCTAGCGCTCGAGGCCTTTGCGCTTCCAGACGACGTATTGGCGCTTGTAAGGCGCTTGGCCCCATTCCCAGAACCCGAGCAGACCTTCGTGCTCGTATTCCCAAACTTTCTCGTAGCGCTCTTCGCTGAACGCTTTGGCCACCTCGTCGCGGGGGTCCCAGAAGACGTACCAATCCGCGTCGGCGTCGATGTCGAACTGATCATCGGGAATCCGGCCGCGAAACTTCTGATTGTACGGTGCATCGATGTCGAGCAACCCGACCCAGCGCATCTCCGGGAAGTAGAAGTACATCGGCATCCCTTTGACGTTGCGCAGGAAGGCGACGCGGTCGCCGGGGCGGAGATGCTGGCGGAAGTAGTTGATCAGCGGACCGTTGTAGCTTTTGTCCTGTAGGTATTGGCGCTGCACGACCTCGTCAGTGCCGCCCATCATGTAATCCAGATTTGGCCAGATCATCATGCCGGCCAATAAAGCGACGCCCGCGCCCTGGTTGCGTTGGGCGACGCCTGCCGCGGCGAGCGCGCTGACGAGCATGGCGGCGGGCAGGATCTGGTAGTAGTGGCGCGGCGAGGTCTTGTCCTTGGCGGCGGCAATCGTGAGCAGCGGCGAGACGACCATCAGCAGGCCGGCGAAGAGCGCGATCTGCGCCCAGGGGCCGGGAGTACGTAGTGTCTTCCAAGCCAGGAACAACGCGAGCGGCATCGAGAGGCAAAGCAGCGCGAACGGCCAGAAGGCGGAGGGCGACAGGTCAAGAAAGTCGTTGCCGAGGAAGACGAACCCGAGCAGGGGCAGGATTGCTGCAATGACGCTCAGCAACCTGGCCGGCGCGCTGAGCTCGACGCGTCTCCAACACAGCCAGACTGCGGCCGGCAGCAACATCACGATCGGCAAGGCGCGCCAGTAGTCGCGCATACGGCGCACCAGAGCGGTCTGGTAGACCTCGTGCAGTGGCAACTCGACCGGCGGGGGGAATGTGGAGGCGAATTCAGCGTGTAGCGTGAAGAACTCCACCAGGATGGGCGGCGCCATCACTGCGCACAGGGTGAGAAAGCCGCGAATGAACGCACGGTCGCGCGTGAGCAGCACGAAGATGCCGAACGCCGTCCAACTCGAGACGAAGCTGACGTAATTCGAGAAGTAGATGAGGAACCCGATGGCGGCAAGGCGCACGTAGAACGCGCGTGTCGAGGCGAGCTCGGGGCGTTGGAGGTAGCGGTAGACCTCGAGCAGCAGCAAGCTCGCGCCCAGGATGACGATGACGTAATAGCGTGACTGCCGGGCGGCGTGGAGAAAGAAGATTGACGTAGCTGCAAGGCCCGGTGGAGCGAGAGCCCAAGCGCTCGAGCCGAAGATCGCGCGTCCTAGCCGCCAGAGCACGAACAGCGTGACCGCGCCGAGCAGTGCGAGAGGGAAGCGCGCGCTCCACTCGTCCGCGCCGAACAGGGCGAACGAGGCGCCGACGACGTAGAACTGCATGTAGCTCTGCATTGCGGGCAGCAGCTTCGAGTTCACGTCGTGACCGTCGGCGGCCTGCACGAGCAGTTGCTGTTTTTCGCGGTCGTAGACCCACGGAATCCAGTCGCCGGATTCCGCCATCAAACGCGCCCAAACCGCGGTTGTGCCCTCATCTCGCCAAAGGTAAGAGCCGTCGAGACGCCAGAACAAGACAACTGCGGAGAAGACGACCAGGAGAGCCGCGAGAGCACGCTGCATGAACGCAATAGGATAGCGGACCGCAACTTTCGCGTTCGAGCCGCGTTTGTACAGAAGGTAAGGGCAAGCCGGCCGCCTTCCCCGAAAAACGAAACTCGACACGGAGGATGAAAACCATGACGAAGTGGATGCAGTGGACCCTGACCGCAGTTTGTGCGCTGACCCTGGCTGGCCCCCTTTCGGCCGCCAAAGCGCCCACGGCGAGGAACCGCCAGGTGGTGCAGCAAAAGCGCATTGGCCAAGGTGTGAAGAGCGGCGCGTTGACCAAGCCCGAAGCTGTGCGCCTGGAGCGCAATTCCGCGCGGATTCATCGCTCGATCGTGAAGGATCGCCACGATCAAGGCGTCTTCACGCCACGCGAGCGCGCCCAGGCGCAGCGCAAGCTCAACCGCCAGAGCGGGGCGATCGCCCGGCAGAAGCACGACGGCCAGTCTCGCTAGCGACAGATGGAACGCGCGGTCCCGAGGCCGCGCGTTCCGCGTTACCATGTGGCTGACATGGACCGGAGACGATTCTTGAACGTTTCAGCCGCTGCCGGCCTCGCCGCCGGCGCTTCCTCGGCCGCCGAATCGGGCGGCAACCAATTCTTCGAGCTCAAGGAGTATCAACTCCGCAACAGCAAGGCTGGCCAGCAGGCCCGCTTGGTCAAGTTTTTCGAGACCGAGCATCTGCCGATGACCAAGCGCGTGGGCGTTGCGGCGGCGGGTTACTTCTCGATGCAGCTTGGCGAATTCGGCCCGCGGCTGTTTTCGCTCGCCGTCTACAACTCGCTTGCGCACATGCAGCAGGTGCTGGAAGCGCGCGAGGCGGACAAGGCCTGGGTGAAGGCTTCGACCGAGTTCGGCAGCACGGCCGAACCGCCGTTCGACCGCGTGAAGAGCCGTCTGCTACGCGCCTTCGACGGAATGAAGAAAATCGAGGTCCCCAAGCCGAACGACGAGAAGGGACCGCGGCTGTTCGACTTGCGCACCTACGAGAACGAAACGTTCGCCGACATGCGCGAGAAGATGAACATGTTCAACACGGAAGAGATCGCGATCTTCCGCAAAGTCGGAATCAACCCGCTCTTTTTTGGCGAGACGATCGTCGGCGACCACATGCCGAACATCACCTACATGGCGTGGTACGACGACATGGCGGCGCGCGACAAGGCATGGGCGGCGTTCCTGAGTCACCCGGACTGGATTCGGATTCGCTCGAAGCCGGGCTGGGGCAACGACGACATTACGGCCACGGTGAGCAACATTCACCTGCGGCCGTTGAAGTTTTCGCCGATTCGGTAGGGCGCGGCGAGCGGGCCGATTGAGCCCTGCAGGGGCGCGGTAGGAATCAGCCACGGGCAAAGCCCGTGGCCCGGAAAGGCGGCTCGCGCGCCCCTCTTTACCCCGGATTGCATGTGGGGCTGTTTCTTGCGCCGCCCCCTTCAGGGGCTAGTACGCTCTCGCCTTCGGCGAATCGCTGCTGTGGAAGGGTGAACCCCGCTGTTTCCACACACTCTCTCATGCATGCGGCTCTGATCAGGCCGATGTCGCGGTGAGCCTGGCCGACTTTTCCAGCGCCTGCTGCAGGTCGGCCAGGATGTCTTCAATGGCTTCGATACCGATCGAGAGTCGCACTAGACCATCCGTGATGCCGAGCCGTTGACGGTGTTTCGGCGCCAAGTCTCGGTGCGAGCTCATCGGCGGGTAGAGCGCCATGGTGTGTACGTCGCCCAGGCTCGTGGCGGGGACGGTCAGCTCGAGCGCATCCATGAAGGCGAGCGCGCGGTCGCGTCCGCCTTCTAGCTCGACCGAGACCATCGCACCGTACATTCCCTCGCGGAACAGCCGTTGCGCGGTTGCGTGGTCAGGATGGTCGGGCAGGCCCGGGTGGTGGACGCGTTCCACGCCCGCGGCCCCTGCGAGCGAGGTTGCGACCTCCAGCGCGTTGCGGCACTGGCGCTCGAAGCGCAGCGGCAGCGTTTTTACGCCGCGCATGGTCAGGTAGGCCTCAAACGGCCCCAGGTTCGGCCCAAGCGTCTTGGTCAGGAAGTGCACCACGGGGCGCATGTCCGCCTTGCCCAGCACGACGCCCGCGAGCACGTCGCCGTGGCCGCCCATGTACTTCGTCGCGCTGTGGATGACGAGGTCCGCGCCGTGCTCGAGCGGGCGGAACATGACCGGCGGCGTGAATGTGCCGTCGACGAGCAGCAGTGCGCCGTAGCGGTGAGCGATCTCGGCGATCTTGTCGAGCTCGCAGACGCGCATCATCGGGTTGGTGATGGTCTCGACAATCACGCAGCCGGGGCGATGCTCGGCGACGACTTCCTCAAAGCGCTCCAGGTTGCTCGGGTCGGCGAAGCGCGGGTCGACGCCCAGCGGTTCGAAGACCTTCATCAGCATCGAAAGCGTTTGGCCGTAGAGCACTTGGCCGGCGACGATCGACTTGCGGCGGTCGGTGATGCCGGCCATCAAGGCCAAGTGGATCGCCGCCATGCCGGAGCCCGTTGCGACGGCGAAGTCAGCGCCTTCGAGGGCGGCCAATTGCTCTTCCAGCCCCGCGGAGGTCGGGTTGCCGTAGCGCGAATAGTTGTGCCCGGCCCGCTCTTCGTTGAAGACCTCTTCGAGCATCTCGACTGAGTCATAGAAGAAGCTCGAGGCGAGGTGAATAGGGGTAACGACCGGGGTATAGTCGCCCGGTTTCTTGCGGTCGCCGGCGTGGACGGCCCGCGTGTCAAAGCGCTGCGGCTGGCTCATGATCTCTTTTGAAGTATACGCCCTGCGGATGGCCGATCCATCCCAGGGGCGCAGTGCGAGTGTGCGTCTGCGGCTCGGATTGGATTGCGAAAACCTCTGCACGTTTTCGCGTCTTCAATCGTTCTTATGTAATACGGAGGTAAAGCTATGTTTCGTTTCCTCGGATTGTTTTTCGCTGTTAGCATCGGGTTCATGTCCGCTGAAGACCTCGATGTGCGCCGCGTGGTGCTTTATAAGCACGGAGTCGGCTTCTTTGAGCGTGCTGGTGAGATCCCGGCAGGCGAAAGCGCCGTTTTGCAGTTCAAAGCCGAGGAGATGGACGACGTTTTGAAGTCCCTCACTGTCGAGCAGACGGGCGGGGAAGGGGTTTCCGCGGTGCGCTACGATTCGTCGGACCCGCTCTCGAAACGTTTGGAGGTGTTTCCGTTCCGTTTGGGCACGGCGATGCAGCTCAGCGCGATCTTGGACCAGTTCAAAGGCGCGGAGGTCGAGTTGGAGCTAGGTCGCGGTCCGCTGACGGGCACGATCGTGAGCGCGCGGCAGTTGCCCCCGACCGAGGACAACTCGGGGCGGAGCAGTTGGTGTTGCTCTCCGGCGGTGCGTTGCGCACGGTCGATCCGGCCGCCGCGTCGCAGATTCGCTTTACCGACCCGAAGATCCAGCAGCAGTTCAGTGATTGTTAGCGACCTTGTCGCGCTCGCGCAACACTGACCGCAGGACGGTGACCATCGAATCGCAGGGCGGCGCCTCGCGCGTGGCTGCGGGCTATATTACGCCGACGCCGATTTGGAAGAGCAGCTACCGTTTGGTCTTCGATGGCCAGGAGCGGCCGATGCTCGAAGGTTGGGCGATCGTCGATAACACTTCGGGCGAGGACTGGGACGGCGTGACGCTATCGCTCGTCTCCGGCCTGCCGGTGTCGTTCATCAGCCGTTTGTATGAGCCACGCTACCTGCAGCGCCCGGTGATTCAATTGGCGCAGGATCGCGCCTGGACGCCGAAGGTGCATGGCGGCGCGCTCGAGGAGATGCCAGAGGCGGAAATGGCGCTCGCGGAGCCTCCGCCGCCGCCCGCACCCATGATGGCGAAGGCGGCGGACAGCCGCGCGTTTCGTCAGCAGGTGATGGGCGGAGTGGCGGGCGCGGCGCTTGCCGACGAAAGCGGCTTTCGCCGCAACGAGATCACTTCGACCGTCGCCGCGACCGGCGGTGAAGGCCGAGCTGGGCGATCTGTTCGAATACCGCATTGATCACCCGGTGACGATTCGCAAGAGCGAGTCCGCGATGCTGCCGTTCTTCCGCGAGCGCGTTCCGGCGCGGCGGCTCTACATTTACGACGAATCGAACGGCTCGCAGCATCCGCTCAACGCGGCGGAGATCACCAACGCGGCCGGGGCCACGCTCGACGGCGGCGCGATCACGGTCTATGACGCCGGCGCCTACGCGGGCGAAGCGCTGGTCGAGACGATCAAGGCCGGGGACAAGCGCTTGATCAGCTACGCGGTCGACCTGGGGACGCGCATCACGACGGCGTTCGACTCCGACTCGAAGCTCCAGCAGGAGTTCCACTTCCGGCGCGGCGTGATGACGACCAAAACGGCGGTGCGCGAGACGAAGACGTTCACCATTCGCAACGTCGACAAGACCGCGAAAACGATCATCCTGGAGCACCCGGTGCGTCCGGGCTACGAACTGATCGACGTGAAGCCGGCGGAAAAGACCGCGACGGCCTATCGCTTCGAAGTTCCGGTCGAGGCGGACTCGACGAAGAAGTTTGCGATTGTCGAAGAGCGTATGTTCGACCAGCAGCTCTCGATCTCGAACATGCCCTACGAACAACTGACGACGTGGGTACGCAACAAAGAGCTCAGCGAGGCAGGCCGACAGAAGCTGGAACAGATTGCCGAACTGAAGCGCCGCATCGCCGAGACGCAGCAGGAAGAGCAGCGCGTGAACCAGCGCGTGCAGGAGATGAACGAGGACCAGAATCGGCTGCGCAACAACATCTCGACGCTACGCTCGGTTGCTGGACAGACCGAGAAGGTGAACGAGTACGCCGAGCTGCTCGCCACGCACGAGACGGAGTTGGTGGAGATGCGCGACCGCCAAGCCGAACTGCGGCGCGAAGCGGACGAGGTGCAGCGCGAGCTGAATGGCTTGATCGAGACGATGGAGTTTTAGCGGGGTAGCGGGGCAGTCACATGTGACTGCCCCACTGCGCGGCCAACAGAGGCTCGCTATCATACGTCCATGTCCGTTGACCCGCGCATCGCCGCTCCGGTCCAGCAGTTTGCGGTTTGCGCGACGCTGGTTCGCAAGTCCGTGGAAGGCCTGTCGCCGGAGGCGATGCTGGCTTCGCCCGGGGCCGATTCCACCTGCATGCTGTGGAACTTGGGCCACGTGACCAACACTCGTTGCGGCCTGCTGCAGATCCTCGGCGTGGACTACCCGCGCTTCCACAACGAACTGTTCGGCCGTGGGGCGAGCCATGGCGATGCGGAGAAGTATCCGGCGCCGGAGATCGTTGCGGCCGCCTTTGAGGAGGTCACCGCGAAGCTCGTCGAGCGTTTCGGGACGGTTTCCCCGGATCTGCTCTCGCAGCCGTCGCCGCGAGACTTCCCCGTGCCGGACAAGTCGATTGCCGGGACGGTCAACTTCCTGGCCTTTCACGAGAGCTACCACGCCGGCCAGATGGCCTATCTGCGCAAGTGGCTGGGCAAGGGCCAACTGGTCGGTTAGCGCTCGAGCGGCGTCACCACGATCTTGCGGATCTGGATCTGGCCGTGATCGCCTTGGATGGTGATCGGCCCAGGCTGGTCTTCGTGCCAGTCGGTCGCCATGGCGGTAAAGCCCTCGACCAGCGTCTTGTCGTGGATCTCTTGGCCGTTCAGCGTGACGGTGAGATCGCGGCCCACCAAGCGTATCAGCATCGTTTGCCACTCGCCCGCGGGCTTGCTGGCGTTGACCGACGGCGGCACGCGGCTGTAGAGCGCGCCGTTGCCGTGCAGAGACGGCTCCTCGCCATAGTCGTCGAAAATCTGGATCTCGTAGCGTCCGCGTAGCCCGATGCCGCTATTCATGCCGGGTTTGACCAGGAACACGACGAGCAGTTCGAAGTTCCAGAACTTGTCCTTGCTCACGAGCAGGTCGGCGTGCGGCGAGTTGACGAGCAGGCCGTCCTGAATGGACCACTCCTTGGTTCGCTCGGGGTGCTGCGCCTGCCAGTGCGTCATCGTCTTGCCGCCGAAGAGCACAACCGGATCGCCGTGCTTCCAAGATCCATCGTCCTTTTCGTCGATCACCGGGGCGCGCCGGCCTTTCCACGTGAAGGTCTTGCCGCCGACGGTGCTTTTGCCTTCGATTTGGTCGCCATGGACGCGCGCGGTGGAAGGGCTGTGGGTCATGCGCTGCTTAGCGCCGACGCCTGCGAGCCGGTCGACTTGAAAGTGCAGTTCGCCCCCTTCGATGCGCGCGTCGGCGATCGGGTCGACCTGTCCACCCGACTGCATTCCGACGACGGAACCGCTAATTTTCCCTGAACCCGCGCCGGAGATTTCGAGCCAAGCGGCGCGGTCGCGGTCCGCGCCCTGAGGCTGAATCATCCAACGTCCATTGAAGTCCGCGTCGGCGGCAAAAGCGGCCCCGGCGAGCAGGGCGCCGATCAGCAAGGTCTTGAGCATGTCGTTTGACATCTTAAGGCATCGAGGCGGATCGGGGGCGCCGTGATATCCTGACCGATTCGGAGAAGATAGGGCTTGAAAAGGTTCTCCATTGGCGTTGATCTGGGCGGCACCAACCTGCGGGCATCCGCGGTTGCGCCTGACGGTACTGTGCTCGAGGATTTCGCGATCCCGACGGACGCGAATGATGGTCCGGAGATTGTCGTCGAGCGCATGGTGCAGGGCATCCGTGAAGTTCAGGAAGGGCATTCGGGCAAGGACTTGATCGGCATCGGCGTCGGCGTGCCGGGGTTGGTGCGTTTGGATTCCGGCGTGATTGCCCAGGCGCCAAACTTGCCCGGCTGGAACGACTTTCCGCTCAAAGAACGCCTGGAGCAGTGGCTCGACTTGCCCGTGCTGGTGGAGAACGACGCAAATGCTGCGGCGTTGGGCGAAGTCTGGCTCGGGGCGGGGCACGACGTCGATTCACTGATTCTGTTGACACTCGGGACTGGCATCGGCGGCGGCATCGTTTCGCGCGGCCACATCGTGCACGGCGCGGACGGCATGGCGGGCGAGCTAGGCCATATGACGGTCGACCCGAACTCGCCCCACATCTGCGGTTGTGGCAACGTGGGTTGCCTGGAAGCCGAGGCCTCCGGCACGGCCATCCGCAAGATGGGCATGGAGGCTGCCAAGAGCGGCGAATCTCCGCGATTGCAGGCGCTGCTCGAGGAAGAGGGCTGGCTGACGCCGCTGTTGGTAGCCCAAGCCGCGGACGAAGGCGATGAGGCCGCCCGTAAGATCTTCACGCACATGGGCCAGGCTTTGGGGGTCAATCTGGCCGGCCTGATCAATGCTTTCAACTTCCCGCTTTATCTGTTGGCTGGCGGCGTGCTGGCCTCGTGGGACCTGTTTGCGCCGGCAATGTTCGCGGAAGTGAAGAAGCGCTCGATCACCTACCGCGCTACCCACACGCGCATCGAGAAGGCCCGATTAGGCAACAAGGCGGGCATCTTCGGAGCGGCCTATCTGCCCATCCAAGCTTCGATGGGCGAGTGATTCGACCATGCAGTATTGGCTAGGCATCGACATCGGCACGGGCGGCTCGCGGGCCCTGCTCGTCAACGCGGCGGGCGAGGTGGTCGCGGGCGTCACCGAGACGCACGAAGACATCCGCATGCAGCGGCCGTTGTGGGCCGAGCAGAGCCCCGAGGACTGGTGGCGCGCCGCCCAGGCGGCCATTCGCGGGGTTCTGGCCAAGGCGGGCGCCAAAGGCGAAGACGTCGCGGGCGTGGGCTTTTCGGGGCAGATGCACGGCCTGGTGCTGCTAGACGAGGCTGACAAGGTGATCCGGCCGGCGCTGATCTGGTGCGACCAGCGCAGTCAGTCGCAAGTGGACTGGATCAACGACAAGGCCGGCAGGACGTTTGTCGTGGAACAGACGGCGAACCCGGTGCTGACCGGCTTCACCGCACCGAAGCTGTTGTGGGTGCGCGATCACGATCCGGCGAGCTACGAGCGCGCGCGGAAGATGCTGCTGCCGAAGGATTACGTGCGCTTCATGCTCACCGGCGAGCATATCGGCGACGTCTCCGACGCGTCGGGTACGGCGCTGTTCGATGTCGTCCATCGCCGTTGGGCGCTGCCGTTGGCGGAGAAGATCGGCGTGGACTCGAGCCTGCTGCCGCCGGTTTACGAGTCAGCGCAATTGGCGGGAAAAGTCAGCGCGAAGGCCGCCGAGTTGACCGGATTGGCCGCGGGCACGCCCGTGGTGGCCGGCGCGGGCGACCAGGCCGCGAGCGCGGTGGGTAACGGCATCGTGCAGGCGGGTTTGGTCTCTTGCACGATCGGCACCTCCGGCGTGGTCTTCGCGCACATGGACGAAGTGGCCTATGATCCCGACGGCCGCGTCCATACTTTCTGCCATGCCGTGCCCGGCAAGTGGCACGTAATGGGTGTGACGCAGGGCGCTGGGTTGAGCCTGCAATGGTTCCGCAACCAGCTCGCGCAGGACGCCATGGCACGGGCGGCGCGTGAAGGCGTGGACGTCTACGACTTGCTGATGGCGGAAGCCGCGGAGGCGCCGGCCGGCAGCGAAGGCCTCTACTGGCTGCCTTACTTGATGGGCGAGCGCACGCCGCGACTTGGACGCTGCGGCGCGCGGCGGCTGGATCGGCCTCACCGCCAAACACACGCGGGCGCATTTGATTCGTTCGCTGGTCGAGGGCGTCAGCTATAGCCTCAAAGATTGCCTGGACATCGTCGAATCGCTGGGCGTCAGAGCCGGTCGCCGTGCGCGCATCCGGCGGCGGCGCGCGTAGCCCGTTCTGGCGCGCGATCTTGGCGGGTGTCTTCGCCAAGCCGATCGCGACGCTGCAAACCCAGGAAGGCTCGGCCTACAGGGCGGCGCTGCTGGGCATGGTGGGCTCGGGCCAATTCGGCACGGTGGAGGAAGCTTGCCAGGCGATGATTCGCGAGAGCGACCGGCTGGCGGCGGATGCGGAGCTCGCGAAGATCTACGGCGCGGGCCACGGGGTTTTCCGCGAGCTCTACCCGGCGCCGAAACCGTCGTTCCCGAAGATGTAGCCGCTATTCCGGCGCGGGCGTCACTTTGAGAACGGGGTTTTCCCCGGACGTGAACGTGACGGTCTTGAGCCAGGGGCCGAGCTTTTGGCGCGTCTGCTCGTCGTGCAAGTCTGGGTGGTCGCGGGAAGAGCGGGGTTGGCCTGACACGGCCAGGACGATGTAGCGCCCAGGCGCAAGCGAGGACACGCCGCAAGGGCCGCCCCGCAGCTAACGGTCTGGCGTCGTCCGAAGGGATTGGTTGTCAGGTCGGGCTCGATCAACAAGGTGTAGATGGGGGGCGGTTGCGCCGTCAGCTTGGGCAGTTCGCCTTCGATTTCGATGCGCACCTGCGCCGGGTCGAAGCGAACGGTAATCTCGAGGTTGTCCCACGGGCCGGGCTGCATCAGGTCCAGGCTTGCAGACGGCAGTGGCCGGCCATCGCGCTTGATCGACGCGATGTAGGAGTTGGCGCCGCGAAGCCAAACGTGCGGCTGAACGATCGCCGGCGGCATGGGGTCGAAGTGGAACTCACGCGCGTCCGGCTCGAGCTCGACCGTGTCCTGCCCGCTCCGCATGCCGCCGAAGAGGCTCTCGCTGCGCTCGCGATTGAATTGGACTTGTATGGTCTTGGGCAACTCGGGCGGAAGGTCTTGGAGCTGTTGCGGTTCGCCTTCGAAGACCAGCCGGCCGGAGATCGCGATGGGCGGTTGCGTGGCGATCGCGCCCTCGGTCTGCCGGCCCTCGACGACCGTCGTCTCGCCGACTCCCCACCAACCCTGGTGCATCCCCTGGTCGGCGACGTAGATGCGGTAGGCGCCGGCCGGAATGCCGCCATACTCGAAAGGGTTTTGTTGCCTGCCGGAGTGTCCGCTGACGATGTCGTACTCGAGCGAGCCTTCGACCCGGCGCAGCGCGTAGCGGCACCCGCCGCATGGGGCGTTCGAGGGACCGGAAGCGATGGCCATGCGCAGCGAGGTCGCCGGCGCGCTCAGCATCGGGATGTCGAGCTCGCGCTCCGGCTGATCGAAGTCGAGCTCGAGCGGCATCGCGGAGGCCAGGTCGGGGGCGTTGGGGTAGAAGGTCACGCCGGTCAGCAGCGGCGCCGAGCCTCGCGGAAAGGGCTGCTCGCTGTGGCTGACCATCAGCCAATAGCGGCCGGGCTCGCGCAGCGCGACGCGGTAGACGCCGCGGTCGTCGGTCATGGTTGCGCCAGCGAGCTTGACCTCCGCGACGCCGTCCCGCGTCAAGCGGCGCAGGAGCTTGATGTCGGCGCGTTCGAGCGGGCGCCCAGCGGGGTCGAGGACGCGTCCGGTGAGGACCGGCTTTCGGCCGAGCACGAGCCGAACTTCGGCCTCCGCGTGCTCGCCTTGCAGGGTGACCGATTGCGTTTGCGCTTGGGATTCGTGGCCGGCCATGCGCACTGCGAAGTGGTAGTAGCCGTTGGGCAAGCCGCGAAAGCGTGCTCGCCCGGCGTCGTCGGCTGCGGCGTGCCGGACCGCTTTCCGCGTCGGCGCCGCGACGATGTCGCCTTGCAGTGAGACCCAGGCGCCGGACAGCGGTTCGCCGCGCGTGTTGACCACGGTCGCCACGATCACGCCGTCGTTGGCCTGTGGCGGGGCGTCGGGCGGCGTCTGCGCGAAGGCTGAGCAGGTGAACGCAGCGATCCAGAGCGCTCTCATGGCGCCGCCGCCGTAAGCTCGATCTCCATGTCGACGCCCTCCTCGTGCCGGAAGCGGCGCACGGCCTCGCCTGCCTTACGCCAAGTCTCGGGGTCGTTCGCTTCGGTGGAGTCCATGTCCGGCCAAGCGCAGATTTCATACTCGCCGGCCGGAAATCCGTCGAGCATCAGCCGGCCATGCTGGTCGGTGGGCTGCAGCACCGCGAAGCCGTCGCGGCGAATGCCCACCACGTAATGCGCGGCTTCGGCTTGCGTCGATCCGGCGGGCAGCTTGACGAGCACGCTCAGGCTACCGATTTCGAAGCGCAGGCGCAGGTCAAGCTCGACGGTGTCGCCTTCGTGCAGCTCAATCGACTCGAACGCTTGCCACTCTTCGCCGCCCACGCGACGCTCGATGCGTCCGCCTGGGCCCGATGCCCGCACTTCGTAGCGGCCAGGGCGCAAGTCTTGCCCTGCGAGCTGGTAGTCGGGAGGCTGAGCTCGGATGATCGACCGGGATCCATCTTCGCGTTGAAGCATCAAGAAGACCGGATCGCCGGGCCGGGGCGCTCGAACGCCCTCCCGCTCGGGCGCAATTAGTTGCAGCTTGCCCTTCACGACGATGGGCGCGCGCATTGAGAGCACCGGGTCGTCCTCTTCGCCCACGCGAACCGTGCCCAGCGAAACGTCCGTGTTGCGGGGGCCCTTATCGAGGTTCAATACCGAGACCTCGTATGAGCCGGCGGGAACGCCAGGGATCTCGAAGCCGCCTTGCTCGTCCAACTCGACTTGGCGCGAGTGCGCTCTCCGGAGCATAGGGTCGGCGCTGACGAGCGTGATCCTGACGCGCTTCGTGCCCGGCGGCAGACCCTCGATGCGCCCGCTGAAATCAACGCCGGCTTCGAGCCGCATCCGCACTTGCAGGCCGGAGATGCTGTCGCCCGGTGCGATCTGGAGCTCGAAAGAGTCCCCTTTCCAGTTCACGCCCGGCGCCAGCGGCTCATCCAAGCTAGGGACGATCTCGTATTTTCCAGGACTGAGGTTGGAGAAGCGAAAGTAGCCTCGGTCGTCGGAGATGGCGCGGATGCCGCCTCTGGTGCGGTTGCCGAGCCGGAGACCGCCCAGCAGTTGCACGCCTTCGACGGGCCGGCCGTTCTCGTCGACCACGAAGCCCTCTGCGACGCCGAGCCGCTCGAGGAGGATCTCGACCTCGGCGCAGGGGCCCGGCATGGAGCAGTCGTAGGCGAGCGGCGGGCCGCGGCGCCCGTCAACGCCGACCATGCGATGTCCAGGGCATTGCGCGACGGCTCTAACGCGTGCGTCGGGCGGAAACTCGAGCACGAAGCGGCCGTCGCCGTCAGAAAACTCGCCCACTAGCGGCCCGTTCTCGGCCGAGGAAGCGGAGACGGTGCAGTCGGCGAGTGGCAGCCGTTGCTCGCCCTGCTGCGCGAGGAGCGAGCCGGAAATCGAAGCCGACGCGGGCTGTGCGTCTGTGCCATCCGCGACGAGCAGACCGACAATGAGCGCGATGGGGAGCGCGCGATTCATGACGACGTCTGCGATGTTAACCGAAGATTCTGGTGTCGTTCGGTAAATTTTACGGGACCCGAGAGCATAGCTCTGGAAATGAGTCGGAATTCTACCCGCTAAATCGACGGGAAGTTTTGTGCCTAAGTCGTCTTGTCACAGCGTTTTCAAAACTTTAAGAGGCGGTTTTTCAATGCGTTAGTGAAGTGACCGGCGCAAACGCTTTGCATTGCGTGGATAAGCTGGAGGCAAGGAAGGCCCGCCGTCGTGGCGGGCCTTTTCATTTCCCCGAGGTAGGACTTTGAGAATGCAGACGTTACGCACCCAGCCGCGCCGGATAGTGGCCGCAGTCGCGTGTTTGCTCGCCGTGCGCCTGATGGCGCAGAGCTTGAGCGTCACGCGCATCGAAGATACTCTCTACAACGCCAACGGTACGACCGTCGAAGGCGTCGCCAAGATCAGTTGGAAAGCGTTCACCGCCGTCGACGGGTCAACCGTCGCGCAGTCGAGCATCGATGTGGACATCGTGAGCGGCCTGCTCGCCGTGGACCTGACGCCGAATGACGGCGCGACGCCCACGGGCACGAGCTACCGCGTTGACTACGAGCTCGAGAACGGCGTTCGCTACACCGAGACGTGGATCGTGCCGCAGAGTGCGAACCCGCTTACGCTTGCGACGGTTCGCGTCGGGCTGCCGCCCACGCCGGGCACGCTGGTCTCGCAAGGCCAAGTCGCGGGGCTGGTTCCGGCGCTCGAAGAAAAGGCTAACCTCACCGGGCCGACCGGGTTCGCAGGGCCATTGACGGTGGAAGAGCCGGCCGCGGGCTCGACGACGTTCGGCCTGGAACGTGTGGGCGGCGATGCGGGCGTCTACTTCAAGCTTCCCTCCTTGTCCGCGAGTACCACATATACGCTGCCCGTGGCCGACGGCGTTCCGAACCAACAACTCACCACCGACGGCTCAGGACGGCTGTTTTGGTCGTCGGCCGGTTCCGGCTCTGGCGCGGGCGGATCGGCCTACGAGACCGTGCAGTCGGACGGGACAGTGCAGACGCAACGCAACGTGCTGAACTTTGCCACAGGTCTGGCCGCATTCGACGATCCGACGGCGACGCGCACGACGGTCGTTCCGCTCTTTGGTACGACCGCAGGCACGATCGCCCAGGGCAATGATTCTCGCCTATCGAACGCACGCACGCCGCTGCCCCACGCCTCGACCCACTCCGCCGGCTCCACGGATGCGATCAGCCCGGTCAACATCGGGGCGCTCAAACGGACCAACGACTTCATGATCGGAACGTCGTTCACCGACCCTGTGCTGAAGATTCAAGGCGCGACAGGCCAGTCGGCGCCTCTGCAAGAGTGGCGCGATGGTACTGGGGCCCTTGCGGCATTGATTACTCCCAGCGGCAGTGCGTTCTTTCGA
Organism: Bryobacterales bacterium; assembly: GCA_041394905.1. Lineage (GTDB taxonomy): Bacteria > Acidobacteriota > Terriglobia > Bryobacterales > UBA6623 > RI-231. The sequence continues at coordinate 278,481 of JAWKHJ010000005.1, read as the reverse complement.
GAGATGGGCGTCTCCGCGAAGATCGGGCTGAGCAGCGCCAGCCAGTTCTTCCAGATCAACGGCTTGAACAAGTTTGCACTCTCGGTGAGTGACAGCGCGTTTGACATCTTCCGCTACGACGACATCGGTCTGTTCAAGGATTCGGCGCTGAAGGTTTTGCGCAATGGTGGAATTGAGACAACGGTGTCCTTGAAGGTCAAGAACTCGGCTACGGGCAGCGGCAGCCTTTTGCTCACGGGTAACTACGCGGATTTCCAGGCGGTGGCTGCGCCGGGTCCGCCGGTCGCCGGTTTCGGCCGTGTGTTCCTGAACTCGACCAATGGCGAACTCTCGATCGCGAAATCGGACGGCTCGGTCGTTTCGCTCGAAGTCGGTGCTGCGAGCGGGGGCGGAAGCGGCGGCTCGCCAAGCGGCGGCGCCGGCGGCGATTTGGCCGGCGCCTACCCGTCCCCCACCGTTGCCGGTCTTCGCGGGCGTGGCATCGCCTCGGACGCGCCGCAGAATGGCGAGTGTCTGGGCTGGAACGATCTGACCGCCATGTGGGAGCCTGGGCCTTGTGCGGTAGTGACCGACGCGCTGACCTGGCATTTCGCCGGAACGCCGACGTCGGGCGTGCAGCCGATGATTCTGGCGATCCCGGACGGCATGAGCGGCGCGGTTCTCAAGGAAGTGCGCATCGTCGTCACCTCCACCGGTACGTCTTCCACCACCTACAATCTCGAACGCTGCTCGACCGGCTGCCAAGGCACTTCGCCAGTGTTTGCGCCGATCTACAACACCAACCGCACTCTTACGCCGGCGACAAAGACGGCTGTGGGCGGGCTGCCGGACTTGACTACGGTCAACGCCGGTGATCAGTTCCGCGTGAACCTGGTAGCGCTGGGCTCGGGAGTGAGCGGCCTGACTGTGATGCTCGTCTTCGAGCACAACGCGTATGCGCTGCTCGATGGTCAATTCGAAATTGACTGCCAGAGCTACTGCGGTCCGTTGTGGGCCGCGGCCGGTTTGCCGCAAAATCCCTTTGGGACGCCGGCCAAGTTGGGCGACGCTTGCTTGTGTTTCGGTCCCGCAGACCCAAGCCGCGCGGGCTAGTCGACTGCAATCGTGACGCCGGCCGGGCTGCGCGTTTGGCCGGCGGTAAACGAAATCGGAGTCGCGGGTCCGCCAAGCACGCTGACGGGCACGCGGGCGTTGATCTGCAGGACGCCGGAGACGAAGCCCGGCGCAGGGCCGGCGTACTCGACTTGGGCGTTGGCGTTGCCGATGCGGACGGTGATATCGGCCTGAGGAGCCGACAACGGCGGCGCGCTGACCGCGCCGTCGGGCTGCGCCGGCAGAAGTGCACCTTCACCCGTGCCATAGAGGACGATCACTTCACCGCGTTTGACGGGATTGTCCGTCGTGTTGACCGTACCGTCTTGGTTGAGCGCTGCAGCAGGGCCGGAGCCGGCGCCGGAGAGCGTGAACAAGGCGGGCGTAGTAGCGCTCGTCAGCAAAGTAATGGGCGCGGACGCCGCGCCGCCGTTCTCCACCACGAGCTCGGCCACTGGCAGGCCGGCGGCGGCGTAAGGCACAACGGCGTTGATCTGTCCGGCGCCGACGAAGGTGAGCGGCGCCGGGACGCCGTTAATCAGCAGCCGCACGCCGCCGAGTGTGTTGGCGACGCGTCCTTGCGCGTCGAGCGTCAATGCGGCCGGTGTGGGCGGGCCGAGCGCACGGCCAAACACAGAGATGATTTCCCCCGGCGCCAGACCCGTATTGCGGAAGCTCGCCGCGTTGACCACCGCTTCAGTAGAAAACCGCGGCACGGGTTGGAAGTCAAACTTGGCAATGTAGGCGTCGCCGCCCTCGTTCCGCACGCGCACGAGCGACGGTTGCACGACTCCGGGAGTCGACTGGAAGCCGCGCGAGGACGTCTCTCCCGCCATCACGATCGTGCGGCGGAAGTCGGTTGCGATTGCGTAGCCACGGTCGCCGTCCACTCCTCCAAGCAGACCGGAATACAGTAACGTTCCCTCGACCGGATCGATTTGCACCAGGAAGCCCTCGTCTAGCCCGCGCTCGGCGGGTACGACGCCGTCTGCAGTGAGCGGGAAGTCCGCCGAGCCGGTCGTGCCCACAGCGAAGATGTCGCCCGAGGGGTTGGTGACGATGCTGTTGATCTGGTCTTCGTCCGAACCGCCGAGGTAGGTCGACCATTCGAGTCTGCTCAGTTCGAGATCGAAGATGGCGGCAAACGCGTCACCGAACGCCACGCCGCCGCCGAAAGTGTGTTGCAGCGATGGGCCGGCGAGCGGGAAGTCCGGGGTGAGCGTGTCGCCGGCAACGATTACCCGGCCGCCGTCGATGTGTATCGCGCGCACCTGATCGCAGGGCACTCCGCCAAACGGGTTGACACAGGTTGCGCCGCCGAGCAGTGTGGCGGCTTCGAGCGCCGAGCCATCAGCGGACAGCCGCGCGATGAAAGCGTCGTCGGCGCCATTGCGCGTCGGCTGGAACGCGTTCGCCGTCGCGGGGAAGGAAGGCGAGGCGGAGTAGCCCGCGATCCAGAGTTTGCCTTGGTCGAGGGTAAGCGCGAACGCCTCTTCGCGCGCTCCGCCGGAAAGCAGCGTCGAGAGCTCCAGCGTGGAGCCATCGGGCGAAAGCTTGACCACGAAGGCCGCGCGTTGCGACTCGGCCGGCAATGCCGTGAGAAAAGCTCCGGGAGTCGTCGCAAAGTCCGCCGAGCCCGTCGTCCCCGCCACATACGCCGTTCCGCTCTCGTCCACCCGAATCGCGTTGCCGTCTTCCAGTCCCGATCCGCCTAGGTACGTCGCGTACTCGAGCCGTGATCCATCCGGCGAAAGCTTCGCGACGAAGGCGTCCCGCGTGCCGCCTCCGAAGGTCTTCTGTAGCGCCCCGGCGGTTGTTGGAAAATCCTCCGAGAAGGCCAGCCCCGTCACATAGGCTGCTCCTTGTGCGTCCACCGCGATGGCCGAGCCACGTTCGCGCGCTGAGCCGCCGAACACAGAGAAGTAGATCACCCTCGACAGCGTCGGGTCGAGCTTGAGCACGAAGACGTCTTCGCTCGTCCCAGTTACCGAAGTGAACGAGCCGGGCGCGGCGACCAGATCGCGCGTCTGGCCCACGATGTAGACGTTGCCCTCCCCGTCGAGCGCCACGCCATTGGCTTGCTCGGCGAACTCGCCGCCGAAGAATGTGGCGTACTTGAGCGTCTGCGCCGGCAGCGTGAGCGCGACTGCGAAGAGCGAAGCGGCTCTGATGAAGTTTGCGAGCTTACCCACGCTTCTCAGGGTAGTGCGGCGAATAGGTCTGCCGCTCGGGGCGCGGCACGAGCTTGCCGCCCTTCAAAAATCCGTCGCCGCGGCCCTCGCGCTCAAACTGTGCGACGAGCCGGTCGCGCCACTTCTTGAGCGCGGCCGCGTGCGCCGTTTCCCCGGCCAGATCCTTCGCTTCCAGCGGGTCGCGAGTCAGATCGAACAGCTGCTCTTCGCCGTCGAGCGCATGAAAGATGTACTTTTCCTTGCCGTCGGTGAGCGCGCTCCAGTGATTGCGCTCGCTGTAGCAGACGTCGTGCTCGAGGTCGATCCACTTGCGCCAATCGTCGGCCTTGCCGCGCACCACGTCGAGCATCGAACGTCCGTCGAGCTCTCGCTGCGGCGCCACGCCCGCCGCGTCCAAAAATGTCGGCAGAATGTCGCGCAGCTCGACCGGCTGGTCGTGCACCGCGCCACGCTCACCCGTCGCCAGCCCGGAAGGCCAACGCACGATCATCGGGATGCGTGCCGACGACTCATACGCATAACATTTGCGCCACAAATTGTGGTCCCCCAGCATGTCGCCGTGGTCGCTGAAGAAGACGATCAGCGTTTCGTCATACCAACCGCGTTGCTGTAACGCATCGACGATACGGCCGATCTGCTCGTCGATGAACTGCACGTTGCCGTAGTAGCCTTGCCGCGAGTGGCGTACCTGTTCCGCGCCGAGGTCGCCGTGCCACAAGTCGTCTTTGTCGGACGAGCGCGCGCTGTAACGCTCGGCCCAGCCGCCGACCGTGGCCTCGGGAATGCCGGCGTGGTCGTACTGACGCATAAAGCGGGCCGGCGGATCGTAAGGCGAGTGTGGGCGTGCGAAGGAGACTTTGAGAAAGAAGGGTTCGGGACGGTTGTAGGTCTCGAGGAAGCGGACCGCCGCGTCGCCGGTCCACTGCGTCGGGTGCAGTTCTTCGGGCAGGGAATACTCTTTTGCCGGATAGTCGTTGAAGCCGATGCCGGTCGCGTCCGGGTCGAGATTGGGCGCGACGGAGTGGAACCAGGAGCGGTAATCAGAGCGAAAGTCCGGCGATTGCACGCGGCCTGACTCGTCGAGCAGGGTGAAGTGATAGCCGTGGGGATTGCGCTGGTTCGAGAAGTGATTCTTGCCGATGGAGAACGCGTGATAACCGGCCTCGGCGAGCGCGCGGCTTCTCGAAGTCGTATTGGTCGGCGATGCGGCCGTAGCCGAGCATTCCGTGGTTCCAGGGCGACATGCCGGTGAGCAGCGCGGCGCGGGCGGGCGTGCAACTTGGCGTCGAGGTGTAAGCGTGACGAAAGCGCGCCCCGTCGGCGGCGAGATTGTCGAGGTTGGGCGTGAGGATCGAGCGGTTGCCATCCGCGCCGAGGCAATCGCCGCGATGCTGGTCGTCCATCAGGAAGAGGATGTTGGGACGGCTGGGTCGGGAGCGCTGCGGCAGCGCGGGCGCAGGCGCGGCTGAGGCGGCGGCGAGGCGAAGGATGTCGCGGCGGGTGGGCATGCTCTCCACAGTCTAGGGGAAGCCGGCCGCCGGCCTTCGCGCCCGAGCCGAGCCGGATCGAGTACGGTTAGAGGCGAGTCGAGGCCCACGTAGCGCCCACGCCGCCGAGAGCTACGAGGGAACCGCATGCATATTCGAATCGGATACGAGCTGATTTACGAGTGTCCGCAGCCGACGCCGATGATCCTGACGCTGAACGTGCACTCGAGTCGCGTCTCCGATCTCATCGCCCCGGACCACATCCTGACTGACCCGCACACGCCGATCAGCGTCTACCGAGACAGCTTCGGCAACTGGTGCGGCCGCATCGTTGCGCCGCAGGGCAAAATTCGCATCTTCGCCGATACCGTGATCCGAGACAGCGGCCAACCGGAGCCCGTGTGCCTCGATGACATACAGCACGCCGTGGAAGACCTGCCTGGGGACACGCTCGCGTATCTGCTCGGGAGCCGCTACTGCGAGACGGACCGGCTATCCGATACTGCTTGGTCTCTTTTCGGACAAACCCCTCTCGGTTGGCGGCGCGTCCAGGCGATTAGCGACTTCGTTCACAACCACATCACGTTTGGCTATCAGTACGCGCGCGTCACAAGAACGGCGCTCGAGGCGTACAACGAACGGGTGGGTGTGTGTCGCGACTACGCGCATTTGGCCGTGGCCTTCTGCCGTTGCATGAACATCCCGGCGCGCTACTGCACGGGGTATCTGGGAGACATCGGTGTGCCGCCTTCGGCCGACCCGATGGACTTCTCCGCTTGGTTTGAAGCTTACCTGGGCGGCCGCTGGCATACCTTCGACCCGCGCAACAACACGCCGAGGATTGGGCGGGTGCTGATCGCACAAGGTCGCGATGCTTCGGACGTGCCGATCACGAGCACGTTCGGTCCGAACACGCTGACCGGCTTTCGCGTTTGGACGGATGAGACGCAAGAGGCGTGAAAGTCGATGCGCGATTCTGGCAGTCGACGAGCTTCGGCGACAATGGTCAGCAATCTAGCCAACATGTCCAATCGCCGAGCCTTCCTCCAAAGCGCTGCCGCCGCATTCACGACGTCCTTATTCACCGGCAACGTGCGCGGCGCGAACGATCGCGTCGCCGGCGCCTTCATTGGCGTGGGGATGATGGGGTCGGAGAATCTGAGCGTTGCGCTGCGGCAGGGCGTCGAAGTCAGGGCCGTGTGCGACGTTTACCAGCCTCACCTCGAGCGCGCGGGCGCCGCGGTGGTCAAGGCCGGGGGCAAGGCGAAGGAGGTCCGCGATTTTCGCGAAGTGATTGCGGACGACTCCATCGATTTTGTCTGCGTTTCGACGCCCGACCATTGGCACGCTTACATGACAGTCGAAGCCTGCAAGGCGGGCAAGGACGTCTACGTCGAGAAGCCGGTTTGCGCCGCGCTCAACGAAGGCGCCGCGATGGTCAAGGCCGCGCGCAAATACGACCGCGTCGTGCAGGCGGGTACGTGGCAGCGCTCGGGGCAGCATTTCCAGAAGGCTTGCGAGATCGTCCGCAGCGGCGAGCTCGGCCGGATCGCTTTTGCACGCGCTTGGATTCACACCCACGAACCGCGCGCCGGCGTCGGATCGCCGCCCGATAGCACGCCTCCCGCCGGCCTCGACTGGGATCTCTGGCTTGGTCCTGCGCCGGAGCGCGCGTACAACCGCAATCGCTTCGGACCGTTGACCGACGGCCCTTCGAGCTTTCGCTGGTATTGGGACTACGCGGGCGGACCACTGTCCGATTCCGGCGTCCACATGATCGACATTTTGCAGATGGCGGTCGACGAGGCGATGCCGCAATCCGTCGTCGCCTCCGGCGGGAACTACTGGTTCGAGGACGATCGCGAAACGCCCGACACTTTGCAGGTTGGCTACGAGTATCCAGAGTTTCTGGGCTCATGGGAGCATCGCTCGAACAGCGCCGGCGAGGACAAATCGTTCTCCATGGGCCTCACGTTCCACGGCGACCGCGGGATGCTCTATGTCGACCGCGCGCGTTACGAGGTGAAGCCCGAGAAAGGCTCGGACCTGGCGCCAAGTGAGATGCGGCGCGTGGAGGACCCGCATCCACTGCACTGGGCGAATTTTCTCGAATGCGTACGGACGCGCAAACGGCCCAATAGCGACGTCGAGACTTGTGTCCGCTCATCGATCTCGTGCTTGCTCGCCAATGCTGCATACCGCAGCAAGATGCGGCTCGAATGGGACGACGCGACGCAAACGGTTCCGCAACAGGCGGCGCGCCCGTATCTCTATCGCGAGTACCGCGCGCCGTGGAAGTTGGAGGTTTGATGATTTCGAGACGAGCTCTACTTGCCGGTCTCGCCGCAGCGCTGCCTTCAGCAGCCGCCAAGCCCTCGATCGGCTTGCAGACCTACAGTCTGCGTTACGACCTGAAGAAGGACTTCCCCGGCACGATCGCGCTGATGCGCCGTATGGGGTTTCGGGAGCTCGAAGTCTCAAATTGGCCAGACCACAGTGCGCGCGAATATCGACGGCTGCTCGACGACAATGGCCTGCGGGCGGTCTCGATGATGACGCCGTACGAGAGCCTCGACAAGAGCCTGGACACGGTCGCCGAGGATGCGCATGCGCTCGGAGCGCGCTTCGTCGTCTGCTCCACCTTGCCCCACAAGGCCCACATGACGGTCGAAGAGGCGCGCCACGGGGCGGACTTTTTGAACCACCGCGGCGAGGCGTTGGCCAAGGCCGGGCTGAATCTCTGCTATCACATCCACGGCACCGAGTTTCATCCCTCCCCCGAGGGCACGGTCTTCGACACGCTCATGCAAAGCGTCGAGGAGCGCTTCGCGAACTTCGAGATGGACATCTACTGGGTGGTCTATGGCGGGCAGGACCCAGTGACGTTGCTACACCGCTATCCGGGGCGCTTCCCGCTCACCCACATCAAGGACATCAAGCCCGGGATGAAGCTCGGCGGCCTACCGCGCGACGTGCGCGAGGACGAGAGCGTCGTGCTCGGCACGGGGCTTGTCGACATCCCGGCGGCGCTCCAGGCATCGGCCGAGACAGGCGTTCAGCAGCACTTCATCGAAGACGAAGCGGTCGATGCGAGCGAGCAGATCCCCAAGAGCTTGGCGTATCTCGAGTCGATCGGCTGGGCGAAGTAAGCGTTGCGGTGGCGCGCTACTTGCGCGACATTCTCAGGCCCAGCCGACGTGCGATACGGTAGACTCGCGTACCGTAAAGGCCTTCGAGCTCGGCGCGCGTTTGCTCGAGCTGAGCGTCGAGCGACTTCGCCCAATCTGACCGCTCGACGACCCGTTTCTCGAGCTCGTCGATCTTTTCGATCGCCTTCTTCAAATCCGCGAGCCGCTGCTCGGAGACGCCTTCGAGCTTGGCGTAGTTCGCGAGCGCTTCGTCGTATTCGCCTTGCAACTTCTTCGCCCAGGTGGACAATTCGGCGAGCTCGGCGTCGAGCTTCTTCGCCCAGGTCGTCTTCTCGGCGGCTTCCTGCTCCACGCGGCTTATCGCTTCCTGCGCTTTCTGTTGCTCTTCGGTGTTGATTGCCGACATGCGCGCAAGATCCTGCTTGGTCTCTTCGAGCCAAGCCGTCTTCTGCGACAGCTCGCCTTCGAGCTTGTCGATGTGGAGCTCGCGCTCGCGCAGCACGTTGCCTGAGGCCGGTACGAACAGGAACGCCGGGGAGCCGAACTGGGGCAGGGCGGAGCAGACGGCAAGAAAAAAGTGCGCCTCGTCCGGTTTTGGCGAGCCGCTCTCGACTTTCGTTCGCAACCCTTGCACGTTTTCCGGCGTAAAGGCGATCGCGTTGGTGTGGTTTTCGAGAAAGATCGTCGTATGCGGAAAGATCGCCTCGAGCTCGCTGCGAAACTCCGCGTAGTCGAACTCGTGTACGTGGTAGGGGTTGGGCTCAGCGCGCGTCTCGCCGTAGTAGCGCTTGTTCGGCGTCGAGACGATCAACTGTCCGTCGCGCCGCAAGACGCGGCGGGCCTCCAGCAGCAGGTCACGCCAATCTTCGAGGTGTTCGATCACCTCGAACGCCACCACCACGTCGAGAGAAGCATCTGCAAAGGGGAGCCGCGCGCAACTGCCCTGCACGAAACGGACGCCCGAGTCGGGATAGGTGCGCGCTCCGTCGGCCACCGCGTCAAAGGCCAGGTCGATCGCGTAGACCTGGGTCGCGTTGTGCGCCAAGATCTCCGACCCATAGCCCACGCCGCAGCCGGCGTCGAGGACGCTGCGTCCGCCCGTCAACAGCTCGGCGAAGCGGTAGCGGGCGATGTGCTCGTTGAGTAAATCCGGGTCGGTTTGACCCGGGATTACGCGCTCTCCGGTGAATTCCATTCCTTAAACGGCGATCTTCCGGGCGATGATCGCATAGTCCAGACCGCCGAAGAACCGTTTACGGAACCCGGCCAAACCCTCGATCTCATCCAGTTTCCCAAGCTCAGGGTAGACCTCGGGGGCGGGGCGGCGCTCGATCGTCTCGATGCGTCCAAAGCCCGCCTCGCGCAAGTGGAAATCGAGTTGTGCTGCGGGGACGGGCTTTTGGTGCGTGGGGTCGAGGTAGAAATCGCCCGCGAAGATGGCCAGACAGGCCGGATTGGGCGTTTCCAATGCGAACACGCCGCCCGGCTCGAGCGCGCGCCAAGCCAGATCCATCAGCTCAGGCACGCGCTGCCACGGCAGATGCTCGACTACGTGCGCGCAGACGATCCCGCCGCACGAAGTTTCCGGCTGCGCTCTCAAAAATTCGAACAGGTCGCCTTCGACGACATCGAGACCTTTTTCTCGGCTGGCCGCCAGAGCTTCGGCGTCCAGGTCGACGCCTTGCACCTCCACGCCGCGCTCGGCGAGCATCTTCAGCAGCTCGCCACGGCCGCAACCCAGGTCGAGCACGCGACGGGAGTTCTCGAAGTAAGGCAAGTAGAATTCCAGGCTCTGTGCGACGAACGCTTCGTCTCCACGAAAGCGCTCTTCGAAGCGTGTGTAGTCGAAACCAATTGGCGCAGGGGGCGCGGGCGTCGCTGTGGAAGACGCTGTGGCCGGCGCGGCAGTAGGCGCTTGCTTGCGGCGCAGCGTGCGCAACTCGGCGTGGATCTGGCGCTCGTGGTCTGCCTCGATCTTTTGCATGTCCGCCCAGAACTTCTGTTGCAACTCGCTGACGGCTTGGTCCAGCGCTCCGAGATAGTTGCGGTGTAGCTCGCGCAGGCTAGCTTGGTAATTCTCGTCACGGTCGCGATTGAGCGCCTCGAGCTCGCGCACGCCGTGAAGAAAGCGAATCTCGGCCGTTTCGATGCGGTTCTCGAAGGCTGGCTTCCACTCGCTGAGATTCTTGAGCGAATCTGCCTGGAGTTGCTCGACGTGCGTCAGGCGCGGGCCAAGCGGGGAGATTTGCTCGCGGAAGGCAGCGAACTCCCGCGCTACGCGCAGAATGTTGTAGTTCTGCTCGGCCATCGCCTCGATGTTGCGGTCCATGTACGCGATGGCGGCGCGGTTGAACTCGACCTGGTCGCGGACGAACCAATTGAGGCTGCGCGCAATCAAGCGCTTCGCTCCCTGGATGACGTTGTTCAGCACGCCGCCCGGGCGCGGATTGACCGTGCCGATGGCGGCCGTCTTGCCGTCCGCGCGATCGCGCGCATGGCCCAGCGGGTCCAGAGCCGGGAGCTCGAAGTCGCTGATCTCGGCCACGGTCTTGCCGTGACGCTCGCGCACGCGCTCGCGAATCTCGGCCACGGCCGCCGCGACTTCCTCGGGAGACATTTCTACTACGGTAGCCGTTGCCCGGCTAGTTTTTGACAAAGGCGACGATGACCAAGGCGACTGCCACCGCGACCGGGATCAAGATCCTAGGGCCGAAACGCCGCTTCTTCTTCTCCGGCGGTGCGGGGTTTACGTTCGACTGCAGAACTTCGGCACTGGCGGAAGCGCCCCCGTGTGCGGCGGTCACCGTGATCTTGTACGGTCCCGGGATGGTGTTGGGCGTCAGCTCCGCGGCTTCTGCTCGGCCTTGCTCGTCGGTCCAGGCCTTTGAGGTGTGCGAGGCCCCGAAAAGGTCGCGCTCGCGCCGTCGGTGGGAGATTGGAAGGTGATCTCCGCTTGTGGGATCGGCGCCCCAGATCCGTCGCGGAGCTCCACGACGATCGGCGCGCCCACGGTCTTTTGGATCGAGTTTTCAGCGCCTTGTCCCTCGACCACCGAGAGCTGTAAGCCGCCTTGGGCGAACACGATGGGAGCGGTCAGGGCGGCTGCCATCACGGCGCGGAGGGTCATGGTTAGAAGCGACATGGGGTTCGATTTCAGACTACAGCTACCGGCGCGGCGCGCGCTTGCGGGGTTACAGGCCGTCCGCACGGCGCCGTGCGCCGGATAAGGCGAATTCCTAACCAGAATCCTACGAAAAGCGGAGGGTGCGCCGGAGCGGGTCTGTCGTCTCCTAGTCGATGAGGGAAGCCGTCCCCTCCGATTTCGCAGGCTTCCCCGGATATCGATGCTTATGCATACCTCCCTGGTCCAATTCAGGCGCTCTACTCTGCCGTCTTTGGCGCTTGCGTTCGTCCTGGCCGTCGGCGCCTCGGCGCAAAGCCTCGATCAGCCGCCGGTTGAAGCTTGCAAGCCGGGCGGCTTTACCGTAATCGGCTATCCGGACGAATTCGCCCCTCGCGCCACGCCCGGTTTCGACGTCCTGGTGGACGAAAATTTTCAGGGCAGTTTTCTCACGACCCAGCGCATCTGGCTCAAACAGATCAACGACACCGTCTTCAAATGGAACCTGATCCCGGGTTCGAAGTGGCATTTCAACAACCTCGGGCTGACTTCGCAGGAGTGGGACTCGAACGACAACAAGGTGACAATCGCCTCGTGCGGCGGCGTTTTCGGCTGCCCTAACGGGCCGCCCCCGACTCCGCCCACCGGCCCCGGCGGCGACGTGCTCGATTTCTATGCCGCCTACCAGACTACCTTGGCCGTTACGCTGATTTGGGAAGACAACACGCCCTCGAGGCGCATCCGAAACTCCGACATCTTCTTCAACCCTGCGATCCCGTTCAACACGGAACCCGACGACGGCCAGATCGACTTTGAGAGCGTGCTGCTGCACGAGCTTGGTCACTCGCTGGGCCTCGATCACAACGACAACTGCACGCCGAACAAGACCGTCATGGAGTCGTTGATCGATCTGAACGAGCGCAAGCGCGACCTGTGGAGCCCTGAGATCGAAGGCGTTAAGTACCTCTACCCGGTCGACGAAGCTTCTTCGATCCGGCTCTATGACGCTGACAAGTCGTTCCGCTTCGACGCCATTAAGGGCGGCCAGAAGCCGTTCGGCAAAGAGCTGACCTTCTACGGGTTGAACTACCGCCGCTGGACCGCGACCACGGACGCCTCGTGGTTGACCGTCGATCCGCCGGCCAGCCGATTCCTGCCGGACGGCAACCTCGAGATCCTGGTCGACCAGAGCGGGCTCGACGTCGGAACCTACACCGGGACGGTCACGCTGGTCGACGAAGAGCACCCAGGCCCGCCGGCCACGGTCGCCGTGAGCTTGCACGTCGCCGCGTCCGGCTCGGGCGGAGACGTTCCGTTCATCACTCGTGAAGGCGTGGTGAATGGCGCAAACTTGCGCTCGGGCAAGATCGCGCCCGGCTCCTTCGTTACGATCTTCGGTCAGAACCTGGCTACGACGACCGCCGTCGCGGACACCTTCCCGCTGCCCACCAAGCTGGGCGGCACCGAGGTCATCTTCAACGGCGTCGCAGCCCCGCTGCTGTTTGTTTCTCCGGGCCAAGTCAACATTCAAGCCCCGGTGGAGACCTACTCGGGCCGTGGCGGCGTGATCGTGCGCACCGGCTACGGGCAGAACATCAGCCTTCCGATCGACGTGCTCCAGACTGCCCCGGAACTGTTCGTAATGGGCGAGCGCAGCGCCATCGCGCTCAACCAAGACGGCACGCTCAACACGGCGAGCAACCCGGCGCCGCAAGGCACGATCGTTACCTTCTTCCTTACGGGCCAGGGGCCCACCGACCCCTACTCGCCCAGCGGACGCCAAGCGCCGTTTGAGCCGCTCGCGCGCGTGGTCTCGAGCTACAAGGCGTTCATCGCCGGGCGCGAAGCCAACGTGCAGTACCTAGGCTTGGCCCCCGGCTATGCCGGCTTGGCGCAGGCCAACGTCGAGATCCCCGGTGGTATCTCGGTGAGCTCGCCGTCAAGGTCCAAATCGACGGCCGCGATTCCAACACGGCCTTCGTTTGGGTGCAGTAGAACCGGAGCCTCGACAATGATTCGCAAAGTTTCGAAACTCGTGCTCGTTGCGCTGCTCTGTGGCGCCCCCTCGCGGCTTCGTCCGTCCTCGAAATTCCGTTCGACCGGCTTAGCCGGACCGCCAAGCGCGTGGTTAGCGGCGAAATCGTCCGCGTCTCCTCTTCGCTCGGCGACAACGGATTCATCTACACCGACGTCACTCTGCTGGTGCGCAATGCCGCACCCCGCTCGCTCGAAGGTCGGCCATACACATTCCGCACGATCGGCGGCGAAGTCGATGGCCAGCGTTTGTATATCCAAGGCATGCCGCGCTTTGAGGTCGGCCAGGAAGTGGCGTTGTTCCTGCATGACTCACCCTCGACCGCCCTCGGTCCGACGGTCGGGCTGTGGCAGGGCGTGTTTTTGTCGAACGCGACGGCCAGACCGGCCAAAAGCGCATGCTTGATTCCGGTCATCGTCCGGTGCTTGGCCTCAATCAAGGCGCACAGGGCGCGAAGTTGCTGCGCGGCTCCAAGACGCCGACGTCCACCGAGCCCGGCGTGGCTCTGTCGCTCAGCGAACAGACCAAGGCGATGCCCGTCGATTCGTTCTTCGAGCAGGTTCGCGCCTACCGCGGCTCCGAATTCTAGAGTTCTTTACGAGATCGCGGCCCGCACCGATGGGTCGTGTGGAGCAGAGACTGGCCGCGTTCCTAGGCGAGGGGCGCGGCCGCTTTTCTACTTCTGCGGGAGCGGATGAAGGCTGACCTCGCGGAAGAGAACCGTCGATTTCTCGTCATGATTCTGCAGGCCGATGTAGCCGGAATCGGGGCGCGGCCCGCGCTGCGGCTCGTAATACTTCACGCGCTCGGGTACGGGTTGGTCGCCCCGAAACGTGTCGACCACTTGCCCGTTGACGCTGACGGTGGTCGTTTGCCCGTCCAGTGCAATGTCGAGCGTATTCCAGCCGTCGTCCGAGGGCGGAAGGTCTCCGCTTGCGAGAGCGAGTAGATCGATCCGGTGCGGTGGAACTCGTCGGCGTCATCTTGAATCTGAACTTCATACCCGTGGTGAACTGGGTACCAAGCATCCTGCGGTTGCTCGGGGATGCGGATGAAAACGCCGGCGTTTGAGAGCGGGTTCTCCGGTTTGTAGACCACTCGCAGCACCGCGTTGCCGATTGGCTTGCCGTCGTAAGCGAGCAATCCCATGCCGCCGACGGTTTTGAGCAAGCCGTCCTGGACGACGAATTCGCCCTTGCCGACGTGACGCCAACCGGTCATGTCTTTGCCGTTGAAGAGCTGCTCGCCTGGGTCCGGCGCAGGAGAACAAGCGGAGCCCAGGAGGGCGAGAACAGGGAGAAAGGTTTGGATCCGCATCGACGCCTATTCAGAATAGCGGACCCTTGGGCTTCGCCGACGCTGTGATGTAATGGCGACGATGTCCCACGAGATCACCTCGCTGAGCGCAACTGAATTGGCGCGCCGAATCCGCTCCCGCGCGCTCTCGTCCCGTGAAGTCGTGCAGGCGCATCTGGATCGCATCTCGGAGTGGAATCCGCGGCTGAACGCCATCGTCGATCTCGATGCCGAGGGCGCACTGGAGCAAGCCGCCCGGGCCGACGAGGCGCAGGCGAATGGCCGGCCCTTAGGGCGGCTCCACGGCGTGCCGCTGACGATCAAGGCCTCCATCGACGTGCGTGGACTGCGCTCGGAGTGCGGTTCTCGGTTTCGCCAAGGCTACGTAGCCGAGCGTGACGCCACGCTGGTCGCGCGCTTGCGCAGCGCGGGCGCGGTGTTCCTGGGCACGACCAATACTCCGGATATGCTCATGGCCTACGAGACGGACAACTATCTCTATGGCCGCAGCAACAATCCCTGGGATCTGACTCGGACTCCGGGCGGTTCGAGCGGCGGTGAAGCCGCGTCTATCGCCGCGGGCTGTTCGCCGGCCGGGTTCGGTAGCGACGGCGGCGGCTCGGTACGCGTGCCGGCGCATTTCTGTGGCATCTGCGGCCTCAAACCGACGCCAGGCGTCATCCCACGGACCGGCCACTGGCCGTCTTGTGTTGGGCCGTCGGCCTATTTGGGGCTCATCGGTCCGATGGCTCGTGCTGCCGAAGATCTGCAACTACTGATGGAGGCCACTGCCGGTCCAGAGCGTCACGATCCGTCGGCGGCGCCGGTCGACGTTTCGGCTCCTGGCCTGGAAGCGTTGAAGGCAGGCAGAATCGGCTGGGCGGTCAGCGATGGACGCACGCCAGTGACGGACGAGACGGCTGCGGCGGTGGAGACGGCGGCCAAGGCGCTGGAGAGACGCGGCTTCCGCATCGAGCCGTTTTCGCTCGAAGGGCTCGAGGACGCGATCCGCGTATGGTGGACTCTGTTCGGCGTTGCAGGCGCGACGTTGACGCAGCCGCTCATCGCTGGACGCGAATCCGACGTTCATCCGCTCTCGCTCGGGCTATTCGCCGCTAAGGAAGAGGCCGAGGCGATGACGTATCCAAAATTCCTCGATGCCTGGGTCGAACGCGACCGTTTGCGCTCGAAGCTGCTGGCTCGCATGGAAGGCCTCACCGCGTTTCTGTGTCCAACGGCTTCGCTACCCGCGTTCGGCCATGGCGAACGCGAATGGCGCATTGGCGCCCAGACCGTGCGCTATCCGCACGTCTTTCGCTACGCGCAGCTGTTCAACCTCACCGGCAATCCCGTGGTTTCGGTTCCGGCGGGGCGGTCGCCTGAGGGTTGCCGATCGGCGTACAAGTGGTCGCCCAGCCGTTCGCGGACGCCTCCGCAGTCGCACTTTCGGAGCTCATTCAGGCGGAATGCGGCTTGCCGGAAAGCCTTCCGCGCGTTTGAGAACGTTTTTCCTACAATGTTCGTAGGTCTGGGATACGATAAAACCAATTAGGCGAAAAAACAGGCCATGCTGAACGAGACGCAAGACGTCGAAGCTCTGGACCGGCTGGAAAGCCGGGTTCTGGAAATGGTGGAACAGTTGCGCGAGGCGAAACGCCAACTCGCGGCGGCGGAAGACGAAGTCACGCGGCTGCGAGGCAAGCTGAATGAGGCCGAGAGCAGGGCGCACGAGATCGAAAGCGACCGGAGCCATGAGCGTGCCGGCCGCGATGAGGTGCGCCGCCGGATCGAGACCTTGATCGGCAAGATCGAAACGATGGAAGCCTAGCCGCGGTCCAGCACAAAGGGAAGGCGCGCGGCCGGAGAAGCGCATGAGGTCACACCAAGGCACACAGGTCCATATTTTTGGGCAGGTTTACACGCTCCGCTCGCGTGATGACGGCGAGCGCGCCCGGCGTGTTGCAGCGCGCGTTGACCAAAAAATGAACGAAGTCGCCGACCGCGGCGCCGGCGCGGACAGCTACCGCATCGCCGTACTGGCCGCGTTGGAGATCGCCGACGAGCTTGTACGCGCCGAAGACGCCGCCGATGATTTATGCGCCCGCGTCTCCGAAAAAGCCGCCGCATTGAATCGATCCTCGACGACGCGACGGACGCGCCGGACTTGACGCTCCTCCGTCCGGCGGCGGACTGAGAAAGAATACGTAAAGACGGACGGACGCCCCAATTGGGTGTTGCATCTGCCGGAAAAGCTCTGATACACTGGCCGTGCACACCTGGACAACCCGTGTGGACACGAATCGGTGTTTGCGCCCTCGGGTCGTCTTGAGGAGTAGATAGACGCTTTTTAGGTCTTGGGGAGGAATAAAGAATGAAGAAGTTTTCAATCGTACTTCTAGCGCTTTGTCTGGCCGCTCTTGCTGCGCCGCTCAGCGCTACGGTTTTGATCGTGGCTCCGTCGCCGACGGTGTCCGGCCCGGGTCCGTTCACGTGGACCTATGACGTTTCGTTGGGTCTGAACTCGGTGCTGAATCCTCCGGGGACGCCTTGCCCCGCGACTGCACCGGCTGGTTCCAGCTGCGACGGCTTGCTGACCATCTATGATTTTGGTCAGTACATCCCTGGTTCCGAGTTTCATCCGGTTGGCTGGCAGTTCTTGGGCGCCAACTTCCTAGGCGTCACGCCGATCGGCGTCGTCCCCGGCGCGAATGTTGCCACGGTGGATAACCCCTACGTGACAAACTTGTCGTGGGGCTACATCGGCAATTCCTCGCTCGTCGCCCAGGGCGCGGACCTGTTCTTGGGTCAGTTCGGCGCGATGTCGAATTCGTCAATCCCGGTTGAGACTGAGTTCGTCGGTCGCTCGTTCCGCAACGTCTCCGGTCAGCCGCAACAGCGGTCGGTCAACCTTGATGTGACGATCGCTCCGAGCTCGGTTCCCGAGCCGACGACCAGCTTGCTGATGGGCGCTGGCCTTCTGGGCTTGGCCTTCTTGCGCAAGCGCTTCGGCCAGAAGTAAGGATCTTCGCGCTTCCAGCGCGACACCAAAGTCAAGCGAGCCCGCCGAGAACGTCTCGGCGGGTTTTCTCATTTTCCCTTCCTTCATGCCCACCGAAGCTTGGTTCTGCGTCGCGACTCTCGCCGTCGCAATCCTCCTGCTGGCAGCGGGCGTAGCGGCCACGGAAATCGTCATGCTCGGCGCGCTGCTTGCGCAGGTGCTTTTCGGGGTCCTTGAGCTGCCCGAGGCCGCCGCTGGCTTCGCCCATCCCGCCGTCTTGATGATTGCCGCTCTGTTCGTCGTAGCCGCCGGTCTGACGGAGACTGGCGCGACCCAGATGATCGCCCAAAGTCTGCTGGGCCGGCCGACTGGCGTCGCCGCCGCTCAGCTGCGCCTGATGGCCCCCGTCGCGGCCCTCTCTGCCTTCCTCAACAACACGCCGATCGTCGCGATGTACCTGCCCATCGTCAACGATTGGGCCCGGAAGATTCGCGTCAGCCCGTCGAAGCTGTACCTCCCCCTCAGCTTTGCCGCCATCCTCGGCGGACGCATCACGCTCATCGGCAGTTCGTCCAACCTCGTCGTCATGGGGCAGTATCGTCAGCTTTGGGAGCGCTCGCCGGAGGTTGCACCGCTCAGCAGCGCTGCGGAATTTTGGGGCCCGGCAGCGCTCGGCCTGCCCGCGGCGATCCTTGGTATCGCGTACGTTCTGCTGTTCTCGCGATGGCTTCTGCCAGAGCGAAAGCCAGCTGTTCCGACCACAGTCGACGCCCGCCGCTACACCGTACAGATGGAAGTGCGTCCCGACTCCCCAATCGTCGGGAAAAGCATCGAGCAGGCAGGTCTGCGCCACCTACCAGGTTTGTATCTGGCCGAAATCGAGCGAGACGGCCAATCTCTGCCCGCTCCCTCTCCCGGCTCGGTTCTAGAGGCAAACGATCGGCTGTCCTTTGCGGGAATCCTAGAATCTGTCGTCGATTTGCGCAAAATACGCGGTCTCGTCCCGGCGACCAACCAGGTTGACAAGATCAGCGGTCCGGAAGGCGATCGAGCGCTCGTCGAAGCCGTCGTGGCTCACAATTCGCCGTTAGTCGGCCGTACGGTCCGCGCCAGCCGATTCCGCACCACCTACAACGCGGCCATCATCGCGGTGCACCGTAACGGAGGGCAGATCAAGGCCAAGGTCGGCGACATCCAATTGCGTCCCGGTGATACGCTGCTGCTCGATACGCACCGCGGGTTTGTAGACGGGTACCGCAACAGTGATGACTTCTACCTCGTCTCGGCTGTTCAGGGCGCAACCCACGTCCGGCATGAGAAAGCGAAGCGTGCGCTGGCGATCTTCGGCGTCACGGTTTTGCTACTGGCATTCTCTACCATTCCGCCGGCCGTAATCGCCCTCGCCGCTGCTGTTGCAATGGTGGTGTTCGGGTGTGTAGCCGCGGGCGTGGCGCGGGCCAGCATCAACCTGCAAGTGATCGTCGTAATCGCCTGTGCGTTGGGGTTGGGTGCAGCGATGCGCGAATCCGGCGCCGCGGACGCGACCGCCCACTGGCTGTTGGCGGCGGCTAGCGGAGTGGGCTTTGGCGCGACCACGATGCTTGCGGTCATCGCGCTGCTCACGGCTCTGTTTGCGCAGGTGCTGACCAACAACGGCGCCGCAGCGCTCATGTTTCCGATCGCGATGGCAACCGCACAAGATCTCGGTGTCAGCACTGCGCCCTTCGCGTTCGTCTTGTTGATGGGCTGCGGCCTCAACTTCCTTACGCCTATCGGGTATCAGACGAACCTGATGGTCTACGGCCCCGGCGGATACCGATTCCTCGATTTCACGCGCATTGGCCTCCCGCTCACGCTCATTTTGGCCGCGATGGCCGCCATTCTTGCGCCGCTATTCTTTCCCTTCTAGCAGCGCTCTGGCTACACTGGGGCCTTGTCGTCGTTGCTCCCTCTTCCCGTTCGCAAGCTCCATCCCGCGGCCAAACTTCCCGCCTATGCGCATGGCCCGGATGAGGATTCGGGGCTGGACCTTTGTGCCGTTGAGGCGGTGACCCTTCCAGCGGGCAAGTGGGCCGCCGTTCCTACGGGTATTGCCGTCGAGATTCCTTCGGGATATGAAGGGCAAGTGCGCCCCCGCAGCGGTTTGGCGGCGCGCCACGGCATCGCCTTGCTCAATGCGCCTGGCACCATCGATCCTGGCTACCGTGGCGAGATCAAGGTGCTGCTCATCAACCACTCGGAAGAGGACTTTCGAATCGAAGCGGGAGACCGGATCGCCCAGCTCGTCATCGCGGCCTATGCGCGCGTGGCGTGCCGCTGGGAAGAGGCGCTAAGCGAATCCGAACGCGGTGAGGGCGGCTTCGGTTCCACCGGCCGGCAGGGTCTCAAGCAAGGGGCTGGCTAAGGCGCCGGCCGCTCGCTCGCAGCCATTCGGCTGCGACCCACATCGGGGGCCAGACGACCAGTAACTCGCCGATGCGCAAAGTCAGCTCTTGCGCCAACGCGAGCGAATCCCCCGGCAGGTCGCGCGGCGTCAGATATTCTTCGCGTGTCATGGCGTCACGCATGACTTGCATGTAGCGCTCCTGCAGGCTGCGATAAAACGCCGGCTGCTCGTCGGCGCCCGCGGCGGCGATTTGCGCCAGCCGACCGCCCTCGCGGTGCAGCGCGCGCCTGCGCAGCTCTTCCCGGAAGTGGCTAGGGGAAGCTGAGCCCAGCGCCATCAACCGCCGCCCGGCGCTCTCCAGTGCGGCGGCAGGCCTGTCCACCGGCGCCGCCGCATCCTGCAGAAAGACGCTCAAGACGTCGGCAAAGCGGATACGCTGGATCTCCTCGAACCATTCTTCGAGAGCCTGCGAACGCCCTTCCACCGGATCATGCAACACCGCCCAGTTCAGGTATCCACGGCAGGAGGCGGGGAAGCAATGTTGGAGCAGCCGGCCCATGATGCCATCTGAGTTGCGCTGCACGGGCGGAAATGGCGGGAACAAGGAACGCGCGTCTACGCCGAGGTTGCCCGCCATCGTTAGGAAACCGTCTGAGACGCACGCGCGCACAGGCACGCGCAACATCTGCCGGCTCCGGACTGCGGTGCGGTAAAAGTCTTCCGACGCCGTGAGTCTGGCTCGCGAACGCGGTTCGAGCAAGAGGTAGGCTGACGATGCCACCCCCGAGTCGCCTACGACTCCTGCCATCGACGTCCGAATCTCGCCACCGAGGCGCCGCAAGCGGCTCTCAAATGCGGACGAGGCCTTCAAGTTCAGCTCACCGTTCGCTGCCCCTCCTACGGAGCGACCGAGCATCGACTCGTGGAGCCCGAACATGTCCGGCTCGTCCGTCAGTGCAAAGGCCCGGTGGAGTGCGTCGCGGCTCTCGAAGAACCAAAACTCGGTTGGGTCATTCCGCGAAACAACATCAAGGCCGCCCGCCGCCTCCGGCGCTTGCGTCATGCGGCACATCCCATCGTCGTCGGCCAGCACATAACGAGTAGTCGCGCAGTCGAGCAGCAGGCTATTGCGCGCCGAACCGGTTGTCACGGGGCAGCGTGCGTCGCCCAGCAGCGCGAAACGAGGGATGACCGGCTGCAGCCCCGCCGCTTCCGCCAGCGAATCCGCGTACTCCTCTCGTTCTGCGAGCCCGGCGAAGCGGACGCTGAGTCCGGACCCGCGCTGAAACTCGCGAAGCATGGCGCGCGTTTCGGCTTCGTCTTCGGGGTTGCGCGAATCGTCGATGATGACGATTTCCGGGCTCCGACCGTGGCGCTGGAAGTTTGCTGCGTAGCTGTCGAGCGCGCGGCGCAGCTCGCTCGCGCGACGTCGTGTGGTGAACCCCAAAGCGGCGATGGGCTCGCTCGGGTCATCCGGTCCGTGGGCCAGCATTTCCGGCGCGAAGCCGGACAGTCGCATGAGCAAGCCCTTTTCCGCAAACTCGGCGAGTCGCGCCTTGTTTTGCTCCACCAGGCGGGCCGGCGGTGGGCCGCCTTTGCACCAGCTTCGAGGACGCGCGAAAGCCACCCCGGCGCCTGTTGCTGAGCCTGCCGCACCTTGTGCTGGTCGAGATGAACCGCCCAGCGTTTCGCGTGCTCCTCTAGCGGCAAATAGTCGGCGCAGGAGGTCAGTAGGCGTGCGTCCTGTTCGCTGAGCACCGCCGGCGCGCCTCCGCTTTTCGGTCGCGCCAGGCAGTCACCTCCGCCGATGCCGAAGATCTCGAGATCCGCGACGCGGAAATGCTCGTCCATCGCTGCTCCAGTTTAGTCGATGCCCGAGGTTGCCTTTCTGCAGTTGCACTAGAATTCCCTGTGGAGTGACCACTGCAAAACTCGGACCCTTTCTTCTGCTCGCTGCGGCGCCTTTGTGGGCCCAATCCACGCTGGACCGGGCGCTCAAACAGGCCGTAAGCGACGGTGCGCTCGTCGGGGCGCAAGCGTACGTCGGTAAGGGCGGGGAAGCGCTGCTCGACGCGGTCTACGGCAAGGTGCGGCCCGATCGTGACGCGCCGGTCGACGCGGAAACCTTGTTCTGTATTGGTTCGGTTTCCAAGCCGCTAGCGTCCGCCATCACGCTGGCCCTGGCCGGGGACGGCAAGGTCGCACTCGAGGCTCCGGTCAGCCGCTACATCCCCTCATTCGACCGGCTGCCCAGGCCGCCGACGATCGCACAATTGCTCGCCCACCGCGGCGGCGTCTACACGCAACGGCGGCAGATGAGCAAAAGTCAGATTCGCTGGATTCGCGATTTTCGGCTTACCCTGGAGCAGGCCGTCGAGGGCATTGCAGGCGAGGAACTGATCGCGGAGCCCGGCGAGCTTTTCGCTTACAGCGGCGCCGGATATTGCGTGCTCGGGCGTGCGCTCGAGCGGGCTTCCGGGGACCCAATGGAAACCCTTCTGCAACGCCGGTTGGCTGTTCCGCTCGGCTGGCGCAGGACCACCTACTTCCCGAAGGTCGAGGACGCGAACGTTGCGGCTGGGGCCAATCGAGAGGGAGGTCTTCAGCGGGATACGCCACACCTGTTGGGCGAAGAACAGCGACTCGCGCTAGTCGGCGGCAGCGTCTACTCGACCGCCCGCGAGCTGGCATTATTTGCGCATGCAATCGCTCAGGGCGGCCGTCCAGTCCTTTCAGAAGAGGCGTTTGCCAAGCTCACCAGCCCGCCATTCCCCGGCGAGCGCTACGGCTATGGCTGGTCGCTGCGCATGCCGGATGGGGCGGAAAAGGCGACCGCGCTGCGCCATAACGGCGCATTAGCGGCGAGCCGGGCTTCGCTACGGATCGACCTCGACAGCGGCAAATACGCCGTGGTGCTGTATTCGATCGCGGGCGATCCGGCGGAAGGCCCGAAGCGGGTGCAGGCCGCTCTCGATGCGGAAGGCCTCTAGATGGGCCTACTTGTAGTTCTTTGGGCCGAGCTCGGTGCGCCCGCCGTCAACTAGGATCGTCGTGCCCGTGGTTGCGGTTGCGTCCGCGGCTAGGAAAAGCGCGACCTTGGCCACTTCTTCCGCCGTTGCGATGCGATCGAGGGGCGTCGTCGCTTCGGCCTTCGTGAACGCTTCTTCCGGCCAGCCGGCAAAGCGTGTCTTCACCATGCCCGGTGCGAACGCGTTGACGCGAATGTCCGGCGCCAAGGCTCGTGCGAGCGCCTTGGTCATATTGCCCAACGCGGCCTTCGACGCCGAATAGACGATCGAGCTTCCCGCAGCGTGCCAAGCCGAAGACGACGTGTTGTTCACGATCGCTCCGCCGCCATTCCGGCGCATTAACGGCACGCTCTGGCGCACGCAGTAGAAGGCTCCGCGCAGGTTCGTATCGAGGGTGCGATCCCAGATCTCGTCGGTTAGCGCGTCAAGGTCGGCGTGCGGGGTCACTCTGCTCCAACCGGCGTTGTTGACCAGCACGTCGAGGCGGCCCCAACGCTTCTCGATCTCCTCGATCATGCGCCGCACCTCGGCCTCGTCGGCGACGGTGGCCTGCATCGCGACGGCCTCGCCGCCCGCTTTTTCGATGCCCTCGACGACCTGTTTCGCCTCGTCGGCGGAGGCGCGATAGTTGACCGCGACACGCGCTCCTTCGGCGGCAAACAGTTCCGCGATGGCTCGGCCCATACCCGTGGCGGCGCCGGTGACGAGAGCGACTTTCCCTTTGAGCTTCATGGTTGGAATCGACCTATTGTATCGGCGCGCCGCCGAATCGCGCTCGTGCTCGGAACTGGCCCGCGCCCGGAGCCCGCGCATCTTGACTTTGCCGAAAGGGGTATGCGATCTTGCAACATCGTCGACGAATCGAACTCCGACGGCGGGAACCGTCCGCGCGAATGCCGGAAAGCAGAAGCATTGAGCTCAAGCTCGAAAGCAAGATCGACAGCGTCGACGCCGCGGAACTGATCGTCCAAGGATTGGCGCGCGAAGCTGGGTTTTCCACCGACGACATCGACCATCTTGGTATGGCGGTGCGCGAATCGATGGTGAACGCCGTCACCCACGGAAACGGGTACAACAAAGAGAAATACGTCCACTTTTCCGTGCGCACCACAGGCGGAAAGCTCGAGATTTCCATCCGAGACGAGGGAGAGGGCTTCGACCCGGGCGGCGTTCCCGACCCAACAGCGCCGGAGAACTTATTGAAGGCCTCTGGGCGCGGGCTGCTCTTGATGAATGCGCTTGTCGACGAGTTTCAAGTGGGGCCGGCCGAGCCGTGTGGGACCCGCGTTCGGCTGGTCAAAAGCCGCTCGGGGGGCGAGAGTGAGATCAAGGAGGATAACTAGATGAGTTTGACAGTTGGAGTGCGCGAGGTGGATGGCGTGACCATCGTCGACCTTGGCGGCCGCATCACGTTGGGGGATACCTCGTCAGGCAAGCTGCGCGATACGATCCGTGAGATCCTCGCGAGGGGCGCGAAGAAGATCGTGCTCAACTTAGGTGATGTGACCTACATCGACAGCTCCGGCCTCGGCGAGCTGGTTTCGAGCTACACGACCGCCGCAAACCAGGGCGGCAAGGTCAAGCTGCTCAATCTGCAGAAGAAGGTGCAGGACCTGTTGCAGATCACCAAACTCTATACCGTTTTCGATACCTACGAGAACGAAGCCGACGCCGTTCTGAGCTTCTCGTGACAGCGCCGCGAGGCAAAGGAACACTAGGGCGGACCGGGAGGTCCGCCCTTTCCATTTTCTAAATTGGAGCTGATCGGTCAGAACAAGAAGGAGAACGTCATGGACGTCTCCACGTTGTGGAGGCGGCCCGGCTCCTGGTAGAACGGCTTGCCCGTGATGTGATCGCGCACGTCGAAGCGGATGCCGTAGCGGTCGCTGAGGTTGAACTTGATTCCGCCGCCGTAGTTGTAGCCGAACTTCGTTTGGCCGCGCGAGAGGGCCGAGTAGCCAGGCGGAACGAAACTGGTCATGCCCCCGCCGCCAGTGATGAAGGGGCGCACGGCAGAGCCTCGGTGCGTGGCGTGCGCCACGAAGTTGTAGTAGTAGTTGTGGATGTTCGAGCTGGTTTCGTACACGCTCGAGCTTGCGTTGCTTGGATCGTCGGTGAGGATCCGGTACTTCGAACGCTGCCAAGCATACGAGATCTCGTGCGCGAAATAGCCGCGGTAGTCGAAAGACATGCGCGCGCCGATGCGGATTCCATTGCCGAGTTGGTAGGTCTCTTGGAAGCCGCCGAATTGCCCGATTGATCCGATCTCGCCGCCGCTGCGAAACCGGCTGTACCCTCCAGTGATCCCGATCTCCGCGTATTGCGCGGCAGCCGGTAGGCAGGACAGGGCCGTAAGGGCGAGCAGAAGGGTCGAGCGCATGGGTGGGGGACGGATCGACTCAGCCCAGGGTTTCCCCGGGGTCAGAAATAACGTACGAATTCGATCGTATGGCCGTCTGGATCGGAACAGAAAATCTGCGAAAATCCGAGATCATCGTTAGTCCCGAGGGCATACTGTACGTTGGCTGCTTCGAGCTGCTGGCGAACTTGGTCGAGATCCTGCACTTCGAGCGCCATGTGGTCGGAACGCGAGATGCGGCCCGATACTTCCCGACCCGCGCCTTCTTGCTCGATCAGGTGCAATTGGCGGTCGCCGATCGCGTACCACGCGCCGCGAAAGCCAAAAGCTGGGCGGTCGAGCTCTTTGAAGCCGATCAGCTCGCCGAAGAACTTCTTCGAGGCGTCGAGGTCCGCCACGGCGAAGGAAACGTGGTGCAGGCGGGTAACGTCGATCATCGGCTTTTCAGGATAGCGCTCTCGCGCCTCCACGCGTCGGGCCCAAGCAGGCCGGCAGTCAGCAGTAGACCCAGCAACAGTGCGGTGGGAGTGGAGAAGAACAGGATCGTGGCGCCAACGAGCAGCGCAACCCCGCGCTCCACCCGCTCGTGCAGCATCCCGAGCGCTACATAGGCGCAGGCAAACCCTGTGAGGATGAGCGTCAGAGAGAATGCGATGTCCAGCGCGGGGCGAAGCAGTTCGAGCGCCGGCCCGATGAAATACAGTATCGGGAGCCCGAAGAGATAGTAGCTTGCTACGCCATCCATCAAGCTCCGCATGGCTTGAGGTCCGCGCCGCCAGCGCTCGGCGACCACCACCGTCGCGCCGGTCCACAGAGGGCCCTGCAAAGGAAAGAACGGACCGCCGACGAGGGCGATGGCCGCGTTGCGCAGGCCGATCGAGAGGTGCGTGCGGCGCGGGTCTAGGGCCGGAGGATCGTCGGGGCGGTCTCGGCCGGCCTCTTCGAGGATGGCCGTACCGGTGATGATGTCGCTGAACCCGATGATATAAGCCGCGATGGCGAGCGGCGCGGCTTGCAAAAGCATCGAGGCCGGCGGTAGCCCGCGGCCGATCACACTGTACTGCGCAAGGAGGCCGTGAAAGTCAGGCCAGTAGAGGAAGGGGCCCTCGTAGTCGAAAAAGCCCTGGTAGCTGATCTCACCCAGCCAAGGCCCTGCAACCATCGCTAAGAAGAATCCCGGCAAAACGCCGAGCGCTGCAAGCCTGCCGAGCCAGGGCAGGCGTTGCTTCCAGCGCTCTAACGGCTTCGAGAAGACCAGCAGCAGGGTCACGACGACGGCTAGCGAGACGCAAACCGGGTAGGCGTCCAGCCGCGATGGACGGTCGCCCGAACGCGGAAGAGTTTCTCCGTAGAGCGCGCTCAGGCCGGCGCCAAGGATGATCCCTGCCTTGAGTGCGCGGGGGATCGCCCTCAGAAAGATCTTGCCGAGGCCGGTCGCGCCGAAGAACAGGAAGACTGCCGCGGTGGCGAGCACGATGGCGTTGACGAACTCCGTGCGAAGATCCGGCGTAGCCAACGCCGTCGCTTCACGTAGCACCAGCGGCAGCGCGGGCGTCAGCCAACCTGGGCAGAAGGGTTCGCCAAACAACAGGAATGAAGAGTAGATGGTGAAGCTTTGCAGGACCACGAGCGCGACGGCAATCTCAAATCCCATCCCGAAATGCTCTGCGTAGAGCGGCACGACGGCCAACCCTGTGGCGTTCGCAACAAGCAGCCCCTGCGCTAACTCCGGCAGCTCAGGTTTGAGGTGTAGCAGCGGCACGCGCGCGGTGAACGGTCCCCAGCGCCAGCCCGGCGAGATTGTCCCCATCCGGGCCGATTGTAGTGGATTGCAGCCCTTCGCTTGTGCCAGAGGTCTTGTAATCCACAGTCGCCAGCGCCTACACTGCCCCAAGGCGGGCGCGGGGTTCCATGACACTCGAACAGGTTGCGAAGCGGGCGGGCGTTTCTACGGCGACGGTCTCGCGCGTGATGAACACGCCGGCTTTGGTGAAGGAATCCACGCGGCAGCGCGTGTTGGCCGCTGCCAAAGAGCTCAACTATCGCCCCAACCGATACGCCCAAAGCTTGGCCGGCGGGCGTAGCCGTACGCTCGGCGTCATCGTCTCGAACATCGAGAATCCCTTCTTTCTCGACATCCTGCACAGTCTGGAAGAGCTCGCCACCGAGCGCGGTTTCGAGGTGGTCTACGAGAACACGGACTACCGGCCCACCCGGTTGGCCGCCGCGGTCGATTTGATGCTCGCGCGTCCGTTGGCCGGGCTTGCGGTCATCGGCTCGGAGCGAGATGAGCATGCTGTTCGGAGACTGATGGCGTGGGATCGTCCCGTGGTGGTCTCCGACCTGTGCAGTTCGGGCGGCAACATTACGCAGATTCGCATGCGCTATGAGAAAGGCATGCAGCGCACGGTTGAATATTTGCACTCGCTCGGCCACCGGCGTATGGCCTTCGTCGGCCACCATGGCACGCTCGACCCTTTGCGCGAGCGCGAGCATTCGTTTGAAACCACCGTGCGGCGCTTTACGGACGTCCAGTCGCGCGTTGCGATCTCCAACGACAGTCCGCGCGGCGGCCGTCAGGCAGTCAACGAGATCCTCGAGTCCGGCTTCAATCCGACTGCGGTGCTTTGCGTCAACGACTTCATGGCCGTGGGCGTGTTGCGCGAGCTGCACGACGCCGGCTTGAACGTACCGCGCGATGTCTCCGTCACCGGCTTTGACAACATCGAGCTCGCTGAGTATCTGAACCCGGCGCTCACCACCGCGAACATCCCGCGCAAACAGATCGGCCGCATCATCTTTGATACGCTCACGCCAAACCCCGACCACATCGGTAAGGAGCAGGAAGTGCTGATCGATCCTCAGTTGGTGGTGCGGGAGTCGACGGCGAAGGCGAAGGCTTAAAGCTCCTCGACGCCACGGCGTCGTTCGGCTGCGCGTACCTCGTCTTCATCCATCCCTAGGTGGTGGCCAAGCTCGTGCCACAGCGTTTCGTAGACGATGCGCGGGACCTCGCGTGCCGACCGGGCAGCGCGCTCGATCGGACCTTGGAAAAGCGTCACTTGGTCCGGCATGGCCATCGAGTAGCCCCAGCCGCGCTTGTCGAGTGGCACCCCTTGGTAAAGGCCTAAAAGTGTATGCCCAGGCGGCGTGCCCGCGGCCTGGAAATGTTCGCGCCTCGGTTCATCCTCGACGAACACCGCGACGTTCGAGAACTTCTCGCGAAACTGCTCGGGGATGCGTTCCCACGCTTCATCGACCAGCATCTGGAAATGGTCGCGGTTCATCGCGTCGCCTCGAGCGCAGCGATCAGGGCGTCAACGTCCGCGGGCTGTGTGCGGAAATTTGTGACGCAGGCACGCAGAGCAGCTTGGCTCCCGCCAAGCCGCGTCGTGGAGATCCAGGCTTGCCCGGACTCGAAGACGCTCGCCCGTACCTGCTCGCTGCGCTGCTCGGAAGGGTCTTCGGCGTCGACAAAGCAGGAGATTGGCAGCGGCGTCTGGTTGACGATCTCCCAGCCGGTTTCGCCCAGACCACGTTCGAGCCGGTCGCCCATCGCAAACATGTGCCGGATAGCCGCGCGGTAGCCTTCCCACCCGTGGATGAGCAACGAGAGAAAGAGCTTGAGCCCGTGGAAGCGGCGCGACCACTGCAACCCATACTGATAGAGGTCCGCCACGTCTCCCGACGCCTCGCGCGGCATGTAGGGGTTCTCCACCGCGAAGGCTGCGCGCAGCGCTCCGGGCCTGGTGCAGAGCACGAGCCCGGCCCCCATCGGCGCCGAGAGCCACTTGTGGGCGTCCAGCGTAACTGAGTCCGCCAGCTCGATACCGGAGAAAAGAGTCCGTTTTTCTGGTAGAAGAGCGGCAGCGCCGGCCCATGCGGCGTCGACATGAGACCAGAGGCCATACCGCCGCGCAACCTCGGCGACTTCGGCCAGCGGGTCAATCGCACCGGCGTTGGTGGTGCCAGCGGTGGCGGCGACGAGAAAAGGCGCGAACCCGTAGCGCCGATCTCGCTCGATAGCGGTTTCGAGGGCGTCGGGACGCATCCGCAACTGCTCGTCAACGGCGACCGCACGGACTGCGTCGGTTCCCAGCCCGGTCACGCTCGCTGTGCGTTGGAACGAGTGGTGACATTCGGCTGAGACGTAGAACACCGGTTCAGCAGGTATCCCGCGTAGTCCGTGGGTGCGATAGCCGGGGAAATGCGCTTGTAGCGCCGTGAGCACGGCGGTGAGGTTGGCTTCCATTCCGCCTGAGACGAACAAGCCGTCCAGCCCCGAAGGATTTAGACCGAGCTGCGCACCCAGCGCGCGCGCCAGATGCAGTTCCACCTCCGTTGCCCAAGGGCTGTGGCTCCATGCTGCTACGTTGGGATTGAATGCCGCTGTCAGAGCATCCCCCGCCACTCCGGCTTCGGTTGAGGCTGGGTTGAACAGGCCGAAGTAGCGCGGGTGCGGCGGATGCACGTGGCGCTCGAGCTTCGCGTCGGCCACTTGTTCCACGGCTTCGGCGGGGTCTAGCGGTTGTGCAAAGTCAAACGCGGCGACTTGCGCCCGCACGGCCTCCCGATCTAGCTTCGGCGTGGCCGGACGTTCACACAGCACGGCCGGATGGTTGCGCACTCGCTGCACTACAGCCTGCCAGAGTGCGTCCTGCTGTTCGGCGGAGAGATCGAGCGGAAGGCTCATTGTACTTCGCGTGCGGCCCGCTCGACCGATGACAACCTCGGCGGCCATGCGGATCGATCGCAGAACGTTTCTGGTAGGGCGGCAGCGTCGGTTGCTTTCGCGGCGCCAAGCCCCATCCGCGTCGCCGTCTATGGCGTGGGTCATGCGCACGCGCGCGGAAAGGTCCACACGCTCGCTGCCATGCGGGCTTACGAGCTGGTCGGTCTATGCGAGCCCGCAGCCCGAGTTGCTGCGCCATCCTGACTTGGCGGCCCATCCCGTGCTCGACCGCGACGCCATGCTCGGCGACCCTTCGATCGAGATGATCGCCGTCGAGGCCGACGTGGCCTACGGCCTGGCCTACGCGCACGAGGCCGTCGACGCGGGCAAGCACGTGCATCTCGACAAGCCTCCCGGTGAAGACCTCGCCTCGCTCCGCGCGCTCTTTGAAAAGGCGAGGAGGCGCAATCAGCCGTGCAGATGGGCTACATGTGGCGCGACCATCCGGCAATGGACGGCGCTTTGCAGATGGCGCGCGCAGGAGACCTCGGGCGCATCTACGCCGTGCGCGCCACCATCAACAAGCCGCTCTCCGCCGCTGAACGCATTCCGCTCGCGCGCTTTCGCGGCGGGATGATGTTCGAAATGGGCTGCCACATGATCGACCGCGTGGTCGACGTGCTGGGCAAGCCGCGCAAGACCACCGGCGTGCTGCGCCACGACGGGCCGTTCGACGACGGTCTCGCCGACAATACCTTGGCGATACTCGAGCACGACGGCGGCCTTGGCGATCTACATCGCCGCCCTGCAGCCACATGGCAACGACTACCGCACGCTGCAAATTCTCGGGACAGAGGGAACCGCGACGGTCACGCCGTTCACGACTCATGGCCGTATTGCGCCTGATCTGGCGTCTTCGGGCAGGCGCCTGCGCCAAGTCATGGAGCCAAGGTCGATTTCCGCGTACGAGGCGAGCTTCGCAGAGCTGGCGCGCTTCATCCGCGAACGCACGCCCATGCGCCATGGCCCTGAACACGACCTAGCTGTACAAGAATCACTGCTCGCCGCCTGCGGCCAGGGCTGAGGCGCGGGTGCTACAATTCGCCTCGCCATGGACCGCCGCCTCTTCCTGCTCTCTTCCGCTTCCGCTGCTGCTCTCGCGCAGAGCCCCAATGAAACGATACGCATGGGGCTGATCGGCGCCGGTGGACGCGGCCGCACTGTCACCGGCGAGTTCAAAAAGGACCCTAAGCTCCAGGTCTACGCCGTCTGCGACGTCTACGAACCCACCCAGAGGCGGGCCTCTCCACCGCCGGCCCCCTGGCTGCAAGGCCTATCGCAACTACAAGCAGCTTCTCGACGACAAGGACATTGACGTCGTGCTCATCGCCACGCCTGAGCACTGGCACCATCGCATGGTGCTCGACGCTATCGCGGCTGGCAAGGACGTCTACGTCGAGAAGCCCCTTGCCATACGCCTGAGGAAGGCAAAGAGCTCGTCGAGGCGCAACGCAAATCGGACCGTATTGTCCAAGTAGGTATGCAGCGCCGCAGCTACAATCTCTACAAGGAGGCGCGCGACCTGCGCCGCCAAGGCGAGTTCGGAACCGTGCGCATGGTGCGCACCTATTGGCTCAACAACCAGTCGTCGATTCGCAAGTCGCCCTCGCGGGGCCCATCGACTGGGAGCAGTGGCTGGGACTGGCGAAGGCGCGCACCGGCGCAATCGAGAAGAACCCGGCGCACTTCTTCAACTGGCGGCACATGTCTGATTACGCCGGCGGCATCGTCATCGACCAGGGCGCCCACATCTGCGATCTGATCCACATGATCATGGACGCCGGCTACCCGACCGCCGTCAACGCATCGGCCTGCAAAGGCCACATCGCCGGCTGATCAGCCCGAATCCGTGGTCGTGATCGCCGAGTATCCGCAGGACTTCTTGGCGGTGTTTACGATCAACTACTCCGCAATGAAGTACGAGCAGCGCGCCGACCAACTGAACTCCTACGACGGAGACAAGGCGCGCATGGACATCGGCCGCGAATTCCTGCGGTCTACCAGAGCGCCTCTCCAGCCGCGCCGAGCATCGCCAAGGAACAGCCCGGCGGCTTCGCGCAGGCGACCACCGATCACGTGGCCAACTTTCTCGAATGCGTCCGCACACGGAAGGAACCGGCCGCGCCGATCGAGAAAGGATTCCACGCCGCGCTGATTCTGCAGTTGGCCAACATGTCGCTGCAGCAAGGAAGAAGATTCGGTGGGATGCGGAGCGACTCGAAGTCGTTGGCTAGCCTGAAGCCATAGGCGCATGGGAGCGCGCCGGGAGGAGGCCTGGAATGCTGAAACACACCAAGCCCTGAATCACATCGTCCGATTGGCCGGTCTTACCTCACAAGGAATGGAGCGAGACGATCGCCACGCTGCACCGTTGGTTTCAAATCGTGGGAAAGGTGCGTATGGAGATGATGCCCTGGGTAAATCATTCGTGGAGCGCAGCACTGTACCCTTCGGTGCGGGGCTTGACCACCTCTCTAATGCCCTACGGGCCTCGCGACATCCAGATCGACTTCGACTTTTTGGATCACGCTCTGGCCATCTCGACTAGTGACGGCGGTTCATGGAAGACCACGCTGACTTCCGGGACCGTGGCGGAGTTTTATGGGGAACTGTTTGCGGCGCTGGGCGAGTTGGGGTGCGAGGTCTCCATCCACCCGAGCCAAACGAGGTGCTGACCCGGTTCCATTTCCCGAGGACACGGCTTCAAGGGAAGTATGAACCCGCGCATGCCAGCGCTTTCTGGCAAGCGCTGCGCCATTCAGCTCGCGTCATGCTGGAGTTCCGCGCGCGCTTCATCGGCAAGGTCAGCCCCGTGCACTTCTTCTGGGGCGCGCCCGACCTGGCCGTGACGCGGTTTTCAGGGCGCGCGGCGCCAACGCATCCGGGCGGAATTCCGAACCTGCCGGACGAGATCACGCGGGAGGCGTATTCGCATGAGGTCGCCAGTTGCGGCTTCTGGGCCGGGAATGCGGACGCTCCCGACCCGGTCTACTACGCCTACGCTTACCCCACGCCGGAGGGCTACGCCGATGCAGCGGTGAAGCCGGCCCAAGCGTTTTGGAACAAGGACCTAGGCGAGTTCATGTTGCCCTACGAAGCCGTGCGCACGTCGCCGAATCCCGACGAGACGCTGCACGAGTTTTTCCAAAGCGCCTACGAGCCGGCTGTGGATCTAGCAGGTTGGGACCGCGAGAATCTGGAGCGGCCCCGTGGCTACCGGCCTCTGGACTAGTGCGCGCCCGCACTACCAGTTCGTCACCGACCCGTCCGCCTCTGATACAGAGGAATAGGCCGACTTTGCTCGGTCACTTCGAGCACTTGCTCGGCCTGCGATGCGTCGAACGTCACGCCCAAGCCTGGGCGCTCGTTCGGCCACATCTTGCCCTGCCGGAAGTCGTAGACCTCCGGCAAATGCGGGTACTTCGTCGAACCGTCGCCGGTCATCTCCATCAATCCTGGACCTGAAGAAGCGCCGACGGTGTGGACCAACGCTGCTTCGGCCACAGGGCCGGTGAAGTGCGGCACCAGGCCGACGTAGTGCGTCTCGCAGATCGCGGCGATTTTCATGAATTCCGTGATGCCGCCGCTGTTGGGCAAGGTCACGCGGGAGAAGTCCATGAGCTGGTTCTCGACGAGCATGTTCAAGTCCCAGCGATCGCCGAACTGTTCGCCCACCGCGATCGGGACCTTCACCATCGGCCGCAGTGTGCGGTAGACCTCCGGGTTCTCCGAACGTACCAAGTCCTCGACGAAGATGGGCCGTAGCGGAGCGATCAAATCCGCCAACCGCACCGCGTCGGGAAAGTCGAAGCGCGTGTGGAAGTCGATCGCCCAGTCGCCGTTCTCGCCGACGCCTGTGCGGATCTGTTGGCACTGTTCGAACGTCTCATCGACCGCTTTGCGCGCGTTGAACACGTCCCCGGAAGCGCCAGAGCCGGCGCCGGTGCGGAAGGCACGAAAGCCGAAGTCGATGCAGGCGCGTGCGGTCTCTTCGAGAGATCCCTTCGACGGAAAACCGGTGGAATAGCACTCCACGTAGTTGCGGGTGAGTCCGCCGAGCAGCTCGTAGACGGGCACGCCCAGCGCCTTGCCCTTGATGTCCCACAACGCCAAGTCGATCGCGCCCAAGGCGTGCACCTTTTCGCGTCCCGGCGGGTAGAAGTAGTGCCGGTACATCAACTGCCAGAGGTGCTCGATGCGCGCCGGGTTCTCGCCGATGATCAGGCCGGCCAGTTGCTCGATCGAGTCCGGGTGGCCGCCTTCGCCGATGCCGGTGATGCCGGCGTCCGTCTCGATGGTGACGATGTGCGAAGACTGGTTGAAGATCGGGCGCGAGGTCTTGACCTTGTAGTAGCGCACCCGCGTGATCTTCATCTTCGGAAGCGCGGCGTGGGCCGCACGGGGGCCGGGCAGAGCGGCGGCTGCGCCAAGCGGCAGGGCTTTGAGCAGGGAACGACGGTTCATCGTCTGCGGATTGTAGCGCTCGCGCAGGGACTTGCGCATGCGCAAGTCCCCGCCAGCGCTATTCGTCGCCGTCGAAGGGTTCTTCCAACCCGTCCAGCCAAGCCGGGTCCGCCGCCACCTTGCCCAAGGCCTCTCGGATGCGCCCCGCCGAGAAACCCGCGCGCATCAACCGCTGCGTCAATCTATGGACCTGCGTGGATCTTCGGAGCTTACTCCAGCCGCCGGCCCATCCTGCGTTCCAGGTATTGCCGGATCAATTCGAGCTCGTCCACCTCTCGATACGCTTCTTCCACCGTCCGCTCGGCCGTGCTCTGGTCGATGCCACGGCGGCGCAGCTCATTGAGCACGCGCCTCGCCCCAGTCCCTCACTGCGCTTCGAATAGGCGTGCGACTCCGCCGTGCGCTGGTCGTCCAGGTAGCCGATCGCCTGCAGCCGCTCGAGCGTCTCGTCGACGTGGGCTTCATCGGCGGCGCGTTGCGCCAGCTTCAGCCGCAGCTCGCGCTCGGTCAGCGCGCGCCGGCCCAGCCGCCGCCACGGCGTACTCGTAGAGCGCTTCGGGACCGAGCTTCTTCTTGGCGTGTGAGGCGAAAGAGGCCACCAGGGCGATTAGTAGCGCCGCCGGCCTACTCGAACATCTGCCAGCAGCGCATGCAGGTCGAGCGGCCGGGTGTACATCGTGAGCTCACCTCTGCGCGTTGCGCGGCCATTCCAGCTCGGGCTCGGTCCCAGTAGAGCTCCAGCCCGTTCTCGTCCGGGTCGCGGCAAATAGAGCGACAGACTTACCCATGGTCGGCGGCTCCGTCGAGCGGAATCTCGCTTCCAGCAGCCGCCGCAAAGCGTCAGCCAACGCCGCGTGGGGTAGAGAATTGCGGCGTGAACAGTCCGGTCGCGCCACGCGGCGGCGGCGTTCCGGCCCCGACTTTCCCACGTGTTGAGCCCGATGCGGGGATGGTATCCGCCGGCGGAGAGAACGCTGGAGCCGAGTCGCCCATGCGCTGCGTCAGAGCGAACTTCATGTCGCGGTAAAACCCCGCGACCGCTCCAGGTCCGACACTTTCAGGTGAACGTGGCCGATGCGGACGCCAGGGATCGATGGCTTGCGCGCTCATGCTCGCATTGTGTCCGATGGCCCGGCCTTTCGCGGGCGCCCCAATCCCACCAGTGCGGCCCAGGGCGCTTGGATTGCCGCCCTCAGTCTGTTGCTCGCCTCATGCGCCGGGACTCCTGCCCCCAAGGCCCACCCAACTTCGTCGTCTTCCTGGTGACGACTGGGGCCGACCGACGCCGGCTGCCAAGGCAGCGACCTCTACGAGACGCCCAACATCGACCGCCTGGCCCGCGACGGCATGCGCTTCACTGAGGGTTATGCCGCCTGCACTGTGTGTTCGCCGCTGACACGAGGCGCGCTGATGACCGGGCGTGGGTCACCCGGCGCGCACCCACGTGACCGACCCTTATCCGCGGGCACGAATTCCCCGAACGAGAAGCTACGCGTCCCCGACTGGACGATGAAGATTGAGCAGCGCCACACGACGATGGCCGGGTGCGCTGCGCGGCCCGGTTATCGCACGGCGATTGTCGGAAATGGCATCTGAGCCCAGGGCGATGCCGATGAGGAAGACTACGAGCCCACCGGGCACGGCTTCGAGGTCAACGTGGGCGGCAACGGTCGGGGTGCGCCGGCCACGTATTTCTATCCGTACGCTAAGGAGGGCTCGCCGCGCGTGATGGGGCCTTTGCCTCCAGGCGGACACAACGGAGACTATCTCACTGACCAACTCAGCGACGCGGCGCTCGATATCGTCGACCGCTGGCAGCGTGAGCCCTTCCTGCCTACGTGCCCTTCTATGCCGTCCATACGCCGGTTGAGGCCAAGGCGGCCGACATCGCCAAGTTCGAGCCGCTGGTCAAGGACGGTATGCGGCATACTTTCATGCCGACTACGCTGCCATGGTCGCAAGCGTCGACCGCGCCATCGGCCTGTTGCGTCAAGCTCGACCGCCAACTCGGCATCGCTCACAACACGGTGATCCTGCTCGCCGGCGACAACGGAGGCCCGACGGCGAGGGCTACCCTGACCGACAATGCCGCTGCGCGAAGGGGCGGGAACTGCCTACGAGGGCGGTGTGTCCGCGTGCCGACCATGGCGCTTTGGCCAGGTGACGCAGGCGTGGGCTCGGTCAGCAGCCAACCCGTCATTACGATGGATCCAGCCTCCTCGACCGTGCTCGACATCGCCGATGTTGAGTTGCCCGCCGAGGAAGCGGCCGAGATCGACGGGTTGAGCCTCGTTCCGCTGCTGCGCGGATCCTTCCGCCAGCTGGCTTCGCGCCAGACGCTTTACTGGCACTACCTGCACTATCACAATCCCCGCGCGAACTCTTCATCGGCCATCCGCGACGGCGACTGGCGGAGCAGTTTGTGTTCTACCAGGACAAACCACGTCGAGCTCTACAACCTGGCAGAAGATTTGAGCGAAGAGCACGACCTCGCCGCCTCCATGCCGCAGAAGGCCGAGGGAGCTACGCTCGAAGCTTCACGCCTGGCGCCAGCAGGTCGGTGCGCAGGGACCTTACCCAACCCGGACTACGACCCGGCGAAGCCGCTGATGACGCGGCGCACGTTTCTCGGCTCGGTCGCCGCCTCGGCTGCGCCAGCAGGCGCCGCCGAAGTGCCCCAACATCCTGTTCCTGATGACAGACCAGCAGCGCTACGATTCGCTGGGCGTCAACGGGAACAAGCTCGCGCGCACGCCCAGGCTCGACGCCTTTGCCGGCGAGGCGGCCAACTTCTCGCACTGCTTCGTGCAGGCCCCGGTCTGCGTGCCTTCGCGCATTACCTGGTTCACCGGGCGCTACCCGCACTCGCACAAGAACCGCGTCAACTACACTCCGCTCGACCCAGGCGAGACGCTGATGCAGCGCCACTTGCAACAGGCCGGCTACCGCACCGCCTCGATCGGCAAGCTGCACTACTGGCCGCCAACGGCCGAGCACGCCCGTTCCACCGGCTTCGACCAGCCGTCGAGATCCACGACGGCGTCAATGCGCTCGACCACCACAGCGATTACGTACGCTGGCGCGCCGAGCGCGACCCCCACGCCCGCGACTACCACTACCGTGCGCTCGATCCCGACCCCAATGGCAACCCCTACCGCGGCCGCCTGCCCGCCGAGTTTCACGAGACGACCGGGCTGGCGAGCGGACGCGTGCGCAGATCGCCGGTGCTCGCGCGGGATGATCGGCCTGGTTCCCGTTCTGTCTGTTCTGGCCGCCGCACCTCCTCTCGTCGCGCCGCGGCCATGGGATGCGATGTTCAACGACGTCGAATTCCCCTTGCCCAAGCAGTATTCCCGCGAGGAGATCGAGCAATTGCCCGAGCCTTTGCAGAAGCTCATCCTGCGGGGCCGTCCGCAATATGACATGGACCGTGAGCAGTTGCAGTGGGCCTACCGCACCTACCACGCCAACTGCGCCATGCTCGACGCCGAGATCGGACGCACGCTCGATGCCCTCGAGGCGAGCGGCCAGGCCGACGACACCATCGTCGTCGTCTCCACCGACCACGGCGACCAACTGCTCGAGCACGGCTTGATGGGCAAGAACTGTTTTTTCGAGGCTTCGGTCCGCCTGCCGTTTCTGATCCGTTACCCCGGCCGCATTCGTCCGGGGCGCCGCGACGAGCTCATTGAGACGACCGACCTGCTGCCGACGCTGTTTGAGCTCGCAGGCGTGGCGGAGCCTTACAACTGCCAGGGCCGTAGCTTTGCTCCGCTGCTGACCGGTTCAGGGGACTACCAACCTCGCGACGCCGCGTTTTCCGAGAATGTCATCCCGGAGGTCATCACCAGCGGCTCGCTCGACTTCGAATTCGAGAAAGGGAAGGGAATCAAGGGCGTTCGACACCCGGACGCCAAGATGGTGCGTACGCGTCGCTGGAAGCTCGTGCAGTACGCCGGCGGTGAAGGCGAACTTTACGATCTAGAGGCCGATCCGAACGAGCAGCAGAATCTCTACACAGAAAGTACCCACGCCGAGACCGTGGCGCAGCTCCAACAGCGGCTGCTGCTTTGGCTGATGCGGGCCGACGAAACCGACCAGATCGCTCCTCGTTGGCAGCGAGACGAGCCGTAGTTGTCCAACTTTTGGGTAAAGAAAAACCGCCGGTTTGCACCGGCGGTTTTGTTCAGGTTCTGAATCTCGCTTTAGGAGACGTCGGCGACATTGCCGCGCGTCTCTGCGCCGCGCTCGCGGCCCACGCTCTTCTTCATGTCCACACCGGCCGTCAGGCGCTCCACCTGATCGGAGATGCAGACACCGATGAGGGGCTGCTTGGAATTCTTCAAAATGTCGACGATTGTCTTATGGCTGCTCTCGAGATAGAGATTCTCGCCGTCCGTGAGAAGGTGAGTCTCGCCGCCGCCTTGGATGGCTTCGATGAAGCGCCCGCCGAGCTCGTTCTTCAGAAACCCCAGCACGCGGCGGATCTTCTGCAGCGAAATACCCTTCGCACGAAGCTCGGTGATCAGGGCCACCTCAATCACTTCATGCAACTGGTACATGCGCCGGTGGCCGCGCTGGATAGGGGACACAACGCCCTGCTCGTCCCACCACTGGAGCTGACGCAAGCTCACCCCAGTCATTTTCGAAACGTCGTTCGAACTGTAGGATTCCGCGTGGTTGAAACTACGCGGCGAGTGGTTGGTTGAATGCGGGTTCAGGGCCATGGGGTGGATTCTCTTCGAGCGCGGAAACTTTGCAATTGTACGACAACCCCGGCGGGCTTGAGAACCCTTCCGTAGCCGTCTGAAAACCTTGACGCTTACCCGCCTCCCACGAAATGAACGATTTCGAGACGGGCTCCCTCTCGGGGCTCCGTCTGGGTCCACTTCGGGCGCTTGAGGATCTCCCCGTCCAACTCCACAGCAACCCGATCTTCCGGAAGATCGAGGTCGTGCAGCAGGGCGGAAACCGTCGTCCCAGCAGCGATCGAACGGCTCTCACCGTTGATCGAAACCGTCTGAAAACGGTCGCTTTTGGGGGCGTTTCCGCCTTGGGGTGTCAGCGCTTCGGGCGTCATAGCGCGTGCCTTCGCCCCCTAGTATATCTCCCTCAGGACCCCCTTCCACCGGGGGGTGACGAAAAGACTCAGGGAACGGTATTATGAACCTTACGGTTTCGCTCCCGGGTGGAGACTAGACCGCAATTGCTTCGCTCCCCGACATCGCCGGCCGCCCGCAATCGACGCTCTCGCCGTGCCGCGAGCGCCGACTGTTCCACAGCGGCGCGTCGGTCCGCCACAAGGGGCGCTGTCCCCGGGTGGCCGGAGAGGCGCGAAGCGGGGGACGATGTGGTTTAAAGTGCCCGCTGCGCCGCAGGGCGTCGCCGGTACGTGTTGCAACAATCCGATGATGCCACTGCGCTCTGGTCCGTAATTGGGCCGCCCCGTCCGGGGCAGGTCGAGCCAGCGGTTCCGA
This sequence comes from Bryobacterales bacterium, assembly GCA_041394905.1. Lineage (GTDB taxonomy): Bacteria > Acidobacteriota > Terriglobia > Bryobacterales > UBA6623 > RI-231. The sequence goes on along the minus strand of JAWKHJ010000005.1, from coordinate 238,664 downwards.
GCCGTCCTGATCACGCCATGAGTCTGCACACTATCAAAAAGGGTTTGGACCTGCCCCTGGCGGGAGCGCCCGAACAAACCATCCACGACGCCGGGCAGCCGAGCCGCGTGGCCCTGATCGCCGACGACTACGTGGGGATGAAGCCCACGATGTTTGTGCAGCCTGGCGATACGGTCCGCCGCGGCCAGTTGCTTTTCGAGGACAAGAAAACGCCGCGGGTGCGTTACACCGCCCCGGCCGGCGGCGTCGTGACAGCGGTGAATCGCGGTGATCGCCGTGCATTCCAGTCGGTTGTCATCGAGCTGGACGAGGCGGAACGCGCCGGCGGCCACGACTGTGTTTCGTTCGAAGCATACTCAGGCAAGCCCGTCGCGGAGCTCTCGAAGGACGAGGTCGTCGACCTACTCATCGAGTCAGGCATGTGGGCCACGATTCGCCAGCGGCCCTACAGCCGCGTCGCGAATCCGGAAGAAACCCCCGCCGCCGTCTTCGTGACGGCGACGGATTCCAACCCACATGCGCCGGACGTCGACATCGCGCTCAAGGGGCGCGAAGCGGACTTCGAACGCGGACTGCATGTCGTCGCCAAGCTCACCGAGGGCCCTGTATACGTCTGCAAAGCGCCGGGCTCGAGTGTGCGCGTCCCCTCCGGCAAGTTCTCGAGTGAAGAGTTCGAGGGCCCGCATCCGTCGGGTACGGCCGGCGTCCACATCCACTTTTTGATGCCGGTCAACCGCAAGCGCACGGTCTGGTACGTGGGCTATCAAGACGTCGCTTCGATCGGTAAATTGTTCGAAAGCGGTGTGCTCGACGTCGAGCGCGTCATCTCTCTCGCGGGCCCTTCGGTGCTGCAGCCGCGGCTCGTGCGCACCCGCGTGGGCGCGTCCACTGACGAGCTCGTTGCGGGGCAGATCCAGGACGGCGAGCAGCGTGTGCTCTCGGGCTCGGTTCTCTCCGGGCGCAAGGCCGAGGGCGAGGTGCACGGATACCTGGGCCGCTTCCACAACCAGGTCGCGGTGCTGCTCGAGGGGCGTCACCGTGAGCTGATCGGCTGGTTGTTGCCCGGCCCACAGAAGTTCTCCACGATCAACGCCTACATCGGCAAATTCATTCCGGGGCAGCGCTTCCGCATGACCACCAACACCAACGGCTCCCACAGAGCCATGGTGCCCACCGGCATGCACGAGAGCATCATGCCCATGGATATCTTGCCAACCTTCCTGTTGCGCGCCCTGCTGATGCAGGACGTCGAGAAAGCCGAAGAGCTCGGCGTTCTCGAGCTCGACGAGGAAGATCTGGCTTTGTGCACATTTGTCGACGTTGGGAAGAATGAATACGGACCTCTGCTACGGCAGATGCTCACCCGCATTGAGAAGGAAGGCTAAGACGAGGCGGAAATGAGTAATCCTCTCGATCCCGAAAAGCTTTTCGGAAAGGGCGGGCCGCTCGAGCGGCTTTACCCTCTCTGGGAAGCCAACGATACGATCCTGTTCACACCTGGCTCGGTGACCAAGGTCGCGGCGCATGTTCGCGATGCGCTCGACTTGAAGCGCTTGATGATCACAGTCGTCGTGGCGCTGGTCCCTTGTATCCTGTTCGGCGTCTATAACATCGGTTATCAGGCGCATCTTGCCATCGAACATGGCGCGGTTCCGCTCGACGATTGGCAGACCTGGGTCTACCAAATGATCGGCCTGCCCTTCAGTTCGTCGAGCATCATGGCCTGCGTCATACACGGGCTGCTGTACTACTTGCCCGTGCTGATCGTCACCGGCGCCATCGGCGGCAACATCGAGGCCGCTTCGGCGATCATTCGACGCCACGAGATCAACGAAGGCTTCCTGGTCACCTGGATGTTGTTCCCGTTGATCCTGCCGCCGACCGTTCCGCTATGGCAGGTTGCACTCGGCATCGCCTTCGGCGTGATCGTCGGCAAAGAGATCTTCGGCGGCACGGGTATGAACATCCTCAACCCGGCGCTGACTTCGCGCGCGTTCCTGTTCTTCGCGTATCCGGCGCAAATGTCGGGCGACCGAGTCTGGATCGCAGCGGACACCACCGTTGACGGCGCTTCCGGCGCGACCTGGCTCGCCAACGCCGCCGCCGGCGGTATGGAGGCGTTGCTCTCCGGCGCCATCACCTGGTGGGACGCGTTCCTCGGTTTCATTCCCGGCTCGATGGGGGAGACTTCGACGCTAGCCTGCTTACTCGGTGCGGTGCTGCTCATCATCACCGGCGTAGGTTCCTGGCGCATCATGCTGGGCGCGGTGCTCGGCTCGTTCCTCACCGTTGGGCTGCTCAACATGATGGGCTCGCAAACCAACCCGCTGATGAACGTGCCGTTCTACTGGCAGATGGTGCTTGGCGGTTGGGCTTTCGGCGTCGTCTTCATGGCGACTGATCCGGTCTCAGCAGCGCACTCGATTGCCGGTAAGTACGTCTACGGATTCTTCATCGGCGTGCTCGCCATCCTGATCCGCGTGGTCAATCCGGCCTACCCGGAAGGCATGATGCTGGCGATCCTGTTCATGAACTTGTTTGCCGCATTTATTGACTACTGGGTCATTCAAGCTAACGTGAAGAGGAGGGCCGCTCGTTATGCAGCGTGATTCGGCAGCTTACATGTTCGGGTTCGCGGGCGTCGTCTGCTTCGTGTGCGCGGTCTTCGTCTCCACGGCGGCCGTCGAGCTCAAAGACCGCCAGAAGACGAACCAGACCCTGGACCGGCAGAAGAACGTGCTCTACGTCACCGGCATCGCGTCGCCTTCCGAGCAACTCGAGCGGCAGGAGATATTGGCGCGCTTCGACAAGCGCATCAAGGCCGTCATCGTCGACATGGCGACCGGCGATGTGGTCGACAATCCGCCCTTCGACGTCGCCACCTACGACATGGACAAGGCCGCGGCCGACCCCCAGCTCGGCGAGCCCGCCCCGCCGAACGAGTCGAGCATCCAGCGTTTCCCCAAGTACGGCCTCGTCTACGAGGTTGTCGATGACGCCGGCAATGTCGAAATGGTCGTACTGCCCATCAAGGGCTATGGCTTGTGGTCGACCCTCTACGGCTATCTGGCCGTCGACAAGGACGGCAACACCGTCCGCGGAATCACCTACTACGATCAGAAAGAGACGCCCGGTCTTGGCGGTGAAGTCGAGAATCCGCGCTGGAAGGCCCTTTGGCCCGGACGCAAGATCTATGACGAGTCCGGCAAGGAATCCCTACAGGTGATCAAGGGCCAGGCCGGTCCGGCGTCGACGGATCCCTATCACGTCGACGGGCTCTCCGGCGCCACGCTCACCAGCCGCGGCGTCTCGCATATGCTCCAGCTCTGGCTTGGTCCCGAAGGCTTCAAGCCGTTTCTGGAAAAGTTTGGGCAGCAACATTCGTGACGGAGAACGCGCAATGACAATGAAGCAAACCCTTTTCGATCCGCTGTTTGAGAACAACCCCATTGCGCTGCAGGTGCTCGGCATCTGCTCCGCGCTCGCCGTCACCACCAAGATGGAGACCGCGGTGGTCATGTCCCTGGCAGTCACCGTGGTGACCGGATTGTCGAATCTGTCGATCAGCATGATTCGCAATTACATCCCGTCGGCGATCCGCATCATCGTACAGCTCACCGTCATCGCTTCGCTCGTGATCGTGGCCGACCAGGTGCTCAAGGCGTATCTCTACGACATCTCCAAACAGCTCTCGGTCTTCGTCGGCCTCATCATCACCAACTGCATCCTGATGGGCCGCGCCGAGGCGTTCGCCATGCAAAACCCGCCGGCGATCAGCTTCGTCGACGGTATCGGCAACGGTCTAGGCTACTCGATGATCTTGATCGGCACCGCGTTCATCCGCGAGCTGCTCGGTTCGGGCAAGCTGTTCGGCATGACCATTCTTCCGTCGGTCAACGAGGGGGGCTGGTACGTTCCCAACGGCCTCTTCCTGACTTCCTCCGGCGCGTTCTTCATCATCGGCAGTTTCATTTGGGCTTTGCGCAGCGCCAAACCTGACCAGATCGAAACCGACGAGGCGTAAGGCGATGGAACACTATCTCAATCTCGGAATCAAATCGATCTTCATCGAGAACATGGCCCTGGCGTTCTTCCTGGGCATGTGCTCGTTCCTGGCTGTGTCCAAGAAGGTCAAGACCGCCATCGGTCTCGGCGCTGCGGTCATCTTCGTGTTGGCCGTCACCACGCCGATGAACAACATTCTGTTCCAGCACGTGCTGCGTGAGGGCGCTTTGTCTTGGGTAAGTCCGTCGCTCGGTGAGTACGATTTGTCCTTCCTTGGCTTCTTGGCCTACATCGGAACGATCGCGGCCATCGTGCAGATCGTAGAGATGACGCTCGACAAGTACGCCCCGGCCCTCTACGCCGCGCTCGGCGTTTTCCTGCCGCTCATCGCGGTCAACTGCGCGATCCTGGGCGCTTCGCTGTTCATGGTCGAGCGTGATTACAACTTTGCCGAAAGCGTCGTCTTTGGTCTAGGCTCGGGCATCGGCTGGGCGCTGGCCATCGTCGCACTCGCTTCCATTCGCGAGCGCATGCGCTACTCCAACGTGCCGCCGGCTTTGCGCGGCCTTGGCATGACGTTCATGATGGTGGGCCTGATGGCGATCGGCTTCATGGCCTTCGGCGGCATCCAACTCTAAGAGAGGCAGGAGTAAACAGAAGCAATGAGCACCATCCTCCTCGGCGTTTTCATGTTCACATTCTTGATCCTCGCGCTCGTGGCAGTGCTCACGTTCGCGAAGAACAAGCTTGTATCGAGCGGTGACGTCCATATCCTCATCAACGATGAGAAGACTTTGACCGTTCCGGCCGGCGGCACCCTGCTCAATACCCTGGCCAACGAAAAGATCTTCATCCCGTCGGCCTGCGGCGGCAAGGGTTCTTGCGGCGTCTGTAAGGTCGAGGTGCATGAGGGCGGTGGCGCCATGCTGCCAACCGAAACCAGCCACATCTCGCGCGGCGAGGCTCGTGAGGGCTGCCGTCTGTCCTGCCAGGTCAAGGTCAAGCAGGACATGAAGATCGAGGTCGAGCCCGAAGTGTTCGACGTGCGGCGCTGGATGTGTACCGTCCGGTCGAACCACAACGTGGCCACCTTCATCAAAGAGCTCGTCCTCGAGCTGCCCCCCGGCGAATCGGTGCCCTTCCGCGCCGGCGGATACATTCAGATCGCCGCGCCCCCGCACCACGTCAAGTACAAGGACTTCGACGTAGAGCCCGAGTATCGCGATGCCTGGGACGCGTTCAAGCTGTGGGATCTCGAATCGAAGGTCGACGAACCGGTTGAGCGCGCCTACTCCATGGCGAACTACCCTGAGGAAAAGGGCATCATCATGCTCAACGTGCGCGTCGCCACGCCGCCGCCACGGATGAACGTACCTCCCGGCAAGATGTCGTCCTGGATCTTCAACCTGAAACCTGGCGACAAGGCCGAGATCGCGGGTCCGTTCGGCGAGTTCTTCGCCAAGCCGACCAAGGCTGAGATGTGCTTCATCGGCGGCGGCGCCGGCATGGCGCCCATGCGCTCGCACATCTTCGACCAGTTCAAGCGCCTGCGTACCGACCGCAAGGTCACCTTCTGGTACGGCGCTCGCTCGCTGCGCGAGGCCTTCTACGTCGAGGACTTCGACTCGATCGCCGCCGAGTTCCCGAACTTCGAATGGCACATGGCGATGTCGGACCCGCAACCGGAAGATAACTGGACGGGCTACACCGGCTTCATCCACACGGTTGTGCTCAACGAGTACCTCAGCAAGCACCCCGCGCCCGAGGACATCGAGTACTACCTCTGCGGGCCGCCGCCGATGCTGGTTGCGGTCAACAAGATGTTGGATGATCTGGGCGTCGAGCCTGAGAACATCCTGGCCGACGACTTCGGCGGCTAATGGCAACCGATCGTAGGGGCGCGGCGCGCCGCGCCCTGGCACTCCTTGCCGCGCCCCTACTTTTCCTCTCCGCTTGCAGTTCCCAGCCTGTCCAAACCGCCTTCGCCGGCGCGGCCATGGGCACGACCTGGAACGTCAAGATCATCGCTCCGGGCGAACTGGGCGAGCGCGAGCAGCAGGCCGGCGAGGCGATCCGAGACGCTCTGGACGACGTCAACTCGAAGATGTCGACCTACGTGGCCGACTCTGAGCTCTCGCGATTCAACGCCCATCGAAGCTCCAAACCTTTCCCCGTCTCAGCCGAAACCATGGCCGTTTTCGTCGAAGCCAAGCGCATCGGCGAGCTGACCGGAGGCGCGTTCGACATCACGGTTGGCCCGCTCGTCAACGCCTGGGGTTTCGGCCCCGCGGATCGCCGCGAGGACCTCGATCAAGCCGCGATCGACGAACTGAAGTCCCACACCGGTTGGGACAAGCTCGTCATCAACGAAGGCGAGGGGACCCTCGTCAAGCTCGACCCCGAGCTCTACTGCGATCTTTCCGCTATCGCCAAGGGATACGCGGTCGACCGTGTATCGGCGGCGCTCACCGAGCTTGGTTTCCCGGACCACATGGTCGAGGTCGGCGGCGAGGTCTACGCCAACGGCCACAACGTCGAAGGCCGGCCCTGGCGCATTGGCATCGAGAAGCCGGATGCAGTCTCCGGGATGCAGCGCGTGGTTGGTCTCGACGGGCTCGCCATGGCCACCTCTGGGGACTACCGCAACTATTTCGAGCGTGACGGTAAGCGCTTTTCTCACGAGATCGACCCTGTCACCGGCCGGCCGGTCGAGCATCGCACCGCTTCGGTCAGCGTACTCGAGCCGACCTGTGCCGCTGCGGATGCACTTGCGACAGGTCTGATCGTGATGGGCGAGGACCGCGGATACGAGCGCGCCGTCGAGCTCGAAATCGCCGCCCAGTTCCTCGTCCGCGAAGGCGACGGCTTCGTCGAAAAGACCACCCCGGCCTTTGACCGTGCCGCCGGCCCGCTACAATGAGAGCACGATGGAGATGTTTCTCATCACCGCGGGCGCTTTCGGTTTGATCATGTTGGCCATGGCCATTGGTGTGATGGTGCAGAAGAAGGCTCTGCGCGGCTCTTGTGGCGGCCGCGAGATCTTCGACTGTGATGGCGAATCGCTCTCCTGCGGCGGCTGCCCCAATCGCGACAAACATCGCGCCGAAGCCGCCGAGCGCAAGCTCGCGACCCTGCCAAAATAAGCTGGCGGAAGCCCGCTCGTCTCGCCCCTGGGCGACGTTATCACGACGCCTCGCCTTCTGCTGGAACTCTGCGATCGCAATGCCTTTCAGGGTAGCGCGGAGGTGCAAGCCCTCTGGTCCCGTTTCGGGCCGAGAGCAGCGCGGCGAGATAGCCCAATCTGCAACCCTCCGCGGCGGAAACAAGTCCTCCCATTCAGCAAAAGCGGGCGAACTGCGACTTTCGTTGCGGGCGGGAGCGAGTCGTTTGCTACGCTAAATGTCTACTAACCTGATAGAGATTGAGGACTTTCGAGAGACCTATGGCTTTGACCCCAGACCAAAGCGCGGCGATCCTTGCGTCCGGCGCCCCTCGCATTGAGGCCACTTTCCGCAACTTGAGCGATCTGTACCTGCTCGGCGAAGACGGCTACTTGCCGGTCACGCAGTTCCTGAACGCCAAGGATACGGCGAGCGTCTGCGAGACGATGCATCTGACCACCGGCGCGCCGTGGTCGATCCCGATCATCTTTCCGATCAGCAAGGCGACCGCCGAGAGCCTGAAGGGCGCCAATCAGGTCCTGCTGATGGACGGTGAGGCGCCCGCCGGCGTCATCACGATCGAGGAGATCTTCCGGATCGACAAGCCGCTCTACAACAAGTCGATTTTCCGCACCGAAGACGAAGCCCACCCGGGAGTCGAATGGCTGCGTGATGCGGGCGAATTTTCGATCGCCGGCAAGGCCGAAGTCTTCCCCGACTGGCAGTTCAAGATTCCCGGCGGCCTGCCCATCTCGCCGCGCGAGGTCAAGAAGCTCATTGCAGAGAAGGGTTGGAAGAAGATCGTTGGTTTCCAGACGCGCAATCCCATCCATCGCGCGCATGAGTTCTGCACCAAGATTGCGCTCGAGACCGCTGACGGCCTGGTCATTCACCCGTTGCTAGGCGAAACGAAAGCGGGCGACACGCCGGCCGAGGTGCGGCTCAAGTGCTATGAAGTGCTGGTGAAGAACTACTACGCGCCGGACCACACGCTGCTCGCAGGCTTCCCGGCCTGGATGCGCTACGCCGGTCCGCGTGAGGCGGTCTTCCACGCTCAAGTACGCCGCAACTACGGCATCACCCACTTCATCGTGGGCCGCGATCACGCGGGCGTCGGCAGCTACTACGGCCCGTTCGACGCGCAGAAGATTTTCTCTGAGTTCAAGCCGGGCGAGCTCGGCGTAGACGTGATCTTCTTCGACTTCGTGCACTACTGCCGCAAGTGCGGTGGCATGGCCTCGAAGCTGACCTGCCCGCACGGCAAGGAAGACCACGTGCATCTGAGCGGCACCAAGGTGCGCGAGATGCTCGGCGAAGGCAAGCTGCCGCCGGCCGAGTTCACGCGTCCTGAGATCGCTGAGATCCTGCTCGACGCAGCCCAGAAAGGCTACAACCTGTAAACGTTGCCATGGGGGCCGCGAACGGCGCGAAGTTTCGTTGGCCGGCGCGTGACGCTTCGGCGGAGGAGATCCTGCGCTGGGGGCTCGCGGAGTTTGGCGACAAGCTCGCCATCTGCACGAGCTTCCAGTCCACCGGCATGGCTATCCTCGACATGGCCGCCTGCATCACGGGCGGCGATGTCCAGGTGTTTTCGCTCGATACGGGCCGCATCCATCAGGAGACTTACGACCTGATCGAGCAGGTGCGCAAGCGCTATGGCATCGAGATCGAGATGCTCACGCCGGACAGCTACGAGCTCTCCCGCATGCTCACCTTGCACGGACCCAACCTGTTCTACGACTCGGTTGCCAAGCGCCGCCTATGCTGCGAGATTCGCAAGGTGCGGCCGCTCAAGCGCAAGCTTGCCACGCTCGACGCTTGGATCACCGGGCTGCGTCAATCGCAAAGCCAGGCGCGCGAGGGCGTGGGGCCGGTCGAGCTAGACGAGGAGCATGGCGGTATCCTGAAGATCGCGCCGCTGGCATCCTGGACCGAGCAGGATGTCTGGGACTACATACGGCGCAACGACGTCCCTTATCACAAGCTTTACGACCGGCGGTACACCAGCATCGGCTGCGCGCCATGCACCCGGGAGACCAAGCCGGGCGAGAAGGCGCGCGCCGGCCGTTGGTGGTGGGAGGAAGACGAGGCCGACAAAGAGTGCGGCATTCACGTCTCTCCTAGCGGCCAGATCCGCCGCTCCTTCGATATCTTGCTCGAAGAAGTGCTCCCTCGAGTACGCTAGCGGGCAACGGAAAACGGTTCACGGATAACGAAATTATGACTCACAAAGGTTTCACGCTCTGGTTCACCGGCTTGTCGGGCTCCGGCAAGTCCACGGTGGCGAACATCATCGAGAAGCGGCTGCGCGACGGCGGCGCCAAGGTGGAGGTGCTCGACGGCGACATCGTGCGCACGAACCTCTCGAAGGGCCTCGGCTTCAGCAAGGAAGACCGCGACACGAACATCCGCCGCATCGGGTTCGTCTGCAATCTGCTGTCCCGCAACGGCGTGGTGGCGATCTCGGCGGCGATCTCGCCCTACAAGGACGTGCGCGACGAGATCCGTTCGCAAGCCGTCGAGTTTGTGGAGGTCTTCGCTGACTGCGACCTCGACACGCTGGTCGAGCGCGACGTGAAGGGCCTCTACAAGAAGGCGCTCGCGGGCGAGATCAAGAACTTCACCGGCGTTTCCGATCCATATGAAGCTCCCGAGAACGCGGAAGTGACGATCGACTCCGCCGCCGAAACGCCTGAGCAAAGCGCAGACAAGGTTTGGAACGCGCTGATCGAGCGCGGCCTGATTCAGTCTTAACCTTCTCGAACGGCTAAACTGGGGGACTGCGGCTTGGGCCGCACCCCGATTTTCATGGTCGATCTGCATTCGCACACCGACTGTTCCGATGGGCTCTTCAGTCCTGGACGCCTCGTCGAATTAGCCTGCAACAACCGCCTCTCCGCGCTCGGCATCACCGATCACGATACGCTCGACGGTTACGATCAAGCGGTTCCGCACGCGCGAGCCGCAGGGCTCGATCTCGTTTGCGGCATCGAGCTGAGCGGTCGTTTTCGCGGCAAAACGGTGCATGTATTGGGCTACTTTCTGGAAGAGCCCGCAGGACCTCCCTTTCGTCGCCACATTGCCGAGCTCAAGCAGTCGCGCCGCGACCGCAACCGGCGTCTGGCCGAACGGCTACGATCGCTCGGTCTCGACGTGACGCTCGAGGAGGCGGAGCGCTTGGGCAAAGACCAGACCGGGCGGCCGCATTTTGCGCGCTTGCTGATGCAGAAGGGCTACGTCGAGAATTACCGCGACGCCTTCGACCGCTATCTCGATGAGAGCGCGCCGGGATTCGTCGAACGCGACGAGCCCTCGCTGCGCAGGGTCTTCGGCTGGATCCTCGAATCGAACGGAATCCCCGTGTGGGCGCATCCGGGGCGCTTCATCGCCAACGAAGGCAAGGAGCCGTCCGAGCTATTCGCGGAGATCGCTGACCATGGCTGCCTCGGGATCGAGGCGTATCATCGTGACCACACAATCGATCAGGCCGAGCGTTTTGCCAACGCTGCGCGCGGGCTTGGGATGGGCGTTACGGGCGGCAGCGACTTCCACGGCCCGGCGCCGAACGGCGTGCCGCTAGGCGGGCTGCGTCTGCCGGATTCGCTACTGGAAGAGTTTCGCAGCTTCGGCAAACAGGCGCTCGAGACGATGGCGCAGCGCAAGGTTTGAGTCCTCAGGCAGCACGCAGCGGAAGCCCACTCCGACATTGCGCACTGACGGATCGGCGCTCAGCCTCGCCGAAGTGCGCAGAACCTTGGTGTTGAGAAATCCGCCGCCCCCGCGCGCTACCCGGCGGCGGCCTTCGCGCGGTCCGGGCGGATCGACGTCGGGCGAGCGGCCGTAGTAGCCTGCGTCGTACCAATCCGCCGTCCACTCATAGACGTTGCCTGCCATATCGTAGAGGCCGAAGCCGTTGGCGGAGAAGCTCCCGACGGGGGCGACGTACTTCCAGCGGTCGCGTCCACCGGAGCGCCAGAAGTTGGCCTCGTCGTGGCTACGGCCGTCTCCCCAGGGGTAAATGGTTCCTTCCACTCCACCGCGGGCGGCATACTCCCACTCCGCCTCGGTCGGCAGGCGGCCGCCAGCCCAGGCGCAGTAGCTTTGCGCCTCATCCCAGCTCACTTTCACCATGGGGTAGTTCTTGTGGCGCCAGCCATCGTTGTAGCCCGGCATTTGGCCGCTGCCGGGTTCGGACGGCAGCGCGCCGCCGCTGGCCGCGAGATAGAGCTCGAAGGCCTCGACAGGGACCTCGGTGCGGCCGATCCAGAAGCCTCGCGTGAGTTTCACCCGGTGAGCGGGCTTCTCGCGGGGATAGCAGTCCGGGTCGTGCGGCACGCAACCCATGGTGAAGGCGCCCGGCGGGATGTGGACGTACTCTAAGCCGTCGCCGGAGTTGGTCATTTGGCGCTCCGGCGGAACCTCGGGATCGACCCGGCGCAGCAACAGGCGCGCGGTATAGCTGGTCGCGTCGGGAAAGATTGGGCCGCAGTCGGTGAGATCCTCGTTGGCGCAGGTGCTGTGCAGGTAAGCGACCTCGGTGGCCAGCGTTGCGCGCAGAATCTTGCCCGACTGCTTGTCGACCTGGGATTCAACTGAAGTCCGCTCGCAACCCCAGACGACGCGAATTCTGTCGCCTTCCGGGATCGCGGTGTAGTAGCTGTTCGGGACATCGGGGCAGGCCGCCTCGCGCATCCAGGGCCGGGGCGGCGCAGGGCCGGGCTCAGACGGGGGCAGGAAGTGGACCTCGTACGTGGCCGTTTGCTCGTCCTCGGCGGTCATCGCGACTTGGATGGCGGAGCGCCGCAGTCCGGCGAGCGCGCCGGGCCGTTGCGAACGGTCATCCTCGAGGATCTCCGCCGCGGCGAAGGTCTCGCCGGGCGCATGCACCTGGGCGACGCCGGCTCCGGGGTGTTGGGCGATGTAGAAGGTCTGGAGCGCGTCGAGCAGGCGCTGGATGTCCGCATTCCAACCGGCCCAGCTGGAGAAGGCGCTGACCGAGGCGTCGAGCGAGAGACGCAGTCCCAGCATGTTCTCGCCCAGGTCGCGCCCTTCCGGAGCGGGCCGCTCGCAGGATCTCGACTTCTTCAGTGACGCCGCCGCCCGCCGCGACCGCGCGGTGCTGAGTGACGGCGGTGATGGCGCCTTCGGGGCCCGCCGACTCGACGACGGGCTCGTATTCCAAGACTTCGCCTGGCTGGTAGCGGCGTTCGTAAGTATAGGCGGAGAGCGCGGCTGCGGCGAAGGTCAGCAGGCCGAGGATTCGCGCTGCTCGGGTGACGGCCATGGGCGGCCTTGCGAGCCGGAGCATGATCGGCGATGCCGGGGGCCGTGTCAAGCAGCCCGTTCGCTGAGAATCCAGGATCCATCTGATCGGCCCGAAGGGGCGGGGAAGATGAAGAGCAGCCCCGGGCTGGCGAAAGCCCAGGAGCAGAGAGTGCGGCTCGCGCGCCATTTCAGCAAGTAACGGCATCCGGTCCCTAGCGGGGCTGTTGACTGCTAGCCGCCCCTTGGCACGGGGCTCAGTTGACACAGGGCTCCCCCGTCTACGGCGAAGCCTTGGCTGTGGGCTCACGCAGATCACTCATCTACTTCCCGTGCATCGCGAATGCGAAGACGAGATCGCCCGCTCCGACCACGACGTACTGCGTACCGTCAAGCGCGTAGCTGATCGGGGCGTTACTGACTCCGGCTCCCAAATTGGCGTGCCACAACGGCTCGCCGGTGGTCGCGTTGACGGCGACGAAGTTGTTCTGCGGGTCGGCTGCAAACACGAGGTTGCCGGCCGTCGCCATCACGCCGGAGCGCGGTCCGCCGCGGCCCTCCCAGGTGTGGCTCCAGCGAATTTCGCCGGTCTTGTAGTCGATGCCCTTGAGCGCGCTCGGACCAGCCGCCGCGGTCGTTGCCGCCCAGCCTTCCGGCTTCGCCTCGTCGTCGTAGATGTAGTAGACGCTGTAGGCGTCGGTGGCGTTGACGTAGAACAGGCCCGTGTCGGGGCTGAAGCTCGGCGGCGGCCAGTTGGCGGCGCCGGCCTGGTTGGGCGAGACGAGCGCGCCGTCGGTCTGGGATACTTGGCCGGGTCAGGGATGGGTTGCCCCCGCTTGTCGAGACCCTTGGCCCAGTTGGCCTTCGCGAACGGCTTGCTGACGATGTTTTCACCCGTCACGCGGTCGAGCACGAAGAAGTAGCCGTTGCGCGCGGCTTGGGCGACGAGCTTGCGCGGCTTGCCGTCGATCACGCCGTCGATGAGCACGGGCGTCTGGTTGGCGTCCCAGTCGTGCGTGTCGTGCGGCGAAGACTGGAAGTACCACTTGCGCTTGCCGGTGTTGATGTCGAGCGCCATGATGCTCTCGGTGAACAGGTTGTCGCCCATGCGGCCCTTGTGCGCGATGACGGGCTGCGGGTTGCCTGTCCCGAAGTAGATCATCTCGAGCTCGGGATCGTAGGTGGTCGAGCCCCAGGTCATGCCGCCGCCGTGCATCATCGCCTCAATGCTGGGCCAAGAAGCCGCCTCGGGCTCGTCGGGGTCGGGGTGGGCGTACCAGCGCCACTGCATCTCGCCGGTCTCGGGATCGTGCGATTGGATGCAGCCGGGACATCCAGGTCGTCTCCGCTGACTCCGGCGATGACGTGGTTGCCCGCGATGAGCGGCGCGGTGCTGGCGAAATAAAAGAGGTCGGGGTCGCAAATTCGTTTATGCCAGCGCCCCGCGTCGGCCATGTCGAGCGAGACGAGGTTGCAGTCCGGCGTCTCGAAGTAGAGCCACTTGCCGTGGACGCCCACGCCGCGGTTGCCAATGTGGATGCCGCCATGGAGGCCATTCGAAGTGCCAGATCCGCGGCCCGTGCGTGCGTCGACCGCCCACACGTGATCCGGCACGGTGAAGAACATCACGCCGTCGACGACGACCGGAGAGGACTTGACCGAGCCGGGAAACGGTCCGGTGGTCTGCGCGTTGACGCGGTAAACCCAGGACAGGCTCAGGCCCGAGACGTTCTTGTCGTTGATCGTCTTGAGCGGGCTGAAGCGGCGGCCGGAAAAGTCGCCATTGTAAGTGGGCCAGGAGTCGGTTGGCGGGCCGACCAATGCGGCCGGATCGAGGGTTTGAGCGGAGGCGGCGAGCGTGGCCGCGACGGCGAGCAGGACGAGGCGTTTCACTTCAGCGACTCCAGGTAGGCGACGACGTCGTGGATGTTCTTGTCGTTGAGCTTGTCGAGCAACTCGACGTGGCCTTGGTAGGGATCGTGCTTGACGACCTTGACCGCAGGTGTGCGCGAGAAGGAATGATACTCGCCGGCGGAGTCGCGCAAGGCGACGTTGAAGTCGTCGAGGTGGATCAGCTTGCCGGAGACGGTTTGCCGGCGGCGGTGACGTCAACGGTCACCGGCTTGGGCTGCGTGACTGGACCGGAACCGCGCCGGAACCCGAGCGTCTTTGGGAACAGGAACTTTTGCTGCAGGGTGACCGGGTCGTAGCGTTCGCCGATGTCTTTGAGATCGCCGGTGGCGGAGTGGCAACCGGTGCATCCGCCGGCGCCGTTGAAGTACTCCTTGCCCGCCTTGACGTCGCCGGTGAGGACATCGATGGGGCTCGAGTAGGGGCCGCTGCGTAGGGTCTCGTTGACCTTGAGGTGCAGGAAGTGAGCAAGGTTGATGAGGTCGTCGCCGGTGATGGAAGCGCTGGGCTGGCTGCTCTGGGTGGGGTGGCCGGCCTTGAGGAAGGCGCCGATCATGGAGCCGTAGCGGTCCTTGAGCACGACCTTCGAGCGCACCAAGTCGGGGCCTTGCTGCTCCGGCGGACCGTCGCCGCCGCGGGCGAGCTTGCCGTGGCAGGTGACGCATTCGGCGACGTAGATGTGCTGGCCAAGCTCGGCGGCGGCCATGTCGACAATGTGTGCGTCGTCCGGCCCTGCGCCGATGAAGCCCGCGCCGCCGGCGCCCGCCGCGCCGGTGCGGGGCGGCAGGTTGGCGGCGAGATATTCGACGATTTCGCCGAGCTCATCCGGCGAAGCCTTGGCGCCGCGCGAGACCATGCCGTTGACCACGGCCGCCCAGTTGTCGCGTGTATAACCTTTGCCGGCGACGATTTCGACGCCGTGGCAAGTGGAGCCGCAGACGCGCTGGACGACGGCCTTGCCTGCGCCGTCGGGCAGGCTGGGCGGTCCGGGAGGTTCGGGGCGCTGGGCTGCAAGCGTGGCGGCCAGGGCGGCGGCGAGCGCGGCTACAGAGAAGTAATGAGCATGCTTCACGGGAACGGCTCCGAAGTCGGCGGTGACTTTTCATAAATACTGTAGCGCTTGCAATGGAAATGGCGACGCAGTTGCGCCGCTCCAGAGCCCGCGCTATGCTGCCCCTCATGTCCAGGGAGCTGATCGATCTCGCCAAGAAGCCGGATGCCTCGCTCGCGGGGAAATTGCGCGCTGCCTTCTCCACGGAGAAGCTCGAGGACGGCTCGGCTGTGATTGCCGACCATGGTGACTTTCTTTATGCGCTCGAGTCTGCGAGCGCGCCTCAGCTTTACATCGACGATGAGCCGGCGCCGCCGATGAAGAACTTGGACGGCGACCTGTGGTACGCCACGGCGCGGCTGCTGCAAGGCTGGTCACACGCACATTTCTATCGCGTGGATGGCAAGATGCTGGGCGACAAGCGCTTCGACACGGCCGCCTACATGGACGAGTCGTACGAGCAGCCGGGCGTACCCAAGGGCCAGGTTTCGGACATGATGGTCCACGAATCGGCCGTCTACCATGGCTGGAAGGTTTCCTGGTGGATCTACGCTTCGCCGGGCGTGAAGCCGGATACGCCGGCGCCGGTCATGAGTTGGGCCGACGGACATCGGTTCATCCAGCGCGACATGCGGGCGCGGCTTTTCCCACTGACGGAAAATCTCGTCCATTCGAAGAAAATCCCGCCGATGGTGCATGTGTTGATCTCGCCGACGGTCGTCGAGGATCCGGTGAACGGGCCCTACACGCCGAATGGGCACACGGACATGCGCAGTCTGCTCTATGACACGGTGAACGACGACTACAACCACATGGTCTTCGGTGAGATTTTTCCCAAAGCCGAGACAATGTACAAGCTGCGCTCGGACGGCTATTCGACCGGCGCTTGCGGGCAGAGCTCCGGCGGCATCTGCGCGTTCAACCAGGCCTGGCAGTATCCGGAACGCGTGAGCCGTGTGATCTCGCGCATCGGTACGTTCACCTCGATCCAGTGGCGCTGGGGACAGCAGGCCGAGGACGATAGCGACCGCTACGGATTCCAGAAGCCGGCGCAGGCGCTCGAGGGCGGCGAGATGTTTCCGTTCCTGGTGCGGCGCCGGGACAAGAAGAACATCCGCGTTTGGCTCTCCGATGGCGCGTACGATCACGAGCTTCCGTTCGGTTCGTGGCCATTGCAGAATATCCAGCTCGCGAATTCATTGAAGATGCAGGGGTATGATTTCCGCTTCCGCTTCAGCAACAACCAGCACAACACCGAGCAGGGCGAGGCGGAGTTACCCGAGGCGATGACTTGGCTGTGGCGTGGGTACGATCCGGCGAAGACGGAGGAGACCTACGAGCAGGACGCGGTGGAGAAGGAGCGTCCGTTGTTTCGGGTGGGGATTGTGAACCGCTCGGCGCGCTAGCGTAACCGCCCAAGCTGGATGGCGACCCCTCCGACCGCGCCGCCGCGGACTGGCGTGACGTTCCAGGTGAAGCGCTGGGGGCCCTTGTGGTGCGAGCGCGTCACCGTGCGGCCGACGATGTAGCCGATCGTTGCGCCGGCGAAGACGTCGGTCAAGTGGTGGGCGTTCTCTTCCAGGCGCGTCGCGCCAATGTAGCTCGCCGTCAGGTAGGCCGGCACGCCAAGCTTCCACCCGTAGTTGCGCTGCAAGACCGTAGCCCAGGTGAACGCAATCGACGTGTGGCCCGAAGGGAACGATTTGTTGTTCTCGCCGTTCGGGCGCTGGCGGCCCACGAGCTTCTTCGTGGTCCCGGTGATGGCGGAGGTGATTACGATGCCTTGCGCGAGCTCATAGGTGGTTCGCTGGAAGCGCGGCCGGCCGGCGAATCGGCTGACCAAAAATGCCGTCCCTAGCGCTCCGCCGACCACACGGGCGTTCCCCATGATCTCTCCGGGCTCGCCGATTGATTCGAACGCCTCGTCACGACGAATAAAGTAGGCCTCGACGTTTTGCTCGGGGATGGCGGAGGCTCCCGTTAGCAGGCCTCCGTAGATCAGGGGCTTGAGGTTGTCCGCGGAAGCCAGCCCGACAAAATTGCCAACCAAGTCGGCGGGGAATCGTTTGAGGGGCGGGGCTTCTATGGGTTCGCTTTGGGCAATGAGCGAACCTGTCCCGACCAGCAGGGCCGCGATGAGGGCGGCGACACGGGGCGGGGAAGCCATATCGATGTTGTACCGCACGGCCGCGCAAAAAGAGTCGGTCTTACCAGTCCCAGTCGGAATCGTCGATGTGCAGAACCGGCGCTGGGCCAGGCGAGGCGAGCCGGGCCGTCCTGCCAGCCACCCACCTGCGCAGCAGAAAAGCCGCCGCGAGCAGGCCAATCGCAGCCGCCACAACAGGCGTCCAGAACAGCGCCTGTGCCTTGTCGCCTTGGGGTGTGAGGAGGATGCGTTCGCCGTACTTGTCAACGAACCAGTCTCGGATCTCGGATTCGGATTTGCCCTCTGCAATCAGGCCGTGTAGCTCCGTACGGGCGGCGTCGGCGGCGGGAGAGCGGTGGGCGGCGAGCGCCTCTTTCCAGCAACACGGGGCGACGAGCTCGTGGGAAAGCTTGTCATAGCTTGCTTCCGCTCTGGCCGCCGACGCGAGCACCAAAGGCGCGAGGAGTAGGAGGAAGGATGTTGCGCCCTTGTGCATCCTATCGGGTTGGATGCGTCGGGATCGCTGCAGGATTCACGCGGTTTGGCGTGTCCTCTCAAGGGCTAGCAAGGCGAGGGTGAAGAAAGCGAAGAGCGCGTGCTCGGCGTTGATGCTGGTGATAGCGCCTTTGGCCATGGCGACGGCGACGGCGACGCCGCTGAGCAGCCAGAACGCGCCTCGGGTTGTCGTCACTCGCGGCAGAACGATTGCGAAGCCGAAAGTCGCCGCGATGCCAACGCCCCAGCCCAGAGCTGCCGGACCGAGGTCTGTGTCGGCGAAGTATTCGCTCCAGTCGAGGAAGAAGGCGACTGCGGTGGCGAGCAATGCAATGGGCAGACGAGTGAGCGGCCAGCGCACGGCCGGGCCGAGCAACAAGCAGCCCAAAAACACGTAAGGGAAGCGGACTGGGATGAGCCGCTCGGCGAAAAATGCCGCGAAGGCGAGCGCCGAGGCGGGCAGCCAGGGCAAGGAATGCATCGGCTTGGGTGCGCCGCGGTCGGGCTCGAGCGCGAGCGCCGCGGAGCCCAGCGCCGCGCCGAACAAGGCGCCGAAGGTGAATTCCATGAGCTTCCACCACGGCGCCGACGCCATCCCGACTTGCGAGCCGATGAAGATCCAGTTTCCGCCGAGGCCGAAGCCGAGGCCGCCGCCGAGAAAGCCGGCTCGGGCGAAGCGGCCGATCGACGGTACGTCGCGCAACACCAGCCAGAAGGCCACTCCGCCGAGCAGAAGGCCCGCCCAGACCTCTTCGCGTGGACGGTCGGCCAGGTTCGAGAAGTAGATCAGCTTGGGCAGGTTGACCGTGGCCCAGCCGACGAGAACAGCGCGGTGGCGAAGGCGGCCCATGCGAATGCGAGCCGCCGCAGCGGGATCTTGGCAAAGCCGGCAGCCAGAAAAACACCGCCGGTCAGCCCCCAAACCGCGCCTTTCAGCGCGAGGCCCGTCAACCCCCACGCCAACGTGGCTCCATCGCGTGCGAAGCCGACGGTCTGGCCATACGTCATCTCGCCGCCGAAGCCGATGCCAACTGCGCCAAAGGCTGCGGCCAGCGCCGCACGTTCTCCGGAGATCCCCAGCAGGCGGCAGAGCACAAGAGCGACCATGGCGCCGGGAATCATCGCGCCGAACGAATGGCCGCCGATGTAGCCCCGCAGGCCCCAGCCTAGGCTCATCGCGACCGCTGGCCAAACAACGAAAAGAACGTTTCTAGGCAAATCTCTGCTAGCGTACCCTGCGCAACAATGAAAAGTCCGTATGAGCGTTTTCCGCATGCCCGCCGAATGGGAGCCGCATGAGGCGACTTGGATCGCCTGGCCCCACAACCCGAAGGATTGGCCCGGAAAATTTCCGCCCATTCACTGGATCTACGTCGAGATCGTGCGCCACCTGCATCGCAACGAGAAGGTGGAGATTCTGGTGGAAGACGATCGCCTGCACCGGCGCGTCCGCAAGATGCTCTCGGATGCCGGAGTGGACTTGGAGCAGGTGGGCTTCCATCGCATGGGAACGGATCGCTCCTGGCTACGCGATTCCGGGCCGACGTTCGTGACGGATGGCGACGAAGTGGCGGCGGTGTGTTGGCGCTTCAACGCCTGGGCGAAGTATTCGAATTGGCTCAAGGACGTGCTGGTGTCGCGCAAGATCGCCGAGATCGAGCGTTGCCGCCCGATTACGCCGGAGGTGCGCGGCGAGCGCGTGGTGCTCGAGGGGGGCGCGATCGATTCCAACGGCGCCGGATCGCTGCTGACGACCGAGGAGTGCCTGCTGAGCGAAGACGTGCAGCAGCGCAACCCTGGGATGACGCGTGGCGATTACGAGTCGCTGTTCGCCGAGCACCTGGGCGTGACGAACACCATCTGGTGTGAACGTGGAATCGTGGGCGATGACACGCACGGCCACGTCGACGACTTGGCGCGCTTCGTGGGGCCGCGGACGGTCGTGACTGTGCTCGAGACCGACCGCAAGGACGACAACTACGAGCCGCTCAAACGCAACTGGGAGTTCTTGAAAAAGCAGAAGGACCAGGACGGGAAAGCGCTGGAAGTTCTCGAGCTTCCCATGCCTAAGCCGCTTTACTTTCGTGGCGTGCGCACGCCGGCGAGCTACGCAAATTTCTACATCGCGAACGGCGTGGTGCTCGTTCCGACGTTTCACGACCCGAACGACCGCATTGCTCTGAACGTGTTGGCGTCGGCGTTCCCGGGCAGGGACGTGATCGGGATTTACTCGGTGGATTATGTTTGGGGGTTTGGGACGTTGCACTGCTCGACGCAACAGCAGCCGTTGGGACGGGTTTGCGGCTGAGTCACCCAGACAGAGCCCCGGCAGCGATGCCGGGGTTCAGCGCTTGATGCGTCGCGAACGCCAAACCCTGCCATTACTGGCAGGGCTCTGTTGGGTTTAGGCAAACATCAGGCGGCCTTTGGGCTCACGAGCGGCTTTAACGATCGTACCGGACCCCAGACTTGCGTCTGGGGCTAGGTTCAAGTGCGATGATGCGCGACGGGCCTACTCGCGTTTGGCTGTGGGGAACTCGTGGCGGCCGACGTGGAAGACCATGCGTTGCGGTTCGCCGTCCTTGTCCAGAGTAAAGACCAGCCTCGCGTCCGTCCAGCGCATGGAAAGCTCGGTTGGGGAATTGGCCACCAAGTCCAAGTTGCGGCCGCCGCTTGCTAGATACAGGCGGTCTCCCTCCGCCACGATCTCGAACGGGATCGTATTGCCGTCGACACCTTCGTAGCGGCCGGCGTAGCGCGCAGCTTGGGCGCGGCTGAGCTGGATAACCCCGGGCGCAGGTGCGGACTCGGGGCCGGGGCGGGTGGCTTCGTCGAGCTCGCGCAGCCAGATATTCCGGTAGCGCACAGGGTTCGAGTGGTCCTGCAAGGTAAGCGGCATGCGATCAGGCCGTCCCTCGTAGGCGTAGTACTGCAGCCAGCGCGTGGGGCCCCAGACTTCGAAGTTGTCCTGCACCAGAACGCCGTTGTGGAAGACGGTGAGGCGGGCCGATTCGACGAGAGAGCCGTCGGGGCGAAAGCGCGGGCGACGGAACACGATATCGAAAGTTTGCCACTCGCCGGGCGGCAGAGTGGCGTTGACCAGCGGCGGCGATTGGCCGTAGACGGCCCCGGCTTGTCCGTCGGCGTAGGTGTAGTCCTTGTAGGAGTCCAAGATCTGGACCTCGTAAAGCCCCATCAGTTTGACTCCGGAGTTGCCCCGGTCCTGGCCGATGCCTTTTGGTGGATTGGGCAGCGCAAACTCCAGGTGGAGCTGCATGTCTCCGAACGAGCGCTTGGTCAGCAGGCCGCCCGAGCCACGCACGGACTCCATGTAGCCGTCGCGCACGATCCACTTGGCCTCGCCGCCGTTTGGCCCGGACCACTGGTCAAGATCGTCGCCGTCGAAGAGTACCAGGGCGTCGGACGGTGGCGGGAGCCCGAGCGCCGGCTTGGCTTGCACTTCGCGCGGCCGCGGCCGGTTCATGTCGTGGATCTTCCACTGGGAAGGCGTTTGCGCAGCGGCGACCAGGGCTGTCAGGGCAATCAGGGCGATGCGGACCATGGGATGAGGATAGCGGACTCTGGGATCGAGTCAGCGGTCCTGTTCCAATGACGCCAGGAAGTCGCGAATACGCTTCTTCGTCAGAAAGAAGCCGCTCACGTGGCGCTCTCCAGCCACGAGAGCCGGAATCTGCAACACCCCATCCTTGCGCGCCCGGCCGAAGTTCGTGAGCAGCTCGACGGGCTCGATCGAGACGTCCGGGAACTCCGGCAGAAGCTGATTGAGCCACATCCCGGCGGCCCTGCAGCGCAGTCAAATCGCGGAGTGGTAAAACGTCACGTTCGTCATCGGCAACTCGCTTTGGCGCCGTCGGCCGGAATGCCCCAGGAGAGCCATTTCCTCCCCATCGCCAAGCCGGCGGTCAGCAGCACGATGATTTGGGCCAGAGACTTCGCGTCCTGCAGCGGCATCGTCAACCAGCCCAGAAACATGGCCAGGCCGCCCAAGAAGGCGCCACAGCCCACAAATCGGTGGACGCCCGTCCAGTCGAAAGGTTGGTTCTCTAGGATCCAGGGCGACGGCAACTTGGGCAAGTAGTTCCCCCAAAGCATCATGCTGGCTCCGAAAACGACGCCGCGGAGGCGGAGGACGGCGGGCGTCCAATCTTCGTGGAAAGTCCCGGCGGCGATTCCAACGCGAAAGCCTAACGAGAGCGCAAGCATCAAACCGGCCCAGGCGAAGCACACCCGATGCCACCGCACGACGGCCTTGCGCGCTTTCGCGCGATCCCCTAGCTGTGCCCACTCCACGTAGGCCCAAATCGCGGGAAGGACCACAGCAACGAATCCCCACCGCGCGAAGCTGTGCGCATCGATCGAGCACCCCCACGCGATGACGCCGACGAATAGAGCGATAGCCGCACACGCTAGGACGAAAGATTTCGACACGTCTTCAAGCCCCCTTCCGCAAGGCCCTTCGCTCGGACGGCCCTATCTCGAGACCAAGCGAGTCGGCGAACTGCAGTAGCGCCTCTTCTAGCACTGACATCCTCAGGCTGTAGGTGATCGTCTGCTGCTTCTTCTCCGCGTCAACCAGATCCGCCTCGCGCAGGACTGCGAAGTGGCCCGACAGCGTGGCTTTGGAGAGATGGAATTCGTCCGCTAGTTCGCCTGCCGTCATGGGACGCTCACGGAGCAACTGCAGTACACGGCGGCGGGTCGGATCGGCGAGCGCTTTGAAGACGTGACTCATGTTTCGGTATTTTGCTAAACACCAAAATAGATGTCAAGGCCCTCGACGTTATACTCGTAAGTTCTATGTCCGCGTTTACGACGGTGCGCGTGCCCGCCTCGAGCGCAAACCTGGGGCCGGGTTTCGACACCCTCGGCTTGGCGCTCGCTATCCATCTGGAGTGCCGTTTTCGGCCTGCTGAGCAGCTCGAGATCACGCTCTCGGGGCGCGACACGGCGGGCATTCCGGCCGATTCTTCCAATTTGATCTGGCAGACGGCAGTGCAGGTGGCCGAGGCGCAGGGCCGGACGATGCCCCCGGTTCGGCTGGAAGTCCACAACGAAATCCCGCTGGGCAAGGGCTTGGGCTCGAGCGCGGCGGCGCTGACGGCTGGGGTCGCCATCGCCAATGGCGCGTTGGGTCTGGGCTGGGACGAGCACCGCGTGCTCGACGAGGCGGCCCGCATCGAAGGGCACCCGGACAACGTCGCGGCGGCCGTACTGGGGTCGATCACCACGGCGGCGATCGGCGCCGACGGCGTGACGCGGGCAATTCGTCTCGAGATACCCGATAGCTTTTCGATTGCAGTTGTCTGCCCGGATTTCGAACTGGCGACGAAGGGCATGCGCGGCGTGCTGCCGAAGTGCTATAGCCGCGAGGACACGATCTTCAACCTGCAGCGCGCCACGCTGCTGGTCGCCGCGTTGGCGACGGGAACGAAGGACGTCTTCCCCGACGCGTTATTCGATCGTTTGCACCAGCCCTACCGCATGCACAGCGTGCCGGGCATGAAGGAGATTCTCGAGCTGCGAGCGCCAGGTCTGCTGGGCTGCGCGATGAGCGGGGCCGGTCCTTCGATGCTGGTCTTGTTCGAGACCGGACGCGAGGATGTCGTGGAGCTGGTCCGAGCGGAATTCGAGAAGGCAGGCAAGCGCGCCGAGGCGATGTTCCCAACGATCGACCGCGACGGGCTGAGGGTGGAATAGCGCCATGGATGAAACGCGCAGACAATTCGAACAGCATGGCTGGCCGGCGAGCGACCTCGCCGACGCGCCAAGCTCAAACAAACGCTTCGCCGACGGCGACGCCTTCAAGATTGAGATTCCCTCCACTGAGGGGCCAAACGCGTTTGAGGCCGTCCTCCAAGAGGCGCGCAAGCGCGACGTCCCTGTCCACCGCGTGAGCCAAGGCAGCGGCATCATGCTGCTGACCGACGATGAGATTCGCGAGATGGCCCGGCTGGGCCACGAGAACCGCGTTGAGGTGAACTTGTTCGTCGGGCCGCGGGCGACGTTTGACATCGGCGCGCAAGCCTTCTCGCCGGCCGGCAAGACGTTGGGTTTGAGCCTGCGAGGCATGGACCAGATGGTTTATGCGGTCGAGGACGTGAAGCGCGCGGTGAGCCTTGGGATCAACTCGGTCCTCGTGTCGGATATCGGACTGATTGCCGTGCTCGACCGGATGAAGAAGGCGGGCGAACTGCCGGCCGATCTCATCCTGAAAACGTCGGTGATGATGGCGCCGTGCAATCCGGCTTCGGCGCGCGTCCTCGAAGACTTGGGCGCCACCACCATCAACGTCCCGTCCGACCTGACGCTGCCCCAATTGGCGGCCATCCGTGCCGCGATCGATGCGCCGATCGACTTTTACGTCGAGGCGCCGGACAACATCGGCGGCTTCATTCGCCACTATGAGACGCCGGAGCTGATCCGCGTCGGCGCCCCGCTCTACGTCAAGCTGGGGCTGCGCAATTCGCCCGACATCTACCCCTGTGGCACGCACATCGAGAGCACGGCGATTGCGCTTTCGCGCGAGCGCGTCCGCCGGGCTGAGATGGTCCTCAACGTGCTGCGCCGCTACCGCTAAGGCTCTGCCCTCCAAATAGTCACCCTGGGATTCTCCTAGGTGACTTGCCCGACCGCGATTCAGTGTTCCCATGAGCGCGCTGGCCGCCCTCGCGGGGAAACAATGACAGTGGGGAAGAGTTGTGATGGCGTTGGGCGCGCAGTTGCAGGGCGGACGGATGCAATCGGACGAGGTTTTGATCCTCGGATCCTCGAGCCCTGCAGGCTCGCACTTGGCGGCTGCATTGAACCGCCGTAGCATCCGACACCGCGCCGTTCTGCAGAGCAGCAAGAATCGCGACAAGTCTTTCGTCGTCGCGGCCGATGAGCCGAGCGAAGTCACTTTGACGGACGTGGACGCGCTGACGTTCGCGTTGCGCGGTTATCGCATCGTCTACGATTGCCTGACGGCCGCCTCCGAAGACCCCTTGCAGTATCGCGCTGGCGCCCGCAATTTGGCCATCGCCATTGCGAAGACCTCTGTGAAGGTGATTCACGTCACCAACTATTGGTCGTACTTCCCCCTGGCGTATTTGCCACTGGACGAAGAGCATCCCCGAGAAGGCGGGGAAGACTGGGCGCGCTATCGGCGCGAGGCGGAAGACGTCTTGCTCGCAGCCGGATCAGCGATCGTCCACTTGCCGGATCTCTACGGGCCGTTCGTGCGCGGAGGCTTGATCCAACGCGCCATCGAAGACGCCTACACTACGCGCCAAATCCGCTGGATCGGTGCGACGAACGTGGATCGCGAGTACGCCTTTGCACCGGACGCCATGGAAGCGGTGGTCCGTCTCTCGTACTGCTCTGAAGCCATGGGCCAGCGCTGGATGGTTGGCGGAAACGGGTCGTTCAGCGCCGAACGCTTGGCCGAAATCGCGAGCAAGAAGCTGGATGCGAAGGTGAGCCTGAGCACGGTCGGGCCGTTTGCGCTGAAGCTGCGCTCGTTCTTCGATGAGAAGGCGCGGGCGTGGCGGCAGATGCCGGATCCCTCGCAGCCGATCGGATTCAACTGCGACAAGATCAAGGGGATGATCGGGCTGGTGCCGACCACCGGCGTGGAGCAGGGCATCGCGCGTACGCTCGAATGGATGGACCGCCGTCGATCGGTAAAATGATCGTACGGACATGATCCATCAACAACGCCTCGACCAATCCATTGCACGCTGGAACCTGCTGGAAAGCGCGTTCTACCAAGCCTGGAGCGCCGGCACGCTGCCGGTGGATTCCTTACGCCTCTACGCGCGCGAGTACGGCGCGTTCATCCAACGCGTGGCCGATGGCTGGTCCGCGCACGGCGACGACAAGACCGCGCAAATCGAGCGTGAACACGTCGAGCTGTGGCGCAACTTTGCGCAGGCCCTCGGAACTGACATCGGGCAAGCGGAAACACCTGCGGTGAAGGCGCTCGTGGAGACCAGCGACAAGCTCTTCGATGACCGCGCGGCTTCTCTCGGAGCGCTCTACGCGTTTGAGGCGCAACAGCCCCACACGGCGACTTCGAAGCTGGAGGGTTTGCGCGCGCACTACGATCTGCCCAAAAAGGCTGAGGTCTATTTCGATGTCCACAAGGACGATTGGGATGAGCCGGCTGTTTTGCGCGAGCGTATGTCCGCTCTCACCCCGGCCGAGCAGGAAACCGCCACCGCAGCATGCGAGCAAATGAGTCAGGCTCTGCGCGAGGCGCTCGACGCGCTTCCGACCGGCTGCTAGGCTGCTGTTCCGAATGCATACGACAAGAGCCCCGCTGACCGCGGGGCTCTTTAGCGTTGTTGTTCGAGTAGCCGTTTACTTCACGTCAGGCCGCGGGTCCGGCACAAACCCGTCCTTGTTCGGCATCTCGATCTGCTTGAGCTTCTCCGCGTTCAGCGAGCCGTCCTGCGGGACGAGCCCGTTCAAGCTGAGTATGTACGCGGTGACAGCGTAGACCTGATCGTCCGAAAGCGAACCGGGAGTCTTGAACGGCATCGCACGGCGGATGTAGTCGTACAGCGTCGTGGCGTAAGGCCAGTAGCTGCCGACGGTCTTCTTGGGCTTCTCGAGCCGAAGGTCCTGGGGCGTGCCGATGAATCCGGTCTCCTCCGAGCCCTTCCCCTCCGGGCCGTGGCATTCGCGGCAGGTGCGCTCGTAGAGTTGCGCGCCGTCGGCGACGGTTCCTTCGCCGGGCGGCAGATTGGCGCCGTCAGGGCCGACGGAAATGTCGATCGCTTTGAGGTCCTGCTCGGAAGGCGCGTGCCCCAGCCCGTACTCCGGACCTTGCGCGGAAAGCGCAGCGCAACACGCCAGCGCGAACAAGCAGATTGCGAGCTTACGCATTTTCCGTCACCTTCCCGTCCGCGCCGACCTTCCAGAGCTTCTGGCCGTTGTTGTGGTAGTCGGAATGCTTGCCGCGTACGGCGATGAGCTCTTCCACGGTGGGCTGGATGTAGCCCGTGTCGTCGATCGCGCGCGCGATGAGCGCGACCTCGCCGCCCTCCCAGCGCCAAGGCATGCGGAAGCGCGTAAATGCCTTGGGTAGGCGCGGTTCCTGAACTTCTGCCGCCTGCCAGGTTTCGCCGCCGTCCGTCGAGATCTCCACCTTCTCGATGCGTCCGCGTCCGCTCCAGGCCAAGCCGCGCACTTCATAGAAACCGGGGCCGGAGAGCGATTGCCCGCCCGAGGGGTAGGTGATGACGGACTTGGCCTCCATGGCGAAGGTGAACTGCCGCGCTTTGCCGTCTTCGAGCAAGTCGGTGTATTTCGCCGTCTCGTCGCGCGCCATCGCCGGCTCGGCCACCGCTTTGATGCGGCGCAGCCACTTGACGTTGATGTTGCCTTCCCAACCTGGCACGATCAGCCGCAGCGGATAGCCTTGCTCGGGCCGGATCGCTTCGCCGTTCTGGCCATAGGCGACCAAACAGTCGTCGAGAGCCTTTTCGACGGGCAGGCTGCGCGACATGCGGCATGCGTCGCCGCCTTCGCAGATCAGCCACTTCGCTTCCGGTTTGATTCCCGCTTCGGCGAGAAGTAGCTTGAGTGGAACCCCGGTCCACTCCGAGCAACTGGCCATGCCATGGCTCACCTGCACCGTCGAGGCTTTGTTTGAGCCCCACTCGCTGCGTGAGTTGCCGGAGCACTCCACAAAGTAGATGAGAGAGGCCGAAGGCAAGCGCTCGAGCTCGCTCATCGAGAACGTGAGCGGGCGCTCGACCAAGCCGTGCAGCGTGAGCTGATGCTTGTCCGGATCGATGTCCGGCACGCCCGAGTGGTGACGCTCGAAGTGCAGTGCGGAGGGGGTGATGATGCCCTGCGAATCGGCGAGCGGCGTCAGGCTCGAAGCCTCCTCCGGAGTCGGCGTCGAGGGGCGCAAGCGCGTGGCATTTTCGTGCGGCGAACGGCCGCCATAGGCGCTGACCGGGGCCCCGAGTCGGCTGGGAGCCTCCTGTGCTGTTTCAGACTCCTGTTTGGAGCAGGCGGCGAGAGCGCTAGTGGCGGTGAGAGCGAGGAATTTCCTGCGCGAGGAATCAGGGGTCGGCAACGAGGTTCCTCCGAAGGGTTCATCGTAGCGCAGCCGACCGCCGCAACGCGCTCATCGAATAAAGGCTCTCACTGCCCTGATTGAGTGTGTCGAGTGCGAATCAAGTCGCTGAGGTCGTAGCCCTGAGCCTTGGCGCGCTCCAGGATGCCGTCGAGCGTCGACTGCGGCAGCGAAGGCGTGCGCGAGAGAATCCACAGATATTGGCGGTCGGGCCCGCCAACCACCGCCCAACGGTAGTCCGGGTCGAGATCGATGACCCAGTAGTCCGCCCAAACCATCGGCAGGAACGATAGAAACGCCGGAGCGAAGCGCACCTCGAGCTTCGCAGGCGCGCCTTCCGGGTCAGGCAGCCGCGCCACCCCGGTCACGCTGCGTAAATCGCCGTTGCTCTCTGAGCATTGGTTGAAGACATCCACGCGCCCATCCGGCCGCAAGCCGTACTGCACCAGCACGTCCGATGCACATGCCTTTTGGAAGCGGTTCGGCTTGCGCGCCACCTCATACCAGCGGCCCTGGTAGCGCTCGAGGTCGAGCGTGTCGACCGTGTGCAGTGTTTGCGCGCCGAGCGCTGCGGCGAAGGCGAGTGACAACAGGAGAAGCCAATGCATGATGCTGACTTTCATTCTGTCGCATGGTGGTTGCGGGGCTTCGCCATGTTCAGAATCGCGGACCTCTTGGCGACGTATAATGGCCGTACCATGGTATTACGCCGCGACTTCCTTCGCGCGGTCGGCGCTGCCGTCCTCGCGACGGGCTGCAGCCGCGAGGACGCCCCTCCGCCCAGCCAGAAGAGACCCAACATTCTCTTCGTCATCTCGGACGACCAGTCCTACCCTCACGCTTCGGCCTACGGATATCCTGCCACCAAAACGCCTGCATTCGACCGCGTGGCGCGCGAAGGCGTTCTGTTTCATAACGCTTTCGCGGCCTCGCCTGGCTGCAGTCCTTGCCGCGCGGCGATGCTCACGGGAATGCACACCTGGATGATCGAGCAAGCCGGAACGCACGCGAGCTCCTTCCCAGCCAAGTACGTCACCTATCCCGACATGCTCGAGCCGGTCGGCTATGCGGTAGGCTTCACGGGCAAGGGATGGGGCCCGGGTCGCTGGCAAGACGAGCGTCCGCGTAACCCGGCGGGACCGGAGTTCAACGAGATCAAAACCGACGCCGGGATACAGGGGATCTCCTCGACCGACTACGCAGCCAACTTCGAGGATTTCCTCACAAAGAAGCCGGAGGGCCAGCCGTTTTGCTTTTGGGTGGGCGGCCACGAGCCGCATCGGATCTTCCAGAAGGGATTGGGCCAATCGATCGGCAAGCAGCTCGAAGACGCCGACCCGCCGCCGTTCCTTCCCGACTACCCGGAGGTGCGCAGCGACATCCTCGACTACGCCGCTGAGATCGAGCACTTCGACCGTCACCTGGGGCGCATTCTGGACAATCTCGAACAGCGCGGCGAGCTTGACTCCACGCTCGTGATCGTCACTTCGGACAACGGCATGGCCTTCCCGCGCGCCAAAGCCAACTGCTACGAGTACGGTGCGCACATGCCGCTGGCCATCCGCTGGGCGGCCAAGGTTCCGGGCGGCCGTGAAGTGCAGGACTTGGTCGGCTTCGTTGACCTGACGGCGACCATCCTGGAAGCCGCGGGCGTGGAAGTTCCCGTGACGCCGGGGTTACCGGGACACAGCATCTACGGGCTTTTGACCGGAGGCGGGACTGGACTCGTGGAGCCGGATCGCGACGCGGTCTACTTCGCGCGCGAGCGCCACTCGTCGTCGCGTTACCAGAACTGGACCTACCCCCAGAGGGCGATTCGGACGCACGACCATCTGTTTATCCGCAACTTCAAGCCGGACCGCTGGCCGGCCGGCGATCCGCAGAAATTCGACGAACCGGGCAAGCTCGGGCCGATGCACGGCGGGTATCACGACATCGACGCTTCGCCCACGCTCGATTTCATGATCCAATACCGCGACGATGTCGTCGTGGGGCCCTTCTTCCAGCTTGCCGTGGGGAAACGTCCGGCCGAAGAGCTGTTCGACATTCGGCGTGATCCGGGCTGCATCAAGAATCTGGCCGGCGATCCAGCCTTCGAGCCGATTCGGGCCAAACTGGCTCAGCGCTTGGACGACTATCTACGCAAGACCGGCGATGCGCGGGTACATGGCAATGGCGACGTCTGGGAAGGCTACAAACGCTACTCTCCGATCCGAGAGTTTCCCGAACCGCCGGACGATCTACCCGGCTAGGCTCTGCAATCTCAAGCTGGACTTTTGCGCGGCGCTCGCGTTTCAATGAAACACGTTTCGGTTGAAAAACATCAGCCAGATTCCAGGAGGAATTCGAATGTCGATCGCACGAGTTACGGAAATCATCGCCTCTTCGACCAAGAGCTTCGAAGACGCTGTCAACCAA
Source organism: Bryobacterales bacterium (assembly GCA_041394905.1). Classification (GTDB taxonomy): domain Bacteria; phylum Acidobacteriota; class Terriglobia; order Bryobacterales; family UBA6623; genus RI-231. Next base: position 208,125 of record JAWKHJ010000005.1, on the reverse strand, counting down.
GGAGTGGCGCGCGCCAACAAGACCCTGCGCAACGTGAAAGGCGCTTGGGTTCAAAGCCAACAGGTGAAGGTAAAGGACGGAAAGATCACCGAATATCGCGTGGATCTCAAGGTCACCTTCGTTCTCGAAGACTAATTTTGGCTCGGCTGGCATCTCCGGGCGAGGCGCCTCAGAATGAGAGCGGCCCCGCCCTGGGGACCCGGCGCTGATGAGCACGTTCTACCCACCCGTGCGCGCCCGACTCGATCGGACGCGCTTTTTGCTTCACCGGACGGCGATCGAGGTCGCCGGCGATCTCACCGCGCGCCACTTGCCGCACGGCACGGTCCTCGATCCCATCTTCGTTTCCCCGCAAAGCGACACGATCGACCGCTACACCCGCGGCGGTGATTCCGCCATTTGGACAGGCCACTACCTGGCGGCGGAAACCTACCGCTACGCCGCGACCGGTGCTGCGGACGCGCTCGAAAGCGTTCGCGCAATTGTGCGCTCGATGCGCCGCCTGATCGACGTGACGGGCACGAACTTGTTGGCGCGTCTGTGGCTGCCGGCCGACTCGCCTTGGCTGGACGCAATTGCGGCCGAAGAAGGCCATCACGGCCTCTACGAAGCGACGCTCGACGGACGTGCGGCCGTATGGGTCGGCAACACCTCGCGCGACCAATACATGGGGTTCTTTTTCGGGCTGAGCGCGGCCTACGAGTGGATCACGGATGCGGGATTGCGCGCTGAGATTGCAGACATCGTCACGCGCGCGCTCGGGTTTCTGCTCGACAAAGGCTGGGCTGTGGTGATGCCCAACGGCGAGTCGAGCACGGTGTTTTGGCAGCGTGTCGACCAGCGGCTGGCGCTGCTGCAAGTGGGCCGTCAGGTCAACGACCCACGCTTTAGTTCGCCGTATCGCAACGAGCGCTTCCTCGGCTCGCTCGGCGTGATGGCCCCAGTGGCGTTCGAGGTGGCGGAACCGCACGACTCCTACTTCAAGCTGAACTTGGTCGCGATCGGCATGTTCTGCCTCATCCGAGGCGAGCTCTCGGAACGCACCGAGACCGCTACCTTGACGCCTACCGCCTATTCCGTAAGACCGTCGACGATCACGGCAATGCGCACTTCGACATGATCGACCGCGTTCTCGAAGGGGCCAATTCAGCGCGGGACGCCCGCCTAGTGCAACTGCTCGAAGCCTGGACGCGGCGCTCGCGGCGAGACTTCTTCGTTGACCTGCGCGGGAAGGTGGCGGCGTGCGGCGAGGACCAAGCGTGTGAGCCGATTCCGGTGGATCGCCGCGTGAACACGGATTTTCTTTGGCAACGCAGCCCGTTTCTGCTCTACGGCGGCGGCGATGGATACATCGAGACGGCCGGCGTGGACTTCTTGTTGCCGTACTGGATGGGCCGGGCTTACGGGGTGCTATGAGAACCTCGCCGGCGCGGGCCCAACCCAAACGAGCCAACGGCGTACACTCTCCAACAGATGTTGACCCGACGTCACCTACTGACCTGTTTGGCGGCGAGCCCCCTCTTGGCGGCCGCTAAGGTCTCCAAGCCCGACCGCCTGCGTGAGGGCGACACGCTGGGCATGTGCGCGCCGTCGGGCAACACCTGGGAAGACGAAGACATTCGCTTCGCCATCGAAACCATCGAGTCGCTCGGTTTCCGGGTCAAGGCGGCCAAGAATCTTTACGATCGCGACGCCTATCTCGCGGGCGCGGACCGTGACCGCGCGGCGGGTTTGAATGCTTTGTTCGCGGATTCGGAGGTTGCGGGGATCATTGCTCTGCGCGGCGGATATGGTGCGCAGCGGATCTTGCCCTATCTGGATTTCGAGACGATCGGTCGCAACCCCAAGGCGCTCATGGGCTATAGCGACATCACGGCGCTGCTCAACGCCATCCACGTCAAAACGGGCCTGGTTGGCTTTCACGGACCGATCGCGGGCCAGACTTGGAGCAAGTACGCCGTCCAGGCCTTCCGTGACGTCCTCGTCGCCCCAAAGGCGCCTCTACCCTTGGGCCGCCGCCGCCACTCGAACAACCCAGGCCGGGCAAGGTCGAGCGCGAGAACCGACTGACGACGATTGTTGGCGGCAAGGCGCGCGGACGATTGGTCGGGGGCAATCTAACGCTGCTTTCCGGCATGTTGGGAACTCCCTTTGCGCCGGACTTTCGCGGCAAGATTCTGTTCTTCGAAGACACAGACGAAGCGCCCTACCGTATCGACCGGATGCTGACCCACCTTTGGCTCGCCGGTGCGCTCGATGCTGCGGCGGGGTTCGCCATCGGCAAGTTCACCGAGGCTACGCCGGGCCGCGGACGCAGCCGCTCGATCGAGGAGATTCTACGCGACCGCTTCGAACCGTTGGGCAAGCCGACCCTGCGCGGACTGATGATCGGCCATATCCCCGACCAGGGCTTCATCCCCATCGGCTGCGAGGCCGCGCTCGATGCCGACGCACAGACGCTCACCTTGCTCGAGACCGGGGTGCACTGAGGCGGCCTTGTAGGCTAGCCTGATCGTTCTGTCACGAGCAGCATCAACGGAAGCATCTGCAGGGACGGTCGCGAGCAGCAGTCCCCTCGGGCGTGCGCTGATTGCGCTGACGCTCCTGTTGCTGTTCGGCTCGTTCGCCACCGAGATTGCCGATACGGATTTCTGGTGGAACCTGGCGACTGGACGCTACATCGCGCAAGAGCACGAGCTGCCCGTTCCCGACCCTTTCTCCTACACTTCGGATCGCGGCGAGGAAACCTACTCGGGCGAGCGCAGGGTGCGCAACTTCAACCTGACGCACGAGTGGCTGGCGCAATTGCTCGGCTACGGCGTGTGGGTGGTTTCCGGCTTCGCTGGCCTGGTGCTGCTCAAGAGCGCTTTGCTTACCTTCTTCTGTGGGGCTGCGGGCTGGCTGGCGTGGCGGCGATCGGGATCGCTGGCCGCGGGCGTGATCGCTTCGCTCGTGGGCTTGCCATTCCTACTGCTGTTCGCATCAGACCGGCCCGCGCTGTTGACGTTCGCCTTTGTCGCACTGTTTACCCTGATCCTCGAGCGCTACCGCGATAGCGGCCAAGTGCGCTGGCTTTACGTTCTGCCGGCGTTGCAGGTTCTTTGGGCCAACATGCACGGCGGCTTCTTCATGGGATTCGTCGTCATCGGCGCGTACTTCCTGGACGGGCTGCGAGAGTCGGCGCGCCGCAACGCGCTGGCGGCCACGCTGGCGGCGGCTGTCGTTCTGTCGGGGCTCAACCCAAGCGGCTTCGGCATCTTTGCCGTGCTTTCCGGCTATCGCCAGAGCTATCTGACGCAGACCCTCATCGAGTGGGCGCAGCCGCCGTTGTGGGGGCCGCCGTACGTGTTCCAAATCCTGCTCTACGCAACGGCGGCAGTCATGGCCTGGCAGTGGCGCAAGGTGCGCATTTGCGATGCGTTGCTGTTCCTGGCGTTCGGAGCGGCCTCGCTGTTGGCGTTTCGCAATCTGCCTTTCGTGGCGTTCTTCGCGCCGGTATTTTTGGCTGCGTACACGCCGGGCGTGCAGCGCTTGAATGCGCGCACGGTCGGTGGCGCCATCGCGGGCATGGTCGCGGCTTTGCTCGTTTGGCAAGCGGCGAATGGCAAGCTGTTCCAGCTCCGGGTTGCGGACTGGAAGTTCCCTGAGCAGGCGGCTCATCTACTGAGGCAGCTCGGTCCCGAGCAGCCCTTGTTCAATACCTACGAATACGGCGGCTATCTGATGTGGGCTATCGGGCCGGAAGTCGAGGTCTTCATCGATGGGCGGGCGCTCAACGAAGCGGTCTACGCGGACTATCGCACTATTATCTACGGCGACCCGAACGATCCTGGCGCAGCGCAAAGGCTGCTTGACCATTACGGGGTCGACGTGGTGTTGATGAACGGCTTCGAGTATGTCTCAGGCGTCGTGTATCCGCTGATCCTGCAACTCGGCGCGCCTTCCAATACACAGTGGCGGTTGGCGCATGAGGACGCGCAGGCTGTGGTTTTCGTGCGCGAGGGCAGCGGCGCTTTGCCTGGTATGAGCCTGGCGAAGTCGGGTGTTACGGAGCACCTGGAGGCGTCATGTCGTCTGTCGGTGGAGCATGATCGAGAACTTTCGCAATGCGCGCGGACGCTTGGCTTTCTCTACCTGCGCGCAGGCGACGCCCAGCGGGCAAGGGCCGCCTTGGAACTCTATCTCTCCGCCTGGCCCTATGGGGACCCCGAGGCGGAGCAGGCGCTGGCGCGTTTGCCGTAGGTGCGGATGTCTCAACCCTACCGCCGACTCGCACTCGCGGCTCTGATGACGCTGCGCGCACCCGTCGCCAGTAAGAGTGCAAAAACCGGCCAATACTCGAGCCGCAGCAGCGACTCGTCATACCGCCACTCCCCCAGTGCAGCGTAGGGAATGAGCACGTTGTAGGCGAGCACCACGGTTGCACTCCATAGCAGGAGCGCGGCGTTGGGGAACAGCGCCAGCAACGGCAGGAACCAGCTCAAATACCACGGAAAGCAGTTCGCCGAGAGGAAGAGCAAAACCACCGGCGCCCATAGCGCCGCGCGTGGCAGCGAGAGCCGCAGCGCCCAGAGCCCGGCGAGCGCCGCAACCATCAGGCGCGTGACGAGAACCGTGCCGCGGTTGAAATCCTCGTTCGCCCAGGCGTAGATCCAGCCGTACAGGCTATCGTTGTTGCGCCAGCCCCCACAAAGCCTTCGAGCAACTGGGTGACGTTGGACAGCGCACCCAGGTAGGGCAGGCTCAGCAGCGCCGCCACCGGCCGCCGCAAGCGCCGCCTTCCATCGAAAGTGCCAGCGCCCCTCGACGCGTTGCAGCAGGAAGAACGGGAAAAGCACGCCCGGCCAAAACTTGGCCATCGTGGCTGCGGCCAGCGCGGCGAAAGCCCACGGCCAGCGCTCGAGCTTGGCCAGGCACAACGCTAGTAGGACAAACAGCACAGCGAGCGGGTCGTTGTGGCCCTGCGCCCAAAATTCCACTACGATCAGCGGCGACCAGAGGTAGACGACCGCCCTCTCGGCAGGCATCCGCCACAGTTGCAGCAGCCACAGCAGGGCCGCCCCCGCGCAGAGCTCCAGCAAGGCGAAGGGCAGCTTGAAGCTCCATGCCTGGGCGTGCGGGTCGTCCCAGATTCGCGACGCCACGCGAAACCAGCCCGCGTACAGCAGCTCGTAGGCCGGCCCGTAGACCGACGGCAAGTCTTTGCGGTTGACCTGATCCCAGGCCTCATCGCGCAGACCGGCCCACTTCGGGGACTCGGGAACCTCCACGTAGGGGTTCCCGCCTGCGGCCTGCAACATGCCCTGCCAGCGGTAGCGGTAGAGGTCCTCGGAGAGTCGCGGCGACAGCGGTGCGACCGTCATCCGGAATGCTAGCGCCGCACCCACGATGAGCATGACCCGAAATCGTCGGTTGCTATCCCCGGGTCCGGTCGACAGGGCTGTCCAAGCCGCTGCCAGATAAAATAGGGAAAGTACGAGGAAACAGAAAACAAACTCGACGACATAGGTCTCAAAGTCGCTGAGATACGCCAGGACTCCGAATCCGCCCTCGAGTGCGAGGGCTGAAACTGCCAGCAACCGGTTACTCGTTGCCGCTTCCATCGCCTCTGGAGCTCCTGTCTGACGACTGCAATGTTCCCTTACACGCTTATCCCGACCGCCGCGACCCTCTCGGACTGGGCCGACCTGGCGGCGGTGACCCTCTATTTTCTGGTGATCGCGGCCATGAGTGTGCATGGTGCGCACCGGATGAGCTTGATTCGGAGCTACCTCCGGCTGCGCAACGAAGCGCAACCGCAACCGCCCACTCCGCCCGAATGGCCTCGGGTGACGGTGCAACTGCCCGTCTACAACGAGCGATTCGTCGTCGAGAGTTTACTCGAAGCGGCTTGCCGGCTGGACTACCCGTGCGGGAAGCTCGAGATCCAGGTGCTCGACGATTCGACGGATCAGACCGCCCGGATCGCGCGGCGTGCTGTCGAGCGCCTGGCCGCGGCCGGGAATCCGATCCGTTACCTGCATCGCTCTGACCGCACCGGCTACAAGGCAGGTGCGCTCGCGGCCGGCCTGGCGCAGGCTGAGGGCGAGCTGATCGCGCTGTTCGACGCCGATTTCTCACCGGCCCCGGACTTCTTGCGCCGCACCGTGCCTCATTTCGCCGATCCGTCGGTGGGGTGTGTGCAGGCGCGGTGGGAGTATCGCAACCGCGAAGAGTCGCTGCTGACGCGCGTGCAGGGCATGCTGCTGGACGCCCATTTCGTGGTCGAGCAGGTTGCGCGCAGCCGCTCCGGGCTGTTCTTCAACTTCAACGGGACGGCGGGTGTGCTGCGCCGGGCGGCGATCGAGCAGGCTGGCGGCTGGCAGCATGACACGCTGACCGAAGACAGCGACCTGAGCTACCGCGCGCAGATGCACGGCTGGCGTTTCGTCTACTTGCCCGAGCTCGCGGTCGAGTCTGAGCTGCCGTCCCAAGTTGCTTCGTTCCAGACGCAGCAGGCGCGTTGGGCGAAGGGATTGGTGCAGACCGGTCTCAAGCTGATGCCCCAGCTGTGGAATGCCGAGCTGCCGCGGCGCGTGAAGGTGGAAGCGCTGTTGCACTTCAGCGCGAACGCCAGTTACCCGCTGATGGCGTTGCTGGCGGCGCTGATTACGCCCACAGCGCTGATTCGCGCCGAGGGGGGCTGGAGCTGGCTCCTGGGTCTGGACGCCGTGGTCTTTCTGACGACGTTCGGATCGTTGGCGGCCTACTACCTGCTGCCTCGCTTTGCTTTGCGCGGGCGGGTGGAATGGCGTGACGTGGCGCTGCTGCCGGCTGCGCTAGCGTGCGGCGCCGGGTTGATTCTGAGTAATTCGCGGGGCGTGCTGGAGGCGATCTGGGGCGTCGAGACGCCGTTCGAGAGGACGGCCAAGCTCAGCGCGAGCGCGCAGAGCGCGAGCCTGGCTCGGGCGCTCTACGGCATCCGGCGCGTTTGGGTCCCTTGGGCGAATCTAGCCGCGGCGGGGGCCTCGGCGTGGGGCTTGTTCACCTTGGCGGGGCACCAAGCGTGGCCGTCGGCGCCGTTCCTGACGCTTTTTCTGGCCGGCTTCGCCTACTGCGGCTCTCTGGCCTTGTGGCAGCGCTGGGGAAGGGTAGTCTACAGTATTCCCCCGGGGGCCCGACTCCGCCGACAACCCGTGCGGTAGGGGGCTTGTCGCCTTACATGACTACAGAACCTGTGTACTCTGTTCCTGAACCGCCGATTTGGTTCATAATAGACCTCTCATGACGCGTTTTCGCATCTACTGGCTTGGGGACGCTCACCTGGAAGCGTTCCGCGAAAAGCCGCCGCGCAACGGACCGGAGCCCGTTCGCATCAAACACTACGAAGACGGCGGAGAGATCGAAGCCGTCAGTCCTTATGACGCATGGCTACGCCTGCAAGGCGACGCCCCGGAACGCAACGGCAGGCGTCCTTTTGGGGTCGGCGATGTGTTGGAAGCCGAAGACGGAGCGCAGATTTGTCGCTATTGGGGATTTGAGGCCGCAGCATGGATCGATGTGGAGAAAAAGGAAGCTCCCGCCGAAGCGCTGCAAGCGCTATCATAGGAGAGCAGGCGAGCGCCTCGGGCACTCGCCTTCGATTTTCTGAACGCCTATCCGGGACGATGGGGAACCGGACCATGATTTCGGAAATGTTGAACCAGTTTGCGGTCGTTTCGTACGTCCATGGGCCGCTTGCCCGATTTGTCGATGGTCTGCGTTGTGAGCTGACGCCTGGGTGTCCGCACAAGGCTCACGTGACTATCCTGCCGCCGCGTTCGCTGTCGATCCCGACCGAACAGGCGATCGAGGAATGTCGACAGATCGTGTCCACATTTCACCCTTTCTTGGTACGAATTCGCACAGTCAGCCTGTTCCAATCCACACATGTGTTGAAGCTCGAGGTTGAGCAAGGCGCCAACGAGTTACGCACGCTGCACGACCTGCTGGCACCGGACTGTTCGACGGCGAAGATCGCTTCCCTACACCCCGCACATCACCCTCTGCAAGGACGAAGATCCGGAGCGTGTGGACGAGATCCTCGGCGCTGGCGCAGGAACGCTGGGGCCAGTTTGGTTCCGCCGCCGAGTTGTGGATCGACACCCTGGACATTCGTGCAGCAACGCGCCGACCAGACTTGGGTGGATCTCGACGACCTGACGCTCGGCGAGAGCGTTCCCGTCCGTTCGATGCGCTGAGACGCGTCACCACGACACGCAAGCTGGACCGGCTGACACGCCCGTCGACGGTCGTTACTTGGTAACAGGCTAATTCTAAATGACTTAGCGCCCTTGACTGCTTTGGCGCCGAGCGTGCTCCCTGTGACCACGTTCGAGTGAGTCACAACACCTCATATCAACTCATCTCCCGCCGGCCGCGAATTGGATTCGGGTTCGCAAGGCTGGAGTCGCGCTCTCTTCGGCATCTCTCCCGCGCTTGCATGTGGCAGCGTAGCGAAGGGGCGGTGCGGCCGGCGGGAGCTTTTTTCGAACGACGGTTTTCCTACCCCTGCGGATTGGGGTCCTGCACGGACGGCGGGTTCTTCGACGCTTTTTCAGACGCGGACGGAGTCGAAGAGCCGAAGCGGGCGCTTGCGTCCGTCCGGTGTAAGCATCTCCACCGTCGAGCGGACCTCCGCTCGTCCGGACGCGGCGTTCGTCCCCGACCTGAGAGATCGGGCCCCTACCGGGTCGAACGCCGTCTCCGGCAGGACTGGCCCTGACCGGACGGCGCGCGGCGGCTGGATTTGGCCGCCCGTGCGAGAATCGGGTCAGGAGCATCCCATGCAAATCCTGCGACGACCGGCCTGGCCGGTCGTCTTTCTTTTTGGGGCGGCTATTGTGAGCGCGGCGGGTCCGCCGGAAGCCCTGTTGGACGCCATGGCGCGCTGGAAGCGATTGCGCGCGCCCTTGAACGTGGAGGGGCTCGCTGCTTTCGAGCGCTCGTTCGTAGCCGAGACCGCGCGCTGGACGGCGCGCTGGCCGGCCGACGAGTTGGCTTGGCGGGAACGCCTACGCGCCCCTCGAGATGTTCGGCACGGATCCGCGGGCGGTTGAGGCGGCGCTCGAAGGAGCGGGGAAGGCGAGGGGGGCGACGCCGGGGCTGCGGTTTCCCGAGAGCACGCTATGGTTGATGGCGCGCGTGGCGGCGAAGCAGGCCGTGCGGTTGGACGCCCTCGAAGGTTGGCTGGGTGAGGCTCTGGCGGAAGTCGAGCGCGAAGCTGCCCTCGGGGGCGCATCCTCCTCGAGTCCTACCGCTGGGAGAGGCGTTGCAGGCAAGCTGGAGGGCGGCGGAGATCCGCGCAGAGGCGGCCTACGGGGCTAAGGAGGGCGGGGCTGCTGGCGCAGTGGACGGTGTTGGCGGCTGAGAGCGCCGTCCCTGTCCTGACCCGCGGACCGAGCCGCGGAGGCGGCGCGCCCGGCGGCGCATGAAAGTTTTGGCTGTGGAGGGCTCGGCTGGCCCGGCTCGAGGGCGATCCGGCCGGAAGCCAAACGCCGCTACGCCCAAGCACTGGCTGCCCGACCCACGATGCCGGGGCGCCCCGAGCCGCCGGCCAACGCGGAACTGATCAAGGAGGCCGGCCTCGAACCTGGGCCGGGCGCGCCGCTTCCGCCTGTCGAACATGCCGGACCGCACTGGCTTGGGGCGGCTTGCCCGACCGAAGAGAAGAACGGGCCTTGGATTGCGGTGATCTGGGACCGCGACGATCCTGCAGGCGCTGGGGCGCTCGAGCGGTTCTCGCGCCGCGCAGTGCGGGTCTATTCCTGGACCGGGCTGCCCGCGGAGAAGATTCTGCGCAGTCAACCCACTCTACGTGGCGCCGCAGATTTGGGTGGCGGACGCGCAGGGCGTCAGCCTGCTGGTGCGGTCGCTTCCAGCCTGGCGGCGACGGTTGGGAGGATGCGGTGGTGGAGCGGCCCTGCGGCTCGCTAGCCGATGATGTTCCGCACGCTACAAGTGCTGCCGCTCGTGCGCCAGCAGGACAGCGTAGATCTCGCCCAACCGCAGCTTGAACTGAGGAACGGTGGGCAGCGGCATCGTCACCTGCACCGGTCCAGAAGTCACTCGACATTCTCCATCAATGCGCCGAGTCGATCGCGAATTTCGCGAAACTCGCGCATCGTTTGGTCTTTGCTCACACCTGGCCGAGGCAAGAAGGCCTGGAGGGGCCTGTCCTTCATCTTGGACGGGGGCTCCAGCGCCCACAGGAACATCTCAAGGCGGTAAACCAACCGCGCTTCACCGGTCCCTCGCCGGTGAGGCCGGCCTCGCGAGCCTGCTCCACGGCGGCCGGCATTTTCCGCAGGTAGACCTTGTTGGTTTGGTTCAAATGGTCGATGCATTCGCCCACACCTGCGCGTTTCGCTCGGCCGCTGCTGGAACGCCTCCTCGTCGAGCTTGGCGGCGAGCATTTCGACCTCGCCGCGCAAGCGTTCCAACTCCTCATGCGCCTCGCGTGCTTCTCCGCTGACTGCAGTCATAATCGCCATAGTTCCTCCACCTACGTTCGCTTGCGAGAATCGGCGCGCAACGCGACACTGAGCCGCATATGGCGCGCGAATGGTCGGTTGACCCAAAGGATACTCCCGCCGTGCGGGGCGTGTTGCATGAGCCGCAGAAGCCGAACGGCGACGGGATCGTGTTGACCCACGGAGCGGGCTCGAACCGGGATGCGGCGTTGCTGGTCGCGCTGGCGGACGCCTTTGCGGCGCGCGGGCTGGCCGCCTTGCGTTGCGATTTGCCCTACCGCCAGAAGCGCCCTAGCGGACCGCCGTCCTCGGGCGCGGCCCGTGACCGCGAAGGCTTGGCGAGCGCCGCTTCGCTCGGCAAATGGCCAAGCGGATCTTATCCGGCTCTTCCTGCTGGCGGGCGGCAGGCGACAATGCTGGCCGCGGAGCGGCCCGAAGTCGCGGCCGCGCTGTTGCTGCTCTCCTACCCGCTGCATCCGCCCGGAAAGCCGGAGAGGCTCAGAACGGAGCATTTCCCCGAGCTTCGCGTGCCGGCGATGTTCGTCCACGGCTCGAAAGACACGTTCGGCACGCTCGACGATGCTTGCGGCGCTGCCGCTGATCCGGCAAGGCATGAGCTTCTCCCGTCGAGGGCGGACTACGGTCTTTCAAAGAAGGCGGACGCGGGAGCAATCGCGGACGCGTTCCTGCGCTTCGCGGGCAGGCAATAGGCTTCAATCGGTCGATTCGGCTGGCGCGTCGAAGACCTCGATCTGCAGCGGCTTCGACTTGCCACCGATAAATTCTCCGATGTCGTAGGAACAAGCGGTGAGCACGAGCCAGATGTCCTCCCGGCGCGAAATTCGAGGAAGTCTCCGGCCTTGGTGAGCGTCGGCTGCGCTCGTCTCGATCGTCTTGCGATCCGGGGCAATCGTCGAGTTCTGAAGATGTTGACCGGTCCCGGCTGCTTCAACGGAAGCCCTCAATGCCCGCTTCGGAGACGGCGTCGAGAAAATTCTGATTGCAGTTGGGATGGTCGTCGAAGCCCCGCCGCTTGTACGTGCTGTAGTCGCAGGTGGCGTAGAGCATGTCGTGCACGCCGGGCGAATGGTCGCTGAGGAACGTCAGAATCGGCTCGCGCTCGAGCGTAACGAACTGCTCGCCGGGCACTGGGAACAGTTTGCGATTGCCGGTGCGGCTGCGGAAGGTATCGAGGTACATGGTCGGCTCGTCGCGAACGATGGCGAACATGTCTCCGACCTGCTGACCTTCGACGTCGGGTGATCTTGATGAGTTGTCCCGCGTTGACCTTGACCGCTCTGCCGTCATAGCCCGGAACGACGACCGTCTCGACGGGGGTGAGGCCCGCGGTAAATGTCTTTTGCTCCTCGGCGGGTTCAGCGGCAGGGGCTTCGGCGGCGTTCTCCGGTTGTGTGACGGCGCGGGTTGCGGAGCGCAGGCCAGCGTGAGCGGGCGGCGAGCGCGGGGATCCAATGGTTGTGAGGCAAGGCTCGCTCCTTTCGGTTTCGGGCGAGGGCGACCGCGAACGGAGCGGAGCAGGCGTCGAGGCGAGAGATTGGAGTTTAACGCCAAGCGGCGCGCGTTTGCAAAAGTACGGGCTCAGCTCATCGAGACGCCGTAGGGGATTGGGCGCGCCATCGACGGCAGGTCCCCGATCCACAGCGCATTCGTCTGGCCGCGGTAGTGATCGAGAAAGCTCGACGTCGTTTGCGAGACGACTTTGCGCCGGGCGTTGCTGTAGTGCCAGGTCGTGCCGCCCATGTAGATGCCCACGTGCCGCTTGCGGACAGAACGGATGCGGTGGATGTTCGAGCCGATCTGCTCGAAGCTCGTGGGCGCGCTGACGAAAATTAGCCCTTGCCCGGTTGTGGGGCATTCCAGAAGCTCATGCGTGTCCGGCGTCACGTCGAAGAGGTCATTGACGAGAATCGTGGCCGGATCCATGATGCGGCGCGAGCTGTGGACCATGCGATAGCAGGTCTTGCCGTTGCTGATGCGCAGGGCATGGCCCACGAAGTGTGCGCAGTGATTGAACTCGTTGCCGTCGAACTGATTCAGACAGACGTCTCCGATGTGCATCCCGAGATAGCTGTCGAGCAGGTTTGCGCTGAGCGTCGGCATCGTCCGGCGGGAGTAGAATATCCGAGCCGGAGTCCCTGTTCAAGGGAAAACGTCGAGCCCGCAGAGAGTGCCGTGCGGCGCGATCCCGTTCATTCGGCGAGCTTGACCAACTGTTTGCCGATATTGCCGCCCCGCATCATGCTCAGGAATGCCGCCGGGGCCTGCTCGAGACCTTCGGCGACGGTCTCTCGGTACTGCAACTTGCCCTGCTGGAGCCACGTTGCGAGCTGGGCGAGGCCTTCGCCGTAGCGCGCGGCGTAATCGAAGACCAAAAAGCCTTGGACCTTGGCGCGTTTGACGATCAGTTGGAACAGCCAGCGCGGCTCGAGCTCCGCCTGCTCGCTGTTGTACTGCGAGATCTGGCCGCAGATGGTGGTGCGCGCGCCGATCGTCAGGTTCGGCCAGACGGCGTCGGTGAGCGGTCCGCCGACATTGTCGAAATAGCAGTCAATGCCGTCGGGGCACAGCTCCCGGTACTTTGCGGAGTAGTCTTCGACCGTCTTGTAGTTGAACGCCGCGTCGAACCCGAGCTCGTCGACCACATGACGCACCTTTTCGTCCGAGCCCGCGACGCCGACCACGCGGCAGCCGCGAATCTTGCCGATCTGGCCGACGAGGAGCCCACCGCGCCGGCGGCGCGTTGACCAGCACGGTCTGGCCAGGTTGCGGGTCGCAAATGTCGAGCAGCCCGAAGTAGGCGGTCAGGCCCGGCATGCCGAGCACGCCAAGCGCCGTCGAGACCGGCGCCAGGGCGGGATCGACCTTGCGGAGCTCCGTGGCCGGAACCACGGCGTATTCCTGCCAGCCGAGCTGCCCCGTGGCGATGTCGCCGGGCTGAAAGGCGGGCGAGCGGGATTCGACGACGCGGCCGACCACGCCTCCGGTCATCACCTCGCCGATCCCGAGTGGCGGTGCGTAAGAAGCCCGATCGCGCATGCGTCCGCGCATGTAGGGATCGACCGAGAGATAGAGCCCCTGCATGAGGACCTCGCCGTCGCCAACATCGGGCACGGGCCTTTCTTCGAGCTGGAAGTCGGATTCGGCGGGCCAGCCGGCGGGACGGGCCGCTAGGGTGAAACAACGATTGGTCATCATGGAACTAGTCAATTCATCAAGTCGTAACGCAGAATGAACATAGAAGTCACATGCGGGGATTGGCTCTTTCAGGGGGCGCTGCTTTTGGCGCCTATCAGGTCGGCGTCTGGCGTGCGCTCAGCGAGCGCGGCTGGCGGCCTGAGGTCGCGACCGGCATTTCGATCGGTTCGGTGAACGCCTGGCTGCTGGCCCGCGGCGTCCCGCATGACGAGTTAGTCCGCGTGTGGCTGGATTGGCCCGCCGAGCTGCTGCCGGGGCGCGTGCGGCGCTTCGATTTGCCGTGGCGCACGCAACTACCTATGTTTTGCGCTTGGATCGAGCGCATCGTTGAGCAGTATAGTAACCGTCCGCTGGTTTGCGGTGGGAGCTTGACGCTGCTCGAGGCGACGCATGGCCGCATGCACAGGGTTCCGCTCGCCGAAGCCGGCGCTCGAGAGTTGCTTGCAGCGTGCGCCCTGCCGGGCGTGATGCGGCCGGTACGAACTGAGGACGGGCTCTATGTCGACTGCGGCATCCTGCGCTACATTCCGCTGCGCGAGACAATCGATCTGGGCGCGGATGATGTGGTGGTGGTCGATCTGCTCGCGGCGCATCCGTTTCCCTCGGCGCGGCGCATCCGCACGATGGTGTTGGGTTGGCGCGATAAGTTGACGGGGCGGCCGATGGATCCGCCGCACCCGGAAGAGCTGGGCGTGGACGTGACCGTCATTGGGCACGCCAAGCCGTTGGGCAACGTCCTCGAGTCGTTCCGCTGGACGCGGGCGTTCGCCGAGCGATTGATTGAGAACGGCTACCGCGACGCTTGCGCTTCGTGGGACGGTCGTCGCCACAAGACCACGCCGGCCCCGATGCACGCCATGAGCCCAAGCCCGGTCAGCGCCGCTCCCCAATAGACGGTCGCCTGGCGATCGACGAATCGCACGTGTGACGTGCCCGCCGGGATCTCCACCGCGCGCAAGGCGTTGCGGTAGCGGTAGACGCGCACGGGTTTGCCGTCGAGCTCGGCCTGCCAGGCTTCATCCCAGGGCTCCGCGACGATCAGGTAGCCTCGGCAACCGGCGTTCGCCTCTACCACGGCTTCGTTGACCGATGGCCGCGTGAAGCGCGTGGTCGGGTTGCCTTCGCAAGCCTCGACGGCGGGCGCGCCTTTCTCCACGTGCTCGAGCCCGTGTTGCACCCAGGCGCGTGGCCCGGCCGCGGGGTTGCGGTAGACGCGCCATTCGCTCGCGGGGTCCTCGAAGGCGAGCTGTTGGTCGTCGCGCTGCGGCGCTTTGGCGACGGTGAACGCGGTGTTGAGGATCATGCGGCCGCGCAGCCAGTCTATGTCGCGCAAGAAGTCGTAGAGCTCGGAGCTGACCGAGGCGAGGAAGCCGTCGACCTGCTCGACGCCATACCAAGCGCCGACGTTCAGGCCGTCGCCTTCGCTCACGAGCTCGAAGCGGAAAGGGTCGCCGGGGCGGTGGTCGAGTTCGCCGCGCAGGTATTGCATGGCGGGTTGCATCTCGGCGTAGCGGCCGAGGAAGCGTTGGCGCTTGGGGTCGTCGATGTCGCTGATGTCGAAGAATTGCCCGGCGTAGAGCTCGACCAGCAGCATGGCGAGCAGAGCGAACTGCATGGGCGCACGCTCGAGGCGTCCGCGCTTCCAGGCTTCGAGGACAGCGGCAAGGCCCCAGGCCGTCAAGGAGGCGATCGCCATCTGGTCGCCCGGTTCGGATTCCATCTTGCCCTGCGGAATGTACCAGTAGAGCGTGATCCAGGTGAGCGCGCCGAAGCCAACCAGGGCGCGCTGGGACCAGCGCAACCAATCCTGCGCGAAACCATCCTCGCGGCGGCGGCCGAGCAGGCGGTCGACGCCGAAGGCCGCGAGCAGGTAGAGCGCGAGCTGGAAGACGTAGACCGAGTGCGAGGGGCTACGCGCCTTGTCGCCCCAAGGCAGAAAATCGTACACCCAGCCATGCAGCGGCGTGAACGGGCCGAACCCGAAGGCGAGCATCCCGACGGCCAGGCAGGCGTAGACGCGCACCCAGCGCTCACTCCAGAGCGCAACCACGGCGTAGAGGGCGAGCGTCAGGCAGACCCAGCCGACGATCATGTCCACCTGAAAGAACGCGCGCGGGATGACTAGCCCCATCAGCGTAATGGGGTAGAGGCGGTTGGTGACGTGGATGTTGTAGGGGACGTCGACTTTGTAGCCGACCGGATCGGGCGCGTTGACCCAGCGATAGGCTTCGCGGCCGTAGTCGAAGGCAGGGAAGAGCTGCAGAGCGGAGACGAGGAAGGCGGCGAGCGCCGCGACGCTGAGCAAGGCGGCAAGCCGGGGCGCTTGGCTGCGTTGCTCGGACAGCGTCCACACGAACAGACCGCCGAGAGCGAGCAAGGCGAAGTAGGGCGTCTGGTGATGTCCGCTGAGCAGCGACATGCCGATCGAACCGCCGCAAAGCACTGCGCTCGCGATACCCTGCGGGGTCCAGCCAAGGCGCACGAAGCGGTGGAAGAATAGCAAGGTCGCCGGCAGCCAGATGGCGCCGTGCAACATTTGCGGCCAGCCGATGGCGCCGACATAGCCGCCGCCCGCGAAGGCGATCCCGAGGAATACCGAAGCGAAGCGGCTGCGGCCGAGCTCACGCCCGAGCGCGTAAGCGAATAGCGCCGGAAGCAGATGCATCAGTCCGAAATGCAGGTTGATCAAACGCAGGTTGATCGAGCCGTCGGAGAGCGGCGCAGCAAACAGCGGCCAGTTCAGAGGAAACGCCGCACCGGGTTGCATTTGCCCGAGCAGCGGTTGCCCGGCCCAGACGTAGGGGTCCCATAGCGGGAACACACCCTGAGCCCAGGCGCGCGCTTGCACCTGATACCAAGGCACGACTTGGCCCATCAGGTCAGGCGAATCGAGGATGGTGAAGCGCCCGGAAAAGATGAGCTTCCAGTAGAAGAGAGCCGTCAGGCCGAGCAGGAAAAGCAACGGCCGGCGTTCGAGAAAGCGCATGGGGCCCGCGAGCCCGCCATTGTAGCGCGGTGCGCTAGGGCTTGGTCTTGTCGAAGTAGGCGCCGTACGGCTTGCCGCTTTGCGCCTCGAGATAGGCCGCACGCAGCATGGCTGCGTGCACGGGGCCCGCCCAGTCGGCGACTTCGGCTGGCAAGGGCGCCACGGCGTAGGCGGGCATTCCGGGGCGCTCCAGCACTACGGCAGACAGCGGCCGTCCCGCCTCGACCGCGGCGCGTCCGGCGTCGCGGATGCTCTCGAGGAACCGCCGCTGACGCTCGAGCACCTCGGGGCCGCCCGGCTCGCCATGACCGGGTAGCACCGTTTCCACGTCTAGACCTTCGGCATGCGCCACGGCTTCGGCCCAGCCGGCGATGTTCGCATCGCTCGGGTTGTTGCAGGCGCAGTTGACCGCGGCGTCGCCCGTGGCCAGAATCTTCTCCTCGGGCAGGTAGACCCCAGCCGTCTCCTTGCGTGTGCCCCCAGCCGAACTGGAGGAATTTGACGCGCCGCAGGGCGTCTTCGATCACGTGAGGGGACTTGTCCAGCAGCTCCTGCGGGCTCGGGCGCGGGCAAATTGAGCAGGCTCACGTCATAGCGCTGCAGGATGCTCTCGCGCCACAGCGCGGGCTCGTCGCGGCTCATCTCGTCGACGATCTGGCGGAAGCCGAAGGTGTGCGCCGGCGCGCGTGAAGACAGAATTGCCGTAGAGATGGTCGCCGTGATGGTGCGTGTCGAAAACCCGCGTGACCGGTTTCGCAGACACCTTGGCAGCCTCGGCCAGAAGCTGGCTGGCTCCGTTGGGGACGTTTGCGTCAACGACGAGCAGCCCGTCCTGCATCTCGATGATGACGTTGTTGGACTGGCCGTCGAGCGCGTCGCCGAGGCGGAACCAAACACCGTCCGCGATCAAGCGCCAGCGCGCGGGTTCCGGCTCATCTGGGGCGGAGCGCAGCCCGATCGCGAGCAGCGCCGTAAACGCGAGCAGGAGGGGGCGCGCCGCATCAACGTTTTAGCTTACAGCAGGGGGCTGGGGGCCGAGCTTTGCGAGAATGGAGGGTTCATGGATAAGACCGTTTCTCCAGCAGCCGGCGTCCGCGGCGTCATCCGGTTGCCCGGCGACAAGTCCGTCTCGCACCGCTACGGCATGCTCGCTTCGATCGCCGAGGGCGTGAGCGAAATCACCAACTACTCTTCCGGCGCGGACTGCGCTTCGACGCTTGCGTGCATGCGCGATCTGGGCGTGAAGATCGAGCGCGACGGCGACCGCGTGACGGTCCACGGCGTGGGGCTCGACGGTTTGCGTGCGCCCGAGCGGCGCCTGGATTGCGGCAATTCCGGATCGACGATTCGGATGCTGTCGGGCATCCTTGCCGGGCAGACGTTCGTGAGCGAGATTGCCGGCGATGAGTCGATCGCGCGCCGTCCGATGAAGCGGGTGATCACGCCGCTGACCGAGATGGGCGCCAAGATCGAAGCGCGCGACGGCGAGTTCGCGCCGCTGCGCATCACCGGGTCCAAGCTGCACGCGATCCACTATCAGCCGCCCGTGGCGAGCGCCCAGGTGAAAACGGCCGTCCTGTTCGGCGGCATGTACGCCGACGGCGAGACGTCGGTGACGGAGAAGCTGAAGACGCGCGACCACTCCGAGATTGCGCTTGCGAAGTTTGGCGCGAACATCAAAGTCGAGGGGCTGCGGGTGACGCTCGAAGGGCGTCCGCGACTGATCGGGCAGAACCTGCGCGTCCCTTCTGACATCTCTTCGGCGGCGTTCTTCTTGGCTGCAGCGCTGCTCAAGGAAGGCTCGGAGCTGCGCATTGAAGGCGTAGGGCTGAACCCGACCCGAGCCGAGCTACTGGACGTGTTGCGCGGGTGGGCGCGGCGATTGAGATCGAGCTGGACCCGGCGGATGGCGGCGAGCTGACCGGTGCGCTGACTATAGTGGCGGCGCGACGCTCGCCGGCGGACTCATTGAAGGGGCGACCACGGCGGGAGTGATTGACGAGATCCCGATGCTCGCGTGCTCGGCGCGGCCAGTCGAGACGGCCTCGAAATACGCGATGCGCGCGAGCTGCGCGTGAAGGAAACCGACCGCATCGCCACCGTGGCGGAGAACCTGCGCCGCATGGGCGCCGTGGTGGAAGAGAGCGAAGACGGCATGCGCATCCAGGGCGGAACCCGCTTCCGCGCCGCGGAACTCGATTCTTTCGGAGACCACCGCATCGCGATGGCATTCGCCGTGGCGGCGTTGGCGGCGGACGGTCCGTGCGTGATCCACAACGCTGAGGCCGCGTCAGTGTCGTTCCCGGAGTTCTACGACACGCTCGCAGCGGTGATCTGGAAGATCGCGTCCACACTGCATCGCATCTTGTAGCCTGAAGAAGATGCGACGTTCGCTCCTCTGCCTCCTGCTGTGCGCTTCGTTTGCCGCTGCTGCCACGCGTGAGCCCGTCCACACTCGCCACGCGATGGTGGCCACCACCGAGCCGCACGCGACGCGGATCGGCGTGGACGTGTTGCGTGATGGGGGAAATGCCGTCGACGCTGCGGTAGCGGTCGGGCTGGCGCTTGCCGTTACGCATCCGGCCGCCGGCAACTTGGGCGGCGGCGGATTCATG
This sequence comes from Bryobacterales bacterium, assembly GCA_041394905.1. Taxonomy (GTDB): domain Bacteria; phylum Acidobacteriota; class Terriglobia; order Bryobacterales; family UBA6623; genus RI-231. The sequence goes on along the minus strand of JAWKHJ010000005.1, from coordinate 188,818 downwards.
CTCATCCGCTTCGCCGATGGCCGTTCTACGTTCATCGATTTCCGCGAGAAGGCTCCGGCGGCGGCCTCGCGCAACATGTATCTCGGCGCGGACGGGAAGCCGACGGACGAGAGCATCGTGGGCTACAAGGCGTCGGGCGTGCCCGGCACTGTCCGCGGTTTGGCGATGGCGCTCGACAAATACGGCACGAAGCGCTGGCGCACGCTGGTCGAGCCCGCTCAACGATTGGCGGAGCGCGGCGTCGTGCTCTCGTGGAGCGAAGCACAGGCGATGGAGGGTTCGAGCCGGCTGGCGCAGTTCGAGGAGTCGAAGCGGATCTTCCAGAATGGCGGTAGCTTCTTCGCCTACGGCGACTTGTTCCGGCAGCGCGATCTCGCGGCGACGCTGAAGCGCATCGCCCGCAAGGGACCGAACGAGTTCTACGAAGGCGAGACGGCGCGGCTGATCGCCGAAGACATGCGCCGCAACGGCGGTTTGATGACACGCGAGGACCTAGCCGCTTACAACGCGAAGGAGCGGGAGCCGGTGCGCGGCAGCTATCGCGGCTATGAGGTTCTTTCGGCGCCGCCGCCCAGTTCCGGGGGCGCCGGCGTTGTCCAAATGCTCAATATGCTCGAGGGCTCGCGCTATTTCGAAGCGGGTTTTGGTTCGGCGTCCGCTACCCACTATGTTGCTGAGTGCATGCGGCGCTTCTTTGCCGACCGCGCCGAGTATTTTGGCGACACCGATTTTGCGGACGTGCCGCTCGAAGAGCTGCTCTCGCCCGCATACGCCAAGCGCCGTGCGGCGACCATCGACCCCGAACGCGCTACCCCGTCAGCCGAGGTGAAGCCAGGTCTCGCGCTCGCCCCCGAATCGACCCAAACCACGCACTACTCCATCGTGGATGCCGAGGGCAACGCCGTCGCCGTGACCTACACGCTCAACGGCTCGTTTGGCTCGGGCGTCACGGCCAAGGGGACCGGCGTGCTACTCAACAACGAGATGGACGACTTCACCGCGAAGCCGGGCGAGCCGAACATGTTTGGCCTGCTCCAGAGCGCGCGCAACGCGATCGAGCCGGGCAAGCGTCCGCTCTCGGCGATGTCGCCGACGATCTTGAGCCGAGACGGCAAGCTGGCCTTTGTAACGGGTTCGCCGGGTGGGCCAACGATCATCTCGACGGTGCTACAGAGCATCCTGAACGTGGTCGACTTCGGGATGGACGTGCAGCAGGCGATCGACGCGCCCAGGTTCCATCACCAGTGGATGCCGGACGAGTTGCGCATGGACGACGAAGGGTTTTCACCCGATACGATTCGGCTGCTCGAAGAACGCGGCCATACCATCCGACGTGTTGCCCCGATGGGGCGCGCGATGGCGATTCGAGTGACTGAAAAAGGACTAATGGGCGCGTCCGACGCACGTTCCGCCGGACTCGCGGCGGGGTACTAACTCGGCTCGCAGGTTCTTACGGACGCAGCGGCGAAGGCTTGCCTGCCGCACCGCTTCCGCCCGCTTGCAACTGCTGCAGCAGCCCGCGGGCGTTTTCGGTAATCGATGCGTTCGGGTAGCGGCCGATCAGCGCATCGAGCCGCGCTGCGCTTCCATCGTGCGGCCCAGCCGCTCGAGCGCCGCGGCCTTCTTGAACTGGGCTTCAGGACCAAAGAAGCTGCCCGGGTAGCGCTGAATGACAACGTCGAACTGCCGAATCGCCGTCTCGTAATCGTTCTGGTTGTACGCGATCTGCGCCAGATAGTACTGGGCCTCGGCCGCCTGAGGGCTGTTCGGCGAGAACTTCAGGAAGTCTTCAAACTGCGCTTTGGCCAGGTCGTAGCTGCCGCGGTTGAAGTCGCCGACCGCGTTCGACAGGAAATTGTCGCCCAGCCCAGTGTCACCGCCCGTCTCGCCCGGCGCGCCCATCGAAGGCGGCGGCAGGGTGGTGAGCTGCGTCTTGATATCGGCGACCTCGGTGGTCAGCTTGAGCAGCATGGCGTTGGTCTCTTCCACCGCATCGCGCAATCCGCCGAACTGGTCCGAAAGCGCGTCCGCCTTGGCGGCGGTGCGGGTGACAGGCGGAAGAATCGCGTCGCTTTGCTTGTTGACCGCGCGTTCGATCACGGCAATGGCTTGGTTGAGCCGCGTGGTCGATTCCATGTTTTGTTTGATCAAAGCTTCGAGCGCGGCGAAGCGTTCGGCGCTTTCACGGTCGCGTTGGCGAAGCTCTTCCTGCACCCCCGCGAGTTGCCGCTGGGTCTCGAGAATCATGTCCTTGGTGCTCTGGGCTGCGGCTGGCCGCGCCGAAAACACAAGCATCGCGGCGCATGCCAGGGGAAGAGACGATTGGATCCAACGGTTCGACATTTTCAAAAGAGACCTCCGCACCTATCTTCGAGACGGATCGTGTGCGGGCGCGGTTCCACGGGCCGGGCTCGACGCGTAAGGCTTTGATTAGCTTAACAAAACAGGAAGCGGGCCGGACGCTTAGAGAAGCGCCGGCCCGCCGTGTTCGAATCGATCTCGAGGCTACGTTTTAGTTCGACGCGGCGAAGTGCGCACGACGGTTCCGTTGCCAGCAGGCCTCGGTCTCCTCGGTGCACTGCGGACGCTCTTCGCCGTAGCTCACGGTGGAGAGCTTGGTCGCCGGAACGCCCAAGTTCACCAGGAAGTCGCGAGCTGCGGTCGCACGGCGGTCGCCGAGCGCCAGGTTGTACTCATTCGTACCGCGGTCGTCGCAGTGCCCTTCGACGGTCACGCGGTCCGAGGGGAACTTGCCGAAGATGTCTTTCAGCGCCGTTGCGTTTGAACGCAGCGCATCCTCGGCGTCCGGACGGATCGTCGACTTGTCGTAGTCGAAGTAGGCGTCGCGAATCCGCTCGTTGATGAGCTGGCTGAACGTCTTATCTGGAGCCTTCGGCGCCGGAGGCGGCGGAGGCGTACGTACCGTCACTTCAGCAGAGGCCGAAGCGGTGCCGCCTGGACCCTTCACTTCAATCGTGTACCGGGTTGTCTGGGTCGGGAACACTTCGCGCGATCCGCTGGTCTGCACGGTGCCGATGCCCTGGTTGAGCGAAGCCGAGTCCGCATTGGACGACGTCCACTTCAGCGTGGCGGATTTGCCGCGCTCGATCGAGCTCGGCTCAGCCGAGATGCTGATCGTCGGCCGCGCAGGCGCGGGCTTCTCAGCCGGCGGCGGCGGCGGGGCGGCGGCGGCGGGGGCGGTTCCTTCTTCTTGCAGCCTGCAGCCAATAGGACCAGGCTGAGGCTTAGGGTGATCAGCGCCAAACTACGCTTGCGTTGCATGAGCTCTTACGGCCTCCTCAATCTCTTCTGCGAACCACTACCATACGAGCGCGGGCTAGGTATGCGCAACTGTTTGCCCGCCGAAAGCTCTTTTTTCGGCGGCGTCCGGCCTATCTTGAGGCCCAGACCGGCATCCGGTTGCGTCCTTGGGTCGTCAGTCTCTTGACTTGCGTTCCATCCGCCCGCATCGTCCAAATCTGCGTCCCGCCAGAACGGTCTGAAGTGAACACAATGTGCGTTCCGCTGGGAGAGAACACGGGGTTCTCGTTGCGGCCCGCGCCGTGCGTCAACTGGACCAACTTCTGAGTCGCGACGTTGATAACAAAGACGTTGTAGTTGCCCGGCTCAAAACCCCGCGTCCATGAGAACGCGACGTTTGCGCCCTGTGGGTCCCTGCCGGCTGAACGGCGTCGCCGCCGCCTAACGACAGTCTTCGCACGTTTGCCCCATCCATGTCCATCAGGTAAACCTGTGGGGTTCCGGGGCGGTCGGACACGAAGGCGATCTGGGCCCCCGTCTTAGGATTCACAACCGGGTCAACGTCAATCGATCGAGAATACGATATCCTGCGCAGATTCCGACCGTCAAGGTCTGCAATGTAGATCTGCGAACGTCCGGTGATCGAAGACGCGTAGACGATCGACTTGCCGTCGGGCGTAAAGTCGGGCGTGGTGTTGAGCGAGGCGTCCTGATTGTAGAAGGTGAGCTTGCGCCCGGTCTCGAGCGAATGCACGTAGATCTTGGGCAATCCGTCGGCGTAGCTGGTGAAGGCGAGCCGCGATCCGTCGGCGGAAACCGCGGCGTGATGGTGATGTTGTTGTAGTTGGTGTGCTGCTTCAGGTTCTGGCCGTCATAGTCCATCGACCAGATCTCGGACTGTCCCGTACGATCCGACACAAAATAGATCCGGCTGCCGGCCAGGCCCATGCCTAGGCCGAGGGTCTCGAGGATCTCGCGCGAGAAGTCATGCGCGATCTGCTGGGCGCCGGTCTCGGTGAGGTCGGAGTAGTAGCGCTTGCCCAGCATGTAGGCAGGGCCGGTTTCGGTGGCGGTCGCGTCGTAGAGGTAGCCGTTGAGCACGAGGCGGTCATTGAGCTTCGAGCTGCCCGAAGACCAGATATCGCGCCGTGACGGGCGGCTCGGACCAGCCCATCAGCCAGGGGCCGCGCGCGCCGGGGTCGGGCGGCAGTTGGTCGGAGCCGAATTTCACCTCCTCGGGCTTGGTCGGGGCCGAGCGCGGGTAGAAGCTCTTGGCGACCATTTCGAGCGTGCCGGCGGCCTCCAGATCGTTCCAAAGTGTGGCGTTGAAGGTGCGCAACACGTCCGTGCCGACAAAGCCGGGAAGGTCGGGCACGGCGATGCGTGGGGCGGCCTGGCCCGTGTAGTCGACGGTGCCGACGATTCCGCCGGCGGGATTTTGCGCGAGCGCCAGGCACGGAACGATCAGCGATAGCAACCAGAGTGTCGGAATCTTCATTAGTTTTTCCTAAAGGTCATCTCAACCGGAATTGAGCTGCGGCGCAAGGCCGGGGGAGGGCGCGAAACGGATTGATGAACTGAACGGCGCGGTGCGCCGAGTAGTCGAAGGAGCGATTTCCGCTGGACTCGACCACGCGAATGTCTTCGATCCCGCCATTTCTTAGGATCGTAAACCGGACGACGACCGGCTTGGAGGTGTCGCCGGTCACTTGACCGAGCGTCTTCCCCACTCTTCGGAGAGTCGGCGCTGCAGAGCCTCGGCGTACCAGCCAAATCCAATGCCGAAGGGGTTGCCGCGCCCATGCCGACGCCTGCGCCGCCTGCCTGCGGCTGATTGAACAGCGGGCTCGTGGCAGCCGGGCCGGTCGTCGAGGTCACCTGGTTTTCTTTCTTCTCAGGCTCGCTTTTCTTCGGCGGAGTCGCTTCCTTCGGAGGCTCTTTCTTGGGCTGCGGCTTGGGCTTGGGCGGCTCGATGGGAACCGCTTCCGGCTCGGGCGCCGGCTCGGGCTCGACTTTCTTCTCGGGTTCGGGCGGCGCAGGGACGTCGTGCTTCACGTCATTCGCCACCGGGTTTGGAGGGGCGTTGCGCGACGGGATCGGGATGCCCTGTACGACGTTGACCGACACCGCGCTGCCTGCGTTGCCCTCCGGGTCGCCCAATTGCAACGGAGGCGGCTCCAGCCAGGCCCACACCAGGATCAGCAGGAAGAGCGCGGCATGGCACGACAGCGACACCGTCACCGGGCGTCCCAGGCGTTCCTGCGTCTCTTCCGGCTCGATGTGGATCCTCATCGTTGTTGCGTCGGATTGTGCTCGAGCGGTTTCGTCACCAAGTTGACCGCGATCTTCGCGCGCCCGCAGCGGTCCACGATCGGCGCGATCACTTCCCAGGGCGTCGCGCGGTCGGCACGAATATAGACGCCGGGTCCTGCCCTTCGGCCAACTGCGGCTGGTCGGCCAGCACGCGGTCGGGAACGTCGTCGGGCGAAACGGGCTCGGTGTTGTAGTAGATCTCGCCTGTGCTGGTGATGTTCACGAACGGATATTCCATCTGCGAGGCGGCGATCTCGCGCGTTTGCGGCACTTCGATCTCCACGCCGAAGTCGAACACGCCGGCGGTGATCATGAAGATGATCAGCAGCACGAGCACGACGTCGACGAACGGCGTGACGTTGATCTGCGCCATGGGCTCGTCGCGGCCGGAACCTCCGTTGATCGAAAACGCCATAGAATCTACCTAGCGCGCCAACCGAGCGCGGTCTCGTGGCGCAAACGGCCACGTTTGCAGCGTCGCGAGTCTTCGCGACGGCTCTTCGGGCGCGAAGACTCGCGACCCGGCAAGCCTGGCGGCTTGCGCCACGATCGGGCGCCGTTGGATTGCGTCTCTCATCCTCGCGGATTCCGCGTCAAGGGTCTAGGAATCAGGTTGATTTCCACACCGCCGGCGCGGCACTCGGCCATCACCTGCGCCACGTCCCCCCAGGGAGCGCTCTTGTGGATGCGGATGTAGACGGCGGGCTTGTCCGGATTCGCCGCCTTGGCCGCCGGCACGATCGCGTAGATGTTGACTTCCTCGCCGTTGAGCACGAGGCGGCCGTCGTCGGCAATCTCGAGCGTTTGGTATTTGGGGTCGACCTGTTCGGTCACGCGCGCCTTCGTTGGCGGCACGTCCACGCGCAGGCCGAACTCGACCACCGCAGCGGTGATCATGAAGATGATCAGCAGTACGAGAACGACGTCGACGAAGGGCGTGACGTTGATCTCACACAGCGGCTCTTCATCGTCGAACTGGCCGTGTTTGTTCGTAAACGCCATCGTCTTCGCCGTAGTCGCGTTCAGCCAGGTTGTAGAATTCCAGGCCGAAGTCTTCCATGCGGGAGCGGATCTCGCGGATCTGTTGCGAGAAGTAGTTGTAGAAGATGAGCGCCGGGATGGCGGCGAACAGGCCGAAGGCGGTTGCGATGAGCGCTTCAGCAATGCCCGGAGCCACCGCGCGCAGCGTGGCTCCGCCGGCCGCGCCCAGGCCGCGGAACGACTCGAGCACGCCCCACACGGTACCGAACAGGCCGATGAACGGCGCGGCCGAAGCCGTCGTCGCTAACCAGCCCATGTGCTTGCTCAGTCGCGAGGTCTCTTCGTTGGCCGCCAAACGCATGACGCGTTCGATGGCGTCGCCCGAGCGTATTCGCCCGTACTTGTTCACCTGCCGGGCCAGTTCCTCATAGCCGAACTCGAACATGGAGACCAGCGGGGCCGGGCGATACTGCTCGGTCGCGGCGTTCATGTCGGCCAGCTTGCCTACACGGCGGAAGGCTTTGAGGAACATCACGTCCTTGCGACGCGCCTGCTTGAGCACTCCGTTCTTCGAGAAGGCAATGGCCCACGAAAGTATGGAGAAGCCCAGCAGCACGAGCAGAACGATCTGCGCGAGCAGGCTCGCATGAAGCACCATGTCGAGCAAGCCGTCGCCGGCTCCGCTCGACGCGAGCGCCTCGTTCATCATTTCTTCAGTCGGAGCTTCTTCGCCGGCGGGAACAGCTTGCAGAAGCAAGGCAAACAACGTTGCTACGTTCAAGTTGACCTACTCAGGTTTTCAAATCGCCGGCGCCTCGACTCTCCCCAGGGCGACGGCGCGCTCGAAACGCCCCACCGGGCGCGCTTTGGCGCTCGGACAATAACCAGAATCTAGCACAATGGATAAGGTCCTCGTTTGTCAGGGTGAGACGTTCACCCTACGCACGAGCGTTTCAACAAATGTTCCAGAGCGCGATTTTTTTGGCAGTCCCGCCGCGCTAGGCTCTCCATGCTCCACGAGCTCGACATCGAAAACTACGCCGTCGTCGCCAAGCTGCGCGTGGGCTTCCACGGCGGCCTCAACTTGTTGACCGGCGAAACCGGCAGTGGCAAGTCCATCCTGGTCGACGCGCTCTCGCTGCTGTTCGGAGCGCGCGCGGACGCCGATTCGGTGCGTGCCGGCGCGGACAAGGCGCGCATCTCGGGCGTCTTTGAAGCGCCGTCTTCGTCTGGGTTGCGTGCGACGCTCGACGAAGCTGGCTTCGAGCTCGAGCAAGGCGAGCTGATCCTCGAACGCCACGTGCTCGCCGGGGGCAAGAGCCGTGCGTACGTGAACGGACGCCCCGCGACGATCGCGCTGCTACGTGAGCTGGCCGAGCATCTGGGCGACATCCACGGTCAGCACGAGCAACAAAACCTGTTCTCGGGCAAGCACCAGATGGAGATGCTCGACGAATTCTCCGGCGTGGCGGATTTGCTCGCTAACGCTGCCGAACACTACCGCGAGTGGCGCGCCTGCGAGCGCGAACTGGCCGAGCTGCGCGGCAACGAGCAGGAGCGGCTACGGTTGCTCGATCTCTACCGATTCCAACACAAGGAGATCTCGGGAGCGGGCCTCCAGCCTGATGAGGATGCGACGCTCGAGCAGGAGCGCCACCGGCTGCGCAACGTCGCGCGCTTGCAGGAATCGGCGGCAAAGGCGTCGGAGGCTCTCTCCGAGGGCGCTTCGTCGGCCGCGGCGCAGCTCAAGATCGCCGTTCGCGCCATGGAAGAGCTGGCGCGCTTCGAGCCCGAGCTCGAGCCATGGCCGGCGCAGCTCGAGTCGGCCCGCGCGGCCGTCGAAGACGCCGGGTTCGAGCTGCAACGCTATCTCGATGGACTCGAGGCGGATCCGGACCGGCTCGACAAGGTGGAAGAGCGGCTGGCCAACATCGAAAAGCTCAAGCGCAAGTACGGCAAGACGCTCGCCGAAGTGCTCGCCTACGGCGGCGAAGTGGCCAAGAAGGTCTCTGAGCTCGACAACGCCGAAGAGAGCGCCGCGAAAGTCGAAAAACGTCGCGCCGAAGCAGCCAAGCGCTACCTGGGCGTGGCCGAGACGTTGAGCGCCAAGCGCAAGGCGGCGGCTAAGAAGCTGCAGAAGGGCGTCGAAAAGGAGCTCGCGGCGTTGGCGATGGAGCGCGCGCGCTTCGAGGTGGTGGTCGAAGGGGGCCCTGGCGAGCCGGACTGGACCGCCGAGGGCTTTGACCGTGTACGCTTCGATTTTTCGGCCAACCCCGGACAGCCGCCGCGTCCTCTGGCGCAGGTGGCTTCTGGTGGAGAACTTTCGCGCGTCGCGTTGTCGCTCAAGACGTGCCTTCTGGCCGAGGCGGGCAAGACCGCCAAGCGCGACAAAGCGCAGCGGACCTTGGTGTTCGACGAGATCGACACCGGCGTGGGCGGACGCGTGGCTGAAGCCATCGGTCAGCGGCTGCATAGCCTCGCCGCGGGCAGCCAGGTGCTCTGCGTCACGCACCTGCCGCAGATCGCGGGCTTCGCGCACGCGCACTACACGGTCGCCAAGGTTGAGAAGAACGGCCAGACCTTCGCCACCCTGACCGAGCTGGGCGCGGATCAGCGCGTGGAGGAGCTGGCGCGGATGCTCTCCGGCGCCAAGGTGACCCCGGCGGCGCTCGAGAACGCCAAGCAGCTGCTCAAGACGACCGGGCGGTAGAGCGGGTTCGTCGTGGCGCAATCCGCCAGGATTGCCGGGTCGCGAGTCGTCGCGACCGAGATGCCGTCGCGATGACTCGCGACGCTGCAACCGTGGCCGGTTGCGCCACGAAGCTACTCCGCCGGGCGCAGGCGGCTGACTTCGACGCCCAGCCGCACGTCTCCGCTGACGGGCTTGCCGGCGCGCACGTCCTCTTCGCGGAAGGTCGCCATCGCGATCAGGCCTTCGCCGGCCCGGTCGAAGTCGTAGATCAGATAGATCAGCCCGTCAGGAGCCTGCACGCCGTCCGGGTAGGAGACGCCGACCCGCTCTTCGATCAACAGGCCACCCTGCCAAGTCTCGCCGTCATCATCGGAGACAAAAGCGGTCAGATGCGAGCGCTTGCCGTCCGGGCCGTTGTTGCGCACCAGCAGTAACGCCCCCGAAGCCAAGCGGCGCACGAAGAAGCGCTTGTTGGCGACGTTCGAGCCTTCCTGGTACATCTCGCCCGGGCTCCAGGTCTTACCGCCGTCCGTCGAGACGCTCTGCATGATGCCGTCCGTGTTGCGGATGAGCATCAACAGGCTGCCATCCTTGCGCTCGACGATCATGTGCTCGTCGACGCGGGTGTTCGGCGCGAGCGCTTGGCCCCACATCTCGAAGGTGTCGCCCTGATCGCGCGAGATCAGCACGTTCGAGCCCTTCTCTTCACCCAAGTCGGGCGTCAGGTCCTCGGCTTTGTAGGGCGACAAGTCGTAGCCGTCGAGAGCCAGGTCGGGAGTCGAATCGCGCCACAGTCCGACGGGCAAAAGCCAAGCGCCGTTCTCGAGCACGGTGGGCTTGTTGAGCATGATGCCGTTGGAGATGCGGCGCGGCTCCGACCACTCCAGCGACTCCTCTTCGGGCGTATCGGTCCGCATCGCCCACACGCCCCATCGCCCATCGCGCAGTCCTGCGCTCTGCGCCCAGAACAACCACAGCCGCCCCTGCGGGTCGATCCACAGGCAGGGGTCCATGGCGCGCACGTACTGCGTCGGCTGGATGACCAGCTTGCGCTCCTGCCACGTCGAGCCGTCATCGCCGCTCGTCGCGAGGACCACGTAGCTGAAGGGGCTCTCGACCCGTTTGGTCTCAGGCCCCGTGTACCAAGCCGCCCACAGCCGGCCGTTGGGCGCGCGTTCGATGGTGGGCACGCCCTGGGCCCCGCGCTTGTCCTTGGCGAACTCGGGGCCGGCGTTGGTGAGGATCTTGGGCGGCTGGAGCGAAAGCTCGGGGAGCAGTTCGTCCCTGTCCGCAACTGAACAGCCCATCAGTAGGGCGAAGGCAAAAATGGCGGCAAGTTTCACGGAAGTTCCTCCCGAGCGGCGAGCAGGGGCGCCAGCGTTGCGTCGAGATCCGCCAGCCGGCACTCCCAGATCACGATGATGCGCCAACCTTTCTCGCGCAGCAAAGCCTGATTCCGCTTATCGCGCTCGAGGTTGCGGCCGATCTTGCGATCCCAATATGCACGGTTCGACGCGGGCAAGTCCGCGGCTTTGCAGCCGGAGTGGCCATGCCAAAAACAGCCGTGAACGAACACGACGGTCTTGTATTTCCGGAGGACGATGTCCGGTTTGCCGGGCAGATCCTTGCGGTGCAGGCTGTAGCGGAACCCCAGTGCATGCAGCCGGCGCCGGACGCGCATCTCCGGCTTCGTGTCGGCGCCTTTCACCCGCCGCATCACGCGTGAGCGTTCTTCCTTGCTGAAGACGTCTGCCAGCTGCTAGGCTTCCTTGCGCTTGTATTGCTCGACTTCGGGGCCAATCTTGGTCTTGGCCGTGCGGCTGAGCAGCGTCTCGATCTCCTGATCGCTGAACGGCTGCGCCGTCTTGATGGTCGCCACGTTCTCGTCGAGCTGCTCGAGCGTCTCTACGCCCGACACGATCACGTCTGGGCGTCGCGCCATTGCGTAGCGCAGGCACTCGGGAATGGTCGCAATTCGGTTCGCGGTGATGTGACCGATGGCGTTGGTCTTCATCGCGATCAGTCCGAGGCCCTTCTCTCGAGCGGCTTGCATCACGGGCCGGAAGCTCAGGTAGTGCGGGTCGATCAGGTTCACCGGATGCTGGATCGTCTCCCAATCGTCGCCGCCGTTGAGCAGCGCCATGTGGACGGCTGGATCGTGATGACCTGTGAACCCGATGTGCCGCACCTTGCCGGCCTTCTTCGCTTTGACGAACGCCTCGTAGGAGCCCTTGGGACCGAAGATGCGCTCGACCTCGTCCATACGCGAGACCTCGTGGCATTGCCACAGGTCGAGGTAGTCGGTCTTCATGCGACGCAGTGTCTGCTCGAGCTGTTCGGTTGCCTCGGCTTCGGTGCGCAGTTGCGCCTTCGACATCAGCAGCGCCTTCTGCCGCTTGGAGCTCGAGCCTCCGAAGGCCGCGCCGTACGCTTCGTCGCTGGCGCCGTCGTGGTACTTGTTCGCCGAGTCGAAGAAGGTGACGCCCAGGTCGAGCGCGCGGTCGATCATCTTGACCGCGTTGTCGAGCCCGTTCTTGCGCATGTGGAAGCCGCCAAGGCAGAACCACGACACGTGCAGGCCCGACTTGCCGAGCGTGCGCATCGGCATCGGCGCCTGTTCGGCGGCGCGCGCTACGGAGGCGGCTCCGATCCCCGCGACCGTGGCGGAGAGAAAGGTTCGGCGTTTCATCTCGGACGACATCGCCGATCAGAATACCACTCCCTTCGGTCGATGAGAGTAGGGGAGGAACGCCGATTTGATCTTCGAACGAGCATCCCAGGAGCGCAGGGGCGAAACCCGGAGTCTCTGCTCCAACCTAGCCGAGATTTCCTTCCATGACCAGAACGGACGGCTAATACGCCAGCCGGCCCTCGTCGAGGACGTCACCGCGACGGGAGTCTGCGTCAGCAGCAGCCTACCCGTTTCCGAAGGCGGAGCCGTCACGTTGCACGCGGACGGCTACTGCGCGGAGGGCAGGGTGCGCTATTGCCGCCTCGGCGACTACAGCTTCTTGATCGGATTGCAGTTCGAGGACGAGCACGGACCGGGGCGGCGTGGCTGGCGGCCAGACCATCTGCTCGAGGCTAACCTGGATTGACCTTCTCGGCGCCCACGCGGCGAGCGCGGCTCTCCTGTGCTTTTACCAGGAGCACTCGGGCCAGCCGATCGGCGTCATGCCGCAAGGGCAGCCCTTTCGCAACCAAGTCCATCGCGAGAACCTCGGGTACGAGCTTGCGCAGGCGAGCTTCGTCGAGCTCAACCGGAAACGCGTTCTGCTTGGCGTAGCGCTTGCGTGCGCTCGCCGAGATTGCCTTGTTGTTCACCACCACGAGATCGATCAGCCCTGGCACAGAGTGCTCGAGGACGGCTTGGACGTGATCTTCGGCGCTGTAGTCCTCGGTTTCTCCCGGCTCCCACATCAGGTTGCAGATGTAGACCTTGAGGGCCGGCGACTGCGCAATCGCCTCCGCCACGCCGTCGATGAGTAAGTTGGGAATGACGCTCGTGTAAAGCGAGCCAGGGCCAAGCGTGATGAGGTCGGCTCCAGCGATGGCATTGAGCGCGCCGGGCGCAGGCGGCGCGCTGCGTGGCCGCAGATGGATGCGCTTGATGCCGTCGCGGCAGCCGGTGATGCTGCTCTCGCCGACCATCGAGCGCCCGCTTTGCAACTGCGCCTCGAGCGTCACGTTGCTCAGCGTGGACGGGAAGATCTGCCCGCGGATCGCGAGTACCTCGCTCGAGAGCCGGATTGCCTGGTGAAAATCCCCAGTGACGTGCGAGAGGGCTGTCAGGAACAAGTTGCCGAAGCTGTGGCCTTCGAGCCCCTCGCCAGCCTCAAAACGATAGCGAAACAGTTTCGAGAGAAGGGCTTCGTCCTCGGCCAACGCAACCATGCAGTTGCGGATGTCGCCGGGGGCGAGCATGTCGAAATCCCGCCGCAGCCGGCCGGAGCTGCCGCCATCGTCCGTTACGGTAACGATTGCTGATAGCTCGGCCTCAAGGCCTGCTAATTCGCGACTTTCGAGCTCACCGACAAGGATGCGTAGGCCCCGCAGCAGCGTTGAAAGCCCTGTCCCCCCGCCCAGCGCGACGATGCTGAGCGGACGAGACAGCTCCGCCGGAGGGATCTGGAGGTGGAAGACCTCGCCGGTGGAGCTGACGGCGATCTTGTCAGTCGGCGCGGGCGCCATCGTTTTGGAGGAGCTCGGCAATGCGCGCATCGTCGCGTACTCCAGCCATGTCCGGGTCCCGCCGCGCAAGCAGACGGTGCTTGGGATCGAGGTCGATCGCCCGAGAGAGGCTGCGGAAAGCTTCATCGCCGTTTCGTCGCAATGCGGCGATCACGGCCTTCGCGTAGTGTACGTGACCTGCGCCTGAGGCCTTCTTGAGCGCCTTGTCGAGGTGTTGCTCGGCGTCGTCGAGCCGTCGGTCATTGATGAGTTTGACGGCGTAGTTGTAATGATCCTCCGGGCTCGACAGTTCGATGGAGTCGGAGCCGATACGCTGGCGGCAAATGCGCACGTGGACGTTGGCACGGTGCCGAAGACCGCTGTCGGGTCCTTCGGCCACGGTCTCGAACTGTCCGAGAGCGCGTTTGAAGTTGCCGGCCTGGAACGCCTCAACGGCTTGAGCGTAAAGCTCGCTCTGGCGGCGCTCTTCCGCTGCGCCCTGGCTGAGCGCGGGAGAAGCCGGGGCTGCGCTGGCTTTTGCCTCCGGCTTCTTCGCAGCCGCCTTGGCGGCGCCGCTCTTCGGGGCCGTCGTCGCTTGGGACGTCTTTTTGGCAGTCTTCTTCGCGGCCTTCTTCGTCGCCACCCGCAGCCACCCCCTAGGGAAGGAATAACAAGCAGCCAAGCGCATCCGCTGGGCTCAAATAGAAAGGCGGTTCGCCGGTGTCTTAGGTTCGACCGCCGCCCCGCAAGTTATACCAGAAACATTTTTGGTCGGGCAAGCGCAGGAGGGAGAGCTGCTATACTGCGGAACTTTTGCGATGGCGACCTCCGAGACGAGACCGAAGCCCCGACCCCTGCAAGCGCTTGCAGAATCGATCACGGAATGTGAGCGTTGTCCGCGGCTGCGGGAGCACTGCCGCACGGTGGCGCGCGTCAAGCGACGGGCCTACCTGGACTGGGATTACTGGGGGCGGCCGGTGCCGGGGTTCGGCGATCCGAAAGCGCGACTTCTGCTGGTGGGGCTCGCGCCGGGCGCGCACGGCGCCAACCGCACCGGACGGATGTTTACCGGAGACAGCTCGGGAGACTTCCTCTATCGGGCGCTCTACGAAACCGGCTTCGCTTCGCAGCCCGAATCGGTCTCGGTTGACGACGGACTGACCTTGAGCGACACGTGGGTCACGGCCGCCGCTCGGTGCGCTCCGCCTGAAAACAAACCGACTCGAGAAGAATTTGCGAAATGTAGTTGCTTCCTCGAGCGGGAACTGTTATTCTTGCACCACGTGCAAGTGGTGGTCGCTCTCGGGCGGCTGGCCCTCGATGCATATCTGACTGTGTTGAAGCGGACAAACAGGATCGAAAGCCGAGCGGCCTACGGGTTCGCGCACGGCGCGGTTCACGCCCTCCCGGGCGAGTTGCCCGCGCTCGTCTGCTCCTATCATCCGAGCCGACAGAATACGCAGACCGGCAGGTTGACCGCATCGATGCTGCACGACGTCTTCACGACAGCCCGCCACATGCTTCGGTAACCCGAGCCTCAGCGGTCGCACTCAAATCCTGAAAAATTTCTTCATAACGATGCAACCACCTCCGGGTGGAGCGCATCAAAGGGACACAAGCTCGAAGACGCAATCAAACGACTGACTGATTTTCTTCGCATAGAGGAGCAGAGGAAACGAAAATGAGCAAGAAGCAGATGAACAAGACCCGGGAGCAGCTCCTGACCAAGTTGGCCGAGCTGACCGGTAACAGCCCCCGCCTGGACGAGTACCTGGGCGATTGGTCGAACGACCCGATGGACCAGGTGCAGTCGCGGGCTGATATGGACATGGCGGTGAGCTTCGTGAACACGGGCTTCGAGACGAAGCGCGCGATCAAGAAGGCTCTGGCGCGCCTGGATGCCGGCGACTACGGTATTTGCGAGGATTGCGAGGAGGAGATCAACCCCAAGCGCCTCGAAGCCATTCCGTGGACGACGATGTGCGTCAACTGCCGCGAGGCACACGACGAGCAAGAAGCGAACCTGCGCAAGGCCGCCTAACGGTCTCGTTGGCAAGGGCGCGGAGGGTGGGACTCTGCGCCACAGCCAGCTAAGCAAATCCGGCCCTGCCAAACCGATTTGGCGGGGCCGTTTTGCGTTCAGAGGCGTAGTTGCTGTCCACCTATTTCGACACGTCGAAGTAGACGCAGTCCGGGTGGTGGAACACGATGGCGCTGACTGAGGCCTCGGGCTCCATCATCGAGCCGTCCGTCAGATGGACGCCGATGTCTTCCGGGTGCAGCAAGGCGAAGATCTTCTGCTGGTCGTCCAGATCCGGGCAGGCGGCGTAGCCGGGCGAATAGCGCCGGCCACGGTATTCGTTTTTCAGGCGCTGCTTCATCGTCATCTCGCTCGGGTCGGGGAAGCCCCAGTCTTCGCGAATGCGCCGGTGCAGCCACTCCGCGCAGGCTTCGGCGGTCTCGAGCGCAAGCGCCTGAACGGCGTGCATCTTCAAGTACTCGCCTTTCTCCTTATACTCCTCCGCACGCTCGCGGACGCCTTCGCCGGCCGTCACCACAAAAATCGCGACCGAATCCCGAACGCCATCCTTCGCCGGCATCACATAGTCCGGCAGGCAGAGGCCGTCTTCCCGGCGTTGCCGCGGGAAATCGAACTGAGCGGCTGGCGTGGCTGAGCCCGGCTCGTAGAGTTTCATCGAGTTGCCCGCCGCCTCGGCCTCGAAGAAGCTGCCACACCGCGCGAAGCTTCAGGAAGCTTGCGGCCTCCTTCTTGGATCCCCTCGACGGCGGCGAACAGCTCGAGTGCTTCGGGTCAGCGCTCCGCGAGCTTCTTCTCGAAGTTCCCCTTGAAGCCGAGGTGATGCGTGTATAGCATCGCGGGGTTGATATAGCCCCAAATCTCCTGCAACTGCGGCACGTCGCGGATGACGCGGTTTGCGTAAGGCGGTCCAAGAGGCGCGACGTCGAGCCGGGCGCGTGTGCTGCGCTCGGTCGATTCGTTGACCGGAGCCTCTTCGGGCTCAGCCGTCGCATCGGCTGCTCGGTGCGCGGCCACGACGCTTTCATACTGGGCTGGATCACTCAGCTTGTTCAGCAGATCGAGCCCCGACATGGCGTCCTTGGCGTAGCAGGTGACCGACTCGTAGGACGGTGCGATCTTGCGCCGGGTGAACGAGTCACTCAAAGCGGCGCCGCCCACCAGCAGCGGAACCTCGACCCCCGCCTCGCGCAAGTCGAGCGCGGTCACGATCATCTGCTGCGCGCTCTTCACGAGCAGGCCGGACAGGCCGATGGCGTCGGGCTTGTGCTCGCGGTAGGCCTTGATCAGCTCTTCGGGCGGCACCTTGATGCCCAGATTCACTACTTGGTAGCCGTTGTTCGTCAGGATGATATCGACGAGGTTCTTGCCGATGTCATGGACGTCGCCCTTGACCGTCGCGAGCAGGATCTTGCCCTTCCCCGAGCCTTCCTTCTTCTCCATGTAGGGCTCGAGATGCGCCACGGCGGCTTTCATCGCCTCGGCCGATTGCAGCACTTCGGCCACGATCAGCTCGTTGTTGTTGAATAGCCGCCCGACCTCGCTCATGCCCGCCATTAGCGGTCCGTTGATGATCTCGAGCGGGTCGGCGACCTCGGCGCGCTTGCGCTCCAGGTCGTCGATCAATCCTTCCTTTGTTCCTTCGAGGATGTAGTTGGCCAGGCGTTCGTCGAGCGGCAGATCCGCGACGGACTTCTTCTCTTTGATTCGCCCAGAGGCGGCGCGGAAATGCTCGGTGACGCGCTCGATGTGTAGGTTGTTGATTTCGGCGCGCTGCTCGGGAGGTTGTTCGCGGTAGTCGCGCGGGGCGTCCATGCCTTCGGGCGGATAGTTCCACAGCAAGTCTTCGACGAGCTTCTTCTCTCGGCGGGGATCTGCGCGTAGCGCTCGAGCTTCTCCGTGTTGACGATGGCGAGGTCGAGTCCGGCCTTGGTCGCGTGGTAGAGAAAGACCGAGTTGACCACTTCGCGTGCGGCCGAAGGTAGTCCGAAGCTTACATTCGAGACGCCGAGCACGGTCTTCGAGCGCGGCAGCTTCTGCTTGATCAGCCGCACGCCCTCGATGGTCTCGACCGCGGAGCCGATGTAGTTCTCGTCTCCGGTGGCGCAAGGGAAGACGAGCGGATCGAAGACGATGTCTTCGCCAGGGACTTCCCACTTCTCCGTCACCAGCTTGTACGCGCGTTCTGCAATGGCGAGCTTTCGCTCACGCGTGATCGCCTGCGCCTGTTCGGGGTCTTCATCAATCGAGCCGATGACGATGGCCGCGCCGTACTTCTTGACGAGCGGCATCACGCGGTCGAAGCGCTCTTCGCCGTCCTCGAAATTGATGGAGTTGATGATCGACTTGCCCAGGCAGTAGGTGAGCGCTCGCTCAACTGCCGCCGCGCTGGTCGAGTCGATCATGAACGGAACCTTGACCTTGTGAATGACCTGCGAATAGAAGCTGTCGATGTCGGCGAGCTCGTCGCGGTCGGGGTTCTCGAGATTGATGTCGAGGATGTGCGCGCCGTTTTTGACTTGGCGGCGACCGATCTCGGAGGCTTCCTCGAACTTCTCCTCGTTGATGAGCCGCTTGAACGCGCGCGAGCCCACCTCGTTGGTTCGCTCGCCCACCAGGAGCGGCCGGTTGTCGTCGGTGGCCTCGACGAGCTCGATACCCGAGTAATAGCTGTGGCGGTCGGCGCGGTGGCGGCGAGGCGGTCGGCCCTCGACCATCTGGGCGATCGCGCGGATGTGCTCCGGCGTGGTGCCGCAGCAGCCGCCAATGATGTTGAGCCAGCCGTTGCGCACGAAGCGCTCCAGCGAGCCAGCGAGCGACGTCGGCGTTTCGCCATACGTGCTCGTCTCTGCGTCGGGCAGGCCGGCGTTGGGGTAGCAGGAGACCAGCGTCCGCGACATCTCGTGGATGGTGCGGATGTGGTCGGTCATGAACTCCGGCCCGGTGGCGCAGTTGAGCCCGATCGAAAGCAACTCCACATGGTCGAGCGAGGCAACCAAAGCATCGGCCGTCTGGCCGGCGAGCATCGCGCCGAAGGGCTCGATGGTGCCCGAAACCATGACCGGCAGCTTGTAGCCGAGTTTGCGGAAAGCTTCGTCGATTCCGATCAGCGCAGCCTTGACGTTGCGCGTGTCCTGGCAGGTCTCGAGCAGCAAGACGTCGCTGCCACCCTCGGCGAGCGCCTCGGCCTGGTCGCGAAAGTTTTCGATCAACTGAGCAAACGTGACGCCGCCGGTTACCGTGATGGCCTTGGTGGTCGGTCCCATCGAACCAGCCACGAACAGCGGGCGTCCCGGCGTCGCGAGCGCGTCAGCCGCTTCACGCGCCAGACGAGCCGAGGCGCGGGTGATTTCGTACGCTTTGTCCGCCAAGTCGTACTCGGCCAGCACCAGGCCGGTCGAGCCGAACGAGTTGGTTTCGACCATGTCGGCCCCGGCCTCGAAGTAAGCGGTGTGGATGTCGCGCAGGACGTCCGGCCGGGTCAGGTTGAGGTTTTCGTTGCAGCCCTCGAGTTCCTCGCCCCCGAAGTCCGCGGCTGTCAGGTTGCGGGCCTGCAACTGTGTGCCCATCGCTCCGTCGAGTACGAGAATGCGCTCATCCAACACCTCACGCAGGAGGCGGGTTCGGTCTTTTCGTTCTGACATGGAAATTTTACAAACGTGGGGATTGGCGGAGACCCCCAACCTTGATTATTAGCAGAGTTCACCCCAGGCCAGGAGTTCCTGGGGGCGCCACTAGGGAGGGTCCTAGGACCCTTGACTAGGGGAAAATCCCAAGGTGAGTTTGGTTTTCAGTCCTTCTAAGCTTAGTACTAGCGAGCGATTGCAAAAAACTCCCCGGACGGCGAAAAATACGGCTAACGCACGGAAAGACCGGCGCTTAGCGAGAGCGTGCTATCGCGACCGGCAGCCTAAGCAAATTTAAGGCCGTGCATGCCTTGCGGAGACCGCAAGTTTTGGAGGATTCGATGACCGAGGGAAACAAACGGAAAACAACTGTGCGCGACCGCCGACGTGGCGCCATGTTCGTCATTTTTGCTGCAGCTTTCGCCATGCTGCTCGCGTTTGCCGGCCTTTCACTGGATGGCGGTTTCATCTACTACGAGCGTCAGCGTGCGCAAGCTGCAGCCGACGCTGGCGCCTACGCCGGCGCACTCGAGCTTCGCCGCGGTTCCTCGGCGTGGATCGTTCCCTCGGCCAAGGAGGACGCCAAGCTCAACGGTTTCGATGACGCAGAGGCCGACGTTACGGTCACGGTCAACAATCCTCCCGCCAACGGTCCTCGAACCGGCGATGCCAATTTTGTGGAAGTCATTGTCGAGAGCATCGCCCCTACGACGCTTTTGCGCGTCGTCGGCCCGACGGCTTCGAGGGTTTACGCCCGCGCGGTGGCCGGCATTCAGCCCGACTACGGCGGCCCCTGCATCCTGGCGTTGAACACGTCTGCGCGTGGAGGCATCACGGTTTCGGGCACGGCGACCTTGAACGCGCCCACCTGCGACGTGATCACGCGCTCGCTCGACAACCAGGCCATCACCGCAAACGGCGGCGGTTGCATCAACGCCTCGACCATCGGCTTCGCCACGGGCACGGGCACCACCGGAGGCTACGTCGCCAACGGACAGAACTGTCTGAGCCCGGCGCCGATCGGTGTCATCCCGCCCGAAGATCCCTACGCCTCTCTGACCGAACCGAACCCGTCCGACTACACCAAGCGGGCGAACAACAGAACCACCATCAGCGGGAGCACCGTGACCCTACAGCCGGGCTATTACAAAGGCGGCATCAAGATCACCGGCGGCGATGTCACCCTCTCGCCCGGCCTCTACATCGTCGATGGTATGGATGTCTCCGGCGGCTATGTCCACGGCGACGGAGTGACGGTCTACAATACCGGCGGCGGTCTCAAGAACATTACCTTCAACGGAAACACCCATTCCGAGCTCACCGCGACCAACGACACCAGCTCGCCCTACAACAACATCCTCTTTTTCAACAGCCGCAACGCGAGCTGCGGCAATCCCTGCGACGGGAAGATCAACGGAACCTCCGACTCGACTTTCGAGGGCGTGATGTACTTCCCGACGGTAGAGCTTGACTATGCCGGAACGGAAGACCAGAGTGCGTTTGCGCAGATCATCGCCGACACCATTCGCTTTACGGGCAATGCGGTTGTCGAGCAGGACTGGGACGCGGGCAGCGGTCGTACTCCCACCGTCACGCGTGTTTCGTTCACGGAATAGGGTTGATCAAACGACATGCGGACTTGCCTCAACCTCCTTCGAAACAAGCGCGGCGGCTCCATGGTGGAGTTCGCGGTTTCGGCGCCGCTGCTGTTCTTGCTCTGCGCTGGAGCGGGCGACTTTGCCCGTCTGTTCTTCAGCGCGATCTCGCTCAAGAGCGGATCGAACGTAGGCGCCTTCTACGGCTCGCAGGAGGCGGCTCGCTCGGGCGACGTCGCCGGTATGACCTCTCGCGCGCTGGACGACGCTGCTGACGCGGCGCGCTTCAATGGCGTCACGGCAACGGCGGACCAGTATTGCGTTTGCCCCGGCATGGCGGCGTTCCCGTGCGGGGAGTACCAAACGACCACCTGCCCGGCCGGCTACGGCAGTGCGCGCGCCTATGTGCGTGTGCGGGCGACGCAAAACTTCCGTCCGCTCGCGCCGTTCTTCGCCGTTCCGGATTCGGTGAACGTCGACCAGATGACCTGGATGCGGGTACGGTGATGGCCAATCGGAACCAACTCATGCGGCGTCCGGCCCGATCCAAGGGCGCCGTGCGGATTCGCGCAAGGGCGCGACTCTGGTTGAGTTCGCCCTCTCATTTCTGCTTTTCATCACAATGCTGGTGGGCTTGGTGGAAGCCTCGCGGCTGGTCTGGGCCTATACAACGCTGGCCCACGCGGCCCGTCGAGGGGCGCGTTTCGTGATGGTCCACAATGGCCGCAATCCAGCCACGGACACGCAGGTCGCGGATGTCGTCAAGGACTACACGATCGGCTTGGTCAAAAACAATGTGACCGTGACGCCGACCTACGACGACAGTTCACGCTCAGGCGGCTCGACCGCGACGGTTGAAGTGTCGTACCCCTTCCAGTTCATCGCCTCGCCCATGATCTTCAGTCAGAACGGCCTGACGCTCAAGGCGACCGCCAAGACAACGCTGGCGCAGTGACACGTCGTCGGATGCGCTAATCTCGTGCAGGGCCGCTCTCCCTTGGGCGGCCCTTGCTGCTCGTGAGCGACCGCTGGATCTCCATCACGCGTTGGGCCGCGCCGGCGGCCTTTCTGCTAGCGTCCTGCCTTTGGATCGACCGGCCCGGCCCTGGACCTGACGAAGCGCTTTTCGCGCAGGCGCTGTTTCCGGCGCCGCCGGGCGGCCCGGCTTGGCGCGTCACCCTGTTTGGCCACGAGATCCCCGTCATGTTGATGACCTACCTGGGGGCGCTCAAGGCATGGCTTTACGTTCCTGTGGTTCGCCTATTCGGGACAGGACCGGCGGCGCTGCGATTGCCGATGCTCGCGGCCGGGGCGCTGACCATCTTGGTCCTCTTCGAATGGATTCGGCGCTGGTCTGGCGGTCTGGCAGCGGTTTGGACCTCATGGCTTCTCGCCCTCGACCCAACGTTCGTTTGGACCACTCGCTGTGATTGGGGGCCGGTTGCGCTGCAGCGGTTGCTGAGCGTCGGCGGATGTGCGCTCATCTGGAACTGGAGCCGCAATGGTGGTTGGAGCAGGCTCTTCGCCGGATTTTTTCTGTTTGGGCTGGGCTTGTTTGACAAGCTCACCTTCCACTGGCTGCTTCTCGCTTATGCGGTGGCCGCCCTGGCGATTGGCGGCCGTTGGGCGCTGCGGCAAATGCGTCCGACGGCGATTGCCATTGCACTGGCCGGCTTTGCTCTGGGCGCTGCGCCCTACTTGGCCTATCGAGTCCAAGGCGGCGGGCTGACGCAGCCGCTCGAGCTCGAGACCCGGTCCGAAGGCTACTGGCAGAAATGGGGCATGCTGCTCAAAACGTTTGAGGGTACTGCGGCGCGCGGTTTCATGATCGCGTGGACCGCTCCAGCGTCCGATGGCGAGGAGCCCCCCGTGCATGGCTCAACGGCCAGTTTGCTTCCTTGGGCCGCGCTCGCCAGCCTCCTCCTGCTGCCTTGGACGCAGGACAAGCCGGCTCGATTTGCAGCCGTCGTCAGCGCGGTGGCGCTTGCTGAGATGGTCCCGATCCGTGACGCTGGCGCGGTCCACCACCAAGCGCTCATCTGGCCTTACCCGCAACTGCTGGTTGGGGCGACCGTGGCCTACTACGCCTCGCGGCAAGGGCGGCGCCGCCGCGTTGCGCTCGGGGCTGCGGGAGCGCTGTTGTTGTCGAATATCGCGACGCTGGCATCGCTTTACCAGGACGCGCTGCGCCTGGGCGGGACCGTCGCTTGGAGTGAAGCGGCTTACAGCCTGGCGGACGACCTGACCGAGCGGCGGCCACGGTGGGCGGTGTCGCTCGACTGGGGCCTCGACAATCCCCAGCGCTTCTTGCTCGCGCACGATCCGCCCGTGCAGCCCTTGGCGTTTCCCTGGGACTGGGCGGACCGCGGCACTGTGGAGCAACTGGAACATCGGATACGGCAAGGCGGCGTGGTCTTTCTTGCCTTGGCGGATCAACCGCGCGAGCCTACCGAAACACGCGCACGACCGCTTTGAGCAGGCGGCCAGCGAGCAGGCTTCGAACTGGTGCGCGTTCGCACAATCGACGACCGCCAAGGAAGAGGCGTTTTCGAGATCTCAGGAAGCACAGCCGGAAATCAACCGCTAAGATTGGATGTGGCTGCCAAACTACGTAAGTCTCGTTTGCCGGAGAAGATGCCCGCCGGGTCCGCGGGTTCGTGGCGTTGCAGATGCTGCATTCCCCGGCCGACAAGCCGGAGGTCAAGGCCGAAGACGGAGGGCCCTGCCACCTCTGTACGGCGAGCTGCTGCCGCTACTTCGCCCTCGAAATCCATGAAGCCGAAGACCAAGCGCGACTTCGACCACATTCGCTGGTATCTCATGCACGAGAGGCGTGGTCGTATGGGCGCAAGACGGGATTGGTATCTCGAAGTGCGCACCACGTGCCGCCACCTACAGCAGGACAACACCTGCGGCATCTACGGAACGCGTCCGCAGATGCTTGCCGCAACTACGGCCACTGCCCGGCGATGATCCCTGCGAATACTTCGCAGGACCTCGAGTGACATCTTCTTCGCCAACGATACGGACCTCGAAAGTCTGGCTCGAAGAAAAAGAAGAAGAGCAGAAGAAATAGACGCGACTGATGGTGGTCTACGGCCGACTGTGGTGGATTTCCACCGCTTTCCGGCCTGTTTTTCGCCGGGGAATGGCGCGGCCATTGGATTGCTATATTAAGTGCAGGGTGAAACGAACCGTGCGCATTCTAGCTGTCTGTCCGCCCTGGTTGCTCTTGGCTTGGCGCAGAGCGCGGTCTGGGCGCAAGCGCCCATTCGTTCGCGCACGGCGGCGGCCGCTCCGCGCCGGCTCCGACCTGCACCCACAGCTTCACGCACCCGTGCGGTCGTCCTGGCGGCGGGGGAAGCTATATTATTTCTGCGCCCATTCGTTCGCGCACCTTCGGCGCGGGCTTCGGCGATGATGGAAGCGCCTCCTGGGCCTCCGCCCGGCGTCGAGGCCGCATTCAAGTGGGCAGTTCCGCACCCGATCCTGCCGGTGAGCGTGATGTACTGCGGCAGCGGCATGTTCGGTATGGGCTTCACCGACTTCCGCGGCGAAGTTTTTACTACCCCTTCTACTCGATGCCGGTGCCGTACTATCGGCTCACCAGTTGCGATCTGCGCTTCTATTCGCCGGGTTATTGGCCCTTGATTGTACCGTTCTCGGACTTCCTGAATCCATCCCCGATGCGGATGGCAAGCGCCGGCAAGCTCGACCTCGTGCCGTACGGTGACATCTCCGGCACGACGGTGAGCCTCAGCTCCCTGACAGCCCAAGGAGGCCAAGAAAGAGTTCGAGAAGGGCGTGAAGAAGTTTGTCGACAAGGACTACGACAAGGCCGTCGAGTATCTCGACGAAGCCGTGACGCTGCACCCTGATACGCGTCGGCTTGGACGCTGCTTGGACAAGTACGCGTGGCGCAACGGCTGTTTCCGGCGGCGGAGGCGGCATTCCAGCGGGCAATCGAGATCGACCCGAACTACGTGCCGCCTATATGCACCGCTTACGCGCCTGCTCTCGCTGCGTGGCCGTACACCAAGAGGTCTACGACCTGAGTGGCGCAAGGGGCTCGAGCTGAACCCCTATGACGTCGATTTGAAGTACCTGCGAAGGCGGCCACGGCGTTTCGGCTCGGCGACTACGAAGAATCGACCTTCTTCGCCAGAAGATCGTCAATTCCGACGATGCGAAGTTCTTCCCGAATACACTGCTCGTGCTGGCGCGCTCAACTCGGGCGCAGGGCGATTGCGGGAGCGGGCGGCGCGCCTGTTTGGCGAGTACTATGCGGACCGCAGCAACAACATCCAGTTGCGCAGCGCCGCTGGCCGTGAGCTGAGCGAGGTGCGGCTCGCCGAGTACACCTTGCGAACGCTCAGACCGGCGCTGCCGTAATCAGCACTGGTACGGACCATCACATTGGCGGCTCGGGCAGCGAGCGACGCCATTCGAGCAGCTTCGCGCGCAGTCGTTTCGCGATATCTTCGTGCTCGGCTGCAACGTTTACCTCGCTCTTTCGTCTCGGTGTCGAAATCGTAGAGTTCTACGCGCGAGCCGTCGGCGTTCATGAGCAGCTTCCAGGTGCCTTCGCGGATGGCCAAATTCGGGCTCCTGGTCGTCTTTTTCCAGGCCTGAGATACGTCTCGTCGCGTCCATAGTCCCAGAACAGCGTTTTGGTGCGCTTGCTCGGCGCGCCCATCATGACCGTGCTTCTGTCCTCGCCATCGAATTCGACCGGCGGCGGTTTGACGCCCGCCAGTGCGCAGAAGGTCGGGAACAAATCCACCGCTGCCACCACGCTCGTCTCGTCCACCTTGCCGGCCGGGATCTTGCCCGTCCAGCGCATGAGGAACGGCATGCGGATGCCGCCTTCGTAGAGGCTCCATTTGCGTCCCCGCGAGCCGGCCGTCGAGCCCGGCGGCTCGTAGCCCTCCTTGTAATAGCGCGGCCAAGCCGTGGGGCCGTTGTCGCTGGTGAGGGCGATGATCGTGTTCTCGCCCAGGCCCATCGCGTCGATTGCGTCGATCAGGCGGCCGACCTCTTCATCCATCGCGTCGAGCACGGCGTAGAAGTCGCGCTGGTAAGGGTTGGCGCTGAAGCGCTCGTACTTGGCGGCCTGTTCCTTCGACGGGACGTGGCGATCGTGGACGTCGTTAAGCCACAGATGCAGGTAGAACGGTTTGTCCTGGTTGCGCCGGATGAAGTCGATCGAGCGGTCGACATAGATCGGCGTCTGCATGTACTTTTCGACGTGCCACGTGGGGCCCTTGCCCAGGCGCTCGCTTTGTTCGGAGAGGCCGCCCGGCGGCAAGATGCGCTCGCCTAGCCCCTCGAACGACACGAGCGATTCGTCGAACCCATAAGCCTGCGGCGTGGGCGCCTCGTAGACGTCGCGGCCGCCGCCCATGTGCCACTTGCCGAAGTGCGCCGTCGCGTAGCCGGCCTGCTGGAACGTGCGTGCCACTGCCGGCGCATCGAGCGAGAGAAAGTTCGCCATGCCGCGCTCGCAGTTTCGCTGGCGGTTGTTCAGGTAGGGATTGATCAGCCAGCGGGAAGGGAACTGACCGGTAGTGATGCCGACCCGCGAGGAGGCGAGCAGATGGGCGAGGCGACGTAGAACTGCGTCAGTTGCACGCCTTGGGCGGCGAGACGATCGATGTTCTGGGTCTCGACGTCGCGGTTGCCCGTCAGGCTGAGGTCGCCGTAGCCCATGTCGTCGATGAAGATGAACACGACGTTGGGCGAAGCGGAGAAGAGCGAGCAGTGCGGCAAGGCACAAAAGAAGCAGGACGCGCATCGTTCCGACATTGTACAGGCTCACGAAAAAGTTCCGTTCTGGAACAAAATGCCCGCTGACTTTCGCCTCATTTTCTCTTGTGGAGGCCTGAACAGGTTTAGAATCACCCCGGTTAGGCAGTCTATCCCCCCTATGACTCCCTCAGTGTTCGCGGACAACTCCATTCCACTCTGAAGCTCCCTCACTTGCGGCCCACGTTGGCAAGGGGCGGCTCAGGCTCAAGTACAGCGGCGTTCCGTCGGCCGGATCGAGCCAGCGCCGAGCAACACAAACTCGATAAAAGCGGAGCCAAACGACGTCGTCGAGCTCGAGCTTGGCGATGGCCTCAAGCTTTGGACACGCGTCGACGACATGCAAAGCGACTTCGAACCATTCGCCGGAAGCGGCGCGGGCCGGTGAAAAAGCGGTAGAAGGCGAGATTCCGCTCTACCTCTCTACCGGCGAGAAAGAGTCGGGGTGTCGCTGGCAAGTTCCGCAATTGAGGCGTTCCGGGTGTTTGGCGTCGATCTGGAAGGCGGCGCGACGAGCGGCGGCTAAGGCGGTGGCGAAAAAGAGCGTCGAAGACAAGCTCGACCTGGGTCTGCACCGCTGCACGGCGGACGGTCCCGGGGCATTTGCGCCCGTGGGCAAGCTTGCGGGCGACGCCCCGACGCTGGTGCTGTTGCACGGCACGGCGTCGTCGACCGAAGGCAGCTTCGGAGGGTTGTGGACGGGCGGTTCGGTGTCGCGCGTACGGCATATATCGAGCGCTACGAGGGCGAGTACTAGCGTTCGAGCACCGCACGCTGACGCAAAGCCCGGTCGAGAATGCGCTCGGAGCTTGCAAAGAAGCTCGACGGGCTGATGAGCAAGTCCGCGCCGCTGCACCTGATCTCGCATTCGCGCGGGGGCATGGTGGGCGAGCTACTGTACCGTTCGATGATGGAGGACCGCGACCCGTTCGTTGCCGCTGAGACTACGCGGTTCCGCAAAGCCAGGCGCGAGGAGGCGGAGCGGCTGGAGCGCTGAACGCGACGCTGCGTGAGGGGCGTTTCCCCGTCCGGCGCTTCGTGCGGGTGGCCTGCCCGGCGCGCGGCACGACTCTCGCAGGCGGTCGCATGGACCGCTACTTCTCGGTGATGCTCAATCTGATCGGGCGCATCCCGGGGCTGGAAGACAACCTGCTCTATGACATGGTGTCGGAGCTGTTGCTGACGGTGCTCGACAGAAAGGCGAGCCCGGACGACTTCCCCGGCCTGGAGGCGATGACGCCGGACTCCCTGTTGGTCGGCCTGCTCAACGACCCGCGCTGCCGCACGCGCGCCGACTTGCACGTGCTGGGCGGAGACCTGCAAGGCGCGGGCATGTGGGGAAGCCTCAAAGCGCTCGCCACGGACCTGTTCTACCTCGAAGACCACGACCTGGTGGTCAACACGCCGTCGATGTTCGGCGGCGCGGCTTTCGGGGACGGTGCATTATACTGGATCGATACCGGCCCGGGCGTCAACCGCTTCCACTACTTTCGGCGCGCCGATACGGCCGACCGGCTCAGCGAGAAAACCTTGCTTGACGCGTAGCCGGGCCGCTTCCCGCGTCAGGAAATGGCGCCAAGCGAGGTCACCGCTGCGGACTACCACAAGCGCGCGTTGGGCTCCCACCTGATTCCGCGCCAGACCGTGCTGGTGCTGCCGAGGCATCATGGGCACGCAGCTCGAGATCGGCAGCAGCCGCATCGTGGGTCGATCCGCTGGACTTAGCCAAGGGCGGGCTGGGCAAGCTGAGCCAAGGCGAGGTCGAGACCGCCGGGTTTGTGGGCTCGCCATACAGAAGCTGCTCGAGTTCCTGGCCGGGACCACGACGTCGAGATCTACCCCTACGATTGGCGCAAGACGATTCCGTCGATCGTTGACCGGCCGTCGGAGAATACCAAGGGCCGCCAGCGGGCGGCCACATTCGACAAGGCCGAGGGGCTGCACGGCAACGGCTGGAGGCGATCCTCGACCGCACCGAGCCCGAGAACCAGCCGGTGCGCATCCTGGCGCACTCGATGGGCGGGCTAGTGGTGCGGGCGATGCTCGCGACACCCGAAGGCCAAGCGGCATTAAGGGCGCATGAAGCGGCATCCCGGGGCGCGCTTCATTATGCTAGGTACGCCAACGGCGGCTCGCACGCGATCGCCGCGCTCCTGCTGGGCCGCGACGCGCGGCACCTGCCTGGTGCGCGCTCGCCCTGCTCGACTTGACCAAGAGCCATGCCAAGCTGCTGGGCGTGATCGCCGGGTTCGACGGTGTGCTGCAACTGCTACCGCACGGCGGAAGCTTGGACTGCTACGACGCGCAGACGTGGCAGACGCTCTACGACCACGACGTCCCGCCCTCCAAACGCGGCATCTTCTCGTCGAAGGTTGCGACGGAGAAGAGCGCCAAGATCGATTGGGCGAAGCCGGACGCGGCGTTGCTTGCCGAAGCCCGCCGCGTGCGCGACCTGCTGCAATCAAGCCCCATCGAGCCCGGCCGCATGCTCTACGTAGCGGGCAAGGCCCGGACGGCCTGCGACGTCAAGGTCGTCCCGGAGAACAGGGAGGGCCGCCAGGTGGTGGTGCTGGCCACTGAGCGCGGCGACGGCCGCGTGCCTTGGGAGACGGGCATCCCGCCGCGGCTCGGCGGCTCGACCTACTACATGGACGCCTCGCGGCGATTTGGCCAACCACGAGCGCGACTTTCCGGCTTTGCTGGATCTACTCGAGCGCGGTTCGACATCGAAGCTGCCGCGGACGGCGCCGTCGGCGCGCGACCGCTTCCAGAGACGTTCGAGATGCGCGAGCCGCGCGTCGAGACCTACCCCAACCGAGGCGACTTGATCGCCCTCGCGATGGGAGGCGCCTGGAGCAGGGCGAGGACCGCGAGACGGCGGCCAAGGTCAGCGTCCGCGTGGTGCACAGGAACCTGTCGCGCGCGACGTCTCCGGCCCTGGTGAGGCCACTACGAAGGTGATTCGATCGTCAGCGCCGAGGGTTATCTCGACCGGCAGCTCTGCCGGCTCTCCGAGCTCTCGGCTCGACCTCACCCTGGGGCGATTGAGACGGCGGCGGTGGAGCTCAACGAAGAGGGCTCAGCGCAGCATCCTGGCGGTCGTGGTGGGGTTGGGACAGGTCGGCGACCTGACGCCGGGGGCGTTGGCCGCGACGGTGAGCCATGGGCTGCGGCGCTACGGCGTCGAGCGCATCTCGCGCGTCTGCGACCAGGGTGACGGGGCGCCGCGGCAGCTTGCCGTGACGGCCTTGCTGGTGGGTGCGGGCGAGGGCGGCCTGGGCGTGGCCGATTCGCTGCAATCAATCCTGCGCGGTGTGCGCATGGCCAACGCCAAGCTCGACGACGGGACGGAAGGTCGGCGGGCGCGCATCGCGCGGGTGGACTTCGTCGAGCTCTACGAAGACCGCGCGCTCTCGGCCGTCAACGAGCTGAGCAAGCTCAACTTCAGCGGCGGGGATTTCGCGAGGCGTTTGACATCGAGGAGACGCTGACCGAAGGCCTGGACGGGCGTACCCGCGCCTTTTTCGAGGAAGCCGACGGCTGGTGGCAGCGCATCCGTATCCGCACCATCAGGCAGGGACCCGACGCTGGCGCGTTGCAGTTTGAGGCGGTTACCAACCGGGCGCGCGCCGATACGCTGCTGCGGCCCACGCAGCAGGCGCTGGTGAAGGGTCTGCTCGCGCGGGCGCGCGCGAGCACAGGCTGACCGGAGCTCTCGGCACGCTGTTCGAACTGCTGATCCCGAACGAGCTCAAGCAATACGCGCCGGACCGGCGGAACTTGGCGCTGGTGCTCGACGAGCGGTCGGCGGCCTACCGTGGGAGCTGCTACGCGATCGCTTCGACGCCGGCGCCAGGCCGATGGCAGTGGAGGCTGGCATGATCCGCGTGCTCGCCACCGAGCAAGGCCGCCGCGCGCCGTTGCCGGCCAATGAAGACACGGCGCTGGTGATCGGCAATCCGCCGACCGAATACGCCTCGCTGCCCGGGGCAGCGGACGAGGCGCGCTTGGTGCACCAGCGGCTGCTGGGCCATGGCGTGGACGTGACGGCGCTGATCGGAAGGCAGGACGCGCAGCCGCAGGCGGTGGTGGTCGCGCTGTTCGCGCGCAAGTACCGCATCGTCCACGATTGCCGCGCACGGCGACTATCAGGAGCCGGAGAATGGCGCAAGCCGGCGCGCGCGGGCGTCATCCTGGGCGAGGGCATCCCGGATTGCGCCGCCTGAGCTCGAACCAGAGTGCGCTTCGTGCCGGATCTGGTATTCCTCAACTGTTGCCACTTGGGGCAGATGGCCAGCGCCGAGAAGCAACCGCCGACCACCGCTTCGCGGCCAACGTGGCGACTCAGCTCATCCGCATGGGCGTGCGCGCGGTGATCGCCGCCGGTTGGGCGGTAGACGACGCGCCAGCCAAAGCGTTCGCCGACGTGTTCTACGACCACATGCTCAAAGGAGCGGAGTTCGGCTACGCCGTGCGCGAAGGCGCGCCGGCACATCTTCCAGACCTTTGGGCGCAGCAACACATGGGTAGCCTACCAGTGCATTGCCGGCGACCCGGGCTTCCGGCTGGGCAAGCCCGGCGCAGGGGAAAGCATTGAGTGGTCGCCGCGCTCGTCGGCTGAGCTGCGGGTGGCGATCGAGAACATCGCGAGCGACGCCGGGTCCGCTTCCGACGCGCGCCAAGCAGTTCGTGGAAGAGACGGACCGACTGGCGGCAAGGCCTCGCAGCATTGGCTCGAGCGCGCGGAGATCCAGGGCGCCCTGGGCGAGGCCTATGGGCAGCTTGGAGAGTATGAGAAGGCGATTGACTGGTTCGAGCGCGCTTCGGCGTGTGAGCCCGCATACCAGCGCGTGCGCACGCTCGAACGGCTGGTGAATTTCCGCACGCGCTGGGCGGCGGCGTTGCACGCTTCAGGCGGCCGGCCTACGCGCGGCAAGCCGACGGCGGCGGCCCTGCATCAAACAGGCGGAAAAGCTCCGACCTGCTGCTCGCCGTGGGCGAGACCTCGGAGCGCCACTCCACGATCCGGGGCAGCCTGTTCAAGCGGGCGGCGATGATGACCAACAGCGCCCAGGTGCGGCGGCGTTCGCTCGAGAGTATGGCCGAAGCCTACGGCAAGAGCGCGGAGATCGCGCGGGCGAAGCAGTCAGTGGATTTGGCCTACCCGCTGCTGAACTGGTACGGGGCGCAAATTGCGCTCGGATGGTGTCCGCCGTGAAAAACCGCAGAGTTCTCCCAGGTCGACACAGCAGGAGCTGCGCAAGGCGGAGCAGGAGCTGCGGGAGACTGCGCTCGAGCGCTCGGAGGACAATAACGGCTTCTGGCGCGAGCGCTCGAGGCGAACTTGCTGCTGCTCGAGTCGCTGGGCGGCGGGGAGGTCAGCAAGCAGCGTCAGAAAGAGATCGTCGACGCCTACAAAGGGCGATGCAGTTAAGGCGCGGCGCGGCGAGGAGCGGTTGAGTATTCTCGAGAACGTCCAGTTTCTGGAGGCGATCGCAAGGGCGGGCGTGCGAGCAAAGAAGGCGGCGGTGGCGCTCGGTTGGATTCGCGAGGCGCTCGAGAACGGTGGGCCCGGCGATGACCGCGATGCGGGCGCCGCTGACAGCCTCGTAGCAGCTCGGGTCCGACATGATCTTGCGCACGAGGGCGGCATGCATCGCATGGCGGCGCGCTTAGCAGCCACTCGGCGAGCAGCGGCTTGCCAATCAAGGCAGGTCGCCGATCAGGTCAAGGACCTTGTGGCGGCACGGCTCGTCGTCGAAACGCAGCCCTCCAGGGTTCAGCACGCCCGGAGTCCGCCAAAGCAAACGGCGGATTCGAGCGTGGCTCCGCGGATTGTGAGGCCCATGTCTTGCATCTGCGCCAAGTCGCGCTCGAAACCGAACGTGCGAGCGGGAGCGATTTCCTCGGCGTAGACCTCCGGCGTGAGGTCGAGCTCCATTTCACCCTTGCCGACCAGCGGATGGTCGAAGTGTGTCTCGCAACGCAACTGAAAGCTATCGGAAGGCTCGATGACGATGCTTTTTCGCGCCGTCTGTGACGCGGACCTGCCCTTGATCGCGAGATACTCGCGCTCCGGCGCTGTGTGCGGCGTCCAGCTTCAGCGCAACATCTCGACGAAGGGCAAGCTAGAGCCGTCGATGATGGGCACCTCGGAGTTGTCGATCTCTACGACCGCATTGTCGATCTGCATGGCGTAGAGGCAGCTCAACAGATGCTCCGTGGTCGAGAGGAGCACACCTTGGCGCATGAGGCTGGTGGCGTAGCTGACGCGGGCCACACGTGCTTCCAGGCGGCGCGTATGGCGAAGCCGTCCAGGTCAGTCCGTCGGAATACGATCCCCGAGCCGGCGGGCGCAGGTCGCAAGGTCATCGAAACGGGGACGCCGTGGTGCAGGCCAACGCCTTGGGTCGATACGGGACTTTCGAGGGTGGTTTCGAGGTCTTCGCCGTGCACGTCTCCGTCATCATAGCGACGGCGGGCGGGAAAAATGTAACTCGTTCTATTTCAATGCGAAAGTTTTGACAAAGTGTGTCTCTTGAGACACGGTTTCAGTGGCGCATTCGTGGCCCTGAGCGCCACGAATCCGGATTCACTTGGCCGCGGCGGTGAGCGTGGCGACGCCCTTGTCCAGCCGCACGCTTTCGAGGTTGTGCGACAGTGCGATGGGCTTGCCGAGCTCAAAGCCGTCCATGCTGGGGGCGACGTAGGTGTTGACGACCCAGTCGAGCAACGCCCCTTTCATTTCCCGTCCGTCGATCTTGAAGGATTCGACATCGACGCGCGCTTGGCCGTTGGTCCCGACATAGCGTACGCGGGCGTCCGAGCCGTTCACCGGGGAGAGCATCATCAGCAGAAAGCGTCCAGCGCCGGAGGCGTTGGCAGACATCTTGGAGAAATCGGCGTTTCCGGTGACGATTCCGACATCTTTGTCAAAGCGTACGCGCAGGCCGCGAATGCCTTCCGGCAGCTCATTGGCGTAGTCGTAGTGCAGGAAGGAGTTGATCTCCTCGTCGGTGAGTTTGAGGACCTCGCCCGGCTCCATCAAATCGTTGGAGACGCGGTTGAGCTCCCAGCGGACGCGCTTTGGCTCTCGCGCAGGGACATCGCGCCGAGACAGACCGCCAAATGTCGGGGCAAGACTCGGGACGGTCAATCGGTGGGGAACAGGGGAGAAAAGCTTGTTCATGGCCGCACTTATTTTACGGCGGCAGCCGGGAATCCGGTTACGCGTGCTCAAAACCGCCAGTCGAGACCGACCGGAAACACTCCGAGCGCTTCTTGAAAACGAGGGGAGTTGGCCCCGGCGATCCCAACTGAGTCCGCCGAAATTCTCGCGTCCTGTGGCGTTTTGCAGCCCCAGGAAGACGATCAGCGGCTTGTCGTTGACGTAAAAGGTGCGGTCGATGCGCAGGTCCAGGCGGAAATAGTCCTTGGCGCGCTCGCTATTGACGCGTGCCAGATCGAAGATGCCACGCCGCTGTTCTCTCGAGCGCACCTCATCGAAGGGAGTGTGGGGCCGACCGCGCAGGTAAAGAGTACGCGCGCAAGCTCCCTTGCGGCCGAATCGCCGCCCGCCCACGAGATTGGCGATGACGGGATAGTCGTAAGCGCCGGGCCTGCGCACTTGGTCGAGTCGGCATGGCGCGTGCGCGACCAGGAAACATTCGCCTGGCCGAACCACTTGGTCGTGAATTTCTTCTCGATGAAGAGCTCGACGCCACGCACTTGACCGCGCCCGGCGCTCGTCATGGGGAAAAGCACGTCTCGCACGTCAAAGGTGTCGCCGACGTTGGCAAGCGACAGTGTGGGGAAATCCGTCGAAACGGGGTAGTCCTTGTAGGTCTTGCGATAGCCCTCTAGGGTCACGCGTAGCGAGGGGCTGGCGACGTAGGAGAAACCCGTGACAAAGTGCTCGCTGCGAATTGGGACGAGATTGCGATTCTGTGGGTAGGCCGCCAAGAACAGAAAGAAAGGTTGTTGAAAGTACTGGCCGTAGCTGGCGCGCCAGGAGAGCTTGTCCGTCAGTCGGTAGCTGAGGCCGGCGCGCGGGCTGAAGCGCGCTTGCTCTAAGAACTGGTAGTGATCCAGGCGTCCGCCCCAGGTGAGGTTCAACCTGTTCGTAAGATTGCGCGAGGTCTGCAGGTACGCGCCGGTTTGGTAGGCCGTGAAGTCTTTCTGCAGGAAGATCGGGTTGACGTCGGGCTGGACGGTGAACGGGCCGTCGTAGCCGAGAGGAGAACGGGTGTCGTAGTTGATGTTGAAGATCTTGAAGTTGCCGCCGGCCTGGAGCTTGCCAAGGGCGTCTCCGAACCAAGTCAGGTCGTATTTGAGGGTCGTTTCCCCCTCGCGGGAGTTGTCCTGAAACGTGACCGCGCCGTTTGCGATCACGTCGTCGACGGGGAGGGAAGGGTCGGGGATCCCGTTCTTGAGCAGGTCCTTCACGGTCGACTCGACGCGCGCTTCGGAATGGGTGATCCCAAGCAATCCGACGCCTTGCGATCCGAACAAGTGCTGCCAGTTGAAGCCTGAGGCGGAGCGCCAGCCTTGATAGCGGATGTCGAGGGCGCTGAGCTCTTCGGTCAGGTCGCTGTCTTCGGTGAGGCCGAGTCGAATGCTGTCGACGCCGCTGATGTTTACGCCCCAGATGCGGTCTTTGGGGCTGAGGTCGTAGAGCGCCTTGCCGGAGAAGGTGTAGACCTTGGGGACGCCGCCGAAGCCCACGTCGTTGGTGAAGAGGTCGAGGAAGCTGCGGCGGGCGGAGACGATCCAGGAGCCGCGCTGCCTCTTGATCGGGCCGTCGAGCACGACTCCGGCTCCGGCGAAGCCGACGGTGGCGCGCCCGCCGAATTCCTCGCGGCTGCCTTCCTTCTGCGCGATCTGCAGGACGCTCGAGAGCCGGTTGACGAACGGCGCCGGGTAGCCGCCGGTGAGGAAGGTGACGTCCTGGATCAGGTTGGCGTCGAGAATGCTGGTGATGCCGCCGGCGGAGGCGAAATTGGCGAAGGTGTTGATGTTCGGGATCTCGACGTTGTCGACGATGAACAGATTCTCGAGCGGGCTGCCGCCGCGCACGATGATGTCGTTGCGGAAGTCTTCCGACCCGATGGCGACGCCGGGGAGCGAACGCACATAGCGGGAAACGTCCTGCAAGGCGCCAGCGGCGCGAAAGATCTCGCTGCCTTGGATGAGCACGCCAGAGGTTTTGACCTCTTGCGGCGCGACGTAGACCGATTCGCTGACAGTGATGGCCTGCTCGATGGCATCGATCGCCGGCAGCACGATTTCGACCTGATCGTCCAGCCCCGCGCGCACTGCGATCTGCTCCGTGACGAACGCTGGACGGGATGCCACGGCGACCTGGAGCTGATATTCGCCGGTGCGCAGATTCTCGAGCGCGAACGCACCGTCCCCGTCAGTTTCGACACATCGCTCCAAGCCGACCAAGCAGACACGGGCGCCTACGATCGGCGCGCCGGCGGGGTCGGAGACATGCCCTTCGATACCGCCGACGGCAGCGGTATCTTGGCAAGGGGCGGGGAAGGAGCAGAGCAGCGAAAGTGCTGCGACGAAACTGTATCGCATGGGTGTCGGGCCGAGGTGGTCCGGCTACTTTCATCCTGCGATTTTTCCCGACGATGTTTAACTTTGGCGGTCGGTCCCTGGCAACCACTCTTCGGAGCGTTCGACGGCTTGTTGTGCGGCGGCCTGCTCGGCAGCCCGTTTGGTGGCGGCGCTGGCTTGGGCGTGGAAGTTCTCGCCAAGGCGTAGCTCTACGTGAAACGTGCGTTTGTGGGCCGGGCCCGTCTCGTCGATCAGAGAGTAGACGGGTAAGGCCAAGCCGTGGGATTGAAGCAGCTCCTGAAGCGCGGACTTGGCGTTGGACTGCTCGAGGCCGCCGTCGGCTTGGCTGATCTGAGCATCGGTCAGGAGGAGCTTGTCGGCGATGAGCCGAGCGGCGGGAAGCCCTCCGTCGAGGAACGCCGCCCCGAGAATGGCCTCCAGGGCGTCGGCGAGTAGCCCGGGCTTCGTGCGGCCGCCGGCGCGCTCCTCGGCACGGCCTAGGCGCAATTCAGCGCCGAGATCAATCGAGGCGGCAACTGCCGCAAGATGGCGGGCGTTTACGAGAGAGGCCTTGACCTTGGTCAGCCGTCCCTCGGCGTGCGTAGGGAACCGGCGCTCGAGGGTTTCGGCGGCCAGGAGCCCCAAGACGGAATCGCCCAGGAACTCCAGCCGCTCGTTGTGTCCAACTTCAGGAGATTGCTCGCGTGCGAACGAGCTGTGGGTGAGCGCGAGAACGAGGAGGGCGCGGTCGCGGAAAGAATAGCCAAGGGCTTCTTCGACGCGCTCCGCGCCCATGACGGGTTTAGTTCGAACCCTCGATCTCTTGCTTCAGCGCTTCGGCGGCGTTCTTGCCGTCGACCATTTGCATACCGCCGGCGGCGATGGACTTGTTGACTGCGTCGAGAGCCATGTCCTTCTTGCCGGCCTTGTTGTAGGCGTTGGCCAGGTGGTAGAAGGTCTCGCCGGTCTGCTGCGAAGCCAGCTCGAGGGCCTTGGTCAGGTGCTCGATGGCGGCGTCGTAGTTCTCACGCTTGATGTCGATCAGGCCGAGCGACTCGTTGGCTTGGGACATGAAGTCCTTCTTGGTGTTGAGCCACTCCTCATCCGGCATGTTGGGGTCCATCTTGGCCAGATTGGGAATCAAGGTGATGGCGCGCTTGGCGTAGTCCTCGGCTTTGGACAGCTTCTCTTCTTTGTCGAGGTCGAACTCGCGCGTGCGGGTCGGGATGGCGAAGGAGAGCTGCAGCAGGACGCCGACGTTATCGGGGTTGTCCTTCAGCGTCTCGTCGCCAAAGATCAGCATGTTCTCGAAGTCGTTGAGCTGCTGGTAGGACAGCATCATCATGTAGTTGGCGAACTCCTTGAACTCGGTGTCCTTGAAGTCCTTCAACAGCTTTTGAGCGGCAGCGATGCGCGCGTTCGGGTCCGGCGCATCCTGGACGGCGAGGATGGCATTGACCTCTTCCTGCGACTTGGGCTGCGGTTGAGCTTTCTGCGCGAAGGCGCTGGCGGTGAAAGTCGCAACAAGGGTCAGTGTGAGAAGCAGACGATTCATTCGGATCTCCGGACGGCGCGTTGGGGCGCTGGAATTGAACTTCATTCTACAGGGTTTGGACGCCTGACGGGGTCGGGAGGGTTACGTCGATCTCGGACCGGGGGCGTCTTTGGACCTTGTGCGTTAGGGCTCGCGCTCTTCCGCGCCGGGGCGACGGAAAGGGGTGGCGATGCCTTGCTCGGCGAGCTCGCGGGTCCGTTGCGAGGGGTCGCCGGAATCGAGGGCGAGCTTGTAGTGCAGAACGGCCTGTTCGCGATTGCCTACGACGTCCTCGATGCGGCCGATGTAGATGTGCGCCATGGCTATGAGGTGCGGGTCATCGGCCAGCTCGGCCGCTTCGAGGAAGTTTTCGCGGGCGAGGTCGGGTTCGGCCTCCATGATGGCGACGCGCGCCAAACCGTAGCTTGCTTGGGCGTGCCGACCGCCGGCGAGCTGCTTGGCCTTCTCAAAGGCTTCCCGCGCCTCGTCGAACATCTCTTCGTTCATCAAAAACTCACCGCGCTTCAAGGTCTGGTCGAGCTCGGAGAGCTGCGGCGTGGGCGGAGCTTCGCGCTTCGGCTTGACGGCTGGTTCGGTAAAGGTGATGTTCTGAAGCCGCGCGGCCTCTTCTTGAGGTCGATGTCGGAGATCATGTCCGGGTAGTACTTGTTGATGTCCCGGGAGTCGGCCTCGGAACTTGGGCAGCGCCTCAGGAAGAAGTAGGGCGTGAGGACGTAGCCCTCGCGCATGGCATCGTTCACACGCTCGAGCTTGGCCTCGGGCGAGCCGCGGTCCAGGCGCGTTTCAATGGCCTTGACCAGGCATTTGGTGACCAGCAGCTCGAAGTCGGTCTTGTAGGCTTCGTCGAGCGCGGGTGCGAACATGGCGAAACGCGATAGCACTTCTTTCTGGGCGACGCGCTCGCGGTAGCGGATCGAGCCTGTCGAGCAGGTGGAGCAGGAAGGCGTGTCGAATCTCGTCGAGACGGATGGTCTCCGACGGTGCGCGACCCTTGCATGTTTCCGCCCCACAGCCGCATGTTGATCGAGCCGGGGCCGGCGAGCAGGTCCACCCAAACCTTGAAACCCGCGAACTCGCGGCTTTGATTCGAAATGCGCAGATAGCCCGCCGTCCGGAAAAGCATCGGTGCGAGCGCAGCCGAATAGCGATCGAGCTCCTGGGCGTAGGCTGGCTGATACTTGCGCCAAAGCGTCTCGATGTTTGCCTCGCGGTAGAAACGCTCCAGGATCGTAGAGAACGCTCGCAGCTTGCGCACTTCCTCTGGCAAGTCCGTGGGGAGGTTTGCCTTGAGCTCGAAGGTCGGTGGCGGCTCGCACAGCAGCGCAAATGAGACCCACTGAGGACAGATTCGCTTCGGGGTCGTCTTGCTTGAGCTCGTCGTAGGCGTTCTGCAGCAGGTCGCGCGATTCGCCCTGGAACTGCTCGAGCTGGAGCCGCACGGCTTGGCGCACGATGCTGTCGCCGGGCGCGCCGACGCCCTCGTCGTAGCCGACGGCGTTGATGGCCGCCATGACGGTGAACATACGGATGTCGGCGTCGAGCTGGTCGCCTTCCTGCGCGGGGACGGAGGAGGCGAGCGCGAGCGCGGCGCAAAGCGTCAGGACGAGTCGGCGCATCTGGCTGTCAGTTTAGAGGACGCACGGGGGCGGCTGTTGGGTTCACGCACGCGGCACGGACAGCAGGCTACTCGGAGCGCTTGCCGCTGAGCTTGAAGCCGCTCTTGGTGTCGAGGTACTGGAAACCCGTTGCACGCCCGTCGGAGCCGAAGTCGACTACAAGCGGGTCGTCTTCGACATTGATGATCTCGCCTTCACGCAGGCCTGCCAGCAGGAATTCTCCTTCCACTTCGGTCGGCACCAGCTGGAAGCTGGCCCGGGTGCGCATGTAGCCCATCAGCAGGCCCTCGACATCGACAATCGTGAAGGTCGTGTCCATCGGCTTCTTGTCCGGCTCCATGAGCGTCACGTCGTAGCGGCCTGTGATTCTCGCTGCGTCATCGGGACCCAGCTTTTCGACGACCATTCGCTCGGTTCTGAAAGGGAGCTCGACGACGGTCGGGCCCCAGTGCAAGTTGAGCGTCGCTCCTCGGGGGCCGACATCGGTGAAGGTGAAGGTCAGCGTATCGAGGTATTCGCTTTGCTTGGGTTTGGCAGTCAGCTTGTAGCGGCACTCCTCGGGCTTGGGTTTCTCGATGTGGAAACGGTCCGCATTTTCGTCGAGCAGAATCGTCCACTCCGCCTCGCCGGGAATCGCCCAGACCGAATATCGGCCGGCGGCGATGGTTTCGCGGCCGACCTTGATGTCTTTATCGAACTCGAGCGTTGTGGCTTGGTTGGCGCCGGGAGTCCAGACTTCTCCCCACTTCACGAGTCCGCCAAACAGGTCGCGTCCGCGCGCAGCGGGCCTCGAATAGGCGACTTCGAAATGGGTTCCGCTCACGGTCTGCGAAACGGTCGCTTTCTCGCTGGCTTTCGGATAAAGCTGGGCGTTTCCCGTATTGTGGAACGCCAACGCGGCTGCTGACACAAGAAGGGTTTTTGAGAGGAAATTCATGAGGGGACGCCGGAAA
The DNA here is from genome assembly GCA_041394905.1 of Bryobacterales bacterium. GTDB lineage: Bacteria > Acidobacteriota > Terriglobia > Bryobacterales > UBA6623 > RI-231. Next base: position 148,649 of record JAWKHJ010000005.1, on the reverse strand, counting down.
TTCGCCTCGGACTTGCGACAATCTTATCGCACTCATTTCAGGTCGGCTAGAGCCCTCGCGCGGAGAATGTCCGCAGGCAGGGCCCTGGCCCTGAACCGCTCCCTATACTGAAGGTTGCCTTCGGACAAATCCAGTAGTAAGAAACAGGCCTCGCTGCGCGAGCTCTGGCCGCACATTCGCGAGCTGATGGCCCCGCGCAAGCGGTTGCTGATCGGAAGCTTGGTCCTGATTCTGCTCAGCCGCGGCGCGAGTTTTGTTTTGCCGGCGTCGATGAAATATATCGTCGACGAGGTTCTGATCAACAAAGACACTCGGATCTTGGGTTGGATCGCGCTCGCGATTTTGGGCGCGACCCTGGTGCAGGCAGCCTCCGCGTTTTCCTTGACGCAACTGCTCTCCAAGAGTGGACAGAAGCTGATCGCCGACATGCGGCGGCAGGTGCAACGCCACGTTGGGCGGCTGCCGGTTTCCTACTACGACTCGCACCAGACGGGCGTACTGGTCTCGCGCATTATGAGCGACGTCGAGGGCGTGCGCAATCTAGTTGGCACGGGGCTGATTCATCTGGCGGGCGGGCTGTTGACGGCCTGTGTCGCTTTGGCGGCGCTGTTCTACATCAGCGCCAAGCTCACCTTGCTTTCACTCGCCATCGTGGGCGTGTTCGTCTTCGTGCTGCAGCGGGCGTTCAAGACGTTGAGGCCGGCCTTCAAGGAGCGGCGCAAGATCAGCGGCGAGGTCACCGGACGGCTCACCGAATCGTTGGGCGGCATTCGCGTGGTCAAGGGCTACCACGCAGAGAGCCGCGAGGCGGAGGTGTTCTCGATCGGCGTCGAGCGGCTGCTGCAGAACGTCTACAAGACGCTGACAGGCACGGCGTTGGTCAGCGTGTCGGCGCAACTACTGCTGGGCGGGATGAGCGCACTGGTGATTTGGGTGGGCGTGGGCGAGATTACCGCTGGACGCATGACGCCGGGCGACTGGCCTCGTTCACCGTGTTCTCGGCGATGTTGGTCGCGCCGCTTGTTCCAGTTGGTCGACGTCTCGACCCAGTTGATGGAAGCGAGCGCGGGCCTGGAACGTACGCGCGAGGTGTTGGCTGAACTGCCTGAGGATGCTGACCCGCGCCGTAAGACGAAGATGGGCCCGATCGAGGGCCACGTGGTGTTCGAGAACGTGTCGTTCGAATACGGCTTCCGGGTAAGGGGCCGGTGCTGCATGGCGTGAGCTTCGAGGCGCGACCGGATTCGGTGACGGCGCTGGTTGGTCCGTCGGGATCGGGCAAGTCGACGATCATCGGCCTGATCTCGGCGTTTCACAACCCCATCAGCGGGCGCGTGCTGGTCGATGACATCGATCTGACCGAGGCGAACCTGGCCTCATACCGCTCGCAGCTCGGCGTGGTGTTGCAGGAGACGTTTCTATTCGACGGCTCCATCCGGGAGAACATCGCGTTCGCGAAACCGGGCGCGACGGACGAGCAAATCCAGACCGCCTGCCGCATTGCGCGCGTCGACGAATTCGCCGAACGGTTTCCTGAGGGTTACGAAACGATCGTGGGCGAACGCGGCGTAAAGCTCTCCGGCGGACAGAGGCAGCGCGTCTCGATTGCGCGTGCTGTGCTCGCCGATCCACGCATCCTGATTCTCGACGAGGCGACTTCGAGCTTGGACTCGGAGTCGGAGGCGTTAATCCAGGAAGGCTTGAGCTACCTGATGAAAGGGCGGACGACGTTCGTGATTGCGCACCGCTTGTCGACCATTCGCAGGGCGGATCAAATCTTAGTGGTCGAGGATGGTCGCAATCATCGAGCGCGGCACGCACGAGTCGCTCTACGCCGAGCATGGCCGTTACTACGACCTCTTACACCAAGCAGCACGGCGTAGAGGCGAACATGTTCTTGGCGCCGGGCGAGGGCGACAAGATGAAGCATGAGGCGCCCAAAGAGGAGAGCGACGCGGCCGGCTCGCCGATGGGCGCCTTGCGCGGCTGAGGCGCGGACGGCCCCCTATGATACCCTGGAGTTTCGCCCCCGAGCGGGATCGCCTGTTCCTGCTCGCCTTCCTGCAAAAGGACAACCGAACATGTCTGCCATTGCTGGACCTCAAAGCACTTGAAATCCTGGACTCGCGCGGCAACCCGACCGCAGGTCGACATCGTTCTCGCGAGTGGCGCCTACGCGACCGCCATGGTTCCCTCCGGCGCCTCGACCGGAATCCAAGGAAGCGATCGAGCTGCGCGACGGCGACAAGAGCCGCTACCTAGGCAAGGGCGTGACCAAGGCCGTCGCCAACGTGAACGGCGAAATTCGCTCGGCGCTCGTCGGCATGCCGGCCGACGACCAAGCCGCTCTTGACCGGAAGATGATCGACATGGACGGCACCGAGAACAAGGGCTGTCTGGGCGCGCGAACGCTCTTCTGGGCGTTTCGATTGCCGCGGCGCGCGCGATGGCGGTGGAACAGAAGGTTCCGCCTCTATGTCTTCGGCTCGAACCGAACGGAAACCACACGCTGCCCGTTCCGATGTGCAACATCACATGAAATCTGGCGGCCAGCACGTGGACAACAACGTCGACATCCAAGAGTTCATGGTGATGCCGATCGGCCTGCCGACCTTCGGCGAGGCGCTGCGTTCGGCGGCTGAGATCTTCCACACGCTCAAGAAGATCCTCAACTCCAAGGGCTATTCCACGGGCATCGGCGACGAGGCGCTTCGCGCCGCAGCTCAAGTCCAACGAGGAGCCGATGGAGCTGCTCATGGAGGCGATCGAGAAGGCCGGCTACGTGCCCGGCGAACAGGTCTGGATCGCGATCGATGCGGCGTCGTCGGAGCTGTGGAAGGAAAACCAGTACATCTTCGCCGACTCGGACGGTTCGATCCGTACGCCGGCTGAGATGGCGGCGATGTGGGCCGACTGGGTCAAGAAGTACCCCCTGATTTCGCTCGAGGACGGCTGTGGCGAGCTCGACCAGACGGGCTGGAAGATCCTGACCGGACAAGGTGGGCGACAAGATCCAGCTCGTGGGCGACGATTTGTTCGTCACCAATCCGAAGATCTTCGCGCAGGGCATCAAGGACGGTCTGGCGAACTGATTCTGATCAAGCTCAACCAGATCGGCACGGTCATGAGACGCCTGAGTGCATCGACATCGCGCGCAAGGCCGGCTACACCTACGTGATTTCCGCACTGCTCCGGTGAGACCGAAGATTCGACGATCGCGGACCTGCCGCCACCGCCGCCGGGCAGATCAAGACCGGCTCGCTGTGCTGCTCCGACCGTATCGCCAAGTAATAACCGCCTGCTGGCCATTGAGGCCGAACTGGGCGACAAGGCCGTTTTCGCCGGACGCTCGGCGTTCAAAACTTGGCTGGGCCAACGCCTCAGCGCCTCGACAAGGTCAACTGGAGCCCGCCTGGCATGCGGGCTCTTTTTCGTTGTTGGAGACGAACGGCCGTAGCTGCTAGCCTCGGAAATGCGTTTCGGCCTCGTCATTTGCGGACCCTGCTGGCTTTGGCGTGCCAGGAAAGCCAGTCGGAGGATGCGATCTTCCACCCGGCGGCCAGCAGGCGCTCAAGCCGGCCGGGGCGCAGGCGGACGCCTTGACGGTGAGCGGCGAGGCCTACGTGCCGATCTATTCGAACGTCTACCGGGGGGCGCTCGGGCGGGGTGATGGAGATTTCGGCGACCTTGAGCGTGCGCAACGTGGACGCACAAAGGCCACGGTGCTGACGCACGTCGATTACGATGACTCGCGCGGCGAGCTGATCCGCAAGTACCTCGATGCTCCGGTGCTGCTCGACCCGATGGGCACGGTCGAGTGGATGATCGACGGCACGACACCGAAGGCGGTTCCAAGCGAACTTCATCGTGGGCTGGGGGGCGCAAGGGCCGATCGCGCGGCCGGTGATGGAGGCGATCATGCTGGCAGGGTCGCGGGGGATTTCGTTTCAGAGCCAGGGGCGTCCGGTGGAGGTGGTGGTGGGGCGGGAGATTGCCTGTATGCGGTGGGGATGCAAAGGCGAGCTACGTGAGTGCAATATTGCTGGGTTGATTTGTTTAAAGGTTGATTTGCTGTAGTCCGACTTTTTCCCTGTCAGAATGAACCCGGGATGAATTATTCTTTGGGTCCTGATTTTGCGATGCGAACAAGGGAACTTCCCATTCCAGAAGTACCATATCCCCCAGCTATTCCTTGGGAACTCGTATGTATGCTCACTTCTGAGGGGGTCAAGCCGCGTGGACATCCTGGGCGTCGGTCCGTTCTGCTATCTGCTCGAGACAGAGGCCAGGAACGTTGTCTCCGCGCCTACTAGTTCCAGAAGCCGGGAACCGCGTGGATTGTTGAATTTGGACCGATAACTGAATCACTGGCAGATGCGATTGTGACCCCCCTTTCACCCTTAAGCCGCAAGCGCGATTATTTTCAGCCCTGAGGCCCGCTATCTGTATCACCTGCGCAGATAAGCAATTCAATTTTCTCTGCAACGGTTAATCGCTTTTTCAAAAGTTTCGGCTGTTATGTCTAGGTCAATTTCTTCAACTTCTTCGATCACCTCCCCGCCGAAAAGTCGTCAGCTTTCATGCCGGCCGTTGTGCAGGACCCACAGCTGGTTTTGGTCCAGGCCCAGCAGGCGCAGCACGGTCGCGGAAGTCGCGCATCGCGTACGGCTTCTCCACCGCTCGGCCCGAATTCGTCCGTTTCGCCGATGGTTTGGCCGCCTTCTGCCGCCGCCGGCCATCCACATCGTAAAACCGTGCGGGCTGTGGTCGCGTCCGTTGCCGCTTTCGGATGTTGGCAGGCTACTCGAATTCCGCGCCCCAGATGACCAACGTTTCGTCCAACAAGCCGCGCTGCTTCAGGTCGGTCAGCAACGCCCCGATGGGCTGGTCGCTGTGGCCGGCCATCTTTTCTGGCAGTTGGCCTTCAGATGCGTGTGCGCATCCCACTGGGTGATGATCGGGCCGCCGCCGGAATAGACCTGCACGAAACGCACGCCACGCTCGACCATGCGCCGTGCGAGCAGCATACGTGTGCCGAAGTCCCGCGTGTGGTCCTGGTCCAAGCCGTAGGCGCGGCGCGTGGCTTCGCTTTCGCTGGCGATGTCGACGGCTTCGGGCGCGTGGGATTGCATGCGGTAGGCCATCTCGTAGCTCGCGATGCGCGACGCCATCTCGGTGTCATACTCGCCGGCGTCGATGCGGTTCATGCGCTCGAGCAGGTCGAGCGTATGGCGTTGGCGCGCCGGGGTCATGCCCTCGGGCAGGTCGAGATGCAGGATTGGTTTCGTCCCCGGCCTCAGCAGCGTGCCCTGGTAAACGGCCGGTAAGAACGCCGATCCCCAGCAAGGCGGTCCGCCTTCGGGCGTGCCCTCCGGCTGCGGCATTACGACGTAGGCGGGGAGGTTGTCTGACTCCGAGCCCAAGCCGTAGGTAACCCAGGCGCCCATCGCCGGGTGCGTCGCGAACAGCCGCCCGCAGTGGACCTCGTACATGGCCGGCGCGTGGACAACCGAGCGCGTAGTGAACGAGCGCACGAAGCAGATGTCGTCGACGTGCTGGGCCACGTTCGGAAAAAGCTCCGACACGGGCAGGCCGCTCTGGCCGTAGCGCTTGAACTTCCAAGGCGTTCCCAGGATGGGCTGCGAGCCGTCCGTAAACTGTCCGCCGACCTGCCCCATGGAGGCGGGCATCGGGTTACCGGCCTGCTCGTTGAGCAGCGGCTTGGGGTCGAACGTGTCCATCGAGCTGGGCGCGCCGACATTGAAGATGAAGATGACGGATTTGGCCTTGGCCGGCAGATGCGGTTTCTTGGCCGCGAGCGGATTGACCATCGTCGAAGCCGCCGAGGCCCGGTCACGCGACAGCATCCACTCGAGCGCCAGCGCGCCGAAGCCGTTCGCGGCGCTACGTAGCACGTCGCGGCGGCTCAGCTCGCGCCGCAGCGCGCGCGCTTCCAGGGCGTTAGGGTCGATAGACGAACTCATTGCGGTTTACCAGCGCCAGGCAGAAATCCGACAGGCGTGTCTCATTATCCGCAAAGAACTCGGCGGCAAGGCTGCGTTCTTCTTGGGTGGGTTTGCGCGCCAGCGTGAGCGCGTAAGCTTGCTCGATCTGGCACGAGCGGTCGTCGCCGCAGTCCTTCTGCAGGCGGCGGGCGAAAGCGCGCGACTGCTTGGTGATGAAGTCTGAGTTGAGCATCGCGAGCGCCTGGAGGGCATGTGTCGAGGTGGGCCTCACGGCGCACGAGCTCATCGTATCGGGTTGATCGAAGTTGGCCAGCAGCGGGAAGCGGATAGTGCGCTTGTTGATCAAGTAGAGGCTGCGGCGGTTGTGCTGCGCCGGGTCGGGCGTCACCGACCATAGATTGTCCGGCTCGCCTTCGGTGAAGATCAGGTCGTAGATCTCCGGCTCGATCGGGATACGGATCGGCTTACCGCCGACCTCCGAATTGAGCTCGCCCGAGACGGCGAGGATGCTGTCTCGGATGGCCTCGGCTTCCAGGCGCCGCCGGTTGGCGCGCCAGTAGAGCTTGTTGTCCGCGTCCTTAGCCGCCTTCGCCGGGTCGATGGCCGACGACTGCCGGTAAGCGGCCGAGAGCACGACCATTCGGTCGATCGCCTTGACGCTCCAACCCATCTGGATGAAGTTTTCGGCGAGGAAGTCGAGCAGCTCGGGATGCGACGGGCTCGCCCCGCCGAGCAGACCGAAGTTGTTCGCGTCGTCGACTAGACCTCCGCCCATGCGGAACTGCCAAATGCGGTTGGCCATCACGCGCGCGGTGAGCGGATGCTCGGGGCGGGTGATCCATTTGGCGAGCGCCGTACGACGACCTTCGGCTCCTTGCGGCACGTCGATCCCGAGCGGGCCCACGGCCTCTAGAAATCCTGCGGGAACGGGATCGAGCTTATGGCGGTAGTCGCCGATCTTGAGCACGTAGGTGGTCGGCGGCTCTTCGCTGGTGTTGCGCACCGCGAACGCGGCTGGTGGCGAATCCGGTTTTTCCAGGTCGATGGCGTGCATCTGCTTGCGCAACACGGTCCGCCTCTCCATCACGTCCTTGGGGATGAGCGGGACGTACTCGTACCACTTGGGGCTCGCCTGCTTTTTGGCGTCCTTGGCGAGAGCTTCTTGCTCGGGCGAACGCTTGTCTTCCGGCGTCTCGAGGGCGGCGAGAAAAGCCGGTTCCAGCGTCTGCTTGTTCAGTTCGAAGGCTTGATCCTTATAGGGCTGTTCGAGCTCTGCGAGCTTGTCTTGGATGGGCTTCAGGCGCGCCTTGTGCGACTCGAGCGCCTTCTCGTAGGCGGACTTTTCTTCGGCGCTCGCGATGGAGATGTCCTCGAGCTCGACGGGAGCGAAAAAGGCTTGCAGCTTGTAGTAGTCCGTCTGCGGGATGGGGTCGAACTTGTGGTTGTGGCAGCGTGCGCAATGCACCGTCAGGCCGAGCATGCCGGATCCGACCGATTGCGCGATCTCGGTGAGTACTTCCTGGCGCGCCTCTTCCTTGTCCTGATTGCCGCCGACGACGTGGCGCGGCCCCAGGCGCAGAAAGCCGGTGGCGATGAGGGCGTCGCGATCGCCCGGGAACATTTCGTCGCCTGCGAGCTGCTCCTGCAGGAAGCGATCGTAGGGCTTGTCGTTCTGGAAGGCGCGCACGACATAGTCGCGATAGCGCCAAGCTTGCTCGCGGAAGGCGTCCTGCTCGAAGCCGTTGGTGTCGGCATAGCGCACGACGTCGAGCCACTTGAGCGCCCAGCGCTCGCCGTACTGCGGCGAGGCCATCAAGCGCTCGACGAGGTCTTCGTAGGCGCGCGGTGAAGGGTCGTCGAGGAACGCGGAGACCTGCTCGGGCGTTGGGGGCAGGCCGGTGAGGTCTAGGTAAACGCGCCGGACGAGCTGTCGCGGCTCTGCCTCCGGCGACGGCGCCAGGCCGGCCTCGTCGAGCTTCGCGAGCACGAAGGCGTCGACGGGAGTGCGGATCCAAGAAGAGGGCGATTGCGGCGGCGGCGTGTCGGCGGGTGTTTGGAAGGCCCAGTAGCCCGAAGGGGGCTCAGCTGTCGCGAGGGCCGCCAAGCCGAGAAAGATTGCGGTGGCGAGGAGGGTGCCGCGATGCATTGCTCTCTATTATGGAGCGCCCGCGTGGGGAGGCCAAGGGTTGACCGTAGAAAGCGCGGCGGATGCACAAATATGTAAATATGGAAATATGCGCACCACGATCGACATCCCGGACGAGCTGCATCGCGAGCTCAAAGCCAAGGCTGCTTTGAAGGGCCGAACCGTGCGCGACTGGGTGGTCGACCTCATCCGAGAGGATTTGAAGCCGACCCGCATGGGAGGCAAGCGAGTGCAGCTTCCGCTGATCAAGGCGAAGCGGAAAGGCGTGTTCAATCTGACTCGCGAGGAAGTCGATGAAGCCATGTTTGGTTGATGTCAACGTGTGGCTGGCGTTGACGCACGATGGGCATGAGCACCACGACGCAGCCGTCCGGTGGTTCGACAGCCTCTCTAGCAGGGAGGCCTTCTTCTGCCGGACGACCCAGGTCGCCTACCTTCGGCTTCTGACGAACCAGCGCATCGCTCAGGCGAGCGGGGTTCGACCGGCCACTCTGACTCAGGCGTGGGCCTTCTACGATGCTTTGTGGGCGGATCCACGCGTCGACTTCTTGGCCGAACCGGCCGACTTCGAAGCTGCGTTTCGCAAGATGAGCAGCGGACCATTGGCCTCGACGAAGGTCGTCGCTGACAGCTACCTCGCCGCCTTTGCCAACCAGTGGCACGTTGGCCTGGCCACCTTGGACAAAGGCTTCGTCGCCCGAGGGGGCCTCGAAGAGCTGATCGTCATCGCGTGAGCGAAGACGATTCGCACGCTGCCACGGATCTTTTGGTCATAATCGGAGGATTCCGTCATGACCGATGCATACGAAAAGCTGGGCGTTTTCTACCTCGGCAAGTCCTACGATCTCGACCAGGCGTCCCTGCGCGACGACCTCCTGCTGTTCGATTCCAAAGACCTGACCACCCACGGCGTCGTCTTCGGCATGACCGGTTCGGGCAAGACCGGCCTGAGCATCTGCCTGCTCGAAGAGGCTCTGATCGACGGCATCCCCGTCATCGCCATCGACCCGAAGGGCGACGTGGGCAACCTGCTGCTGAACTTCCCGCAGCTTCGCCCCGAAGACTTTCGCCCTTGGGTGCAGGAAAGCGTCGCGCGCCAGGAGGGCCAGACGCCGGACGAGTTTGCCGCGAGCCAAGCCGAGCTTTGGAAGAGCGGGCTGGCGAAATGGGACGAGTCGGGCGAGCGCATCCAGCGGCTGCGTGACGCGGCCGAGATGGCCATCTACACGCCGGGCAGCGAAGCGGGCATCCCTGTCTCGATGCTCAAGTCGTTCGCGGCGCCGTCGGAGCAGTTGCGTAACGACCGCGAGCAGATGCGCGACCGTGTGCAGGCGGCGGCCGGATCGTTGCTCGGTCTGGTCGGCGTCGACGCGGACCCGGTGCAGAGCCGCGAGCACATCCTGATTTCGCTGCTGCTCGACAAGGCTTGGCGCGAGGGCCGTGACCTCAGCCTGCCGGAGCTGATCCAACAGATCCAAAACCCGCCTGTCGAGCGCGTTGGGGTCTTCGACCTCGAGTCCTTTTACCCCTCGAAGGAGCGCTTCGGCTTGGCGATGGCGATCAACAATCTGCTCGCCTCGCCGGGTTTTGAGGCCTGGATGCAGGGGGCCTCGCTGGACCTCGACTCGCTGCTCTACACCGAAGAGGGCAAGCCGCGGCTGGCCATCTTCTCGATCGCGCACCTTGGCGACGCCGAGCGCATGTTCTTCGTCTCCACGCTGCTCGGCGAGGTATTGAGCTGGATGCGCCGCCAGCCCGGTACGACCTCACTGCGGGCGCTGCTTTATATGGACGAGATCTACGGCTACCTGCCACCTACGGCGAATCCGCCCTCGAAGCAGCCGTTGATGACCTTGATGAAGCAGGCGCGGGCCTTTGGCGTCGGCGTGCTGCTCGCCACTCAGAATCCCAAGGATCTCGACTACAAAGCGCTGTCGAACGCCGGAGCCTGGTTCGTTGGCCGTTTGCAGACCGACCGGGACCGAGACCGCGTGCTCGATGGGCTCGAAGGCGCCGCCGCAGGGTCGGGCTTGCCATTTGACCGCGCAGATATGGAGCGCAAGATCTCCGGTCTTGGCAAGCGCGTATTCCTGCTCTACAACGTGCATGAGCGTGCGCCCGAGGCGTTCCAGACACGCTGGGCATTGTCTTACCTGTGCGGCCCGCTGACGCGCGACCAGATCGACAAGCTGATGGCCGGGCGCAGGCCCGCTCCGGCCGGCGTGAAGCCTGCCGCCACGGCCGCTGCCGTCGCTCCTGTCATTTCTGCGCCCGAGCTGGAAGCCGCCGCCGCGCCGGCCATGCCGCCCGACGTGCCGCAATACTTCGCACCCTTGCGGACCATCGGCCCGGCCGACGCCAAGCTCGAATATCGGCCGGCGCTGGTGGGCGTGGCGCGCGTCCACTACACCGACCGCAAGGCTAAGCTCGACCAGACGCATGATCTGACCGTGTGGACTCCGGTCGAAGATGCTCCGACGCCGGTGGACTGGCAGGCTGCGGAAGATTTCGAGATCGAGCCCGCGGGACTCGACTCGGAAGCGCGTTCTGACCACGCCGCGACATATGCGCCGCTTAGCGCCGAGGCCTGCAAGAGCAAGAACTACGGAGTATGGTCGAAAAGGCTGGCGGCGTGGGTCTACGCCGACCGCCCGCTCGAGCTCTACATGAGTCCGACGCTCGGACAGACTTCTGACCCAGGTGAGACCGAACGCGATTTTCGCGTGCGGCTGGACCGTGTGGCGCGCGAAGAACGCGATCTGCGCAAAGAGAAACTGCGGCAGAAATACGCCTCGAAAATCGCGACGCTCGAGGACCGCGTCCGGCGAGCGGACCAGGCCGTTGAGAAGGAGAAAGAGCAGGCGACCTCGCAGACGATGTCGTCGGTCCTTTCGATCGGGTCGTCCATCCTCGGAGCCGTTTTCGGGCGCAAGGTTCTGAGTGCGACCAATGTGCGCCGCTTGGGCACGGCGGCTCGCGGCGCCGGCCGCATCGGCAAAGAGCGCAGCGACGTAGAGCGCGCCGAGGAGAACAAGGAGGCGCTGGAGCAGCAACTCCAATCGATCAACCAGGAGCTCGAGAGCGAGCTCGCGGAAATCGATCAGGACGTCGATCCGCGCAACGAAGTTTTCGAGACCATCGCCATTCGTGCGAAAAAGACGGACATCGACGTGCGTTTTTGTGCGCTGGTCTGGTTACCCTATTGGACGGCGGGCGGATCTTCCGAGCCCGCTTGGCGTTGAATTTCGCCGGAAAGGAATCGTCTGTTACCGGTGGATTTTGCTACGATTTAGCTCGCCAGAGAAGGAGCGTACTATGAACTATCCCATCGAAGAGATCGAGGGCATCGGCCCCGCCTACGGAAAGAAGTTGATCGCCGCCGGCGTCAAATCGACCGGCGAACTTCTCAAGCGGGGTGCGACCCCTGCCGGCCGTAAGGCGCTGGAAGCCGCAAGCGGCATCAGCCACGCCCAGATCCTCAAGTGGTGCAATTTGGCGGATCTGATGCGCGTGAAAGGCGTGGGAAGCAGTATTCCGAGCTGCTCGAAGCCGCCGGCGTCGATACGATCAAAGAGCTCAAGAACCGCAAGCCGGAAAACCTCGCGGCCAAGATGAAGGAAGTCAACGACGCGAAGAAGCTGTGCCGCTCGGCGCCTTCGGTGAAGTCGGTTGAGAAGTGGGTGGAGCAGGCCAAGGTCACTGCGCCGGCCATCTCTTACTAAGCACACGCACTCAAAGCAAAAGCCGCCGGCGCGATCCCTGCGCCGACGGCTTTCGTATTTTTGGTGGACGGCTAGCTCGTGCGAATGTCGCGAATGAGCTGTTCGATGCGCTCGGGGTAGCGCGTGATCTTGCCGTCCTTTTCGTAGCGTTGGCGTACCAGCCCGCGGAAGATACCGAAGGCCTCGTTGCGCTTGGCCTCGAGAAACTCGGCCTTGAGGTTGTCTCGCTGGTCGAGGAACTCGGTCGGGTCGGCCGGCTCCTTCGCCGTCACAGCGTAGACGCCAAAGCGGTCACCGGCGTTTACCGGCCCAAGCACCGTTCCGGGCGCTGCCGCGAAGGCTTTGTCCCCCAGCGTTTGCGCCGGAGCAAAGTCATCCACGCCGCCAGTGCGGGCGAAGAAGTCGCTCGTCTTGACCGTGAGGCCCATCGAACGCGCGGCCGCGGCTAGGTTTCCGCCCTTCGCCTTCTCGTAGAGCTCCTTGGCCTTCTCCTCGGCGATGCGTCGGGATTCCGACTGCACGACGTCCGCGCGGACGCGATCGGCCACCTCGGCCAACTCTGCGTCTCGCGAGGGCGTAATCGAGATGACCTTGGCGATCATCGTGCCCTTCTCGTCGCTGTTGGAAACTACGTCACCCGGCGTGACCACCGAGAAGATGTCACCCAGGAAGCGCGGATAAGCGCCCAGGGCTGCGGGTGGGTGCTGACGGTCGATGTTGCTCAGCACCATGACAGGCAAGCCCATTTCTTTCGCCACTGCCTCGACATCGTCGCCGGCGTTGCGCACCGCGGTCATTACCTTGTCGACCCGCTCGAGCCGCCCGATCTGTTCCTTCTCGATGGTCAAGTCGGCGATGATTTCCTGCCGCGCGTCCTCGAGCGAACGAACCTGTGGAGGATCTTTCTTTTCCGCCTGGATGATGTGGAAGCCGAACGGGGTCTTGATGACGTCGCTGATCTGGCCCTCGGACAGCGCGAACAGCGGCTGTTCGAACTCGGGGACCATCGCGCCGCGCACGACCCAACCCAGGTTGCCGCCTTGGCCCTTCGTGCCGGGGTCTTCGGAGAGCTCCTCTGCCACCTTGGCAAAGTCCTCGCCGGCCTTCACGCGGGCGAGTGCGTCTTCAGCCTTCTTGCGGACGGCTTCGAGCGCTTCGCCTTCCAATTGCTTGCCGCCTGGGTCGTCCGGGTTGGTCGTCATGAACAGGATGTGGCGCGCGAGCACCCGCTCCGGTGATTCGAAGCGGTAGCGGTTCTGGTTGTAATAGAGCTCGATCTCCGCGTCCGTGATCTCGGGCGTCGGCGCGGACGAGGGGTCGACCGTGACGACCTTCACAGTCCGCTGCTCGGGAATGCGGTAGCGGAACTTGTTCTGTTCGAAGTAGTCCTTGATCTGCTGCTCGGTCGGCGAGACTTGGGAGGCGAATTGCGACGCCTCGATCGGCACGTACTCGATCTTGATCTTCTCGTTGCGGTCTTCGAAGAGCTTGCGCAGGTCCTGCTCGGTCATCACGATGTTGTCGGTGACCAGCTCTTTCAGCCGCATCTCGATCGCCAAGTCCTTCATCACCGCCTTCTCGAACTCGGGAACGGTGATGCTGAACTGCTGCGCAATCTGCTGTTGGTAGAGTGCGCTGTTGAATGTGCCCGTCTCCCACAGGTGCGGCATCTGCTCTTTAATCCAAAGCGCGAGCTCTTTTTCGCTCGGCTTCACACCCAGGCGGTCGGCCTCTTGCAGCAGGACGCGCTCTTCGATGAGGTTTTCGATCACCTGTTGCGCCATGAAGGCCATCGACTCGGCCGGCGTGCCCGACCGCGCGTAATCGCGCATCGCGTTCGCGACGTCATACCGCGTGACCGCCTCATCCCCCACCTGAACCAGCACCGGATCGTCGATCGTCGCTTGCTGGCTGGAGAACAGGTTCGGGATGAGCGTGATCACCATCGAAAGGGCCACGAGGCCCAGGACGGCTGAAAGCACGTACTTGGCGGTCTTCTTCTGAGAGCGGAACAGGTCCAACATAACCTTTTCATTATACTGGCCCAACGGGGCAATTTGATGAGTTGGAATAGCCGGTTGCGCATCGTACTGGTTCGGCCGCGCAATCCGCTGAACATCGGCGCGGCTGCGCGGGCGATGTTGAACTTCGGGTTTGGCGAGCTTTGGCTGGTCGATCCCTACAGCGAAGCGTTCCGTACGGCCAAATCCGCGATGGGCGCGGCGGAGGTCCTGGCGAACGCCCGGGTGACCAAGGATCCGGCCGAAGCCTACGGCGACTGCTCGCTCGTGGTCGCAACATCCGCGCTGACCGGGCGGAACACCGAAATCGTGCGAAAAGAGGCGCCGGCGGCGGCCGCCGCCCTGCGCACGCACCTGGAAGACCGCAAGGCGGCGCTGGTCTTCGGTTCCGAGAAGTTTGGCCTATCGCGCGAAGACCTCTCGTTTTGCGACTGGATTTTCACGATTCCGACGGCGCCGGAGTGTCCTTCCATGAACCTCGGGCAGGCCGTGGCGGTGTGCTGCTACGAAATCGCACGCCGCTCTGCGCCGGTCGCCGCCCTCAAGACCCCTGCGTCGGCCTCGGCGGAGGACCGTGACCGCATTTTCGGCATCTTGATGCCGATCCTGCGCGAGTCCGGGTTCCTTTTCGAAGGAAGTGAGGAGGCCCAAGGCCGCAAGATCCGGCGCTGGGTCACGCGTCTGCGCCTCGCGCCGAAAGACGCGCTATTGCTGCAAGGCATGCTGCGGCAGATCCAGTGGAAGCTGGACCACACGAAGGGACCGGGGACAGGGGATTAGCCGCTACTCGAACTGGACGGCGTTCGGATTCATGCCCCCGCAGCCGTCCTTGGCAAAGGGCCGCGAACAGCCGCCGGTGTAGCAGGCTTTGCCGCTCGATCCGTTGGGCTGAATGTAGGCGATCCACTGGGCGGCTTTGTCCTTTACCTGCAAGGCGGAGTAGCCCTTCTCTGTGATCAGCCACTTGCTCAATCCCCAAGTCGAGCGCGAAAGGTTGCAGGGGCAACAGCAGGTGTACGCCGAGTTGTCGCTGCAGCAGGGCGCAGGCAGAGCCTCGAGCGCGGCTTTCTTGACTGCTTCCTGCTGCGGCGTGAGTTGGATCTGCTTATCCCACTCGATGAACTGGAGCGTCTGCGACTTCACGTCGTGAAAGGTAATCGCTTCGCCTGTCGAACAAGAGAGCGCGGCGGACAACAAGGCGATCACGGCGAGGATGCGCATAAAGGTAGTTTACCGATGTCCTGCGAGGGCTTCTAGGCGCGGTATGGTGTGCGCAAGGGTGTTCCTGGAGTGAAAAGCGCCATTTCTTTCCAAAACCAAGAGGGATGGGAGGCCGCCGTGCCCGGCGTTCGCGTCAAGCGCCTGAGCGAGGACGGGGTTCATCTGCGCTTGGTGGAAATGCTTTCGACCGCCGAGCATCCAGAATGGTGCGAAGTCGGTCATGCCGGTTGCGTCGTCGAGGGCGAGCTCGAGATTGAGTTCGAAGACCGCGTCGTGCGCTACAAGGCGGGTGACGCGATCCTGATCCCGCCGGGAAGCGCGGAGCCGCATCGGCCTAAGGCGTTGACGGATCCGGTTCGACTGGTCCTTGTCGACTATGCGGACCGAGACGGGTAGTGGGACCCCAGATTCACAACAGAGCCGCGGCCGCGAGGCTGCGGTCCGTGCGCCTGCTGGGCTTAGGCCGAGCAGGCGACCTCAACCTTGCGGTTGAGGCTCCGTCTTGCGTATCGCGACCGTGGTCTCCAAATTCGCCACGCCCGCGCGAGCCTTCGCGTCCAGCACGCGGAACGCAATCGCGTCATCCAACCAGTCGTGGCTGTGCCCTGACGGATGCTGCGTCGCGACCGTGAGCGTATACTCCTGCGGCGTCAGGCGGCATTCGAAGCGGAACTCGACTTCCACCGTGTCTCCGGCGGCGCAGGGGGGCAGGGGAGTCTCTTCGACCTTCGTGTTCGTGCCGAAGACTTCAAGTCCCGTGCGCGTCCGAATCAGGATGCCGACCATCGGCTCGGGCTGCTCGCCGTGGAAGTGTGACCGGATGCGCACGGTGACGCGATCGCCCGACATCAATGCCCGCGTTGGTTTGCCCTCGGCGTCCAGCAGTTCCACGTCCATCACTTCGCCG
Organism: Bryobacterales bacterium; assembly: GCA_041394905.1. GTDB lineage: Bacteria > Acidobacteriota > Terriglobia > Bryobacterales > UBA6623 > RI-231. Next base: position 132,666 of record JAWKHJ010000005.1, on the reverse strand, counting down.
ATGCGGTCGCCGTGGCGATTGCTCGGAGCGAGGCCGTTGGTTTTCTCCTGAGGCGCCTCCGCGGCCCAGGCGCGCTGCTTTTCGAGCACAGCGCCCACGTAACGGTTGATCACGTTCGCCGGCTCGCCTTCGGCCTGTACGCGCCCGTCCTGGATGTAGATCGCGCGGTTGCAGACCTGCTTCACCAACCCCAGGTCGTGCGAAACAAAGACAATCGTTACGCCCGACTCCTGCAACTCCTGGAATTTGCGCACGCAGCGGTTGGCGAACACCGCGTCGCCCACCGCGAGCGCCTCGTCGACGATCAGGATGTCCGGCTCCACGTGGATCGCCGCCGCAAAGGCCAGCCGCACGTGCATGCCGCTCGAGTAGGTCTTGACGGGCCGTTCGAGGAACGGGCCGATGCCGGCGAAGCGTTCGATCGACTCCATCGCGGCGTCCGTTTGGGCGCGAGTACGGCCCATGATCTCGCCGTTGAGGTAGATGTTCTCGCGGCCCGAAAACTCCGGATTAAAGCCCGCGCCGAGCTCGAGCAGCGCCGCCACTCGACCCTTGCGCACCACGCGGCCCGTCGTGGGCTCGAGGATGCCGCACAGGATCTGCAACAGCGTCGATTTGCCGCCGCCGTTCGGCCCCACGATCCCCAGCGTTTCGCCCCGGCCGACCTCCAGGTTGACGTCGCGCAACGCCCAAAAATCCTCGTGCTTGGGCTGCGCAAACGGCAACGCCTCGCGAATCCGGTCCGATGGCTTCGCGTACAGCTTGTAGCGCTTCGAAATGTTCTGGGCGGCTAGCAACGGCCTCAAACCAAATCCGCGAATTGCTTCTTCAGCTTATAGAACCAACCGTAGCCCACGAAGAATAGCGCGAGCGAAACGGCGGTCAGCGCGATGAGCGGGACAGTCTCCGGCGCCGTGCCTTCGAGCAGCACGGCGCGGTAGCCGCGCACGAGCACATACATCGGGTTGATCTCGAACACCCAGCGGTAGTTCTCCGGCAGGGCGGCCTCGGGGTAGCAGATCGGCGTGGTGAAGAACCAAACCGTCAACAGAAATCCGATGAACTGGCCCAGGTCGCGGAAGAACACGCCCATCGCGGCCAGAATCCAACTCACGCCCAGCGTAAACAGCACTTGCGGCACGAGCAACGCCGGCAGCCACAGCGCCGAAGCAGTCGGCCAATGCCCAAAGCCGATCATGCCTAGGATGAAGATCGCCACGCCGAACACTTCGCTGAACAACCCCGCCGCCGTCAGATTGACCGGCAGAATCTCAAGCGGAAAGACCACCTTCTTGACGAAATTGGCGTGTTCCCAAACTACCGTCGGTGCGCGGCCGGCCGCGTCGGAGAACGCGAGCCACGGCAGCATGCCCGCGAGAAAGTACAGCACGAAGTTGCTCGAGCGGCCGTCCTCGCCGAAGCGCGTGCGCAGCACCACCCCGAAGACGAACCAGTAGGTGAGCATCATCATCAGCGGATGAATGATCGTCCAAAACGCACCGGCGAACGAGCCCGCGTAGCGCCCCGCAATGTCGCGCCGTACCATCGAGCGGATCAGCGAGCTGTTCTTGCTGATGCTTGCGAAGGGATATGTCAGAGCACGCCACAATGCTCGCCCGGCGCGGCGTTTGTCGAGATTGTCCTTGGTCGAGACGCCGCACCGTGTGACGTTGGTCGCGCCTTCGGTCACCTGCGCTTCGATCAGCACGAAGGGCTCGCCCTTTTCGTAGAACCAGCCCGCGTCCTCGTTCAGTGGCGAGATGAAGACGCGGTACGCGCCGTCGTCGGCAGGCAGTTGGATGCGGACGGCGGCTTCGGCGGCTTGCGCGGCGGGCAAGAACAGCGCTTGCCGCGGCCCGTCTTCGAGCAAGGCGTCGGTTTCAGCGTCGTAAATCTGCCAACTCAGGACTTCGCCGTTGGTCCAGTCCTGGTCGCTCAAGTTGTCCAGCCGCGCGTGGATGTGCAGCGTGCGCTCATCCAGGGCGACGTCGACGTTGCGGTACTGGATCTGCATCAACCGGCTCCGCCGGCGTAGAGGGCCGCCGGGTAGCGCTCCCGAACAGGACCCGTCTTGCGTCCGACGCAGAAGATCGAGTCCTCACGCAAATCTTGCGGCAACTCGTACCGCGCGAGCAAGTGGCGCACCCATTCGTATTCGAGCGAGCGGCGCTCGAGGTAAGGGCCCGTCTCGAGCCGCACCACTTCGAACCCGGCTGCTTCGAACAGCGCCTGTACATCGCGCGGTGCGTACTCTCGGGCGTGCCGCGGATCTCGCTCGCCGTTCTCGTCCGGCTTCACGTAATGATGAAACAGCCCGGGATGGTAGTTGAGCAACGTGGCGGAGACGGCGCGCAGGCTACAGACGTTCGGCGTCGAGAGCACCAAGTGCCCACCTGTCCGCAGGATGCGGTTCACCTCCGCCATCAGGTGCATCGGGTCTTCATAGAGATGCTCGAGCAGTTCGCAGCAGAGGACCGTGGCGAAGCGGCCGTCGGGGTAAGGGTAGGCGTCCTTTTCCGCGTCGAACAGGTCGATCTCGCAAGTGAAGCTGTCGCCGCTGGAGGAGCGCACGGTGCGACGGTTGACCTCGCCGACCGGCCCAAGGTAGCAGCCGCGGACCTCGCTGTAGCCCAGCCGCTTGGCGATCACGGGCGTGACGTGGAGGTAAGCGCCCATCTCGAGCGCGGCGTCGCCATTGCGCCCCGGCGGCGTCAGGTCGAGCGTCTTGACCAGGCGCGTCAGGTGCGTCTCGACGTAGGAGGCGTCGTGGGGCGGTCGGCGACCCAGGAGCGGATCTCCTCCGCCGCGGCCGCCTCGGGGAGGGTTCTTGGGGCTGCGCTTCTTCAACGGCGGGTTCCTCGGCGTCGGGCCGGGGCTGCGACCGCCTCCTGCTTCACGGCGCGCGCTCGTCCCTCGTGGACGTCGCGTAAGAACTCGGCGAAGCGCTTGCCCACCGTCCCCCACGAGCACTCGACGGCAACGTAGTGACGGGCCCGCTCACCCATGGCGCGCCGTGCGTCCGGGCGCGAGACGAGCAGGTTCAGGTACTCGAACAGCACGTCGACTTCGCCCGCACCCACCGGAACCTTCAGGCAAACCTCGTCCGGCAGGTCAGCGAATGCGCCAATCTCGCTGACGATAACCGCCCGGCCCAGCCCCAGCGCGCGCAGCAGCGTGCCGGAGGTCTCACCCACTGTGGGGTAGCGCTGGTTCAGGCAGATGTCGCAGGCGCCAAGGTACTGTACGAAGTCTTCGATGGGCGTGTAGCCGAGCACCCGCACGGACTCTCCCAGGCCCATGTCCGCCACCATCCGGCGGACGGGCAAGTCGGGGTGCTCTTCACCGACTAGGATCATCCGCGCACGCGGCTCCACGCGCACCAGCCGGCGCATGGCTTCGAGCGACTGCTTGATGCGCTTGTAGGGCTTGAGGAAGCCGAAAATGCCGATTAGGACCGCTTCATCGTCGAGACCGAGCTTGGCCCGGTACTGGTTGCGGTTGGGTTCGGGGATCCACGCGCCGTGTGGAATACGCTCCACGATGGCGTCCTCGCGCACCTTGCGCACTTCGCCGACCATGTAGTCCGAGTGGACGATCACGGCCTTCGCCGCCTCGATCACGCGGCGGTTCATTGCCACGCCTTCGTAGTCCGGGCCGATCTCGAGCTTGCGCACACGCTCTGCAAAGGCCAGCGCTGCGGGGCCGCCATCGTAGGCGACCTCTCGCATGTAACCGTCCCAGTCGCCGCGCTTGATGGTCGCGTCGGCCAGCAGGTGGTGCAGGTTCGACTCGTGCAGCAGGATCACGCCGGGATGGCGCAGCAGAGCGTCGTAGACGTAGACGTGAAAAGGGTTGTTCCCGAACTGGTAGAGCGTCTCGTCAAAGTCCTCGGGGCGGTATTCGCGGTGATTGCGAATTGCGATGTCGACCCCAGGCGGAAAGCCATTCGCCTCGTAGCCATCGTCGATGAAAACCGTCAACTCGAGATGCTTGGCCATCTCGGGCAGCAAGGACTCGGAATAGTCGGAAATCCCCGACCGTGCCGGGTTCAGCGGCGTAAAGACGGCGAGCTTCATTCGACCAGACGGAGCGAGAACGTACCGAGCTCAAAGGGGACGTTTACGGCGAGCGGCGTGCGCGCCTCGTCCTTGGAGAAGAAGATCTCGAAGCTGTGTTGCGCCTTCTCGCCCAGGATGTCGACCAGGATGCGGTCGGCTTCGCGCGGGGCGCCGGCCACCATGATCGGACGACTCTCGGCATAGGTGACCGTGATCATGTACTGACCGCCGAAATTGATGTCGTCCGGAGGTGAGATGCGGCCGCGGGCCAGGTCTTGGCGTAGGAAATACAGGAACGCCAGCCCGTCACGGCCGCACGGCGGAACGTCGAACGAGCTCTCGCCGCCCCCGGCCGCGGTGGTGCGCTGGGCGCGGTGGGCGTCCTGGTCGAAGGTGACGGTCTCGTCGGTTTGCTTCGACCCATGGCGGAATTGTTTGTGGAACGTCTTGGAGCAGAGATTGAAGTCGGTCTCGGACGTGTATTGGTCCTTGATCTCGAAGTTGGGCAGACTCGCTGCCAGAGAAAAACCGAACTTCCAGCCGCCTTGCTCAGTGTTCGCTACGAACTCGGCCTCGCCCAGGCTCAGGCCGCTCGGCCAAACGACTTCGTAGCGCAGGCGTTCCCCAGGTTTGAATGGGGTCGGCGCCGGCGTTTCTGCCGTGGCGGGCTTGAGCGCCGCGGGCAAAGCCAGCAACGCAAACGTAACAATCAGCTTTTTCAACGCGCGACCAGCTCCTTCTGCTGCGCCGGCCGCTTCGCGCCGGCCGCTGCTACCTCATAGTAGACGTCGAGCGTGCGTAGGGCGGTCTCACGCCAATCGAAATATTTTGCGCGCTGCAGGCTCTTCTTCTCCAAACGCCGCGCAAGTTCCTGATCGAGCAGTACGTCGCGCATGGCTCGCATCTGCTCCTCGATCGAATCGGGCCGGAACAGGATAGCGGCCCCGTCCACCACCTCGGGCAGCGCCGTGGCGTCCGAGCAGACGACCGGCCGTCCACACGCCATCGCCTCGATCGCCGGCAGTCCAAAGCCCTCATAGTGGGACGGAAAGACGAACAGATCGGCGGCGTTGTAAATCGTCGCCAGCAAGTCGTCGTCGACGAAGCGCGTGAACACGACGCGGTCTTCCAAGCCTTGCCTGCGGACCTCCTCGATGACCTTTGGGGCGAACCAGGTGTGCTTGCCCACCATCAGGAGCATGTGCGGCAGCTCCGGGTGGGCGTTGAGTAGGGCGCGAAAGGCGTGGACCAGGCCAATCTGGTTCTTGCGTGGGTGCAAATCCCCCACGTTGAGGATGAACGGTTGGGGGAATCCCAGCTTCTCGGCCACGCGGCGGCGCGCCGTCTCGCGGTTGACCGGACGGAAGCATTCCTGTGAGGCCAACGGTGTCACGGCGATCGCCGCCGGGTCCAGATCGTAAGCCTTGGCGATCGCCTGGCGGGAAAACTCGCTGATCGTAATGACTTTCGCGGCCGACGCCACCGTCCGGCGTACGCTCCACCGCAGCTGTTGAGCGCGCGGCCAGGGCAGGTATTCGGGATGCTCGATGTAGCTGACGTCGTGAATGGTGACCACGACCGGCACGGGTGCGTTGAGAGGCGCAGTGTACTGCACATGCAGCAAGTCCGCCCGGTCTTGTTTCGCCTTCGACGCCAAGTCGCGGCCTAGGCGTACGAATGGGTTGCTCGCCACCCGGCGGCGCTCAAACGAATCCGGCAGCCAGCGGTCGCCCTCTTCACAACAGGTGTAGCCGACGAAGCGGATCTCGGGCGCCAGGCGCGGGTAGCGGCGCACGAGGCTGCGAATGTAGACCTCGTTGCCGGTCTGCCGGCGTCCGATGGCGTGCGCATCCACTGCTACCCGGATCTTTGACAATGACGACTCCAAAATCTCCCGACAATCTTCAAATTGCGACGGCGCGGCTGGAGGCTGCCAGCGGCGGAATCACCGCGTCGAGGGCCTTCCAAGTGGCAGGCCAACACAACTCGCGCTCAAAAGTTACCCGTCCCGCGGCGCCCAAGTTTGTGCGGCTCCGCTCATCCTCAAGCAATTGCAGTACCTGTTTCATCCAATTTTCCGGCGTTTCGGCCAGAACGATGTTTTCACCATCCACAATGGGCAATCCCTCAGCCCCGATCGGCGTTGAAATCACCGGCCGGGCAGCCGCCCATGCTTCCACAATCTTAACTCGGGTTCCGCTGCCTGCCAGCAGCGGAACCACCACAACCTTCGCCTTGGCGATCTCCGGCAGAGCGTCGGAAACTTCTCCGCTCAGCTCGATCCTCGGGTCTGCGCCGACTACATCTTGCACGGCGTGTGGATTTTTCCCAATGAGACGCCATACGAGGGAATTGTGTGTCCTCCGGATTCCCGGCCACACCTGTGTGGCAAAAAAACGCACTGCGCTCACGTTCGGGTGGTACTCGAGATTTCCGGAGAATGCGATCACCTCGCTCTCGGGCACGTCGGGGACCTCGCGCAGTGGGATCGAGTTGGGCATCACGCTCACCAGCACGCCTGGAGAGAGCGCTCGGACCCGGGCCGCGTCGGTCCGCGAGGTCGCCAATACCAGGTCGAACTGAGCGAACATTCGGCGCTCGAGCTGCTCGGCTCGGCGGTGGAAGAAGCGGTGTCCCACGCGCTGTGGCCAGGGCTCGGTCTGCGCGCATCCGGCGTGCAAAGCTGATTCGACGTTGTGCAGATCGAGGACCACTAAGTCGGCCGCCTCGCGCACCATCTGCAGGTAGTCTGCGCACCAGAAATGCTCGATGACGGCCAGGCGATACCGTCGGCCCTGCAAAATGTTTTGGGCTTGGGCCGCGGCGATCGGGTCGGAGAACCGGTCCATCAGCGGCAGCCGGCCGCGAATGACACGGCTGGTGTTGCGCACGATCCGTTCTCCAAGACTCACCCCGTGGCGCGGAAGCCATACCGTGTCCGCTTGACGGACCAAGCCATCGGGCAAGGAAGCGCTTGGATCGCCGCCGCCTTCTACCGCAAATCCCAGGAAGTCTACCGTGTAGCGATCTGCCAAATACCGCAGCAGCCCAGCCGAGCGCATGGCGCCGCCGCCCGCCAACGGGAACGGGGCCTCGGGTGAGAGGAAGAGTACGTCCTCAGCTTCTCCGGATCGCCCTTTCATACGCCGCGCGCGTCTGCTCCGCAGTGCTGCGCCAGTGGAAATGAGAGGCGCGCGCAAGCCCCCGTTTGCGCAACTCCGCCGCCAACTCGGGCTTGGAAACGATTTCGAGAATCGCCTGACGCCATTGCTCGGGGGATTCCGCGTCGGCCGTGAGAGCGGCGTCTCCAACGGTCTCGAGCAGGGCGGGATCACACGAGACCACTACGGGCGCGCCGGCGCGCATCGCTTCGACGACGGGTAGCCCAAATCCTTCGTAATAACTAGGATAGACGAACGCCGAAGCGGCTGCCAGCAGCGCCCGCGCGTCCCGTTGCGGTACAGGCCCAAGAGCCGTAAGGCCGTCGTCGCCGCCTCGAAAGGCTTCCGTACCGGGACCTGCCAGCACTAGGCCGAGGTTGGGCGCCTCGCCGCGCGCCAGGAGCCATCCTGCCAGCGCTGTTCTCAAATTCTTGCGCTCCCCGGCGGCCCCGAGGTAAAGCACAAACGGCGGTTGGACGCCGAGTTCGTCGAGGCGGCTCTCAATCTCTGCGGCGCTTGCTTGATGGGCGTCAGGGGCGCTGTCCTTCACGCCGTGAGGTATCGCGATGACCTTCGCCGGATCGAGCCCAAACTTCGCGCATGCTTCCGTGCGGATGGCTTCGGTGGGAGTCAGCACCAGCCGGGACCTTTCGAGCGAGCCGGGCGCGCGCTTGCGCACGTGCTCCGAGCCCCGGGGCCTGACTGGCGGATCATGCCAGGGCGACAGATCGTGCAGCGTGACCACGCTGGGGGCGAACGACCAGTAAGGGACTTCGAAGTTTGTGCCGTGGAACACGTCGATGCGGCGTCGGCGCAGCTCGAGCGGCAGCGCCAAACTCCACCACTTCCCGCCGAATCGAGGGCCCGCCGCGGGTTCGGTGTGTACGTTGGCCTGTGCCAGCAGGCGTTCGTCGAGGTACAACTCTTCCTGGTCGCTCAGCAGGTGAATTTCGTCATCGGGCAAGAGCTCGGCCAGCGCTAGAGCCAGTTCGGTGACATAGCAGGGAATACCGCCGTAGGGCTCGATCAGCGGAGTCGAATCGAGAGCAATGCGCATTGCGAGGGGGATTTCAGCCCGCCAGCCGGGACGCGCACTCGTGCAACGCGCGGTACTTGCGCAGCAGTTCGAAAACCACGACGCCGCCCGCAACGGCAACATTGAGGGATTGTTTGGCGCCTAGCATCGGGATGCGTACGTGGATGTCGGCGAGCTCGGACAGCGCCGGCGTGACGCCCTCTACCTCGTTGCCAAACACGACGGCGAGCGGGAACTCTGGATTCCAGTCGTAGAGGTCAACTGCGCGCGGAACCGTTTCGAGCACGGCGATCTGGCGGCCTTGCGCCCGCAGATTGTCGACTAAAGCGACCGGGTCCTCGGCGCGCTCCCAGGGCAGGGAGTCTTCCGCGCCCAAAGCGACCTTTGCGATTCCGCGATGCGGCGGGAAGCCGGTGTAGCCGCTCAGGTACAGCTTTTCGAGGCCGGCGGCGTCTCCGGTGCGGAAAAACGAGCCTACGTTGTAGAGACTGCGGATATTCTCGAGCACGACGCAGGCCGGTACACGGCCGATGGCGTCATAGGCTTTGGCGAGCGTCAGAGCGCGAAACGGTTGCGCCTCCATCGCCCTGCATCATAGAAGGTTCGGCGGATTCCGTGCGTTCCCCGCGTACTGGAGCGCCGTTAGTTCTTCTTCAAGAACTTGCCGATCGTCTTGGTCAGCTCGTTCGGGTCAAACGGCTTGGTGATGTAGTTTGAGGCTCCGACCATCTTGCCGCGCACCTTGTCGAAAAAGCCATCCTTACCCGAGAGCATGATGACGGGGATGTGCTTGGTGGCGTCATTGCCTGTGATGACTTTGCACACCTGGTAGCCGTCCATGCGCGGCATAGTGATGTCGAGCAGGATCAGCGCCGGCATCTCCTCGTCGAGCTTGGCCAGCGCGCTAAGGCCGTCCTCGGCCTGGAGTACGCGGTAAGACTCTTTCTCGAGGACGGTCGAGATCATCTTTTGGACCGTCTTGCTGTCGTCCACGGCGAGGATCAGCGGACGTTTCTCCAGCTTGTCGTAGTAGCCGACGAGTTGGTGATCGTGCGGACGCAGGCGGCAGGCCTCGCGCAGATAGCCGAGCGCCTGCTGCGATTGGCGCAGGTTGAGGCACACCAGCGCAGCACGCACGTAGTGCTTCGGAGACGGGTCGTCGGCGATCTTCTCGCGTACTCGATCCAGCGCGGCGATGAGCTGTGCTCGGTCGGCGCCTTCGTGGCGTGGCGCCGAGTCGAGTAGTTTCAGGTCGACGATGGCGCGGCACGCAGAACAGAACCCTTCCTGCGGTTGGGCATACTTCTCGCAGATGAAGCAGGCCGTTTCCTCTTCATCCTCGTCGTCGGGCGCAATGTAATCCGGCGTAGCCGGCTCCGCCGATTTGGTGGCAGCCGCTTGCACCGCTTCGGAGACATCGGCCATGCCAACCTCGAGATCCTCGTCTGCGCCTGCTGCTGCGGCTTTGGCCAGAGGTTGCGGCTCTTCGTCGTCCGAGTGCTCGCCCATGCCCGCCATTCCGAGTGAGGCCCAGACGTCCTCTTCGTCTCGCTCTTGGGGACGTGGTTTGCCGACGGGTGCGGGGCGTTCGGGGGCGCTGGCCGCCTCTGTTTCGAGCTCCTCCGTGACGGCGGACTCCTCTTCTTCCTGCTCCTCTTCTTCCTGCTCGTCGGCAATTGCGGTACGTTGTCGATCGTCGAGCAGCGCGACGAGCGGGTCTTGGTTCGACTCCTGCTCATCGTCTTGTTCTTCCTGCTGCGCTTCCTCGATGGCTTGCGTCAGACGGCCCCAAACGTCATTGTCCGAGTCGTCCTCACCGGAGGGGACTTCCGCCCTTTCCTCTGCGGCCAAGCCCCAGCCGTAGCCCTCGATGTGGCGGTTGTCGCGCGCGTTGTCCCTGCTTAGACGTTCTCCGCTGAGACCCAGATCGGCTTCGAGGGCGGCCAGACGGTCTTCGGCTTCCTCTCGGACGGGTTCGGATTCATCTTCGCGCTCCTCGACGGCCGTGGCCGTCTCTTCCGGAGCCTCTTCTTCTCGCTGAACGGGCGCTGTTTCCTCGACAGACTCGGTCTCCGGGTGCGCTTCAATGCGCTCTTCGTCGCCCGCTCGGTCAGTTTCGGCCTCGATCTGTTCCTCGCTCTGCTCGGGCGCGTGCGCTGCTTCCTCAACATCCGCTGACTCGTCCTTCTCGCTCTCTTGGACAAGCGCGTGTGAGCCGTTCGAGCTGTGAACGTGGTTTTGCTCGGTCTGCGTTGCGCCGTTGATCGGACGTAGCTTCTCGATCCACTTGAGCGCTTTCTCGTTCTCCGGATTGATGTCGAGAACCCGTGAAACCGCCTCGAAGGCCTCTCCGCGCGTCCTCGCCGCCGATGCGCGCCACAACCACACCAATTCGTTCTCGGGGTTGTGCCCCGCCGCCTCGGTCAGCAAATCGCGAGCGGTCTGCTTGTCCCCGGAGCGAAACGCCAAGACAGCGCGTTTTAGAAGAATGACGTCCGGCGCCACAGCAGTCCCGGCGCCAAATGATGGGTTGTGCGAAAGCAATGTATACCCCGCCGCACGAAGGCGACGCCTCTCTGTACAAGGCCGATTATGGCCTTCAACTGGGAGTCCTACTACCGGGTTTCGCTACGATCTACCGGGCGACTTTTGCCTACGTTGGCCTAAGAGGTTTCCCGCACCCGAGCTTATGCCGGAAACCTGAGCTAGGCTTTGCGAAGGGAGGCAACGCGAACCGGCGCGGGCGCGTCTCACCCATCAGAACGCCGCGAAACTTGCGGCCGAGGCGGCTTGCGCGCCGCGCTACAATTCGAGTCGGGACCGTTCGATGAGCTCACCAGATACCTCCCATGCTGCTGTTTCCGAGGGCTTCCAAGCGCCTGAAGAGCTTGCCTTTGGCGAACGCGCCAAGGGTAAGAGCCTCAAGGAGACGCTGAAGCAGCCGGTTTTCTTAGCTGCGTTCTTGCTGTTCCTAGGTGTGATGGGGTTGATCCTCTACCTCGAGCGCGGAAGCATCAACGTCGAGTTGCCGCCGCCTGAGATTACCTACGAGTTGCTACCCAACCAGGGGCTGACTGAGGGCGTGCCGATCGCCATCAAGGTCAATCAAGTCTCGGTGTTCCAGATTGACGACCCGATGCAGGGCGGCAGCGCCGCCAGGGCGAAGGAAGTGGTGGCTGCGCTTGAAGGAGCGGTGCAGGATCTCGTCGACGAACCCGGCCGCGTGGTCACCCTGGACGTGGATTCCTCGGAGTTGCCCGCGATTGTGCAGGACAATCCGGACGGAACCGGTCGCCGCGTGCTCATCCAACTCACCCAGGGCGATGTGACGCTCAGCGGGCAGACCGATCCCAAGTGGCTGGCGCGCAATTGGGCCGAGCGCGTGACCGATGCGTTTAAGGTTTTTGTTTTCGGCGAAGCGCCGATGTTCTCGGTGGGCTCCGAATATGGCCAAGCTTTGCAGACGATGCATACGGCGGCCTTGCAAGAGCGTGGGGCGATTTCGCTTGGCTCTCTGAACCGGGCGTATGAGGCGATGCCGGACGCGGAAAAATCCAAGCTCGCCAACTTCCCGCCGCCCGAGCCACCGGCCGAAGGCACTCCCGGCGCAAAAGCCGACTCAAAGATGCCCCACGCCGGTCTTCTAAAATAAAACTCGTGATTGCGCGGATCGGTGCGCTGGCGATTTTCCTGCTCGGCGGCTTCATGATGTCGGCGAATCCGCCGCTGCCCGTGGTGGGTTGCCCATGCGACCACGCCGACCCGGCAGCGACGATGAGCGCGCGCGTCTGTTCGCTTTGCCGCACCGCCGAGGATCAGACGGACGACGTCTATTTCCTCAAGGACATCAACCCCGCCAAGCCGAATCGCTATTTGGCGCTACCCAAAGCCCACGACGGCGGCTTACAGGCCGTGGGCGAGATGCCGCCCGAGCAGCGTGAGCGCGTTTGGACCGCTGCCATCGCCCGTGCCCGCGAGCTTTTCGGCGAGCGCTGGGGGCTCGCGCACAACAGCTACTTCTTCCGGACACAGTGCCACGCCCACATCCACATGGGACCGCTGAGCCCCGAGGTGGTGGACGAGGGCGGAACCGTCTACAGCAACCCGGGCGAGTTTCCGGCTACGTGGGCGCGGAGAAGGGCATGTGGGTGCATCCCAAGGACGGTCAGTATTGCGTCCACCTGGATCGCGATCTGGCCGAGATCGTGCTCATCCGTTGAAGTCCCCTCTCGACGTTCGCATTGAAGCATTGCTCGAAGGCTGGAGCCGACGTTGGGGCATCCCAGTTGCCGGGCCAGGCTGCGACCGCTGTTGCCGTCGCATGACGGTGGTGATGACGTCCGCCGAAGCTTTGCGGTTGGTGGAAGGCTTGCGGGAGCGGTCGGACTTCAAGGACGTCCGCGACGCGATCGCCGGCCGCATGGCGGCTCTTGCGCGTGCCTTGCCCGCGCCGCCTGAGCAAGCGCTCGACGCCCTGCTCGACCTTGGCTCGTGCGTGTTCCTCGACAAGCACAACTGCGGAGTCCACCCTTACCGGCCCGACGGATGTCGCGCCGCCTACGTTTGGCACGAAGCCTGGTATTGCGGGCGTCCAGACTACGACCAATGCGTTCCGGCTGAGCTCATTCATGCCCGCATCGATTGTGCGCTCTCGCTCACGCTTGCTGAGATGGACAAGGGCCGCGCGGCTTTCTGGGGCCAGATCTTGCCGGCTGTCTGGGTAATGCTCGAGCACGCGGACTCTTATATCGACGGCGCCGATATAGCCGGCCGAATCGAGCCGAAGTGGATGGAAGCGGAGCTCGTGGAATTCCCGAGCCGCGAGCATGTCTTAGAAGAACAGGCCGCTCAGGCGCGGGCGTTCCAGAAAGAGGACTTTCCGTTTGGCGCGCCGCGCGCGAGCGAATGCTCGACGCGCGAGGATCTGCGGGCGTTTGGGATCTAATCCCTTACTTCTTCCGCGCCGCAATCAGTCTTGCATCTTCCGCCGTTTGCGTGGCTTCGCGCGCGAGGGTAACCACAGAGCGGCTCTTTGGCGAGCTTTCGTAGGCGCGTTCGGCGTTGGCGAGCTGCTCGCGGGCCCGAGCGAGTGTGTCGCTGGCATGCGTCTCCGCGCCATTCGCAGCGGCGAGCTGTACAGCGTTGCGCGCTTGATAGAGCTCAACCAAGGACTCGTACTCTCGTTGAGAAACCTTGCGCCCAGGGCGCTCCTCTCGCTCGACGGCGGCTTCACGGTCGAAGGTGTATTCCCCGCGCTTGAGCAACTCGTACTTGGCATCGACGGTCTGAATCCGGCCGGCGGTGTCAGGCCGGATGACATTCTCCATCACGACGACATCGCTGGGATGCGTCACGGCGTAGTAGGGTTCTGCGGTGACGATGAGCGCGAAGGTTTGTAGTTGGGTCGCGGTCTCGATCTTGGCGTCGTAGCCTGGGTTGGTGATCAGCTCGCCAAGGTTCTGCGCGCGGCCGTCCGGCGTGATTGCCCACAGCACGTAGGTCAAGTACTGGCGCCCGAATGCCTGCGGGTCGCCGAGGTCGTCGAGCTTCGCGGTCACCTCGACCACGCCGCGCTCGGCTTGGATTCTTGCGTGCCCGTCGGCTTGTGGGCGCAGCACGGTGCCGGCGAAGTCGATCTTGGTCGGCACCGCGCGATGCCCGTAGTTGACGGCCTGTGTGGACCGGGCCACGACGTTGACCTTGTAAAGGGGGAAGTGTCCTTCGAAGCATCACGCCCTGAGGGCAGGTGCTGAAGTGGGTTGGCCTCTTGCGCTTGCAGCAAGGGGCTGCCGCCAAGCAGGCGAGAATCATCGCGAGTCTCATTGCTGCAGCGTCGATGCAATGCAGGCGCCATTCGTTGCGTTTTCAACGGAAGTGGCGGGAACCGGGAGGCTTACTCGGCTGCTTGCGCACGGCTGTAACCCCTCAGGGGCGGAAGAATCGACTCGCGTTGGAACTTTATTCACCATTTCTTGCTCGCTAGGCCCAGGCGATTTGGTTGGCTCTGCCGTGATTTTCTGTTAGTATGGACGTGTAAACTTGTAACGCCGCTAGGACCACGCTGACTCGTTCGATCTCTCGTACTGATCCTCCTGTCCGCTCTGCCCCTCGCTCGCATTCCAGGTTCCTTACAGGAGGAAAAGTAATGAAACGACTTTTTGTCGGAAATCTCAGCTTCAATTCGGATGAACACACCGTCCGCGAAGCATTCACCGCTTATGGCGATGTCAATTCCGTGCACTTGGTGACGGATCGTGACACCGGCCAGCCGCGCGGCTTTGGGTTCGTCGAAATGGCGGACGCGACCGAGGCGCAGACCGCCATCGACAGCCTCAACGGCACGATGCTCGACGGTCGCTCGCTCAACGTCAACGAAGCGCGCCCCCGGCCGGAGCGCACGGGCGGCGGCGGCGGTCGCCGCTGGTAAGCGTCGACTCCGATCGATTCTAGAAAAGGGCTCGTGGGCGCCAACGCTCGCGAGCCCTTTTTCCGTATACTTGACGCCGCATGTCTGCAGCCATCCCGAACCGCTGGAACCTCGCCGCCGCCGCGATCCTGATGCAAGTCTGCCTGGGGATTCTCTATTCCTGGTCCGTCTTCCGAGGCCCCTTGAGCGAGGCTCTACGGTTGGGACAAGACGGTGACCATCGCGCCCTACCGCTGGTCGATCCTGTTCTTCACGCTGGCGATGATCGGGGCCGGATTCTGGCAGGATCGCGTGGGGCCGAGGCTGGTTGGCGGGGTGGGCGGATTCCTGCTCGGCACCGGTTGCCTGCTTGCCGCCTTCTTCGGCGACACGCCGATCGGGCTGAACGTCTCCTACGGACTGGTCGGCGGATTGGGCGTGGGCTTTGCCTATGTCACGCCAATTGCAACCTGCGTGAAGTGGTTCCCTGACAAGCGTGGTTTGGTCGTGGGTCTGGCGGTGATGGGCTTCGGCGTCGGCTCGCTGATTTTTGCGCCGCTGCTCGAGGCGCTGATCGGTTCGGACCCGTCGCGTTATGCGGAGACGATTCCGCGGACGTTCCTGATCTTGGCCGCGGTGTTTTACGTGCTCGTGATCGGCAGCGCCCAATTCTTCCGTGTTCCTCCGCAAGGCTGGCTGCCGGCGGGCTGGACGCCGCCGCGGGCGAAGAAGGGACGCGAGGACTACCAGCCGGGCGAGATGCTGGCGACGTCATCGTTCTGGGTCGCTTGGCTGGCCTACTTCATGGGTTCGGCCGTGGGCCTGACCGCAATCGGCGAGTCGGCGCCGCTGGTTCGTGAGTTGGCGGGCTCCACGGCGGCGATGAGCGGAGGCATGGCGCTTGGGGTCATGTCCCTTTTCAACGGCGTGGGCCGACTGACTTGGGGCGTGGTTTCGGACAAGCTAGGCCGCCAAGGCGCCCTGTTCGGCATGGGCTTGATTGCGCTGCTGGTTTGCGCGCTCGTGATGCCGGGCGCGGCGAACTTTTGGCGCGTGCTCATCGGCATCTGTCTAGTCGGCTTCTGCTACGGCGGCTATCTGGCCGTGATGCCTACGCTAGCGGCGGACTACTTCGGTCAGAAGAACATCGGTGCCAACTACGGTCTGCTGTTCACAGCCTGGGGCGCGGCGGGGTTCATCGTGCCGGGGTACTTGTCCGGAATCATCGAGCAGGCCCGCCAATCGGGCAACATCGCCCAAGGGTATGACCAAGTGTTCTACTGGCTGGCGGGCATCGCCGGCGTGGCCGCGGCTATGGCTTTGATCGCGCGCCGGCCGGCAACGGAACGCTGAAGGATCACGAATCGTTGACACCTGGCGGCGGGTTCGCTTTACTAGCCCGCATGTTATTGATTCCACGCCTAGCTGCAATTTCCCTATGCGTTTCGTGTTGTCTCGGCGCCGCCTCGACCGACAACTTGGTCTTGATCTTGGATGCTTCCGGGTCCATGTGGGGCCGCGTGGGCGGCGAGACAAAGATCGAGGCTGCACGTCGGGTAGTCCGCGACCTGACCGTCAAGCTTCCCACTGAGGCCAGGCTCGGTCTCGTCGCCTACGGTCATCGTCAGAAAGGCGACTGCAACGACATTGAGGAGCTCGTTGCCCCCGGCGGTAGCGGTCCCGCCGCGGTTCCTGACAAGGTCGATCAACTGAACCCGCTCGGCATGACGCCCATCACAAAGGCGTTCGAACAGGCAGCCTCTTCATCGGCGAAGGTCGGCAAGCCGGGGACGATCGTGCTTGTGACCGACGGTCTGGAGACTTGCGGAGGCGACCCGTGCGCGGCGGTACGCGACGCCAGGGCCGCCGGCATGGACTTCCGTACTGCACGTCGTCGGCTTCGACGTTGCAAGGAGAATGTCTCCTCCCTCGAGTGTTCCGCTCAAGCTGGCGGCGGGCTTTACATTCCGGCCGAGAATGCCGATGAGCTCTCTGCCGCGCTCGATCAGACGATGGCAGAAGAGCGGCCGACCGGCGACGCGACGCTCGCTGTGAAAGCCGTCGTCGATGGCGAACTGCACGACGCCGTCGTCAACGTGACCGCGTCCGGAATGCGGGACGTCGGCGGACGTACGTATACCTCCGAGCTGACGAACCCGCGAACCTTCGCGCTGCAGGCCGGAACTTACGACGTCGTCGTGAAGCCGCTCGGCGTGACAGGCGGGGCGGAAGTCCGCTTCGATGACGTTGTAGTCGAGGCGGGGAAGCTGGTCGAGAAGGTGGCGGACTTTTCCACTGGCGAGATCGCAGTCAAGACCACGCTCAACGGCGAACTGGCCGACGCGACGGTGACGGTTCGGCGTCAGGGCGAAACGAAGGCGGCCGCGGGAGGGCGCACCTACACCAGCGCCACCTCGAACCCGAAAGTGTTTCGTCTTCCGCCTGGCGTATATGACGTCGAGATCAAGCTGCTCAAGATCGCAAACAAGGTGGCCAAAGTCTTCGAAGGCGTGGAGGTGCGACCGGGTGAGCGTGCGGATCGTGAGCTCGAAACAGCCGCGGGAACCATGAAGATCGGCGCGACACTTGGGGGAGCTTTGCTCGACGCAATCGTTGACCCACGCACCGCGGAGGGAGAACCCGTCCAAGGCGGGCGTACGTACACAAGCGCCACCTCAAACCCGAAGGCGCTTCTCGTACTGCCCGGCGTCTATACCGTGCAAGTCAAACCGCTTGGAAAACAGCCGCCCGCGCCGAAGACGATCGAGGTCCGTGTGGAGCCGGGCGGTGAAATGACCGAAATCGTCGAATTTGCGCCCTGACGGGCTTACATCTTGTACTGGCCCAAGTCCTCGTCGCTCAAATTCTCGAGCCAGCGGCGCAGCTCTTCCGAGTTGGCCTTGTCGCTCACAGCTTGGCTGACCTTTGAGGATTTCAGCACGTCGTCGTCGACGAAGATGGGGCAATCCATGCGCAGCGCCAGCGCCAGCGCATCGCTCGGCCGTGAGTCGATCGAGACGATGTCTCCGTCTTTCTCGAGCCAGATGACGGCGTAAAACGTGTCGTCCTTGAGCTCGCTGACGACGACTTTGCGCATTTGCATGTCCGCGCCCATGAGCACGTTCTTGATCAGATCGTGTGTCATCGGCCGCGGCGTGGTGACTTTTTCGATCTCGAGAGCGATGGCGTTCGCCTCGTACGCACCCACCCAGATCGGCAAGACAGACTTGCCGTCGAGATCGCGCAGGATGACGATCGGTAGTTGCGTAACCGGATCGAGCATCAGCCCACGGATCTTCATTTCGACTTCCATGCCGTCATTCTCGCCGTTTCCCCTCGGTCTGGCAAGGCGAAATCCGGCCTCAACGTGCAACGGCGGCCTGGCACGCGGCTAGGGCGCGCTCCACTGCCTGTCGCTCGCTGAGCGCGCGTCCCGCGGCCAGGCCTTCGTCGAAGGTTTCTTGCCCGAGCTGCTCCGTGGCGGCTTCCATGCAGGGCCGCATCTGCCGGCGGCGGCGTTCGGGCAGGGGCGCCTGCAACTCCTCGCGGATGCGGGCGGCGGCCCCCATCAGCTCCGTGCACATCACCGGGCCCGACAGAGGGCGCGTGGCTTGGGCAATCGACTCGAAACATTCCGCCAGCCCCAGGCGGTCGCCCAGGCGCGCGCGAATGCGCAGGCTTTCGCTCAGCGGTTCGGCCGCTCGCTCGCGACGCCGCACCGCCAGCCAGCAGCCGCGTTCGTAGAGCGTCAGCGCTTCTCCCCAGGGCGAGCCGAGCGCCCGCCATGCGTCCAGCGCTCCGTCGAGCAGCTCGCCGCCGCGCTCGGGTTCGCCCCACTCCAGCAGGATGCAGCCGAGCGCATGGTGCGTCCAGGCAAGAATGGTGTGGTGGCTGCCGCCGTTCCACTTCGAGAGGCCTTCCATCAAGATCTCCGCGGCGCCGCCAGGGTCGAAGCGCTCGCGCGCAAGCTCGCCCCGATTGATGATCGCCCAACCGAGCAAGGCACGGTCGTCGAGCGGGCGTAGGACCTCCATCGCCTCGTCGAGTAAAGCTTCGGAACGATCGAGGTCGCCGTGGTAGCGCTCGGCCCAGGCCAGATTGACGAGCGCGAATGCGGCGCCGCGCTCGTCGCCGGCCTCTCGCCGCAACGTGAGGCTCTCACCGTGCAAGCGCACCGCGTCAGCGTATCGCCCCGTATAGTTGGCCAGCCAGCCGAGGTTGTTCAGCGCGCGCGCCGCACCACGTGGGTCGGCGTCTTTGCGAAAGTCTTCGAGCGCTTGCTCGGAGACCTCTTGGCTGCGCACGAAGTCTCCGGTTAGCGACAACACCCATCCTAGACCCGCTAAGCTGCGGCCGATCGCAGCGGGCCGGTCCGTCTTGCGCGCAGCATCGAGCGAGCTTTCCAATGCCTCCGCGGCGGTGCGGAGGTCGCCTTGGTAGTGGCAGAGCGTCCCGAGCCCATAGAGCGCCTTGGATCGGATCTCAGCGGGAATCTCCTCCCCGCTGCCGTCCAACAGCGAAGCCAGCAAGGGGCGGCCTTCGTGCATGTGGCCGCGGCTGATCCAAAACCTCCACAAAGCGGCGCCCAATCGAATGCCGGTCTCGGCATCACCGCTCTGCCAAGACCACTGCATCGCCGCTCGAAAATTCTCGTGTTCAGCATCAAGCTGGCTTAAACCTTCCGCTTGACCGTCGCCAGTGAGCAGGGGTTCGAGACGCTCGGCAAGCTCGAGGAAATAGCGCGCGTGAGCTTGCCGTACCGCAGCGTCTTCGTGGTGCTCGGCGAGCTTCTCCAGGCCGAACGCCCGAATGGACTCGAGCATCGAAAAGCGGGGCTCATTGTCCCGACCGTCCTCGCAGCGCACCAAGCAGTGGTCGGTGAGTACTCCCAGCGACTCGTAGGCTCGCGCTTCACAGTCGAGGTCGTGGCCGCAGACAGCCTGGGCCGCCTCGATGGTTGCACCGCCGTCGAAGGCCGAGAGGCGGCGGAACAGCGCCTGCGCCTCCTCCTGTAGAAGCTCGTAGCTCCAGGCGATGGCCTGCCGCAACGCTCGGTGACGGTCCGGCAGATCTCTTGCTCCGCCGGAGAGCAGATCGAGGCGGCCGCCTAGGCGCTCGCGGAGCGCCCTAGGCGAAAACAGGCGGATGCGGGCGGCGGCGAGCTCAATGGCCAGCGGCAGCCCGTCTAGACGCACGCAGAGCTCAGAGACATCGCCGGCAGTCGTGCGGTCGAGGCGAAAGTCGGGCCGCACGGCTCGGGCTCGCTCCACGAACAGAGCAATGGCGGATTTTGTCGCCAGGACCTCCGGCGCTTCGGCCGGTCCGCGCTCGGGCAACTCGAGTGGCGGAGCTGGGTAGACCTGCTCACCGCGAACACCAAGGGCGGAGCGGCTGGTCGCCAATACACGCAAGCCCGGGCACGCTTCGAGCAGGTCGGCGATCAAGGGACCGGCTTCGAGCGCCTGTTCGAGATTGTCCAGCACCAGCAGCGTGCTCTGCTTTCTCAGATGAGCTGCGAGAGACTTCCTGGAATCGCTCTCGGCGAGATCCGTTAGCCCGACGGTGCGGCCGATGGCAGATGCGACGGACTCCGCTGAGCGAGCCGATGCCAGTGAAGCGAATCGAATGCCGTCCGCGTAACGCCCTTCGAGCCTGTGTGCGAGCTCCGCCGCCAAGCGAGTCTTGCCAACTCCACCTGGCCCGGTGATGGTCACTAAGCGCTTGTTCTCTAGATAGAGCTTCAAATCCTGAAGCTCCTTCTCGCGTCCGACAAAACTGGAGAGGTAGGTCGGGATGATCGAGCTCGTCTTTGGCTGCATCGCCGAGCCGCCGTCGACCTGCGACCGTCTCGTCGGCAGCAGGAAGCGGTAGCCCTTGCGCGGAACGGTTTCGACGAACACGGGGTTGCCCGCCGAGTCCCCCAGGGCTTCGCGTAGCTTGGTCACGGCGGTGGCGATGCTCTGCGCGAAATCGACGTGGACGTCCGCAGGCCAGAGTCGGCCGCGCAGCTCCTCGCGGCTCACGATCCGACCCGGCTCCTCGAGCAGGGCGGCCAGAATCTCGAAGGGTTGTTCCTGCAGCGGGATCCGGACGCCAGCTTTGCGCAGTTCTCGCGCTCCGAGATCCGCCTCGAAAGTCGCGAAGGCGATTATCTCGCCGCTGGCTTGCGCCCGGTTCATGGGGGGTCGTAGACGACGATTATAGCAGTCGGACAGTTCAACGCGAGTGTTAAGTTCTTTCCGTGGAGTCTCTTAGCTGTTAAATGCCCGGGTTGTCCTGTAGTTCATGTCGGTTGAGTGCAGCAGGCGGCGCATGGTCGAGGTGAAGGCCGGACAGGCCTCGCTCAAAGCTTCAGAGGAGGAGAGAAAGACCATGCGCAAAGCCATGATGCTCATTTACGGATCGACGGCCTACGCCGCGTTCCTCGCCGCTTTTCTCTACGCCGTTGGCTTCGTAGCCAACGTCGGCGTTCCCAAGGGAATCGATACGGGAGCCCCGGTTCCCTATACCGAGGCGATTCTTGTCAATGCGTTGCTGCTTGGACTGTTTGCGGTTCAGCACAGCGGAATGGCGCGGAAAGGCTTCAAGAAAGTTTTGACCCAACTGGTCCCGCCTGAGATGGAACGCAGCACTTTCGTCTTTGCGACGTGCGCCGTGCTCGGGCTGATGTACTGGCAATGGCGACCGATGACCGATACCGTCTGGAGCTTCGAAAGCTTTGCCGGCCAAGCCGCGATGTGGACAATCTGTGCAGCAGGCTGGGCGATCGTTTTCCTCGCGACAGTGATGGTGCATCACTTTGAACTGTTCGGGCTACGCCAAACTTGGCTCGCTTTCATCGGCAAACGCTACACTCCCATCGGCTTCCGCGCGCCCGGTTTCTACAGCGTCGTACGCCATCCGATCATGGTCGGGTTCCTGCTGGCTTTCTGGGCCACGCCCACGATGACGGCGGGCCATCTGTTCTTCTCGGTCATGACGACCGGATACATCTTCTTCGCCGTGAAGTTGCTGGAGGAGCGCGATCTGATTCGGGAGTTGGGCGACGACTACCGCAGCTACATGCGCGAAGTGCCCGGCTTCGTTCCGAGCCTGACCGGCCGCCGACCGCGCCCGGTCGTAGCAGCGGCGCCCAGCGGCGACTAGGAGGACGTCATGAAGTGGATTGCCAGAACCTTTTCCTTGACTGCAATCGCGCTTTCGATCCTGTTGCTTGCGGACTCGGTTCACGGATTGAATCAGCCCCGGGCGGATCTGGCCGATGTAACTATCGCCCAGAGTGGCCGATGAGTGCGAGAGGAGCAACCGCCATGTCTCGACGCCCTTTCGCCTGTTGGATCGAAACCGCTGCAATGGTGCTGCGAACAGCGTTCCTGATCGGGTTTCCACTCGAGCAATGAACCGCGGGACGCTTCAACTTGGCAAACTATGCTCCAAAACTAGGGGGCGGGCCCGCGAGGACCCGCCCTCGTTGTTTTTGTTGCTCGAATACGCAACTAGTTTGCGCCGGCCTCGCGCCGCAGCATGTTGGAGTAGGCGAGGGTGTAGTTGCGAGCCGGTGCGTTGAATGTGCGTTCACCGATCACGGCCAGTGCGTCGGCAAGCAGCAACTTCGGCGCCTGGTCTTCGGGCCGAAGGCGCATGGCGTGTTGTGCGAGCTGCGCAGCGCCAACCGGGTCGTCACCGGCGAGCGCCGCCCTAGCTTTGGTCATGAGTGAGTCCACGCCACCGAGAAGGCCAGCCATACGCTCGGACTGTTGCTGCGGGCTCTCGCGGTGGAGATTGAGCGGGTCGCCGTCGAACCAACCCAAGTCTTGGGCATAGATATCGCGAATGGTGCTTTCGACGCTGCCGTAGTAGTCGCCGAGGTCGTCGCGCTTGGCCCACTCTTCGGGAAGGTGAATCGTCGCAACCAACTCGTCCGGCGTCTTGAAGTTTGAAGCGCCCGCGATGGTTTGCTCGTAAACGTATTGCAGCGCGTCGCGATGCGCGGTGAGGACTTCTTTGCCGTCGCCGACGAATGGCGTACTGTGTCCGCCCACCGCATGTAGCGGATCTTCGCCGATCATTTTTGTGTAGGAGTCGATCCAGTCGCGCACGCTGCGGCGCGCGGTCCCGCGCAACGGGTAGACGTTCGGCCATGAGCGGTAGAGATTGTCTCCTGCGAAGACGACGCGCTCTGCGGGGTACCAAACGTAGAGATGGTCGTCGGTTTCGCCCGGTGCGGCAACGAGCTCGAGGTCGAGGCCCGCGGTCGAGAGCTTGTGGCGCTCTTCGGAGAACGTGTTCGTGGGTTCAACGGGCTGCGCACGACGTTGTGGCGCATCGTTGTTGCTGCTCGCGCCGTCGCGCATCATGTTACCCGGCGGACGCCGGTTCGGCGGCATGGCGATGCCGATCCCCATGCGTTGCTCAGGGGGCAGGTCGAATCCCTGGGTGTTCACGGGGCGTGCGCTCTGGATGCCGGTCTCCGCGTTGCGCGCGTCTTCTGAACCGTAGTTTGCGCGCGCCCAAACCTGGACGTTGCGGCCAGGGTCGAGAAACGCCGCGGCCCCGCCTGTGTGGTCGCCGTGGCCGTGGGTGTAGACGATCGCGCGGACCGGCTTGTCGGTGATCTTTGCGAATTCGGCCCGAATTTCGCGCGAGCCCGGTACGGCCTGGCCTGGATCGACGATGACGACGCCGTCCTCGCCCACGATCATTGCCGTCGATGAGACGGTGTAGCCTGTCGCGACGTAGACATGCGGCGAGACCTTCGTGATGCGCTTCTCGTACTCAGGGAAGCGCGCTTTGAGCCGCTTGGTTGCGGGTGAGTCTTGCGCGGGCAGGATCCCGGCCAACAGGATCACGCAGAGCGGCAGCTTGGACATCTCGCATGTCATGGAAGCAGGCTGCCGCTCGCACCTCCAAGTGGAAAGTTACGAAGCGCTCCGGGAACGTAACGTACGATCTCGGCTCAAGCGTCCTTCTTCCAGCTCTGCCACTCGACTACGCCCACGCGGTCCGCCCAAGCCTGCCACTTGGCGGCCATCTCCTGCACTTTGTCCGGCATTTCGGCGGCGAGGTCGTGCATTTCGGAGCGGTCGGCTTCCATGTCGTAAAGCTCCCACTTGTCGTTCTCCGGCGGCTTCCACTTGGAGACGAGCTTCCATTTGCCCTGGCGGATGGCCCGGTTGCCTTCGTGCTCCCAGTAAATGGCGTCGTGGCCGGCGGGCCCTTCGCCCTTGATGACCGGTCCAAGCGATTTGCCTTCGAGAGGCGTGATCTGATGACCGTTGAACTCGGTGGGATAGGTCGCTTCGCCAAGGTCGGCGCAAGTGGCCATGATGTCGATGATGTGGGTTGGCTCTTCGGTCCACGTCCCCGGCGCGCTCACTCCGGCGGGCCAGTGCGCGATCAGCGGAGTCGAGATGCCGCCCTCGTGCACCCAGTGCTTGAAGTAGCGGAAGGGCGTGTTGGACGAATTCGCCCATTTGAGGCCATAGGACTGGTAGTCATCCGCCTGGCCGGGCATGTCGCTCGGGTCGTTGCCGCCGTGGACGGGCCGGCCGTCAAGCGTCTTCTCGGGCACGTGATGCGCCTTGAAGCCCGGCCGCAGTTCCTCGGCGCAGCCGCCGTTGTCGATCAAGAACAGGACAAGCGTGTTCTCGTACTTGCCCAGGTCCTTGAGCTTCGCGACGACACGACCGATATTGCGGTCCATGATGGTGACCTGCGCCGCATAGACCTCCATGCGGCGGTCTTCCCATTCCTTGTTTTCCGCATCCTCCCAGGCGGGCGCTTCGGCGTTGCGGGGGGACAGCGGCCATTCGGGCTTGAGGACGCCGAGGTCGATCATGCGCTGGTAGCGTTCCTCGCGCAGCTTGTCCCAGCCGATGTCGTAGCGGCCCTTGTACTTCTCGACGTCTTCCTCGGGCGCATGTAGGGGCCAGTGCGCGGCGGTAAAGGGCATATAGAGGAAGAACGGCTTGTCGTCCGGCGCGGCTTCGATGAACTCGATGGCGTGATCGCCGATGGCGTTGGTGTAGTACCAGTCGTCGCCCTCGGGCTCGATGTATTCGTTCTCCAGCGTGAGTGAGACGGGGTCGTAGAAGCTGCCTGCACCGTGGATTGTGCCGAAGAAGTGGTCGTAGCCGCGCTGGCGGGGCCAGTTGTGGCGGTCGCCGGGGCCGTCGACGTTGGGCGTCACGTGCCACTTGCCGGTCATCAGCGTGGTGTAGCCGGCGGATTTCATCACCTCGGCGATGGTCACGCAGTTCTTGTTGAGGTCGCCGCGATAGCCGGGCAGGCCATAGTCCTCCATCATGTGGCCGATGCCGGTCTGGTGAGCGTATAGGCCGGTCATCAATTGCGCACGCGTGGGGCAGCAGCGGGCGCCGTTGTAGAACTGCTTGAAGCGCAGCCCGCCATCGGCCAGCGTGTCTAAATGAGGCGTGGCGATCTCGCCGCCGTAGCAGCCGATGTCGGAGTAGCCCATGTCATCGGCCATGATCAGGATGATGTTGGGGCGTTCGGCGGAAGCTTGCTCCTCAGGGGCGGACGAACCTCCGCAACCGAAGGGCAGCGCGGCGGAGACGGCGGCGCTCAGGCGGAGAAAATCACGGCGACTTGGCATGGTAGGCTGCCGCAGATTGTAACAGGGAATGTCCGCTGCGGTTCTAGCGGGCGAATCTACCGCCGCCAGCGGTTCAGCCAGCCCAGCACGGTCTCGTGCCACTTGACCGAATTGCGGGGCTTGAGCACCCAGTGGCCCTCATCGGGGAAGTAGAGGAACTCCGACGGCACGCCGCGCTCTTGCACCGCCGTAAACAGTTGCATCCCCTGCGTCACCGGGACGCGAAAATCCGTCTGCCCGTGGACGACGAGCGTGGGCGTCTTGAACTTCTCGACGTAGCGTGAGGGCGACAGCTTGTCGTAAAGCTCCGGGTTTTCCCATGGCGCGCCCTCGAACTCCCAGCGGGGGAACCATAGCTCCTCCGTCGCGCCGTACATGCTCGGCAGGTCATAGACGCCTGCGTGCGAGACGAAGGCGCGGAAGCGCTCCGTGTGGCCGAGCATCCAGTCGATCATGTAGCCGCCATAGCTCGCTCCCGCCGCGAAAGAGTTGTGTCGCGTCGACCCAGGGTTTGGCGATGACGTGATCCACCCCGGCGAGGATGTCGTCGAAGGGCTTGCCTCTCCCAATCGGTGCGGATCTCGTCGGTGAACGCCTGTCCGTATCCGGTCGATCCGCGCGGGTTGGGCAGAAACACCACATAGCCCGCTGCTGCGAACACTTGCGGGTTCCAGCGGTAGCTCCACGATTCACCCCAGGCGCCTTGCGGACCGCCGTGGATGAGCACCAGCAACGGGTAGCGCTTCTGCGCATCGAAGGCCGGCGGCTTCAGCAGGAATCCGCTGATCTTCACGCCATCCAGCGCCGCGTACTCGACGTCCTCGAGCGGCGTGGTCTCAAACTCGTCGAACAGCTTTGCATTGATGCTCGTCAGCGCCTGTGGCTGCCCTCCCTCTGCCATGCTGCGGTAAATCTCGACTGGGCGCGAACCTGACTGCGCGGTGTAGACGATCGACTTGACGTCGGGCGCGATCTGCAGATCGTCATGCACGGCGTTACCGTAGATGACCATGCGTTGACTCGAGCCGTCGGGGCGCGCGGTGAAGACCGGCTGGCGTCCGCGATCTTCGGTGATGAAGAACAGACGCGAGGAGTCTGGCGCCCAGACAGCGGAGGTGACCGAGCGGTCGATCGCGTCTGTGATCGAGCGGGCGTTGCCGGTGTCGCGTTCGAGCACGATCAGGCGCCAGCGGTCGCTCTCGTAGCCAGGGCGGTCTTGCCGGCGGTAGGAGAGGTAGCGCCCGTCTGGCGAATAGGCGGGCGAAAGGTCGGCGGCGGGGTTGCTGGTGAGCTTTACCGGCTCGCCGCCGGTCATCGGTACGACGAAGAGGTTCGTGTCGGTCGACAGTTCGGGGCGATCGACCGTCTTGCGCACGAAGCACAGCTCTCCGCCATCCGGCGCGATGGCGTAGTCATCCGGGCCGCCCAGCGAGAACGTGGGCGCATCCGCCTCGCCCGGGGTCAGGTCGATTGGGCCGGCCTCCGGTTGGTTGAGCGCCATCGAAAACAGATGCGAGACGCGACCGTCGCTCCAATGGTCCCAGTGGCGGTAGAGCAGCTTGTCGAAGAGTTGCGCCTTGACTGGGTCGGCCTCGGCGGCCTCGAGCTCACGCTTGTTGCAGGCGTCGTCTGCACCGCATTTTGTGTAAACGCGGCTTTGGAAGACGATCCGGTCGCCGGAGGGAGAGAACAGCACGCCGTCCGCTTCGGTGGATAGATCCGTGATCTGGCGCGTCTGGGACCCGTCGGCGTGCATGACCCAGATTTGCGATTTGCCCGACCGATCCGAGACGTAGGCGATCGATTGCGAATCCGGCGACCAGCGCGGCCGCGTATTCGACTTGCCTTGGAATGTGGCCTGCGTAGGCTCGCCGCCCTCGACGGGGACGATCCAGATCTGCCGTTCTTTCGCGTTCTCTGCCAGAAACACGCGTTCGACGACGAACGCGACACGCGTGCCGTCGGGCGAGAGTTGCGGATCAGAGACGCGCTGTACGCGCTGCAGCGCGTACACATCGAAAGGGCGCTTCGCCGTCTGCGCGGCCAAGGGGAAGCACGCCAACAACAGCGCGCAAAAAGCCGACCGTGCCATGGCTTGAGCGTAGCGCATGCCTGGAAGCAGGGCTAGAATTCAGGGTGGAGCATGGGCCGATTGTTTCAACGCCGAGATTGGCTGCGCGCGGCCGGAACGTTGGTCGCTGCGCTGTTGCTGGCGTTCGCGTCCGAGCGGCTCTACGTGCACGAGCAGGCCGGCGCTGGGTTGGCTGCGGCCGTGGCGGCGCTGTTGCTGTGTGCACGCGTGCTGGCGTTGTCGGGCCGGCGCATCTTCTCGGGCATAGGGTCCAACCGCAGGCTGCGCGTGCGTCTGCCGATTACCAAGCAGGGCATGCTCTTTTTGCTGCTGATGGCGGTGGTTGGCGGCACGGCGCTCTATTCGGGCAACAACTTGATCTACCTGACGCTGAGCTCGATGCTGGCTACGCTGCTGGCCTCCGAGCTCGTCTCTCGGCTGACTTTGGCGAACTTGAACCTGCGCATCGCGCTGCCGGACCACATCTTTGCCGGACAGCCGGTGTTGGCGCGTATCGCGGTGCAGAACACCAAGCGCCACGTCCCCTCCTACTCATTGCGGCTCTCTTCGACCCAGGCTCGAGGCAAGCCTGGGCTCGAGCTCGAGCGCGTCTACATCCCCATTCTTGGGGCAGGCGAGACGACCGTTGCGATGGCGCGCGCCGAGGTGGCTCAGCGCGGCTGCTACCACAACGAAACGATCGAGTTGAGTACGACCTTTCCTTTCGGATTTGTCGAGCGGCGTATGGCGCTGGGTCTTCGCGAGGTGGTCACCGTCTACCCCGCGGTGACGATGCACGAGCGCGCGGAGTCGATCATTCGTCAAGTGGAGCAGGAAGAGGCCGGCCGCACGATCGGCGACAGCCATGACCTCTACCGCATCCGCCCGGCGCAGCCGGGAGACTCGGCGCGCTTCCTCGATTGGAAGGCCGCCGCGCGCAACGGCGGCTTGTGGGTGCGCGAGTACTCGCGCGAGGAGCGCAAGCGCGTCTGGGTTCGTTTCGATCGCCGCGTTCCGGTGGGTAAGCTCGACGGCGCGCTGGCGGAGTTCGAACGCCGTGTCGCGACGTGCGCGGCCGTCTTGTGGCGACTCTCGGAGCTGCGCACCGAGATCACCTTCTCGAGCGACGAACGGACGTTCTATTGGAATGAAGGCGGCGCAGGCGTCTTCGAGGCTCTAACCTACCTGGCGACGGTCAAGCCCACCCAAGACCCTGCCGCCGTCCCCCCGCCGCCGGCCTTTGGGCCGGACGAGACCTTGGCCCGAGTAGAGATCGGCGAAGAGGAGAGCATGACGCCTACTCCTGCTCCGTTTGCTCATCCTCAGGCTCCGACTCTTCAGGACGTTTGAGTACTTCCAGGTGTTCGCGGAAGGCCGACCGCGCGGCGATGAAATCCGCGTGATCCAGCCGCAGCTCTTGCGAGATCATGCGGATCTCGTTGTCTTCCACCGTCGAGATCGAGCGGTCCGACGACGACACCGCAAAGAGGCAGTGCAGTAGCGCCACCTTCTGCGCGCGGGTTGCGATGCGGTTGAACTCCGAAGCGATCACGTAATTCTCGGTGCCGCCGAAGAGCTCGTTCTGGGTTTTGGCGATCTGCACCACGAGCGCAGCCTGGTCTTCGGACAAGTCCGCGCGGGCGGCGACGATGTGCTCCATTTCGCGCGTTTCCTCGTCGGAGATGTCCAGATCGGCGAGTGCTACGCGCCCGAGCAAGTAAGCGAAGCAAGCGATGTAGCGCGCGTGCTCCTTATCCATCTGTTTGAGCGAAGCGGAAATCTTGCGAACGGTTTCCGCCGAGGAAGCGTCCGTCGGCTGGGCGGCGCCTCCGCCCAGGCCGAGGAAGTCTAACAGTCCCATGGGGTTGATCGTAACCGATGACGCGGCGCCGGACTCCTTGACGGGCTCGCGTCCGGCGTGGAACCCTAACTAGTCGCCATGCAACGCCTTGCCTTCCTCCTGCTCGCCTTCGCCGCGATCGCTTCCGCGCAGAAGCCCAACATCGTCTTCATCTTGGCGGACGACATGGGTTTCGGCGACGTGCAAGCGCTCAACCCCAAGTCGAAGATCCCAACGCCGAATCTGAACCGCCTCTCGCGCGAAGGCATGACTTTCGTCGACGCGCATACCGGCTCGGCCGTCTGCACGCCGACCCGCTATGGCTTGGTCACTGGACGCTACTCTTGGCGTGGCTCGCTCAAGAAGGGCGTTCTGAATGGCTACGGCAAGCCGCTCATCGAGCAGGGCCGCGAGACGATCGGCTCGTTTCTCAAAAGCCAGGGGTACTACACCGGCATTGTCGGCAAGTGGCATCTCGGGCTCGGCTTCGTGCGCAAGTCCAACGAGGAGGACATTGATTTCACCCAGGGCCTGACCGACGGACCGCATACGCGCGGGTTCGACTTCTCGTTCATCATCCCGGCGTCGCTCGATTTTCCGCCTTACGTGTTCATCCGCAATGGGCAGATCACGCGCAACGTCACGCTGCAGTCGGCCACGGCATTCCCCGGCTTCCTGCGCAATGGTCCCAAGGGCCGTGACCTCAACCCGGAAGACGCCCTGGACGACCTGACTGCAGAAGCCACGGCATACATCCACGAACGGGCCAAGCACGACCAACCGTTCATGCTCTACTTTCCGATGACCGCGCCCCACAAGCCCGCCCTGCCGCACAAGCGCTTCGTCGGCGCGACAAACCTGGGACCCTACGGCGACTTCGTCAACCAAGTGGACTGGACGGTGGGTGAAGCCTTCAATGCTCTCGACTCAGCCGGAGTCGCGGACAATACGGTCGTTTTCTATTCGTCCGACAACGGATCGTACATGTACCATCTCGCGCCAGGCGAGAAGGACCACGTGACCGACGCGACTGTGCAAGGGTTCGACGAGACGCACCACACCTCGAACGGCTGTTTCGCGGAACCAAGGCCGATATCTGGGAGGCCGGTCACCACGTGCCGTTCTTCGTGCGCTGGCTCCGGCAGTACAGGCCGGTTCGCGGACGGACGAGACCATCTGTCTGACAGACTTCTTCGCGACTGCCGCTGCGATCGTGGGCGTCGCTGCCCAACGACTCCGCCGAAGGAGTTGCTTCAGCCTGTTGCCGCTAATGACCGGCAAGCCCGGTTGGAAGCGCGCGCCGGTCATCCACCATTCGGCCAACGGCCTGTTCGCCATTCGGGAAGGGAAGTGGAAGCTGGTGGCGGGCAACGGCTCCGGCGGCCGTGAGAAACCGCTGGGCGAGCCATTTTGCGAAGCCGTATCAGCTTTACGACCTTTCGGAGGACATTGGCGAGCGGAATGATCTGTTGTCGAAGACGCCGGATACCGCAAAGGCCTTCGAAGCGGATCTGCAACGGCTGATCGATGCTGGCCGCAGCCGCTAGTGGTGACCGTCCCTTGAGTGCGCATCCTTCTGGTGCGGATGATGATTCAGACTGCACCTGTTCGAACTTGAGGACCAGGGTTGGTTTCCGTCGCTGTGGCGTGACTACATGACGGATTACCTCAGTCATGTCGAGAACAAGTTCGGCCTCTTCCGGCATGCCCTCGAACCGCTCGCTCGCGCCGTAGAGGAGAGCGGCGCGACGAGAATCGTGGACTGGGTTCCGGGTCGGGCGTGAACTGGGCTGAGTCGATTCTCGACCACTGGCCCGGCGGCGATCCTCTCCGGAGGTCGTACTGACGGACCTCTATCCCCATGAGGGTGCGGCAAGGCGCTTGCCCTACTGGCCGTCGCCGGTGGACATGCGCGCGGCGCCACGCGAGCTCACCGGCTTGCGCACATCTTCAATGCGCTCCATCACTTCGACCCGAGCGACGCACGTGCGATTTTGACTGATGCAGTTCAGGCGGCAGCCGATCGCTGCCTTCGAAGCTGCTGAGGCGCTGGGCGGCGATCTTCCGCTTGTGCTCGTCCCCCTGTTTGTGTTGCTCATGACGCCGTTCATCCGGCCGTTCCGTTGGTCACGCCTGTTTTGGACGTACGTGATCCCTGTGCTGCCGCTGGCCATCTTTTGGGATGGCGTTGTGTCGTACCTGCGAGCCTACACCCGGAAGAGCTGCTCGAAATGGCTGCTCGTCCGAGTTTCGCTGGACGGCGGGACGAAACCAAGCCGACCAAGTTCCCGGGGCGATGACGTATCTGATAGGACTGCCCAAATAACGCCGCCCCCGGTAGGCCGGGGCGGTCCCCACCGCGGTGTTACTCTGGCGCTGCGCCGCTCGACGAACAGCCCAAACAAGACAAAGCTTTATGCCCTACCAGTTGCCTTCCTGGAGGATGCGGCGACGGAAATTGTCATCCCGAAGGTGCTGCCTGAGGACGAGCGCATCTGGGTGCCGCAGGCGGATCAGGTCTGGTTTCGGCCGCTCTGCCTCTCGACTGGCCATGGCTATTGGGTCAACCTGCTCAAGGTTCGTGGCCGGCATCCTGGCTCGTCACCGGCACCCCCAGCCCGTTCATGGCTACTGATCAAGGGCAAGTGGCGTTATCTCGAGCACGATTGGACAGCCGAAGAGGGCGGCTACGTTTATACGAACCGTGGCGAAACGCACACGCCTACGTGCCTGAAGGCGTCGAGGAGATGATCACGATGTTCCAGGTGAACGGCATCATGAATTACGTCGACCCGTGGGCAAGAACATCGGCTACGAAGACGTCTTCACGAAGATCGAAATGTGTCGCAAGCACTACGAGGAGTGCGGGTTAGGCCGCGATTTCGTCCAACGCTTCATTCGCTGAGCCCGCTCTGTCCAGCCTCCGGCGCGAGACGGCGTCGGCTAGCCATAATGAAAGGCGATGTTGAAACGGGTGGTTTGGGTTCTGATCGCGGTGTGCTCCGCCGGATTTTTCGGGTGTAAGCGCGGCCCGAAGATCGACCCCGAAACAGCGGCGCAACTGCGAGAGCTGCGCCATGTGGGCAAGGCGCTTTATGAGAGCCCTGGCTCGTCCGAGCAGGCGCTGGAACAGCTGAAGAAAGCCCACGACCTGGTTCCGGATTCGGCCCGTGACCGCTTGAACTACGCCTTGGCGCTTCTGCGCGTGGCCAGGTTGAGCCGGGCATTTGCGGAGCCTGTCCTGGTAAGCAACAGGCCCTCTACGCTGCCGCACACCTACTTCAACCTCGGTGTCGAATACAAAGAAGGCAGGCGACGCGCCAAGGCCATCGAGCAGTTCGAAAAAATGGCCGAGTCTACCCCGGACGAGGCGAAAGTCCACTACAACCTAGGGCAGCTCTACAAGCAGGAAGACCGCGATGCCGACGCGCGGCGAAGTTCGAGCTTGCGGCCAGCTCGATCCCAGCCTCGCTGCTCCGCACTTCCAGCTCTATAACCTGTTGCGCCGCGACGACCGCGCTCGCCAAGCCAAGCAGGAGCTCGACGAGTTCCAGCGCGCTTGAAGAAGCTGCAAGATGAGACCGGCCTCGATGAGGACGTGAACTGGAGCTTCTATTCCGAGCTTTACGACCGGCGGAGCTGCTCGAAGCACCCGCTGTCGCGCCGGGGACCGCTTTTGAGACGAAAGAGCTTGTGAAGCTCGAAGGCGACGGACCGGCTGGCGTGTTGACCCCGCAACTCGACGGCGACCGCTTTGCGGATGCGTGGCGCGGCGCGGACACGCAGCTGGTGCGCTTTACGCGGTCCGGGCCGACGGTCGCGAAGCTCGAGGCGCCTGGCCTACGCGGACAGCCGCGGCGGGCGATCCCAACAATGATGGTCGCCGCCAGACCTGTGCCTCGCCGGCCCTCCGGCGGTGCTGTGGCGATGAACGCCGAAGGAACGATGGCTGCTGCGAAATCCGTCGCTGGCGGGGCTTTCGACGCCTGCCTGTGGCACGATTTCGACGATGACAACGATTTCCGACGATCTGTTCCTGCTCGGCGGAGAGAGCAAGCTTCTGCTCAACGCCGGCGGAGCGCTTCTCGGCGACGCGGTCGCGTTTCCGTTCCGCGGGCAACGCGCGCGGGCTGCGTTGGCGGTCGAGCTCTATGAAGGACAACGGCAACGACCTCGTCGTCGTGTATGGCACCAGAGTGGCGGTGCATCAAGACCGCAAGCTGGGCCGCTACGACGATGCAAACCGTGAGCGGAGTGATCGTGGGCGACGGCCCTGGGCGGCTCGAGGCCGTGGATTTTGACACCGACGGGTTTCGGACGTGGCGGTGACCGCCGCGGGCAAGACCACGATCCTGCGCAACATTGACGCACCGCCAAGGGCAATTCGACGGCGTTTCCGCTGCCGACGTGCAGAACCGCGGCTGGGCCGACGCTTACGCCGCCGGGGCCGTCGACTTCAACAAGGGCAAATACGACGTGGAGAACGCCAAGGCGCAGGGCTTGCCTGCCGCGCAAGCCGATGTTGCGGCGGACTTCGATGGCGACGGCAAAGTGGACCTGTCGTGGTGAGCGTCGACGATGCCGTGCATCTCGCGCGCAACACATCGGCTAAGGTCGGTCGTGGCTTCGATCTGACGCTTACCGGCGTGAAGAGCGCCAAGCTGGCGCGCGGATCGCGCGTCGAGGTCAAGGCCGGCCCGGTCTATCACAAGCAGGTCTACACAGTGGGTGCCGCTGCACGTCGGCGTCGCGGACGAGCAGACGATCGACACCATTCGCGTGACTTGGGCCAACGGCATGATCCAGAACGAGATCGCGCAGCCGACGAGCGGTCCGCTCGTTCGAGGAGAAGCCGCGGCCGTCCGGTTCCTGTCCGATGATCTTCACCTGGAACGGCCGTGAGTACGAGTACATCAGCGAGGTGTTCGGCGTAGCGCCTCTTGGGCGCGAGCCTGGGCGGCGAGTTCTTTCCCGTCGACCACGACGAGTACGTCTACCTGCGCGGCGACCAACTGGTCGAACGCGACGGTGCGCTCGAAGTGCGCATTACCGAAGAGCTGCGCGAGGTCGCTTATCTCGACCAGATCCGGTTGCTTGCCATCGACCGCCCGGCTGGGGTGGACGTCTACACCAACGAGAAGTTCAAGGCGCTCGCCTTTTCCGCAGTTCAAGCTCTTCGGCGTGCGCGAGGAGCAGAAGATTCGCCCGTGACGCGCACGCGATGGAAAAGGCCGCGACGTGCTCGAGCGCTACGTCTCCAAGCGCGACGGGCGTTACGTGGATGGCTTCGAACGTACGTTTCGCAACACGGCCGAGATGCACGAGCTGACCCTCGACTCGTGGGCCTCGAGGGCAGAGAAGGAGCGATGCTCTTTCCTCAATGGATGGGTCGATTGGGCCGACGCCTCGGACCATCGTTGCGGGCTCGCAAACGCCAGGCAAGGCACTCTCCACCCGCCCGTGCTGCAGGTGCGGGACCAACAAGCGAGTGGCGCACGGTCGATCGACGACCTTGGCCTGCCCGGCGGACGCCCGCGCACCATGGCGGTCGATCTTTCAGGCAAGTTCCTCTCGGCCTCGCGCGAGGTGCGCATCCTGACCAACGTGTGCGTCTACTGGGACAGATCTTTGCCGCCGACGGCGTGGCGGACCCCGGCGTGAAGCAAGCCGAAGCGCCTCTGAATCGAGGCCACGCTGCGTTTCCGGGGCTTTTCGCAGAACGTCATCCACCCGGATCGCTTGCAGCCGGAAGGGAAGTTTATCTACGCAGGCGCGGCTTTCGTCGAACTGGGATCCCACTCAGGCTCCCATACCGTTCGGTCCGGTTGAGGAGCTGGTCTCCGCAATTGACGACCGCTATGTCATCTTGGGCGCGGGTGATGAAGTGGTGCTGCGATTTGGCGCTGATCTACCCGCACCTCAGCCCGGATACACTCGCGATTACCTGCTCTTCGTCGACGGTTGGGCTAAGGAAAACGACGCGAACACAGCGTTCGGCGATTGAAGGTGGCGGAGCCGCTGCCATTTCACTCGAGATGTCGAGCTATCCCTACGACGGCTCCGCGGCGAGGTTTCTCTGAACACAGATAGTCACGCCTCCTATCGCAGGACCTAAGCACAGTCGGAAGGCGCTTTCGCTAGCGCCGCCACTGCATTGAGAATGAGACGCGCCCAGCTTCTCAGCGCCGCGTCTGTCCTGCTCGTGCTCAACTCGGGCTGGCTATGGGCGTTCCCGGCGCTGAACCTTTTTCTACATCAGCAATGTTCTGTTGCACATTGCGCTGGGCTTCGCAGGCTGTTGGCGTTGCTGTGGTTCGTGCGCACTCCCGGCAATCGAGGCAGCAGCTGCTCAAAGCTGACCTACGTCGCACTCTCGGTTTGCGGATTGCTCGGCGCTGCTGGCCTGGATCGGCGCGACGGGTCCGAACATGAGCGTGGTGATCGCGCACGGGGCCGCCGGTTTCTTAGGCGCCGCTCTGTTGGCTGCGTGGGCGTGGCGCAATGCGCCTAGCTTGGGCCGCGTCACTCGCCGCAGCGCTTGTCGTGGCGCTGGCTTTTTCCGCTCACCGCTTGATGCGCGACCGCCATGCCTCGCGAAGGCGACCACATCGTCAACCCGCTCAACCTGCCGATGAGCATGTATGAAGAAGGCTCCCGGGCAGTCCTCGCCCTTCTTCCGTCTTCGTCGAACACCAACACGGGCGACTACATTCCATCGGATTTCTTCATGGAATCGAGGCTTGCCAGGAGTGTCACTTCCGACATCTACGATCAGTGGCATTCTCCGCGCACCACTTCTCTTCGTTCAACAACCAGTTCTATCGCAAGCTCGATCGAGTATATGCAGGACGTCACCGGCGGGCCGTGAGGCCTCGAAGTGTGCGCCGCCTGCCATGACCACGCGATGTTTTTCAACGGCCGTTTCGAGCAGCCGGTGAAGGATCAAATCGACACGCCGCAGGCGCACGCTGGCTTGGGCTGCATGTCATGCCACGCCATGGTCAAGGTCAACGACACCATGGGCAACTCGGGCTTTGTCATGGAGTACCCCGAGCTGCACGGGCTGGCAACAAGTGACAACGCTGTCATCCGCGCCGTACAGAAGCACGTCACCAACGGCCCCTGCCGCGCACCGCCGCGCCTTCCTCAAGCCGTTCATGAAGGACGTCCGCGAGTACTGCCTGGCTTGCCACAAGGTGCATCTCGACGTGCTGGTGAACGACTACCGTTATCTGCTGGTTTCAACGAGTACGACTCGTGGCAGGCGAGCGGCGTCTCCGGCCAGGGAGCGCGCCTGTTCTACTATCCGGCGGCCTCAAAGGAGTGGCAGACTGCCACATGCCGCTCACTCCCTCTGGTGACAAGGGCGCCGACGGGCAAGTGCATTCGCATCGCTTCCCGGCAGCCAACACCGCGCTGCCCCACGTCAATGGCGACGACGAGCAACTGCGTGTGGTTGAGGAGTTCCTGGCGACGACATCGTGTCTGTCGACATCTTCGCTGCGTCCGGCCGAGGCGCTGGTGGATGCCCCGAGATGGCGCCGGCGCGGCGACGCCTCGCAGCAAGTCGCCACTACGTTCGGCGTGGGCGAGGAGTCCGCCGGCGGCCATGGGCCGGTCGTGTTGCGGGACGTAGGCCAGATGGCTGCGCCGCTTGACCGCGTAAAACCGGTGTTTGCACCGGGCGATCGCGTCAAGGTCGACGTCGTCGTCCGCACGCGCTCGGTCGGCCACTTCTTCCCGGGCGGCACGATCGATTCGGTGGATTGTTGGGTCGAGTTACACGGCAAGGACGCCTCCGGCCGCGACGTCTTTCTCAGCGGCGCCGTTGAGCAGGACGGCGAAGGCAAGGTCGACCCTGGCGCGCACTATTTCCGCTCGGTCATGCTCGACGAGCACGGCAACGTTGCGAACAAGCGCAACGCCTTCCAGACCCGCAGTCTGCTGTACGCCCGGCTGATTCCTCCGGGTGCTGCGGACGTGTCGCACTACATCGTCGACATTCCGGACTGGGCCGAAGGGCCGATCACGCTTGAAGCGAAGCTGCATTACCGCAAGTTCTCGCGCTACTACACGGAGTTCTCCTACGCGGGCGTCGCGGAGTCTCAGGACCCGGCGATGTTTGCGAAGGGCTTCGACGATCGCGCATATACATTCCGCGCCGCCGATATTCCGGGTAACGTCTCCGGGGCCATCAAGAACCGCATTCCGGCGCTGCCCATCACCACGCTCGCCACCACCACGCTCGAGCTCCCGCTGGGGCCCGGCGAAACCGAGTGGCGCGCCGCAACGGCCGAAGAAGATGCCGTGCGCTGGAACGACTACGGTATCGGCCTGCTGTTGCAAGGGGACTTGCGCGGGGCCGAACATGCGTTCACGCGGGTGACCGAGGCCAAACCCGCTTGGGCGGACGGCTACCTGAACGTCGCTCGCACGCTCATCGAAGAGGGCCAGACCGAGACGGCTCGGCCATGGGTCGAGAAGGCTCTCGAGCTTGGTCCTGACCTTGCTCGTGTGCACTACTTCCACGCCCAGATCCTCAAGTCTTTGGGCGAGTACGATCAGGCTCTGGCCGCCTTACGGCGCGCCGAGGCCGACTACCCTCGCGACCGTGTCGTCCTCAACGACATCGCACGCATTCTGTTCCTGCAAAAGAAGTACGCTGAAGCGGTGGAGGTCCTCGACCGGGTAGCCCGGATCGACCCCGAGGACCTACAGATGCACTACACGCGCATGCTCAGCTACCGCGGACTCGGCGATCTCGAGCGCGCCGAGCAGGCCGAGAAACTTTTCCGCCGCTTCAAGGCTGACGAGGCTTCTCAAATGCGGACCTTCGCGCAGCGCCAGCGCAGCCTCGAGGACAACAACGAGCGCCAGGCCATCCACGAGCATGTCTCCGCCCCGCTCGCCGGCGCGTCTGTCCGCATGGGCGGCTCCGATGACTAACGCCCGCGCCTTTGCCTTGTGCTCCGTAGCTCTCCTGGCCGCTTGTAGCGCCGAGCCGGAGACCGCCGAGACGCCTGCCGTTGCAACCACTGAGCGCAGCAACGTCGTCTTCAGCGACGCCACCGCTGCGGCCGGCATCGACTTCGAACATTTCAACGGACGCTCGGGCAAGAAGCTTCTGCCGGAGACGCTCGGTTCCGGCGTCGCCTTCTTCGATTGCAATCAGGACGGCTGGGCGGACCTCTACTTCGTCAACAGCCGCTCCTTCCTCGAAGCCGGCGAGAACCCCACGGGCAAGCTTTACGTCAACACCGAAGACGGCAAATTCCGCGACGAGACTCAAGCCTCGGGCCTAGCGCAGAGCTTCTACGGGCTCGGCGCCGCGGCGGCGGACTACGACAACGACGGCGATGTCGACCTCTACGTCACGGCCTACGGCCCCGACCGGCTCTACCGCAATCGTGGCAACTGTGTCTTCGAAGAAGTCGCCGCCTCGGCCGGAATCGCCAACCCCGCTCTGGGCACGAGC
The DNA here is from genome assembly GCA_041394905.1 of Bryobacterales bacterium. Taxonomy (GTDB): domain Bacteria; phylum Acidobacteriota; class Terriglobia; order Bryobacterales; family UBA6623; genus RI-231. The sequence goes on along the minus strand of JAWKHJ010000005.1, from coordinate 94,004 downwards.
GCCGTGTTCGTCGACTACGACAAGGACGGCTTCCTCGATCTGTTTGTGAACAACTACGTGCAGTGGAGCCCTGAGCAGGACTTGTGGTGTACGCTCGACGGCTCGGTCAAAACCTATTGCACACCCGAGTCTTACTCCGGCGTCGCTTCCAAGCTTTACCGCAACAAAGGCGATGGAACCTTCGAGGACGTGTCAGAAGCGGCCGGCGTGGCCGACCCAACCAGCAAAGCCCTTGGCGTCGTCGTCTTCGACTTCAATCGAGATGGTTGGCCGGACCTGTTCCAGGCCAACGACACCGAGCCGAACAAGCTTTACCAGAATGACGGCGACGGCACGTTCACTGACATCGGGTTGACGGCCGGCGTCGCCTTCGCCGAGGACGGCAAGGCTCGCGGTGCGATGGGGGTGGATGCGGCGGACTACGACGGCAGCGGGCGCGAGCATCTACTGGTCGGCAACTTCTCCAACGAGATGCTCAACCTGTTCCACAACGAGGGCAACGGGTTGTTTGTCGACGAGGCCCCCTCGAGCGCCGTCGGCCGGGAGACGCTGCTGACGCTCACCTTTGGCGCGTTTTTCTTCGACTACGATCTGGACGGCTTACTCGACATCTTTCTGGCGAACGGCCACCTCGACGAAGAGATCAACAACGTGCAGCCCAAGGTGACCTATGCGCAGTCCCCGCAGCTGTTCCGCAACCTCGGGGCCGGGCGCTTCGTGCTGGCGACGAGCGAAGTGGGCGACCAGCTTGCGCGTCCCTTGGTCGCGCGCGGGGCCGCCTACGCGGACTACGATCGCGATGGCGACGAAGACTTGGTGATCACCACCAACGACGGACCGGCGTATCTATATCGCAATGACGGGGGCAACGCCAACTCGCATCTGCGCGTCATGCTGCGCGGCGTGGTCTCAAATCGAAATGGACGCGGCGCGGTCGTCGTGGTGCGCAGCCAGTCGGGGGTGCAGCGCCGCATGTTGCGCACCGGGTCGAGCTACCTATCGCAGAGCGAGAGCGTATTGACGTTCGGGGTGGGCGACGACCTTATGATTGACGCTGTGGAGATCGAGTGGCCGAGCGGCAAGAAGCAGCTCTTCTCCGACATCGAGTCCAACCGGACGATCCTGGTCGACGAGCAGGCCGGAATCGTCGATCCTTCTTGACCGACCTACGACCAGCGGCTGCCAACTGCCGCGTCGTCGCGGTTGCGGCGTTTCCGCTTTTCTTCCAGCCGCGCCTCGATGTTCATCACCAGCTTGCGTGCGCGCTCGAACAGATCCTCTGAGACGGGTCCGTCAATACGTTGCAGCTCGCCAAACGCCGCCACCGCGTACTTGCGCGATTCGCCTAGCCGCCCCACGTCGCGTAGCGCGATTGAGAGGTTGAAGCGCGTCTTGGCTGCGCCGAAGGTGTTGCGCCGTAACTGGTCGTAGCGGATTGCCTCGCGGTAGTGCGGCAATGCACGGTCGATGTCGCCCATCGAGTATGAGGCGTGGCCATATTGCAGGTTGTGCTTGGCCAGGCTCTCGTAGTCGCTCGAAGCGTCATGCTCGATGGCGCGCTGGTAATACTGACGCGAGTCAGCCAAGTGACGAATGAGCTCAGACTCCGGCCGCTCGCTTTGGCGCGCCGCGCGAAAACGCTCCCACGAGACCTGTCCAAGGGCCGCCAGAAACCGTGCCTTGGCCGGATGCTGGTCGGGCAGATACTCGAGACCTCTGCGCAGCCACTTCTCGGCGCGGCTCAGGTCGCGAATACCGGGCGCTTCGGTGTAGTTGAGCGCCAAGTCATAGGCCCAGTCGGCTGCTCGAATATCCTCACCGAGGTTCTCGCAGAGCTCGATTGCTTCCTGCTCCACGCTGTGCAGCGGCGCCGCATCGGATCGCGCAATCGCCCCCAGGCGATTCAAGGATTCCGCAAGATTTAGCAGTCCCGCTCGCTGGCGGATGTCGAGCTCCTCGAACGGCAGCCCGATTGCGCCTTCCACCTGATCGCGATCCCATCCGGCCGCCACCTTCTGCAATTCGAGCGCCCAGGTGTAGCTGCCCTGTCGCATCGCCAGACGGATACGCTGCTCGATGACGGCGCGCCAGAACTCGTCGCGCCCTTTCAGCGGGCCACGGGTGCGTGGATCGACACAATCGATCGCCAAATCTTCCACGAGCTCTTGCCAGATCGTGGCGCGGCCGGTCTGTTCGTACAGTGAGCCGAGCGCCTGCAGCGGGCCGACGGTGACGTCCCACCATTCGCGAGCGCGGGCGAGCGAGCAGGCGTGCAGCAGGTTCGCCTCGTTGCGCTCGACGCGAATGAGAGCGTCGGTCTGGCCGGTGCGCATCTCTTGCGCCACGCGGCGGCCCCAGTCGCTGTAGGCCTGCACGAAGGCGCGGGTAGCCTTCTCCGCTTTGTTTGAGTCCGGTTCGCCGAGCGCGGCGAGCTCTTCCTCCGCGGTCTTCTTGGCATCTGCGGCCGCGTCCCGGCGGAAGCGTGCGGTTTGGAAGGCGCCGCTGAGCACCGATCGGCGCGAAGCCTTTGCTTCCAGATGCGGCCTAGACGGTTCAGCCGAACCCGGGTAGCGCGCCTGGAACAACTCTTCCAAGCGTCCGTGCAGCGACGGCTCAATGCGATAGAATTTCGGGTCTTCAGCCGTCAGCAATCCCAGCCGTTTGGCGCGCTCGATCGGTGAGTCCACACCTTTGACCTTGGAGCGTTGCAGTTGCGAGGCGAGCTCGCCAAGCGCCCACGAGCGGTGTGGGGCCACCATCGCGGCTACGCGGTCAAGGTCCACGCCGATCTTGAACAGCCGCAAGAGCGCGAGCACGTCGTGGTCCTGCGGCGTGAAGCCTGCTTGCAGCACGTAGGAGAGTGCGGCGGCCACCGGCTCTCCGCCTAGAGCGGAAAGCTTTTCGGTCATCGTCCGCCATCTGGCTGGCCGTGAGCGCCTTCTCGGCTTGGCTCTGGCAGGTCAACAGCCGCATCGCGAGAGGGTTGCCTTCGGAGTACTCGACCAACGGACGGAACCGTGTCATGTCGGTGGTCGATGCGCCGGATTCCTCGAGCAGCTTGCGCACGAGCAGGATGCCTTCCCGTTCGGCGAGCGGCTTCATCGCAGCGCGACGAACTGATTTCGCTAGCCACTCTTCTTCATCCCGCGAAATCAGCAGAATACGCGCCTGCGTCTCGGTGCAGGATTCGAGGAACTCCTTGACCAACTCTTGCTGTTCTTCGTCCCAGGCCCCGGTTGTGCGTGAGGGCTGCGAGCAAATTGATTCGACGCTGTCCCAGACCCAAAGAATCGGGATCTGGTTCATGATGTAGATCGCAGTATCGAAGCGTTCTTCGATATCCATGCGCTCCCATTCCAGGCCTGTCTTCTTGAGCGCGCCCTGGAAGAATGCGGCCAGGTGGTCGAGTAGCGAACCGAGAGAGCGGCGGTGCGCGAGGGTGCTATGCAGCACGGGACCTTCCAGTCCTTGCGTGCGCCGCAGCCACTGGGCAAACTCGTTCGCGGTGTGTGTCTTGCCGCTGCCGGCAGGTCCGTGCAGTAGCACGCACGCCGCGCCCTGGAACAACCGGTCCAAATTCACGACGACGTCGTCGCGCATCACCGCCAATGGATCGGTCTTGAACGGATCCTGCGTCCCTCCTCCCGATTCATGTACGGCGGACTGGTTCAGCACCGGGGCCGGGATCGACTCGTGAACAACCGGCACGCACCAATCAACGCGTTCGACCGGGTCGAACGCGATCGAGCGCTGCGACTCGCTTTCGCTGAGCTTGCGCGCTGCGCGCGCAGCCTCGCCGGCTGAAATTCCGTCAGCCAAGCTCGAGTAAAAGGTTTCCAGCCACTGCGCCAGCGCCTCAGGCTCGAGGCTGTATGGAGTCTGCACGGCCGCGCTTAAACCAAACTCGGTTAAATCTTGCGCAACGGCTTGGAAGGCTGCGCCCGTCTTGAACGCTTTGCGCCGTTCCGTGCTGTCCTCGCCTGCGGGAGTGACGCAGGCGTTGAGCACGATGACCGGAACACGCGCCTCGCCCATGGCGTCGGCGAGTGAAGCTGCGTCCACCAGGCGCATGCGCGAGCTGTCTTGCGCGTGGTCGAGGACTAGATAGCCGCGATTGCCCGGCCGGACATCTTCCCCACGCGAGCGGGCCGCACGCTGGAGCGCGGGCGTCAATCTGTCGTCTTCGGTCAGGTCCGAATAGACGCCCATGCCATCAAGATGGACGACATGATAGGGCTCGCCCAAAGACTCGGCTTCCAGCAAAACACTCGTTAGTCGCCCGAGCGTCGGCGGCCGCAGCACGTCGTACCGGATGCGCGTGTCTTTTCTACGTCGCAGGAGATCGCGGAACACCGACCGGAACTGAATTTCGCCCAGGTCTGCCGGCGGCGCCAGTAGCCCGAGCACTCGCAGCTGCTGTGAGTCGTCGGGCGCAAATAGCGGCTCCTCGAGCGGAATGACCGCGCCCCGCACGAAAGAGCGGCACTCGGTCGCCAACCAGCGTCCCGTGGCCGGGTCGCGTAGCAGCTCCCACGGCAAAGGCGGCTGTTCGTCGACCGGCGGGCTAACGATCTCGATGCGAATCTCTTCGAGCGAGGCCGCGATCTGCGTCCAGAGCTTCTGCGCGCGATCTCCGCCCAGGGCCGCCTCGAAAAGCTCCTCTCCAAGCGAGATCAGACGTTGCCGTACTTGATGGGCCGAATGATCGGCCGAGCCGGTGGGATTGTCGAGAAACTCCTCCCAGTACCACCGCAGCTTTTCGCGGTCGCCGGGGCTGATCGAGTAACGGAAGACCGTCTCGAGGTCGAAAACGTTGACCGAGTCATTTCGCAGTTGGAGACGTAAAAATCCCCTCTGCGCGCGGGCGCAACCGTGCTCGATTCGCAGGGTCAGTGACGGCACTGTAGACCCAGCTTAGAGTACTTCCGAGACCCGACCCATAAGGCTCTTTCCCGTAACGGCGCTCGTGAATCCCTCTTAGATCCGGCGGAGGGCTAGGCGGGCCAACTAGGAACCTAATTGCGTTTCACCCGGGAGTGAAACTGCTGAGCACGCTCGAAACGCACGGAAGCAGCGGGAGTTCCAACCTCGCCTCGGAGGCCCTCGAGCTCCGCGATCAAACGGTCTAGGGCCGCCGCCACATTGCCCTGATTGGTCTCGAAGATATCCGCCCAGATTCCGAACGAGCTGCCGGCAAGCCGTGTCATGTCGCGTAGCCCTCCCCCAGCGAGGGCCAGATCCTCGGGGTTTTCCAGCGCCGAGTCCAGGGCTGATGCCAGGGCCGTCGAGACCGCCTGAGGCAGATGGGATGTCAACGCTACGATACGATCGTGCTCCTCAGGCGTCGAAAAACGGACCAGGGCCCCGATGCGTCCGAGCCAGCTTTCGAGTTCTGCTGCCGCCGCGGACGGAGCTCCCGTATGCAATGGAGTCAGCGCCCAGGTTGCGCCACGGTAAAGGTTGGCGTCTGCGATCGCCGCGCCCCGGCCTTCTTTGCCTGCCATGGGGTGACCGGGCAGGAATTCGCTTGCCTTGTCGGCGAAAGCGGATTCCGCCGTTCGCGCGATCTCCGCTTTGGTGCTGCCTGCATCGGTGACGAGAGCGCCGGGCTTGGCGATGGCGGCGATTTGGGGGAGTTGTTCGAGGATACGGCGAATAGGGTGGGCCAGAAACAGCAAGTCGCACGCCGCGGCGGCCTGCTCCAGGCTTGCACCTTGATCAATCGCACCGGCTCGTAGGCCCTCGGCCAAACTGCGCTCGGAGCTGACCCCCAGAATGCGACCCTCAAAGCCCGCCTTGCGCATCGCCAAGCCGAACGAACCTCCGATCAGCCCGACGCCGACGATGCCAATGGTGCGGAAGGACATGACTGCGCCGGCCGCGCCCTATTCCACCGTGGCGGCTTCGCGCTGCAGTTCCCGCATCGCGGCCATCACGGCGCGGAAGATCGCTTGCACGGATTCGTCCGGCAGCGGCCCGCTATTGGATTCGCGTAGGTTCCGCGCCACCGCGTCTTCGCGGCTCGTGTCGAGGATGTCGATGCGGCGTTGGCGCTTGAGCGGCGCCAAGTTCAGCACGCATTCGGCGCGTTGGTTCAGCAGCGCCACGATTTGGCGGTCGAGCTCGTCGATTTCGTTTCGCCAGTCCGAGAGGTCCTTCATCGCTGTCACCCGTTCACGCTCCGGCCGGCGCGCCCGCCGGCGCACGCAGCCCCGCCTTGAGCTCACCCGCCAGCGCCTGCAACTTGGCCGCCAAATCCGGCGCTTGCTGGTTCTGCTCCACCACCCTCATGAAAGCGCTACCCACGATTGCCGCGTCGCAGTGGGGCGCAACCGCTTCCATGTGCTCGCGCTTGGAAAGCCCAAAGCCGACTGCCAATGGTATCGCGGTTTGCTTGCGTGCGCGCTCGAGCAACGGCACGGCAGAGTTGGAAACCGCATCGCGCATCCCCGTCACGCCGGCCGTCGAGACCAAGTAAAGAAAGCCTGTCGAAGCGTCGGCTAACTGCTTGAGTCGCTCGTCGGTCGAAGTCTGCGCGCCCAGGAACACCGTCGCCAGCTCGTGTTTGCGCATCTGTTCCAGATACGGCTCGGCGGCATCGATGCTCAAATCCGTGAGCAGCGCCCCATCCGCCCCCGCGGCCTGGGCGTCTTCGGCGAAGCGTTCGAAGCCGTAGCGTAGGATCGGGTTCAAGTAGCTGAAAACGATGATCGGCAACTCACTGCTCTTGCGGGTTTCGCGGATGATCGCGAGCACCTTGGGCAGCGTAGTCCCGGCCCGCAAGGCACGCTCGCTCGCCTTTTGGATCACGGGGCCATCGGCCATCGGGTCCGAGAACGGCACTCCGAGCTCGAGAATGTCCGCGCCGCCGGCCTCGAGCGCCAGGATAAGCTCGACCGTGCGGTCCGGCGACGGGTCGCCCGCGGTTAGATAGGCGATCAAGCCCTTCTCATCGGAGGCTTTGAGTCGTTCAAAGGTTTGTGCGATGCGGTTCATTGGGCTGTTCGGACCCGGCTCTTCAGAGCCGCGCCTGCCAGGGTGCGGTAGGTCCGGGGTCGCCGACTAGTCGAGTAATGGCTGCGAGATCGGGGCTCGCGGCGCTGATGCCCTTGAGGATAGCTTTGCCGCCCCGATTCAATCAAGATCCGGCATGTTCTCGCGGAAGATGCCGATGTCCTTGTCGCCGCGGCCGGAGAGGTTGACCAGGAATTTCTCGCCTTTGGATTCGGGTGCGCGGCGGATCGCCTCTGCCACACCGTGGGCCGATTCGAGCGCCGGAATGATACCTTCGTAGCGCGCCAGCGTGCGCACCGCCTCGAGTGCGTCCGCGTCGCCGCAACTCGTATACTCCACGCGGCCCTCGTCACGCAGGAACGCGTGTTCGGGGCCAATCGAGGCGTAGTCGAGCCCGGCGGAGACAGAATGCGTCAGCGCGATCTGGCCATCGTCGTCCTGCAAGACGTAGCTTCGCGTGCCGTGCAGCACTCCCGGGGCTCCGCCCGCGAACCGCGCGGCGTGGTCGCCGAGCGCGCTGCTGCGTCCGCCAGCCTCGACGCCCACCATGCGCACGCCCTCGGCATCGAGGAAGGGGTGGAACAAGCCCAACGAGTTGCTGCCTCCGCCCACGCAGGCGAACAGCACGTCGGGCATCTCGCCGGTCATCTGCTGGAACTGTGCTCGCGCCTCTTTGCCGATCACACTCTGGAACTCGCGCACCATCCATGGGAAAGGATGCGGGCCGAGCGCGGAGCCAAGCAGGTAGTGCGTGTCCTCAAACGTCGCCGTCCACTCGCGCATCGCCTGCGTCACGGCATCCTTCAGCGTGCGGCTGCCCGTCCTCACCGCTTCGACCTTGGCCCCGAGCAGACGCATGCGGAAGACGTTCAGCTCCTGGCGACGCATGTCCTCTTCGCCCATATAGACGGTGCAATCAAAGCCGAATAGCGCGGCCACGGTGGCCGAGGCTACGCCGTGCTGTCCGGCTCCGGTCTCCGCGATGATGCGGCGCTTGCCCATGCGCTTCACCAGCAGCGCCTGGCCCAGGCAGTGGTTGATCTTGTGCGCGCCGGTGTGTAGCAAGTCCTCTCGTTTGAGATAGATGTCAGCGCCGCCCAGGTGTTCGCTCAGCCGTCGGCAGTAATGGATCGGCGTCGGGCGGCCGGCGTACTGCTTGTTGAGCGCGTCGAGCTCGGCTTGGAACAGAGGGTCGTCCAGCGCCTCGCGAAACACGGTCTCGAGCTGGTCGAGTGGCGCGACAAGGATTTCCGGCACGTAGCGGCCGCCGTAAGGGCCGAAACGTCCCAGGGCATCAGGGGTAGAGGTGAGCGGGGTTGCCGTCGCGGCCATGTTCTTACTTTAGCCCGCTTCTCGAGCGGCGGTGATGTACGCGGCGACCTTGTCGTGGTCCTTTTCGCCTGGCTTGCGCTCGAGCTTCGAGCTCGAGTCCACACCCCAGGGCTGGGCAATGCGGATCGCTTCGGCTACGTTCTCGCCGTCCAGACCACCCGCGATGATGACTTTGCCGTATCGTGCGGCCTCGACCGCCTTGTCCCAAGCGAAAGGAACGCCCGCGCCACCGTAGGCGTCTCCAGCCGGTCCGTCGAGCAAAAACGCCTCAACCCCTTGTAGCTCCTCGAGCACGGCGGGCTGAAAATGCGGCCCGACCCGAAATGCGCGCCAAAGCCGGAGACCGGAGAGCGCGGAGATCGTCTCCGGACCTTCGTCGCCATGCAGCTGCACCACGTCCAGCCGCGCCGCCTCGGCGAGCGAGCGGATGCGCTCCGGCTCTTCGTTGACGAATACGCCCACCTTGAGCGCAGTAGGCGGAACGACCGCTGAGATCACCGCCGCCTCGTGCGTCTTGACCGCCCGCGGGCTAGGCGCGTAGAACACCATGCCGATCGCCGTTGCGCCGGCTTGGACGGCCGCGATTGCGTCGGCAGGGTGCGTGATTCCGCAAACTTTGATGATTTCGAGAGCCAAGCTCTTAGCGTAGCGCTCAGCTTTGGATGGGAATGATCGGCCGGTAACAGCAGGGCTTACAATGACAGGCAAAAGCCTGGAGGTTTCCCTATGCCGCTAGATCGTCGTGAATTCTTCGCCGCTGCAATGGCGGCCAGCGCCGTCGCTTGTCAGTCCAAGCTCGAGGAGGCTTCGAGCAAGCAAGCCGCCGCGACCGCCAGCTCCTCGAGCGCGTCCGGCTCCAAGCTCGGCATTCCCGGCCCCTACCCCGGTCGTGTCGTCGAAGTCCGTCATCCCGGTTCGATCATCGAGGGCGTGTTCCAGGCCGAGCCCATCCAGCAGATGGTCGACAAAGGTATGCTCGAGTTGACCCACGCCGAGACGCCCGCCGAAGCATGGAAAGAGTTCTTCGAGCCTGGCGACGTGGTCGGCATCAAGCTCAATCCTGTAGGGCAGCCGCACGTGAAGGGTTCGGCCGAGTGCGTGCGCGCCATCATCGCAGGGCTTGAATCCGCCGGGGTCAAACGCCAGGACATCGTCGCCTACGACCGCTATCACGACCAGTTCCTGAACGCCGAGTTCGACAAGTGGCTACCCGAGGGCGTGCGCTGGATGAGCGCCTCGGAAAAATACCTCAACGTCCAAATGGACATGGACGGTTACGACCGGGACGTCTACATGGAGATGCCGCTGGTCAACCCCGAGTATGCGCCCGAGTTCAACCTCGACGATTCGCATGTGCGCCGTTCTTACGTCTGCAACTTCATGACGAAAGAGGTGAACAAGGTCATCAACCTCTGCCTGCTCAAGCACCACCAGTCGGCGGGCGTTACCCTTGCGCTGAAGAACCTCTCCCACGGCTTCACCAACAACGTCAACCGCAGCCACGCCTCTACTACGGCTAATGCTTGCGGGCTGTTCATTCCAGCTGTCGTCGATCTGCCGATCTTTCGCGAGAAAGTCGTGCTCAACATTCTCGACGGCGTGAAGGCGGCTTACCACGGCGGCCCCGGTCCCACGGTCGGTCTCTATGCCTGGGAACACAAGACGATGTACTTCGCCACCGATCCCGTCGCTCTCGACAAGACGGGTTGGAAGGCGATTGATGCGAAGCGCGTCGAGGTGGGCCGTCTGCCCATCGCGCTGATGAAGCCCGATGAGCACTCGAACTGGCTCAACGGACAGGTGGAGCATATCGAGCTGGCCGGCAATTTCGGGCTGGGCGTCTTCGACGACGAGAAGATTCGCGTCAAGCGGATTGACCTGGCATGACGCCGCGCACCGCCTGGATCGCCGGCGCATCCGGGCTGGTGGGCTCGCATTGTCTACGGCTGTTGCTTGCGCGGCCTGAGTACGATCAGGTGATCTCGCTGGTGCGTCGGCCTTCGGGAGTCTCGCATCCCAAACTCCAGGAAATCATCGTGGACTTCCGGGATCTGGAGAATTTGCAGGCGCCCAAGCCCGACGATGTCTTCTGCGCCCTAGGTACGACCATCAAGAAGGCCGGCTCGAGGGAGGCTTTTCGCCGGGTGGACGCCGGCTACGCGGATGCGCTCGCAGTGAAGGCGGCTGCACTCGGAGCGAAGCGCTTTCTGCTTGTCAGCTCAGTAGCGACCGATCCGCGCTCGCCCAACTTCTATTTGCGCGTGAAGGCGGAAGCCGAGGCTGCCGTCGCTGCGCAGCCGTTCGAGATGGCGGGGATGCTGCGTCCCAGCTTCCTCATGGGCGACCGCGCCGAGTCCCGACTGGGAGAGCGCATCGCGATCCCTCTGGCGCGTGCGTTCGCCTTCCTACTGTTCGGCCCGATGCGGATCTATCGAGCAATCGAGGCGAAAACGGTGGCCGAAGCGATGGTCGGCGCTGCGCTGCACGCTGCGCCGGGGCGACATATTTGGCACTACGACGCCATGCAAGATTGGGCGAATGGGCTTTGCTCGGGTTAGCCTTTGATTCGCTTCTCCCGACCCTGCCACTCTCGTTCCCGCAACACGTACTTCTGGATCTTGCCCGTGGCCGTCTTCGGCAGATCGCCGAACTGCACCTGCTTCGGCGCCTTGAAGTGCGCCAGTCGCTCGCGCACGAACGCGATCAACTCCTCTGCCGTCACTTCCGCTCCCTCACGCGGGGCCACAAAGGCCTTCGGAACCTCGCCCCACTTCTCGTCCGGCGTCCCGATGACTGACACCTCCAAGACCGCCGGGTGCTCCATCAGCGTCTTTTCCACTTCTTGGCTCGAGATGTTTTCTCCGCCGGAGATGATGATGTCCTTGGAGCGGTCTTTGAGCTCGATGTAGCCGTCGGGGTGCCGCACGCCGAGGTCGCCTGAGTGGAACCAGCCGCCGTCGAACGCCTTGGCGGTCGCATCCGGGTCGTTGTAGTAGCCCGTCATCACGTTGTTGCCGCGCATCACTACTTCGCCCAGCGCTTCACCATCTGACGGCACGTCGCGCATCTCCGTATCGACCACACGCAAGGTCGACCCGGCCATCACGTAGGGCACGCCTTGGCGGGACTTGAGTTTGGCGCGCTCTTCAAAATTCAGGTCGCCCCAGCCCGGCTGGTCCGCGCAAATCGTGTGTGGACCGTAGGTTTCCGTCAAGCCGTAGAGATGGCGCAGGCGCGCGCCCATGCCCTCGATGCTGCGGATCACCTGCGGCGCCGGCGGAGCGCCCCCCGTCGCGATCGTCACGCCCGCAAGGGCGTCCGGGGCCGCGTCGGGGGCGGAGTAGAGCGAGGTCAGCACCGTCGGCGCACAGCCCATATGCGTCACGCCATGTTCGCGGATCAGCCGAAAGATGTCCGTAGGGACAACCTTGCGCAGGCATACGTGGGTTGCTCCGGCGAGCGTGACTCCCCACGGAAAGCACCAGCCGTTGCAGTGGAACAGCGGTACGGTCCAAAGGTGGACGCTCTCGGGCTGCAAACCCATCTCGACCGCTTCGCCAAAGGCATTCAGGTAGGCGCCGCGTGCGTGGTACTCCACTCCCTTGGGAAATCCCGTCGTTCCGGAGGTGTAGTTGATCGAGATCGTATCGCGCTCGTCGAGCGTAACCGGGTTGGCGGGCTTTTCCGGCGCGGCGGCAAGCCATTCCTCGTATTCGGGTCCTGGGACGTCGTCTGCTCGCGGGGCGGTATCCGCGATTTGCACGAACGCTTCCACGTCCGTTCCCAGGCAAGCACCTCGCGGATTAGCGGCCCCATTCTGAGTCAAAGATAAGCGCCTTTGCTCCCGAATGGTTCAGGATGTAGGCGATCTCCGCGGCGCGAGCCGGATGTTGAGGGGAACGATGATCGCGCCGATCCGCTGCGGTCCGAACTTGCCCTCGAGCATCGCCGGGACATTCGGCGCCAGATAGGCGACCCGATCTCCGCGACCGAGTCCCAATCCTTCCAGCGCCGCCGCCAGCCGGTTCGACCGCGCGCCCATCTCGCCATAGGAAATGCGTCTGTCGCGGTAGATTATCGCCGGTTTGTCTGGATAAACCAGTGCGGAGCGGTCGAGAAACGTGACGGGCAGAAGGGGATCGTACGAGACGGCGTCAGGCATGGACGCCACCTATTATCCACAGATCATCGCCGCGAATGGTCGATCGGCTCCCACAGCCGGATGCCGCCGAGCAAACCGTAGATGTTTTGCACCCGCTGCACATTCTTTGGCAGATCGAAATCAATCTTCTTCGCGTTGCCGCCGCCGAGGTAGAGCATGCGGAAGTTGAAGATGTAGTCGAGTATCCCAATGGCGCGTTCCAGACGCTTGTTCCAGCGGTCCGCGCCCTTCTTCTTGAGCTCCGCGTCGCCCAAGCGATCCTCGTAGGACTTGTCCTTCTCGAAGGGGTGGTGGCCAAGCTCGAGGTTTGGCACGAGGCGCCCGTCGGTGAACAGCGCCGAGCCGACGCCGGTGCCCAGTGTCAGGACCAACTCCACGCCACGTCCCTCGATGACGCCGAGCCCTTGCACGTCGGCGTCGTTGGCCACGCGCGCCGGCTTGCCCAACTTTTCCGCGAGGCCGCGTTCGAGGTTGTACCCCACCCACGAGTCGTGCAGGTTGACGGCAGTCCGAATCTCACCCTCGACGACGACGCCGGGAAATCCGGCGGAGATGCGGTCGAACGCGCCGTGTTCGGCTGCCATCTTCGCGATGAGGGGCATCACGGCGTCGGGCGTTGGGGTATCCGGCGTGGACTCGCGTAGCCGCTCAGTGATCGCTTCTCCGTTCTTGTCGAGCACGAGGCACTTGACCCCGGATCCTCCGATGTCGATCGCCAATGTTCGCGGATTCGTGGGCGTTTCCATTGCGTTTTCGAGTGTACCGCAGCCTGCAGCAAGCCTCGTGTATGAGGGTTTTCACCAAGTGACAGGGCGGAGAGCAGCGGCCATGCTCGACGTATGTCGCGAGTGTACAGCGTCTTTTTCCTGTCGATTCTGGCTCTACCGTTGTCGGCGCGGGATCTGGTGGTCTCGCGCGAAGGTGTGGCTCTGCGCGCTGCTTGCGGGGCCGACGCCGCTCCGCTGGCCAGCTTGCCCGAAGGGCAGGCGGTTACCCTGCGATTCTCCTTCGCTGGCGCCGATGCTCGCTGCTATTCCGTGCGGACCGAGATCGACGGGCAGACCGTCAACGGTTACGTCGAACGGGATGCGCTTGAAGGCATCGAGGCGGTCGAACAACAGCGCCGTGAAGTCTCCTCCGCTCAGCTCGCGACGACTGCCGTCGAGTCCATCCGCATCGAATCGCGCATACCCGCTACCGCGGCCGGCGGCTCGGCGGTTGCGCCCGCGGCGATGCAGCAGAAGCTTCAAGCCGCAGCAGACGCCTTCCAGGCCGGTCGAGCCCACGACGTTGCGCCTCTGCTGGAAGGCGTGCCCCAGGATAATTTGCTCGCCGCCGTGCTGCGCGGGTCAGCCTTCTTGCGTCTCACGCGCCCTGGCGAGGCTCAGGCCGCGCTGGACCCAGCTTTGCGCACGTACCCCAATGATCCCGGCTTGCTCGGTTTGGCAGGCGTTGCTGCCTTCCAGCGGACCGCGCCACGGACGCCGCCAAACTGCTTGCGCGCTCGGTCAAGTTACGGCCCAACAAGGCGCTCTCGGACTTGTTGGCCCGCATTCAAACCGAGCAGTCAGCCGACCAAAGCGATGACAAGACGTATGGTTCGCGCTTTATCTTGCGCTACGACGGGCAGGCGCTGCCCGACGCGGCGGCCTGTGCGCTTGCCCGCGAGCTCGACAGCGAGCTTCCGACGATCACCGGCCGCCTCGGCTGCCGTCCAGGACCGCCTGACCGTTGTGGTCCAGACCATGGACGACTATCGTTCAGGCGCCGGCGCTCCTGGCTGGAGCGGCGGACACTATGACGGCCGGATTCACGTCGCCCTTGGGGCCGATCACCGGATTGATGCACGCGTGCGTGAGACGATTTCGCATGAGCTCGTGCACGCCTGCCTAGCGCGGCGCGGAGAGTGGCCGGCTTGGTTCCAGGAGGGCGTGGCGCAGTTTATCTCGGGCCGGCGGCTCGCCCCGCAGGAGCGCGCGGCGCTCGCTGAGCTGAACCGGGATGGCAAGCTGCCGACCACGGTGGCCCTGACCGGTTCTTGGGCGCGCCTGGATCCGCGAACGGCGCAGATCGCCTACACCACCGCGCTCGCCGCCGCTCAAGTAATGTTTCAAGATTTGCAGGACTATGGCGTGCGCAATCTACTTTCGAGGCCCGCTACGTTGCCCGCCGTCGCCGCCAAGCTCGACCAGCGCTTGGCGGAAACGCTGCGCTAGCGCACGCTCTCAAGCCCGAGACGCGAGGTCTGACTCGATTGACACAAGCCGGGAAGCCGCCGGCAACTCCGGCAGATAGGCCACCGCCTCGGCGTAGTCGTCGAACCATTGCGCTTCCGGGTTGCGCTTGAACACCAACGTGCGTCCTTCGTTCTGCGCGCTTGCCGCGCGGTGATAGCGCAGGATCACGTTCTCCGGCGTGAGCGCGACAACTTCGATCTTGCCCGTGACGTGCGACATGGAATAGCGTGCGCGACGGGCCAGACCCGAAGTACGCTGCTGCGCCGCCAGGAAGATCCGAAAGCCCTCTTCCACCGGCATCGAATAGGCTTCGTTGCCCTCGGTTGGCCTGCAGTGGAAAACGTAGTAGGGCGGCACGCCTAAGTAAGAAAGATCACCGAATAGTTCGCGAAGCGTCTCGACATCGTCGTTGATGCCACGAATGAGCGGTGTCTGGTTGATCGTCGTCGCGCCATTGCGCTGCAACACGTCCAGGCTGGCGCGCGCTTCGTCAGTCAGTTCTCGCGGGTGATTGAAGTGGCACATCACGTAGATGCGTCCTTGCTCCGGCGTGCTGTATTTGCGAAGCATCGCGTGCAGCGCCTCGTCGTGCAAGATGCGGTGCGGGTTGAACGCCGGCATCTTGCTGCCGATCCGGATGATCTTCACATGCGGGATCTCGCGCAGCTGAG
The DNA here is from genome assembly GCA_041394905.1 of Bryobacterales bacterium. Classification (GTDB taxonomy): domain Bacteria; phylum Acidobacteriota; class Terriglobia; order Bryobacterales; family UBA6623; genus RI-231. The sequence goes on along the minus strand of JAWKHJ010000005.1, from coordinate 78,588 downwards.
CCACGATCGGCTCGAGTTTGCTGGTCGACATGATCAGTGGGTCGCCGCCGGTCAACAGCACGTTGTTGATCTCCGGATGCTGCCGAATGTAATTGAGTCCGGGCTGGACGTCCTTGACGACCTCGTCGTTGTCGTCCATGAACAAGCGCTTGCGGAAGCAGTAGCGGCAGTAGGCGCCGCAGACGTCGTTGCACAGCAGCAGAGCCGTATCGCGATACTTGTGCTCCAGCCCCGGCGCCTTGGTGTAGAGCTCTTCGTGCGAGGCATCAAGGCGGCCCCAGTCGCTCAGTTCGGAAGCATCCGGTATCACGAGTCGACGGATTGGATCCTCGGGATCATCCCAGTCGATCAGATTCAGGTAATAATCGTTTGCCCGAAAAACGAACTTCTCGCTCACTGGCGCGAGCTCTTGCCGCTCAGCCTCACTCAGCCCGACGACATGGTCGAGCTTCGTTACGTACTTTGGTTTGTTCACACACGACTCCCAATCCCGATGCGCGCTAGGTTGCGCGCTCATTTCGGAGGCGGGATGATACCCGTCTCTCGCCCCAAATTGCGGTGGCCTGTGCCGCTCGCGATCAGCCGTGGTTTCGGCGACGCTCGGCATTGTCAGTGGAACATGCATGGCCGATTCTGTCAAGAAAATCGGCCAAAATCAGACTTTATTGAGGACTGGATTGTCTTAAAACCCGGAGGGCCGAACGATGTATCGGCCGGTCCAGGTCGCGCCTTCCGGGATAGTTTGGAGCTCGTTGTACTTGCCCTCGTGCGCTAAGTTGAAGGCGTTGGTCACGCCTGTCATCGGCTCAAAGCAAATGAACGAGCGTCCCGCACCGCCGGGAGCATAGACGACCGCCGTTTCGAAGCCCGGCCCGTAAAGGACTTCAAGTTTTTCTCGCGTGCCTGTGACCGAGAAGCGCGCCCAATCGCCTGCTTCGCGGATCAGGTCGCCGAACACGTCGTCGAGCGTGACGCCGGCGAGCGCCAAGTCGTCCGCTTGTGCAAAGCGGTCAGCTACCGGGCTCTTCTTGCCCGTGGGGGTGAGCTTGTCGTTGAGCTCCCAGCGGCTGCGTGCGGCCAAGTGTACACGCCAATCATCCCGCGGTGCGTCGTGCAATTGGAAGTAGGGGTGGTAGCCCAGCGAAAGCGGCATCGCTTCCGCAGATTCGTTCGCGATGCGCGTCTCCACCTCCAGTTCGCCGCCGCGCAGACGGTAGACCATCTCGATGGTGTGTGCGAACGGGAACTGCGCAGCGAGCGCAGGGTGTCGCGCGTACTCGATGCGGCTGACGACCCAGGCCGACCGCTCGTCGGAGCCGAGCTCGACCACTTTCCAGAGATTGGAGAACGTCAGCAGCCCGTGAATCGGAAGCTTGTTCCCATCGCGTCGCACGTTGCCGAGCTCCGGCTGCAACGCATAGTAGCGGCCATTGGCGAAGAAGCCATCGCGATCCAGCCGGTTCGCCCACGGCCACAGCAGCGGATTGCCGCTCAGCTTAGGCGCCTTCGCGAACTCTTCGAGCGAGTGGAAGGGCCACCAGAAGGCGTTCTTGCCGTGAATTACGTACTCGTAGGCGATGTTGCCGACGGACGGTGCGATCGAGACGTGCGCCTCCGCGCCGGCGTCTTCCAAACGCACGACCGTCACGCCGTCGCGGATGGTCTGCGTCGCGGAAAAAGGCTGTGCTGTCATGAGCGGGGTGAAGAACAGAACGGAGGCGGCGAGAGCGGCGAGGCGGATCATTTCTCGGAGTAGACTTCTTCTCGAAGGTCGACATTCTCCTGGCAACACATGCACCGTCCGGGGCGGTAACTGACGATGTGGCAGATCATGCAATAGTAGCTGACCTTGTGGCGCACCCCGTCCACGATGGTGAACATTTGCCGGACTTCAAATCGCCCGCCGTCCCGCGGATGGCCGACGATCTCCCACAAGCGTCCGGCGAGCTCTGGGTCGTGCAGCGTGTGGTAGTTGTCGGCCTCGACGACCAGGTCGTAGGTCTTGCCGTCTTCACCGATCAGCTTGACGGTCTCGTCGGTGTGCTGGACTACCGGCTTGTCCGCCACCACATGCCCACGGATGGTGACCTGCTCATCTGGCGAGTTGGCAAACACCGCCGTCGCCAGGAGGGCTAAAACGGCGATTCGACACAATCTCACGAGCTGAGTATAGCGAATCACTTGGACGCTGCCTGCTTGCGCGCCAGCTCTTCTATGCTCTGTTGCAGCAAGGCCTGCGGCGGATATTGCGCGCGAATTCGTAGCAGATCTTCCTCGGAGAGACCAGGTCGCCGGCGTATGTCGTCGAGCGACTCGATCTGTGCGCGATAGGCCTTGTAGAAGCCTACGTAGTCGCCGCCAAAGTACATCGCATCCGCCATGTTGATGGTGTGGTCAAGCCCCAGTGCGTGTCCGGTTTCATGCAGCAGGGTCACGTAGACCACCGCATCACGAAACAGCGGATCGCGGCGACATAGCTCGCCCAACTGTGGATCGAAGGCCTGCGGTTGCGCATCGACGTAGACCTCGGCGCCACGGTAGGGTCCAACCTCGATCGCCTGTATTAGCCCGAGACGGTCGCCCGTCATGCCCCAGTAAATGCGAATGGCGGCGTCGGTCGCTTTGGCGGGAGTCATACACAGCCAGCCTTCGAGCGCATGGTCCCAAGCCTGCAGCGCGCGCTCGGCAAGCCAGCGGTCGTGCGGACGCCCGATGGGAGCGGGCTCATCGATGAAGTACGGGATGGGACCGGACACGGCGACCGGAGTCAGACGCCATAGCGGATCATGCTCGACAAACTTCGCTGAGCTCTTCTCGTCAGCCGCCAGGGGAAAAGCAAGGGCACAGCTCGCGGCCATGCGCATCCAGCGCCTCCGGCTAACCATTGCCGATCGCGTTCATCGGCTTCTTGTGTGTGCGAAACCGGTCCACGATCTCTTGGACGGCCGAGCGGCCGCGATCGTAAGCATGGTCGTAGTAGTCGCGGCGTTCCGCACGCGTGAGTTGCTTGCCGAACCGGAAAAAGCGGTCCAGACCTTTGCCCACGGCGTAAGTGCCGGCGAACGAAACCAAGCCCTTCGAAACCAAGCCGCCGCCCGCGGGGATCTTACCCACTAATTCACGCGCCAGAGCGCGCCATCCGAACGCCGCCGCGATAATGCCGCCGATTTGGCCCTTCTGCTCGGCGTAGCCGACTTCACGATCGCTCGCCGCCGCCAGCAGGAAGGCCATGCGCACTTGGTTCATCGTCAGGAATGCCGTGTCCGACGCGAATTCGCCCGCTGCCCACGGGACAGAGATCCAACTTGGCACGACGTTCGGAATCGCTGTCGCCACAGTGAACAGAGCGTTTTCTTTGCAGACCTTCCAGATGGTGCGTTCGGTCACCTCATCGCGGAAAGCCGGAAACCACCGCGCCAACGCCAGGGACTTGTCCTCGTGCTCGTTCAGCAGTTGCACCGCCGAGCGCGTGGGTTGGAACGGGTCAAAGCGGTAGAAGTGCTCAGGGTGCGGAACGCCGGGCTCGGCGAATCCCAAATTGCAGCGCGAGAAGTCTTCTTCCGAGCTGACCCGGATGATGCGCTTGCCCGCTTCGCGGGCTCTCGATTCCGAGAGCTCCGGCGGCAGCAGAAAGCTGAAGATCTCGGCCGCAACTTGGTCGTCGGCGGCCAACACACCGAATTCGATCGGCTCGTTGGCCATCGACTGCACTTCGTTCGGGTTCAGCGTCTTGAGCGCGTGGCTGATTTGGCGAAGCACTGGGAGGTACACGCGCTTATTCTAGCGGGTCGTGAGAAACGTGGTCTGTAGGCCAAATCACGGAGTACGAGAGGACCGCGGGCTAGTCCACGGCTCTTTGGGGCAAATTTACGCTCGCCATGTCCGTAACCTCTCCAGAGTTTATGTCATCGTAGTACTCAGCCCTCGTTCTGGCTGGCGCCGGGAAGGGCACGAAAGGGCGCCGCGCAACTGCGCGAGCGCGCCAGACTCTCGACTGACTACGAAGCTCGGCTTCCCCGGTTGCCTTCGTGGCGCCGCTGAGGCCGTTTGGGTGGATTTTATATGCCGAGCCAGAATCTACAAGACGCCTTCCTGAACTCCGCGAGGAAAGAGCGTCTGCCTGTGACGATCTATCTAACGAGCGGCGTGAAGCTCTCAGGCCGTGTGCGCGGTTTCGACAAGTACTGCGTCGTCTTCGAGACCAATCATCAGGAGCAGTTGATCTTCAAACACGCCATCTCCACCGTCGTGACTCCGCGGGGCGGCCACGGCCATGGCGGCCATGGCGGCCCGCGCCCGGAATCGCACGGTGACGAACGCCATGAGGAACAGCCTGGCGTTCCCCGCCGCGGCGACGACGGGCCCGGCGATCCTGACGATGGAGACGACGATTAGGTCTCGACCACTGCTGCGGGGCTCTCAGCCGTGAGCCGGAGCTCGCAATCCACTGCCGACCTGCGCGGCGAGACGCCAGAGCGTTGCTTGCTGGTGGGGGTCGAGTTGCGCGCGGGGGCCGCCGGGGCCGAGGCCGCATTCGAGTACACGGCGGAGGAGTCGCTGCAAGAGCTTGCCGAGCTCGCTGAGGGCGCCGGCGCAGAAGTTCTTGGGGCCACCACACAGATCCGCGAGAAAGCCGACCCCGCGACGCTGGTCGGCAGCGGCAAAGTCGATGAGCTGAAGGCTTGGGCGTCCGAGGTTGGCGCAGACCTCATCCTGTTCGACCAGCCGCTTTCGCCAAGCCAGCAGCGCAATCTAGAACGGCTCTTCGACTGTCGCGTTCTCGACCGCACGCAGCTCATCCTCGACATTTTTGCCCGTCACGCCCGCACCCGGGAAGGGAAGTTGCAGGTCGAGCTCGCCCAGCTCAGCTATCTCTTACCGCGGCTGACCGGACGCGGTGCTGCGATGTCCCGTTTGGGTGGCGGCATCGGCACTCGCGGACCCGGCGAAACGAAGCTCGAGACGGATCGTCGTCGCATCAGCCGGCGTATCGACAAGCTCGAGGCGGACCTCGAGAAAGTGCGCGCTACGCGCGAACTACAAAGGAAGAAGCGCACTGCCGTACCGCTCTCGACCGTCGCGCTCGCCGGTTATACGAACGCCGGCAAGTCCACTTTGTTCAACGCTCTCACCGACTCTGTGGTGCTGGCCGACAAGAAGATGTTTGCCACGCTCGACCCCACCATCCGAGTGCTCGAGCTGCCTTCGCGGCGGCGCGTGCTGCTCTCGGACACGGTCGGCTTCATCCGAAACCTCCCGACGACACTGGTCAAGGCTTTCCGAGCCACGCTGGAAGAGGTTGTGGAAGCGGCTCTGATCCTGCATGTCGTGGACGCGGCCTCGCCGCACCGGCGCGAGCAGATGGGTGAGGTCGACCGCTTGCTTGCCGAGCTCGGGGCGCATGAGAAGCCGCAGATCCTGGTGTTGAACAAGGCGGACTTGCTCGGGCCGGCGGCGGCCGAGGCTGTGCTCGACGCAGAGCGAACAGCCGGCGGACGTGCTGCCGTCGCGGCCATTTCGGCACGTGAGCGGTCGGGCCTCGACGAGCTGCGCCGATTGATCGAGCAGTGTGTTCCCGCCGACCCGCTCAAAGTCTGTCGCTTCCGGTTTCCGCACGAGCGCGGCGATCTGCTGAGCTTTCTCTACGAGAATGCGCGCGTGCTCGAGCGCGAGGACGGCCCAGAGGCGGTTGAAGTGGTCGCCGAGGCAACAGAGTCGGTGCGGCGCAGGCTGGAGGTCTACTCGGAGGTTGTCGCGTGAAGATCGACTAGGTGCGCGGGGTTTGTTTGGCCCTGCCGCACGCTGCCGCGTCGATCGAGTGGGACAACAAACTTGTCGTCACCATCGACGAGAAGAAGTTCGCCATCGCGGCGCTCAACCCGGAGCCCGTTTGGCTCTCGCTTAGATCGACGCCCGAGGGATTTGCTGAGCCGACGGAGCGTCCCGGAGGCGCCCAGCGCCTTATTTGTCGCGCATACTTCCCAAAGCGTTTCGCCTCGGTCTGAGCTGAAGCGACGCCTAAACACAGCGAGCCCCGCCGTTCCCGGCGGGGCTCTGCAGTATCCGACTCGAGGCTGGGTGACCTACCAGCCGCCGGCCAATTGCTGGCGAACCGTAGCGACCATGGGCTCCACGGCCGGTTGCAACAACGGGAACTCCGCCACTCGTCGGCATTGCGGATTGCCATCGACGACGGTGCTCTCGAACAGCGTGAAGCGGTCCGGCGTGATCGTGCCGAATTCGCGGCTGGGCAGATCTTCGATCACCTTGTGAAACTCGTCGAGCGGCTCGTCGGAGGTGATTTGTCCCAGCGTCAGGTGTGGGATGTACGGCCGCACCTCCGGCGCGATGCCCAGCTCGGAGACCTGGAAGTCGACTCCGCTGGCGAGCTGGCGCAGCGGCGGGGTGTTCTCGGCGCCAACCCAGAAAACCCGTGGGCGGCGCGCGCTTGGAAAGTAGCCAAGCCCGGCCAGCGGGACCGTCATAGGTTGGGTAACACGGACTTCAGACAACGAACGGATGAGCGTCTCGAGTCTCGACTCCGGCCAGTCGCCGATGTACTTGAGCGAGACGTGCATGTTCTGGGGATGCACCCAACGGATGGGCGCTACGGGGCGCAAGCGGCGGACCAGCTCGGTGAGGTTTGCGATGACTTTGGTGTTGAGCTCTAGGGCGGTAAACAAGCGCATGGGGTGTGGGGCGTCCTCTTAGGACTTCTTGGGGCAGAGGAGACGCGCGTTACGCGACGTCGCAGGATAGCAGAATCATTTGGCCGTATGCACGGAAAACTGATCCCGATGCGATTTCATGACAACAGAGTATTCCTGCTCCGGTTCCTTGAGCTCGATCATCTCGCCCGAGGTCTGATAGCCGGAGCTAATCACCTGCACCATGTAAAATCCTTGCTCGAGGGGCGGCAGCGGCGCCGCGCCTTGGAGCGATGTCTTGATCTGCAAGGGATCTCCCTTGATCTTATTCTTGTTCTTGCCCTTCAGCCGGCTTACGACAATGCTCGCGCGTGGAATCGGCTTCCCGTCGGTGTCGACCACGACGACGCGAAGGCTGGTCAGGGCCTTGGCCGCTTCAACCGGGCCGGCGCCGTGAAAGGCGCACAGCCACAGGCCTACGGCCACAGCCGCCAAGCGGAGGCGGGGAAAAGCGGGGAGAAGGAAAGTCATCAGAAAATGAAGCTCAGCGAGCCGCGATAGCTGCGAACCGCTTGCAACAGGTAAAGAGTTTGTCCGTCCAGCGTTTGAACCGGAATGTAGCCGGCCTTCAGGAGATTGCGGAGATCGGCGGTGAGCTCGAGCTTGCCCGGCCCTGCCGCGAACGGCAGCGGCTGCCGCACCAGGATGTTCCATCCCGGATTCGAGCTCGCCGCAAAGTCGTTGTACATGTCCGCCGCAATCGCGGAAGGACGGCTAACCCACTGGTAGCCGGAAATGATTTGAGAATCCGCACCCGGAATCACGGTCGAGAGCGACGCAGTCATGATGTGCGCGCGCTGCATATCGAGGAATTCCGCAGATCACCAATTTCGTTCGACTCGAGCGTGTCCGTGCTTGAGGTCAGCACTCCGCTGTTCGAGTACCCCAGCGCCGCTTCGAGTTGATCAGCAAGCTTTCGTGCATAGGACACGCGATAGCCTCGCGTGAAGTGCCGTCCGCCGTTCAGCGTTGAGGCGCGTGAGAACAGATCCGGTAACACCTGACCGCGAGTCAGCATGGCATCCGGCACATAAGCCGAGACCGCCGCATCGTTGATCGTGTCCTGGAAAACGCCGGCTTCAATCAGGTTCTTGCCGACTTGCTCGTGCACGGCCAACTCGATGTGCTCCGTACGTTGCACTGTCGCATTGCCATCGTGCAGCGCCACGCGCGGAAACATGCCCAGCATCGAAACTTGCTGCCGCAACCGCTCGTTGCCTGTTACGGTCGCATCCGGTCGAGGCGCGCCCGATGCGTACCGCAGTTCGACGCGCCGGCCCTCGCGAGGCCTGTAAACTACCTTGCCGTAGGGGCTGATGAAGTCCAGCCGCTGCATGAAGCGCACGGACTCGTAGAGAAAACCGTACTCGAAATCCGTCGACTCCCCGATCTTCACGCGATCGCCAAATCCCAACGAAAAAGTTTCGAGCGTCGGGGCGTTCTCGCCCGTCTGGCCGGAACCAAACAGCGTGCGCCCTGCCACAGCGGAAGCCTGGAGTTGGCGGACGGTCAGGCTGACCTCGGGATTGACCATGCCGAGATCGCGGCGGTAGCTGGTGCGGAACGCCGTTGCAGGGTTCTCACCTGTTGCGCTGTTGCCTAGGTTGCCGCTTACGGTGACGTTGTTGTCGCCGAAGACGGAAGTGGCGAGCGCGAAGCTCGTTCCCAGGTCGGACTTGTTGGCGAGCGCGCCGGGGGCCACACCCGCTCCGCCGCTCAGCTCGGCGTATGCCTGCGTGTCGACAAATGTGCCTTGTAGCTTACGCAGCACACGTTCGGTCTCTTCGTGCTCAGGACTGGGAGCAATGCGTAACGCAGGCCGCGTGGAGTGCGCGGTGCGCAGCACCCACTTCCAGTCGTCCGTCATGTCCTTGATGACGCCCGCGCTGGGATAGACCAGCGTCAGAGAGCTGAACAGGCCGCGCATCGAAACGTCGAGGACGGTTCTGCCGCCCATCGTGACTTGCACGTTGTCGCGAGTTAGAGGAAGGAAGCGCCCCAGCGCAACCTTGACCGCGTAGGCGCCAGGCAAAAGCCCTTCGGCAATGAATTGTCCGCTGTAGTCGGTGAAGACGCGCTTGGCCAATTGGCCCTCGGCGGTCAGGATCGAGACAGCCGCGCCCATTTGTGGGGCGCCACGTTCATCCTTTACCCAGCCGACGATCGATCCGCTCAGGTCCGCTTTCGCGGGCGCGGCAGCAACGCTGCACAGCACGGCGACCGCGGCCAGCTTGACCGCGGCGCTCATCCCGAGACTGGCTCGAAAGTCCATGGGGGTCGTCTCTAGATCACCTTGAACGTGACTGTCGGCGTCATCGTCTCGTTGCGGACATTGTCCGTCAACTTCAGCGAAAGCTTGTAGTTGCCCGGCTCCAGCCCCAGCTTGTCGAGCGGAACCATCTTCTCGACCACGACCTGACCGGCCGAGGCGCCGCGAATGTCTGAGAGCGCTTCAGTGAAGTCGAGCACCGGCGATTCGGGCTTGTCTACGCGCGCGATCTGATAGGTAATCTCGCCATCGGGCAAACCCGACTCGGCGTCTTTCTCGCCCAGGTTGTAGAACTCGACGTAGATGCCCATGCTCTCGTCGCGCTTGAACTCTTGATTGATGCGCGGCCGCACTTTAGAAGCGCCCAACACGAACTGGCCGGCGCCGAGCGAACGGGTGGGTACGCGCTCGATCTTGTCCGCCAGAATCAGCGAACTGTAGGCCGGCGTCTCGTCGTCGAACTTGGGCACATTGAGAGCGATGCGGCTGGTGCCGACGGTCTCGCCCACAACGTCCTTGACCACGATCTCGAGGCGGTACATGCCCGGCTTGAGCGGCATCGGGTTGTTGTAGATCGACGAGCGGCTGGCTTCCGACGCCAAGCGCTCGGCCGTGGTCTGGATGCTGACCGTGTCCTCGAAGTGCGTCTCGACGCGCCGCGTCACCGTCGTCACGCGGCCGAAGATATTGACCACCGCCTTGTGCAGGCCATCGGCCTCCTTGAAGACCAAGTCGCGGTTCTCGATCTGCACGGTGACGCCGGTCAGCACCGAACTGTCGGTGATCTTGACGTAGCTGACGTCCACCTGGAAGGGCAGCGTGTTGTACTCGATCGTCGAATCGACGACGGCTTCGAGGTCCTTGAACTTGACAGCCGGAGGCTTTTGGATGTTCGCGTAGAGCTGCAACCGCTCGAACTGGTTATAGCGCCTCGACTGCTGGCCCCCGATCGGCGTACCCATGCGGGTGCCGTCCGTGCGCATGAACCGGTCGCGCTTCTGCGTTAGACCCATCTGCTCGGACAGCGTCAAACCTGCGCCCGGCACGTAGAGCAAGGCGTCTTTTTCGGACGGATCCATCGTCAGGCGGTATTCGCCCGTCATCGTGGGGTCAACGAACTCGAGCAGGATGTCCGAGCCAATGCCCTCGATCCAGCGATAGCGCCAGATTTCAAACGGATACGTCGAAGTGAAGCCGCCGCCTTCGTCGTAGGGACGCTGATACATGCCGCCCGAAGGGTGCGACTCGATCTCGTCGGGCGGGCCGTATGCGATATACACGCGGCCACGATCTGTCTTCCAGCCCGGAAGACCCGACGCATAGCGCTCGTTCGCATACGCAATCCGGCGGTAGTGCTCTTCCTTGTACTCATTCTCCAGCGAATCCGGCGTCGGATCGCGGCGAATCCAGAAGCTCTCGATGAACTGCTCGCGTTCCTCGTCCGTCTTCAACTGTAGGAAAACCTTCCGCTCATCATTCGTGATGATGTAGCGCACATCCTCGTCGAGCCAGCGTTGGAACGGCCCTTCCAACTCCTTGCGGAGCTGTTTGAGCCGCTTATTGAGCTCTTTGTCGGAAAGTCCTTCCGGATTGTTCGGGTCCTGAGCCTTGAGAGCAGGAGCCAAGGCCAAGCCGCCGACGAGAGCGGCCGCCGCGAGGCAAGCGATACCGCGTTGCAACATGTGTTTTTTCAAGCTTCCAATCGACGCGGGGGAGCGCATCTTTCCATTTGGGTCTACGGACGACCCCGCTTCGATTCTAGGAGTTCGTCCGGAGAAGGTCAAGCGACGGAGGTAAAATCGGATACGCATCTCGGGGCTGCGCCGAACCGGGTTTCGGAAAGCACGTACGCCCGACTCGGCCCCTTGGTTTCAGGAATTTGCGACCCGTGCCAGCGGCCCCGTAGATTCAGGTTGGCTACCGGCTGCGAAGCGTTTCCTCCGCGTCGAAATGGTCCGATCCAGGCGCGCTCTGACTGTTGAAGAGAGCAATGCCGCTCTCTCTCCTCGGGAGCGTCCGTTCTCGCTCCGTCTATGATTCTACGGAGAAATACTCCCATATTCCGAAGAGTGTCCACGTGCGCTCGGGCGCGGCCGCTCCGCTCCGCCGGCCCAAGTGCTTGAATCCAAACAGGTCTGAACTCAGCCGAGCAGCAGTCTCGCAATTTGGCGCTCCGCGTGCAACGCGCGTACCCGCTGGCTAAACGTGTATCCGAAGACCGGATCACGCCAATGGCCGGATTGGAACGATGCCTGAGGGCCGCCAACTTCGTTTCGGGACCGTCGCGCTGGGCGCGCTGACGGTTCTGCTCGTGCTTGCCGCTTTGGGAAACCTGGCGCAGCGCATCGAAGTCGTGCGTCCCGACGACGGGATCGTATGGGTCGACGAGGGCGCGGGCGTCGCAGCCGCGCGCGTCGAGCCAGGGGGCGCCGGAGCCCGTGTGGGTCTGCGCGTCGGCGATCGCTTGGTCGCCATCAGCGGTGTACGCATTGACAAGCCGATCGAAGTCCTTCAAGTTTTGGACCGGATCGGCCCGTGGAATCGAGCTCGCTACAACGTCGAACGCGAGGGGTCGCGTCTTGACGTAGAGCTCGTGGTGGGGACGGCGCCTCGCAGAGCTGCGATTGGCGCTTTCCAAGGGGTGCTGGGGTGCGCCTATCTACTGATCGGCGCTTTTGTGCTGTATCGCCGGAAACGGGGTCCGATGGTTCGGCATTTCTACGCGTTCTGCCTAAGCTCGTTTGCGCTGTTCGCGCTGAGCTACACGGGCGAGCTCGATCCTCTGGATCGGTTTGTCTACTGGGCGGACGTTTGGGCGACGGCGTTGACGCCGGCGCTGTTCGTACACTTCTGCTTAGCGTTCCCGAGCGGGCGGTTGTCCGCTCGGGGACGCTTCTTTGTTCTAGCCGCTTACTCAGGGGCGGCCGCACTCATTCTGGCCACGCATTTGGCCGCCGCCGGCATGCTCTCGATCGAAGGCACGCTGGTGGGATTTCGCGAGAACCTGGATCGTATCGCCTATGGTCTGATGGGAGCCGAGTTCCTCGCCGGGGCTCTGTGGCTTCGCTACGGGCGCAGCCCGGCGGATCCCGAGGAGGCCCAGCAACGGCGCTGGCTCGCGTTGGGCGCTCTTTGGGGCTCTCTGCCATTTGTTCTCTTCTACGTGTTGCCGTTCGTCCTGGGTCGCGTGCCGGGGCCGAACCACACCCTATCGATCTTCGCGCTGGCGCTGATTCCGGCTTCCTTCCTATTGGCGCTGGCTCGGCACCGCTTGATGGACGTCGAGCTGGTGTTCCGGCGAGGGGCGGCCTACACCATTGCCACTGCGGCCATTCTGGCAGCCTTCTACGGTGCGGTTTTTGCCCTGGGCGGCGCGGTCGAGCATGAGACGACAGGGCTGGGGCCGGCGATCTGGGTGGCCTCCGTCATCGCGACGGCCCTGCTCTTCCAGCCGCTGCGCCGCTCGATCCAGACGTTCATGGACCGTCGCCGGCTGCGCGACCGCTTCGATTCGCGCCAGACCTTGGCCGACTTCGCGGTCGAGCTCGGGGCCGAGAACGATCCGGAGCGGATGCTCCAGACGGTGCAAGAGCGCTTGGTCGAGGCCCTCGGCGTCGAGCGGCTCGCAATCTTTGTCCACACCGCGGACGACAAGGCCTTCGAGCCCGCTCGCTCGGTAAGCGTCGACGCCTCCGGCGCGCAGCTCGGGTTCTTGCGCCGCCCTTCGGCGCTCGAGCCGTCCACTCGTTATCTCTTCTTCGCGAACCCGACATGGAACAATGAGCGCGACGAGAGCGCTCGCCGCGAAATCGCCGATCTCGACCTGAACTATTACGTCCCATGTCGCGTGCAGGGTCGCACTATCGCCTGGATCGGGCTAGGGCGCACCGTCGAGGGTGAGTATCTGACGACGGAAGACTTGGCGCTCGTCCGAGCCATCTCGTCGAACTTCGCCATCGCGCTCGAGAACGCTCGCCTGTACCGTTCGCTCGAGCAGAAGGCGGGCGAATACCAGCGCCTCAAGGATTACAACGAGAATATCGTCGAGTCGCTGCACGTCGGCATTCTCGCCGTCGACCTCGACGATCGCGTCGAGAGCTGGAACACACAACTCGAGCTCGTCTTCGGCATTGCGCGCGAGGACGCCATCGGGCGCAAGCTCAGCGATCTGCTCCCGGCGAGCCTGATTGCACAGTTTGACGCGGTCCGCGCCGAGACCGGCGTACACAGTATCTATAGGTACACGCTCGAAGCGCAGGAGTTCCCTGAGCAGTTCCGCCCCGCGCCGGAGAGCCGGGAAGGCCGGAGCGCACGCACGCTCAACATTGCCATTGCGCCGCTCGTAGCTAAGAACTTCGATCCGATCGGCCGGCTCATCATCCTCGATGACGTTACTGAACGCACCCAGCTCGAAGAGCAGGTCGTGCAGTCGGACAAGCTCAGCTCGATCGGCCTGCTCGCCGCCGGCGTGGCCCATGAGGTCAATACGCCCCTTGCTGTCATCTCGAGCTATGCCCAAATGCTTGCCAAGCATGTGGGCGATGACCCAGCCAAGGCCAAGGCGCTCGAGAAGATCACCACGCAGACCTTCCGTGCGAGCGAGATCGTCAACTCGCTGTTGAACTTCTCTCGCACTGCCGCCGCGGAGCTCGCTCCGGTGCACATCGACAGGACCTTGACGGAGACGCTCAGCTTGGTCGAGCCCCAACTGCGCAAGGCGCACGTCGCGGTCGAAACGGATCTCGAGCCGGATCTGCCGGAAGTGCGTGGAGTTTCCGGCAAATTGCAGCAGGTATTTCTAAATCTCATCCTCAACGCTCGCGATGCTATGCCGGAGGGAGGACGCCTATCGATCCGCGCCAAGCGCGGCGAAAACGCCGAAGGCGAGGAGATCGTGCGCATCGAGGTCGCCGACGACGGAGTTGGCATTCCTCGCGACAAGCTCGCGCGCATCTTCGATCCGTTCTTCACCACCAAGGCGCCGAAACGCGGCACCGGCCTCGGCCTCTCGGTCAGCTATGGCATCATCAAAGAGCACGCAGGCAGCCTGACGGCCGATAGCACGCCGGGCCACGGCGCGACCTTCACCATCGAGCTGCCGGCGATCCGCAAGCCGATCCATGCCTGATAGCTCCGCCGCCGTCGACCCGGTTTCTCGCGGCCGGATTCTCATCATCGACGACGAGGAGGTTATCCGGGAAAGCCTGGAAGCCCTACTCGAGTTCGAGCGCTTTCAGGTCGCCACTGCGCCCGACGGCGCTTCCGGCCTCGCCGCGCTCGGCGAGCACGCCTACGACTTGGTGCTGCTCGACCTGATGTTGCCCGATCTTTCCGGTCTCGAAGTGCTTGAAAAGATTCGTGAGGAGGATGCGCTCACCCCCATCCTCATGCTCACTGCCTATGGTTCGGTTGAGACGGCCGTGAAAGCCATCCGGCTGGGCGCGGACAACTTTCTCACCAAGCCCTGGAACAACGACCAACTCGTTCGCGAGATCGAGCAAACCATCGTCCGCCGCCGCCTGGAAGCCGAAAACCAGCGGCTGCTCTCGGCCCTGCGCGAGCGATACAGCTTCGCCAATATCGTTGGCCGAAGCGAGCCGATGCAGGAGATCTTCCGGCTCGTCTCGCAGGTTGCGCCTAGCCGCTCCACCGTGCTGATCACGGGCGAGAGCGGTTCCGGCAAGGAGCTCATCGCCAAGGCTATCCACGCCCACTCTCCGCGCGCCGACAAACCGTTCATCCCGGTTAACTCAGGCTCCATTCCTGTCGACTTGCTCGAATCAGCCCTGTTCGGCCACGTCAAAGGCGCGTTCACCGGCGCGATTGCTTCCCACAAGGGCTTTTTCGAGGCGGCCAACGGCGGCACGCTGTTCCTCGACGAGATCGCCACACTCACGCCGGAAACCCAGGCCAAGCTGCTACGCGTGCTGCAAGAGCGCGAGCTGATGCCGGTCGGTTCCAACGAGATCATCAAGGTGGACGTGCGCATCATCGCCGCCACCCACGAGAAGCTCGAAGAGCTCATACGCCAGGGCCAGTTCCGCGAAGACCTCTACTATCGGCTCAACGTCATTGGCATCCACCTGCCGCCGCTGCGCGACCGCCGCGGTGACATCCCGCTGTTGGTGCAGCACTTCTTCGACCGCTTTTCGCGCGAAAACCAGCGCTTCCTCGATTCCGAGGGCCGCTCCAAGCTGGAGTTCACCTCCGAGGCCATGAGCGTGCTGATGGACCACTCCTGGCCCGGCAACGTGCGCGAGCTAGAGAACGCTGTCGAGCGCGCGGTAGTTCTCGCCACCGGGGAGACTGTCGGCGTCAACGTTCTGCCTGAGCAACTCGTCACCGGCGACCATCGTCCGGCCCGTCCGCCCATCGACTTCAAACCCGCCGCCGGGCACAGTCTTCCCGAAATGGTTGAGGATTTTGAGCGCGGCGTCATCGTTCAGGAGCTCGAGCGCTGCGGCTGGAGCCAGACTGAGACCGCGAAGAAGCTGCGCGTTGCGCTCTCAACGCTCAATCAGAAGATCCAACGCCTCGGCATCGACATCAAAAAGCTGCGCGGCCAGAGCTAGGGTCGCGCGTTATACTTTCCCTTTTCCACTTTCACGGCATGCACAAGTACCTCATCTGCGGACCGCAAGGCTCCGGTAAGGGAACGCAAAGCCGCCTGCTCTGCGCCGCCCACGACTACGCTCACATTTCCATCGGAGATATCTTCCGTTGGCACATGTCGAACCACACCAAGCTTGCTGCGCGTATCCGCCGGATCATGGACTCAGGCCGTCTGGTGCCGGACGAGATCGTGGAGAAAGTCGTCCGCGAGCGGCTCGAGCAGCATGACTTCAACTTCGGATTCGTTCTCGACGGGTTCCCGCGGACGCGCCCCCAGGCCGAATATCTGTTCGAGAACTGGGACGTCACCAAGGTGATCTACCTCGACATCCCCGACGACATCGTGGTCGAGCGCGTGATGCGTCGCGCGCAGATGGGCTTGGGCGGCGGCTTCACCAAGCGCGCCGACGACAACCCGGAGACGCTCAAGGTTCGCTTGGAGGAGTACTACAACAAGACCAAGCCCGTGCTCGAGCTCTACCGCCGCAAGGGCTGCTGGTCACCATTGACGGCGACCTGTCCATTCGCGAAGTCTTTGCGCAGATTTCGCAGGCGCTCGAGCTTACGCCCGCCGAGCCCCCCGCCGAAGCACTGGCGGACGTCGAGAAAGGTCGAGTACAGAGCACCCCGGGGTAGGGAGGTAGGCTCAGGAACTCAGACCGCTGGCGTGCCTGCGTGAGCACGCGCGTCTTTTTTGAGCGATTGCCATCACTCCTCCGACTCGCGCTTCGCTCCCATCCCACGCTTCGCGGCTTCGCCAACCGTCTCGAGGTCCACCTTCAATCGCGCCACGGTCCCCACCGGCGGGTTGTACTGCGCCGGGATCGCCGTCGCCGTTCCGTCGCGGTGGCTTCTAACGGACGGTGTCATGATCTCGATGCCGGCCTTGTTGAACTCATCCAGCACGTTCTTCACCAGCTCGGATTTGACGAAGCCCATCAGGTCCGGCCTCTCTGTGGTCGCGCGCAACTCGTAGGTCACCGCGAAATCGTCGAGGCTAATCTGCCAAACCGTCGGCGGCGGCCGTGACGAAACGTGGCGCGTATGCTGAGCCGCCGCTAGCATCAGCTCGTGGACTTTCCGCCAGTCCACGTCATAGCCGATACCGGCGCGCACCTTGAGCACCAGCTTTTTGTCTGACGACTTCTGGCTGTAGTTGATCACCGATCCCGTCATCACGATGCCGTTCGGAATCGAGACAACTTCGTTGTCGATGGTGCGCAGCCTCGTGACGAACAGCGTTTTCTCCACTACATCGCCGATCGTTCCGCCTACGTTGATGCGGTCGCCCATGCGAAACGAACCCGTGTAGGTGAGCACGACTCCCGAGATCATGTTGCCGATCACCGTCGAAGAGCCGAAGGTGATCAATGCGCCGATGAATACGGAGAAGCCCTGGAAGACTTCCGACTGCGCCCCGGGCAGGTAGGGGTAGCCGATCACCATCGCGAACAGAACCACCACCACGCGCGCCAGCTTATACGTCGGGTCCGCCCAATCTGGATCGAAACCGGGCAAGCGGACATCGCGCCGCTCGACGGCTTCGAGCAGGAACCGCAATGCCCTGATCAAGTACCGCGCGAACAGCCCGATCACCAGCAGGTAGACCAGCTTCGGCAGATAGTCGATGACGGCCGTCGCTAGCGAAGCGATCACCGACCAGACGTAGTCGAGCGCCCGCGCGCCCCACTCCGCCGTGGCCGGATAGACGCTGAGGACGTAGACCATGTAGTACAGAAGGGCGATCGCGACGAACGCCAGGAACAGGAAGTGCAGCAGCCGATCGATTGCCTGGCGAATCGTTTGCGGTGTGAGAATGGTCAGGCGTTGGATGCGCAGGCTTGGTGCTTGTCGACCCCACGCCCGCACGCGGACCCGGAGCGCCTTGAGCAGCACACGGACCAGCGCGATGGCGAGGACCGTCGCGGCGCCACCAAACAAAATGAGCACGAGTGCGCGTAGAAACTCGCCGATCGCGGACTGATCCCAGCCAGTGGGCTCGGCAATCAGTGGGCTGATGCGTCCGATGCTGCGCGTCCAGACGGTCTGGAAGATCACCCAGGCCAGGACAAGAGCCAGGTAAATGCTGCCTTGTTGAATGGCGCGGCGGCGCTTTGGGTTGTTGACGTGGCGGCGGACCAGTATGAGAGCTAGTTCGCGGACAAGCCAGATCAACAGGGCCGCGGCGATCGGAACGATCAAACCTTCGACGAGGCCGACCGGTGCGCCCAGGCTCTCCATCCAATGCTCGAAACGCTGGCGCATCGATTAACGCCAGTCTAGCGTTCGCAGCTGTGGGATTCCATGACCGGGATGCCGTGGAATCCGGGAATCAACGTGGACCAGGAGCTTCCGCCCCTAACTCCGAAGCGGGGGAGCTTGGGCCTGTTAGGCTCCGCCTACCGCTTCCAACCCGGCCCGCGAATCACCTTGCCCGGCAGCGCGCCAGTATGGCGCCCGTTGTCGAGCACAAGCTCGCCGTTCACCACGACGTAGGGGATCCCCTCCGGGTACTGGTGCGGCTCTTCGAACGTCGCTTTGTCGATCACTGTATCGGGGTTGAACAGCGTAACGTCCGCGCGGTAGCCCTCTCGCAGATAGCCGCGGTCGAAGATGTTGATCTTCTCCGCGTTCATCGACGTGATCTTGCGGACGGCCTCCTCCAGCGTGAGCGCCTTCTGCTCGCGCACGTAGCGGCCGAGTACGCGCGGAAACGTCCCATACCAGCGCGGGTGCGGATTCTTATCGCCGGACGGTCCGTCCGGGCTGATCGCAGAGCCATCCGAACCAACCGACGTGTAGGGTTGCTTCAGCGCGTAGAGCATGTCGCTCTCTTCATGGTGAAAGTAGACCGTGCTCACGAAGCCGTCTTCCTCGAGGAGCACGTCGAAGAGCACGTCCACTGGGTCGCCGCCGCGCGCCGCGATTAGCTCGCTCATGCGCTTGCCCACAAAGGGCTTGTTCTTCGGATCCTTAAGGCTCACCAGCAGCATGCGGCTCCAGTCGCCGCCCACTGCCAGGTAGTGGTTGTACCAACCCGGCAATCCGTTCAGGATGTCCTTCTTCATGCGCTTGCGCATCTCGGGATCGCGCAGCCTCTCGAGCATCTTCTCGTTGCCGCCGTCATGCGCCCACGGTGGAATGATCGCCCGCAAGTTGTTCTGCCCGGCAGTGTAGGGGTAGACATGCGCGCGGATGTCGTAGCCCTCTTTTCGGGCGCGGTCGATCATCGCGATCACTTCTTTCATCTGTCCCCAGAACTCCTGGTCGGCGATCTTCATGTGGATGATGTCCACGCGAATCTCGGCGCCTTTGCCGACGTTGATCGCTTCCTCGATCGAGCGGAACACGCCGGCGCCCTCATCGCGAATGTGGGTGGAGTAAATGCCGCCGTAGCTCGACGCCACCTTGGCGAGTTCCACCAACTGCTCCGTGGTAATCAGGCTCGACGGCGGCATCAGTAGCGAGGTCGACAGCCCCATTGCACCTTCCTGCATCGCGCGCGCCACCTCGGCCTTCATCTTTTCGATGTCCGCGTCAGTCGCAGGTTCGAGCGCTTCGCCCTTCACGTAGGTCCAAATCTGCGTCTGGCCAACGTACGAGGTGATGTTTGCCGCCACGCCTTTTTTGTCGACGTAGTCGAAGTAGCCGCCCAGGGTCGTCCACGGCAGACCTTTTTCGTGCGTCGGTCCCATCGATCCGCCTTCGCCCAGAGCCATCGTCGTCACGCCTTGCCGGATCATGCTTTCGCACTTGGGCTCGTCGAGAAGCGTTTGGTCGGAGTGGTTGTGCATGTCGACGAATCCCGGCGCCACAACCAGTCCCGTCGCGTCGATCACGCGGTCGGCGGTCGCGAGCGACAGGTCGCCGATGCGCGAGATGCGGCCCTTGAGCAGGCCCACATCGGCTTTATAGCCCGGGTCGCCCGAGCCGTCGACGACCGTACCGCCCTTGATGAGGATGTCGAATCGCTGTTGCCCGGCGGCGGCACAAGCGAAAATGGAGATCAGCGCTAGAATTCGCAGCATCGAACGCATTGTATCGAGGCTGCGGCGTTCGACACCGGTGGGTCGGGCGTAGTACAACGGTCGCTTCCCTTCGCATGGAACCGCATTGGTCCTACCTGCTCGTCCGCGAGCTCTTCGCGGCGGCGCTCACGCTCACAACGGCTGCGTTGCTCGGACGCGCCCTCATGGGGCCGCTCGGGGGTGTTCGCGCTGCACTTACGCGCTCGGAATATTGCCTGTTTTCATTCGGAATCGGTGCTGCGGCGCTCAGTTTCGCCGTACTCGCGTTGGCTGTTGCGCACTTGGCGTACGACGCCGCCTTTTGGGCGCTCGCGATCCTTTCTGCCGCGGCATGGTTCCGCTGGGGGCGCAACCGGGGCGGGGAAGCTACATCCCCGCCGCTCGAGGGAGGCTGGGTTTGGCGTAGCGCATGGTATGTGGCCTTCTGCGTCTACGGTTGGCTCTATCTCATCAACGCCCTCGCGCCTGAGATCGGTTCGGACTCACTTGGCTACCACCTGGGCCTGGTTTTTCGCTACTACCGCGACCACCAGCTCACGCCCATCACCACGAGCATTTACGCTTTCCTCTCGCAGGGCGCGGAGATGCTCTACCTTTTCGCCTTCGCCTTCGCCCGGCACGACGGTCCGAAGCTCGTCCATCTGGCGTTCCTGTTCGGCAGTGCACTGGGCATCATCCTGCTCGCGCGCCGCGCGGGCCATCACCGTGCGGGCTATCTCGCTGCGCTGCTGTACTTCTGCTCGCCGGTGGTGGGCAACGACGCCATCACGGCGTACAACGACTGCATGCTGGCCTTCTACCAGCTTTTGCTCTTTTACGGCTTACTTGTTTGGAATGAGCGACGCGATCCGCAGTGGGCCCTGGTTCTCGGCGTGCTGGCCGGCTTCGGCTTCGGCATCAAGTTCACTGCCGTATTCGCCGCTGCCGGCGCCTTCCTGGCTTTTGCTTACGGCCAATGGAAGGCCAACCGTGCAGCCTTCCTCAAGCCCGTGGCGCTTTTCATTCTCGCCGCCGCACCGCTCGCATTGCCCTGGCCGGCGCGCAACTGGATCGTCGCCGGAAATCCCGTAGCGCCCTTCTACAACGACATCTTTCCCAATCCCTACGTCACCATCGATTGGGAACGGAACTACCGCAAGTACCTGCTGCACTACAAGATTCCCGAGGAGAGCCATGGCTGGCGGGACTATCTCGAGCGGCCGCTCGAAGCCACATGGTACGGCCGTCGCCTCGGCGGATTCACCGGCCCCGTCTTCCTCGCGGCGCCTCTTGCACTGCTCGCCATCGGGCGTCCGCTCGCGGGGCCGCTCTGGGGAGCGGTGGGGCTCACCATCCTGCCCTGGCTCATTTCTAACGGCGGCACGCGTTTCCTCATCCCGCCGATGGTCTTCCTGAGCCTGCTCATGGCTATCGCCGTGGACCGTTTTGGCCGAAAGCCGGGCGCTGTGATCGGCCTGACGCTGGCGCTATTCCACTCGGTCTCGTCTTGGCCCTGGGCCATCCGTGAGTACCACCCCCTTGTCTCTTTTTGGCGGATTGACGACTACCCTTGGCCCGTCGTCACCGGCCGCGAGAACAGGCATGAGTTCCTCAACCGCCACGTGTATGGCTACACCGTCATGCGCGCGCTCTCCAAGCTCGCCCCCGCTGGGTCCAAGGTGTTCGCTCTCGGCGGCTTGCCGGAGGCCTACTTCCCTGGCGAGCTCGTCGTAGGGCACCAGGGCGGAATCAACTCCGAGCTTGCTCGAGAGCTCCTTGCTGTCATTGAGCCTGACTTTTTCGTCGAGCGCATCTGGCGCCTGCCACTCCCCCAGCCGGCAGAGGTCAGCGCCATCCGCCTCGAGCAGACCAACTCTCACGAGACATCCTGGTGGGAGATCGGCGAGATTCGCCTGCTGCGTGACGGTAAGCCAGTCGACCAGGGCATCCCGCGCACCGCATCAACGGACATCTTTCCCTTCACCGCCCAGCGCATGGTCGATGGCGATATCCTCACCGTGTGGCGAAGCTGGCAGCCCATCATCCCCGGCTACGTGGAAGTCGACCTCGAAAGGCCGGTAGAGGCGGATACGATCGAGCTGCGCATCCCGCGCGGTCAACACTTTCCGCGTTACCAGTGCGCCTACCGTGACCCGGCCGGTCAGTGGCATTCCTTCGAACCAAAGATCGAGGAGGAGTACGTAGAAACGACGCCCGAGCAGCGCAAAAGGCAAGCCTGGAACGCTCTGCGCGCCCAAGGCATCGGGTACTTGATTTCGAATGTGGAGGAAGGCGGCCACAACATCGTGGCCAAGCCGATTGACGAAGATCCCTCGAGCTGGGGCCTGGAAGAGCTGTGGCGCGACGGACCGTTCCGGATCTACAAGCTTTCGCCCACGTTCCCCGAGTAGGCGATTACTCTTCCATCGGCTCGAGCGGCACGAACTTCAGCTCGAATGCTCGGTCCAGGATGTCGCCGTTCAGCACGTAGGGCAGCTTCTCGAAGCGGATCAAGTCGACCGCGACGTTCAGCACATCTCGCGGGTGGCAGCGCCGGAACTTCCGCCGCGTCCGGGCGTAGTGCTTTTCGAGGATCTGTCCCAACAGGCCCATTGGACATTCGATCTTCAGCTTCTTGCAGTAGTTGTGGAAGATCGTCGCGAACTCCTCTTCATTGGGGTTCGGCATGTACATCTTGTACTCGAGACGCCGCAGGAACGCCTCGTCGCCCAGATCATTGGGATTCAAGTTCGAGCTGAAGATCAGGAAGCACTCAAACGGTACTTCCACCTTGCTGCCCGTGTTGAACTGCAAGAAGTCGCGGCCACGGTCGAGAGGGTAAATCCAGCGGTTGAGCAACTCGGCCGGCGTGAGCTGTTGGCGGCCGAAGTCGTCAATCAGGTAGATGCCGTTGTTGGCTTTGAGCTGGTACGGCGCGTCGTAGATCTTTGCCGACGGGATGTACATCAGGTCGAGCATCCCCATCGTGAGCTCGCCGCCGGTCGTCAGGAACGGCCGCTTGCAGCGAGTCCAACGCCGGTCGTACTTCTCTTCGGTCTGCAGCAGGACGCTCTCCTCGTCTTCATGCAGCTTGTCGTGGTAGAGCGAGTCGTAAACCTTGATGAACTGGCCCTCGGCCTGGATCACGTAAGGAATGAAGATCGGATCGCTCTGGATGTTCGTGAGCTGTTCCGCCAAAAAGGTCTTGCCGTTGCCGGGAGCCCCGTAGATGAGCAGCGTTTTGAACGAGTTCACCGCCGGCCCGAACATGGAGTAGAAACGGTTCGGCACCACCGCGTTTGCGAAGGCGTCGCGCAGCATCTCAACCGATAGCCAGCCGGGCATCACGCGCTGGCGGCGAACCGCAAAGTTGTAGTCCCGCAGCGGCACTGGGGCCGGGCCCAGAAAACGATTGTCTTCGAGGTATTCTTTGGCCCGCGCTCTCCCGTTGTCCGAGCACGCGAACGACGTCGAAATCGATCCAAATCCCGACGACCGTTTCGCTTCAATCAGGCGATTCGTTTTCAGAAACTCGACGACGCCTTCGATGACGCTGTACTGTAGTCCCAAAAAGCGCGCCAATTCGCGACCCGAGGCTTCCCCGCGAAAGTATAGGTTCTTTAGAATCAACTGCTCGACGAGGCTCGGGGCGACTCCGGCTTCTTCGAGCGACTTCGGCGGCGTCGGGACGAAGCTCTCAATCCCGACGCGAAGGGCCGGCTGCTCCTTGGCTTGAGCGGGTTGCGTCAGGGTTTCGGTCGTGCTCATACGAACTCCTCACTTACCCTGAGGCGTTTCGTGACAATCCGGAAAGTAGGGGATTCCCTACGGACGGTTGTAAGCGAGCACTTAGGACCCCTAGCCCTCCTGGATGCGCGGCTGGGGAAATCGCGAGGGTCTGGGAGTTGGTCGGGCGCCGGTTTTAGGCTAGAACTCGCGCCGAGACAGCCGATTGACGTTGAATTTCGCGTTGTCGGAGATGGCCATTACGCCCATCACCCCGGCTTGGATGGGGTCAGTCACGATCAAATCCGCCGCCGCGGCCGCGGAGCCGGCCATGTTCAGAGAAATCACCAGCAGCCCGCGCTGGCGTACTTCGAGCACCGCTGTCTCGATGTCGCCGCCCATCAGCGCCCCGGCCAGAATGACCGCCCGCACCCGCGGCAGCCGCGAAGTGGCGCGCACCGCCTCGGCGATGTTCTCCTCACCCACCAGAGGAATCGTGTCCACCGAGATTCGCTCGCCGCGCAAGTTGTGGCGATCCGCTTCGGACACCGCACCAACGGCGACCTGACCGACCTGCGCGCCGCCGCCGATGATGATGATCCGCTTGCCGAAGATCCTTTTCAGACCGCGGCTCTCGGTCACCGCATGGACCGAATCGAGCGAGCGGAGGTCGGCCACTAGCTCGTCATGGTCTCCGAGATCGGCAATCTCGAAAGCAATCGTCTCGATCTCCTGCCCGCTGTCGAGGATCGCCACCGAAGTGATGTCGCCGCCGTGCTTGTGGATCACGCCGGTCAGTTCATGCAGAATGCCTTTGCCTCGGACAGTCTCGATCGACAGCGCAAGCCCGTCCCGCAGCGGCTCCTTCGCAAACGTCGCCATAAAAGCCCAGTATCGCGCACCAGGTCCTCTCCCGGATTCGCCGGAAATCCCTTACAATACGGCGCGCATGCCCGTTGCCATCAATCGCCGCCGCGCCCTGGCCGCTCTCGCCGGCGCTCTGCCCGTCTCCCGCGCCCTCGCGGCCCCCTCCGGTAAGCCTATGGAAGGCGCCTTCATCATCATGGGCACGCCATACAAAGAGGACAAGAGCGTCGACTTCGACGACCTCGCCGGTGAAGTCGATTTCCTCGACCGCTCGCGCGTCCAAGGCATGGTTTGGCCGCAGATGGCGAGCGAGTTCAACTTCCTCACCGAAGACGAGCGCATGCAAGGCATGGAGGTTCTTGCCAAGGCCGCCAAGGGCAAGAAGCCCGCGCTCGTGCTGGGCGTACAAGCCGACACCACGGACCAGATGCGCCGCTATGCACGCCACGCCGAGATTCTCCAGCCCGACGCCGTCATTGCCATGCCTCCCAAGCAGGCCCAGTCGCTCGACGACTACCGCGAATACTACTCGTTGCTTTGCGACATCGCCCACCGGCCTGTTTTCATGCAGACTACCGGCGGGTCAGACAAGGTCGAGCCTACTGTCGAATTCATCCTAGAGCTGGCCGGTAAGCACTCGAACTTCGGCTACATCAAAGAGGAGTACAAGCCTGTCATCGAGCGCGGCATGGAGCTGCTCGAGCACAAGCCCGGCCCGATCAAGGCCGTGTTTTCCGGGGCAGCCGGCCGCGGCTGGACCTACGAAATGCGCCTTGGCTTCGATGGCACGATGCCCGGCGCGATGTTTGCGGACGTCTATGCCCTCATCTGGGAGTTGCACGGCCGCGGCCGCGCCTACCAGGCGAAGATGCGCGAGGTCTTCGCGAACCTGCTGCTCATGGTCAATCTCGACCAGCAGATCCCGGGCGTGCGCAACTACGTCTTCCAGAAGCGCGGCATCTTCAAGACCACCGTGAGCCGCCGCGGCGACTACACCTGGACGGACGCCCAGAAGGCCGAGATCAACTGGAACCTCGAAGCGCTCAAACCCTACTTCCGGGCCTAGCAAGCACGAGAAAGCTCGGCGGCGATCGCCGCCGCCGTCGCCATTCTCTGATCTTTCCCCCAAGGCGGCCCCAGCGCGTCCCCCAGCTTTGCCAAGCGCTCGGACATGCCGTCGAGCGCCAAGACTGCTTTGGGGTCGTACTCGCTTGTCGACCAGCCGAGCGCGAGGGCGGCTTTTTCGAGCGCGTCGCGCATCATCACCGTATCCGCCACACACTGCGCGCGGTAGTCCGCGATGCGTTCGGCGACGGTTTGCGGCAGCTCCGGCCGTTTCCGGATCGTGATTCCCCTGACGCCTGCGGGCAGCGCCTCGAGCGCACGTTTCGCGCACTCCTCCGCCGAGAGGCGTACGCGCTCGATCAGCGCTTCCGCCTCCTCCAGGGGCAACCGTTGCGCATCGTGGTGGTAGGCGAGATTCGGCAGCCCTGGCTCGATCAGCTCGACGCGTCGCCGGTCGACCACTTCGCCGTCCGCCACACATACCACTGACGCCCAGCCGGCATGGTCCGCGATCCCCGCAATCACCGCATCCTCACTCTGTCACTTCGCCGAGCGCACCGCCTCCTCAACGGAAGACGTCTCGCCGGCCTGGAGTCCAGCAAATTTCAATCGCGCCGCAATGGCCTTGGCGCGCGCCTCCTCGGTGGTCGCGCCAAGAGCCGTGATGTGCCCCATCTTGCGCCGCCGGCGCGGCTCAGCTTTGCCGTATAGGTGCACGAACACCGAATCGGACTCGATCCCATCTGGATCCGGCACGCCGTCGATCCAAAGGTCTCCGAGCAGGTTGACCATCGCCGCCGCTGGAACCTTCGGAGCCGTCGATCCAAGACTCAGGCCACAAAGTGTCCGGACCTGCTGATCGAATTGGCTGGTCTCGAAGGCTTCGATCGTCAAATGCCCGGAATTGTGCGGACGCGGCGCAAGCTCGTTGATCAGTAGCCGGCCGTCTTTGGTCAAAAACATCTCGACGCACACGAGGCCTTCCAACTGCAAAGCTTCCGCGACCGCAGTGGCCAGCTTGACCGCATCAGCCTCGATCTTTTCGCCGACGTGCGCGGGATACACGCTGACGTCGAGAATGTGGTCGGCGTGATCGTTTCGCATTGGTCCGTAGGTCGCGATCTCGCCGCTCCAGTTGCGCGCGACGACGACCGAGAGCTCGCAACGGTACTCGATCCAGCCCTCCACGACGCCCGCGCCCACTTCCAGCAACTCCAGGGCGCGCTTCAAGTCGCCAGGCCCTTCGATGCGCACTTGCCCGTGTCCGTCGTAGCCGCTTACCGCCGTCTTGTAGACGCCGTTGCAGTCCACTTGAGCGAGCGCCTCTTCGAGCTCGGCCCGGGTTTGGACTTCGAAGAACGGCGCAGTCGGAAAGCCATGCGAGCGGAGTAGCTGCTTCTCGCGAGAGCGATGTTGAGCGTTCTCCAGAATACGCGGCTGCGGGCGAACAACGGTGTGTTCGGCTGCGGCATAGGCTGCGCGCGAGGAGATGTTCTCGAACTCGAAAGTCAGCGCATCGACGGTCTTGGCGAATTCGGCGACGGCATCTGCGTCGTCGTATGCTCCAACGACCACACGATCTGCGGCCTGGGTCGCTGGGCTGTCAGCCGAGCTCGAATAAACCGCGACGCGATATCCTGCGGCCCTAGCGGACTCCGCGAACATCAAGCCGAGCTGACCGCCGCCGATAACGCCGAGCCATGCAGGGGGTGTGAACATCGCCCCGCTCATGCACGGTTCTCCTGGCGAGGGTCCGTGTTCGCGAGGACGGTTTCGGTCTGGCGCTTCCGAAACTCCTGCAACCGCCGATCGAGCGACGGGTCGAGGAGCGCGAGGATCGAGGCGGCGAGCAGAGCCGCATTCTTCGCTCCGCTCTGGCCGATGGCAAGAGTCCCGACCGGAATGCCGCCCGGCATCTGCGCGATTGACAGTAGAGAATCCAACCCGCTGAGCGCTTTGCTTTGAACAGGCACACCAAGCACTGGGAGGTGCGTAATGGCCGCGACCATACCGGGCAAGTGGGCCGCCCCGCCCGCGCCGGCAATGATCACCTTCAGACCGCGGCCAGCAGCCTCCTTGGCATAGTCCACCATGGCTAACGGAGTGCGATGGGCCGAGACGACGCGGCACTCGTGGGGAATCTCGAGTGTTTCGAGGATCTCACTTGCGGCGCGCATCGTCTCCCAGTCTGACTGGCTGCCCATGATGATCCCGATCAGGGGTTGGTTCTCCATGACCCTCCTATTGTCCTTGACCGAGCGAGAAAGCAGGAGCGCCATCGAACAAGTAAAGGTGCTCGGTCTTGATGAAGTCGAGTCCGTTCGCGTCGATCGAGGCGAGAAGGTCGACGATCGCTTTGTGCGTGATCACTTTTCCGAGAGGATGCTGGAAACGACACCGCCAGTGATCGGTGAGGAACGTCTCCGGAAGGCCATCCGGCCAAACTTTCACGCCACGATTCGTCATCATCACCAAGCCGAGGTCCGTGGTCGCCGCCGCCTGAAGCGCCTTCGCCAGGTCGTCTGGAGCGCCAGGAGTCCAGTGCACAAAGACGTCCACGCCGACCAGTTCCTTCTTAGCGGGCTTGCGCGGGGCGGGAGGAATCTGGGGAACCGCTTCGGATGCGTAGGTTGCCGCCCGAAGAGTCCTCGGACTCTCACCCAGCCGTTCGATCACGGCACTGGCGAACTCCTGTGTTCCCACCGAACGCTTGCTGTGCTCCGGGCGGAAGATATCGACCGTGTGCACGCCGTCTTCGATCGTCCGCAGCCAGGCGTTGTGGATGAGTGTCGCTTTGTCTCCCAGCCCCAGGTGCGCCAGCATCTTGACCGCGCTCAGCAGTAAGCCCGAAGGGTTCGCCGTGTTCTGGCCGGCAATCGTAGGCGCAGATCCATGAATTGCCTCGAACATCGCAAACCGCTCGCCGATGTTGGCCGAGGGTGCAAGCCCGACCGAGCCGCTGATCTCTGCGGCAATATCGGAGACGATGTCGCCGTAGAGGTTGGGCGTGACGACAACGTCGAAGAGGTGCGGCGCGTTCGCCAATCGCGCCATGCCGATGTCGACGATCATGTGCTCGCGCTCGATCTCTGGATACTGCTCTCCGATTTCGTCAAAAACCTTGTGAAACAATCCGTCGGTGAGCTTCATGATGTTGTCTTTCGACAAGCAAGTGACCTTCCGGCGGCCCCGCCGTTTTGCGTACTCGAAGGCATAGCGCACGATGCGCTCCGAGCCTGGCCGCGTAATTAGCTTCAGGCACTGGTACACATCGTCGGTCTGGCGGTGCTCGATCCCCGCGTACAGATCCTCCTCGTTCTCGCGGATGATCACCAGGTCTAGGTGGGGATGCTTGATCGGGATGTAGGGGTCGTAGGCGATGCACGGGCGCACGTTGGCGTAGAGGCCGAGCGTCTTGCGGATCGTCACGTTGAGACTTTTGACGCCTCCGCCCTGGGGCGTCGTGATGGGCCCCTTGAGCAGCACTCCGGTCTCACGCAAGGTCTGCCAGGACTCTGGCTCGATTCCTGAAGAATGGCCGCGCAGATAGACGCTTTCGCCAACCTCGATCGGCCGGTAGGCCAAACCGGCGCTCGATGCGTCGAGTACGCGCATCGTGGCGTCCATGATTTCGGGACCGATGCCGTCGCCGCGAGCCACTGCGACGGTGGGCGACTCACTTTGGGGCGTTGGAGCGGCCAAAGAGGCGGAGGGAGAAGGGGCGAGAGTTGACATGCGAATAGTATAACACGAAATACATTTCGTGAATTCCAGTTGTACAATAACGTCGGGTTGGAAATTGGCATGAATGGTCACAGCGAAGCTCGCGGCGCCGCCGCCCCCTGGACGTACCTCACCAACCACGCCCATGTCTTGATCCTGCTCGCGCGCAACCCCCAGGCCACCATGCGCGAGGTGGCGGACACGGTTGGCATCACTGAGCGCGCCGTGCAGCGGATTGTGTCCGAGCTGGAGGAGGCCGGCGTGCTTGAGCGCTCGCGCAACGGGCGACGCAACGTTTACGAGGTCAAGGCCGATCGCCCGTTGCGACACCCGGTCGAGAGCCATTGCAGCGTGGCGGATCTATTGGGTCTCGTAAACGGGTCGTTACTGGAAAGCTAGTCTGCGCTAGTCCTTCATACGGATCGCGACTTCCGCCAATCGCCGGCCCAGGTCGAATGCGATCTTCTTCTCCGCATCGTCGACCCCAGGGTCCGGTCGCGCCGTTGTCGCCGACGCTCCGATGCTTCCGTACGGCGTGACGAGCACGGCGCCGAATTGCCACAGTGTTTGGGCAAGGCTCAGCATCGTGATCTCTTTCCCGTTGGAGGGAAACGCTCCGGTCGCGAACACCGCGCCGGCCTTGTCTTGCAGCCCACGGCTTTCCCATAGGCCGAAATCGTTCGCCCAGCGTATCGCTGCCTGCCGCGCCTCCACCGCCACGTCGCCCATGTAGACTGGCGAACCGAGGGCAATTCCGTCCGCTTCGGTGAGCTCTTGCTGGGTCTCGTCGCCGAAACGTCGCAGCTTCGCCTCCACCCCTTCCAGGCTCCGTGCACCCTCGGCAAGGGCTTGGGCCATCTGCTCGGTGTTGCCCGTCCCGCTGTGATAAATCACCAGGACTTGCGCCCTGGGATCCTGCGCCGAAATTGCCGAAGCCGCTACGAGCAGTAGAATCACGGTCCTAGAAAGCATCCCGCCATCATGGCATAGCCCCCGAACAACCCCTCGGCCCTGATAGAATCGGGCAGTGGACGAGAATCGGAAGTTCGCGGTCTTCATCGACTACGACAACATTGAGATCGGCGTCAAATCGACGCTAAGCCGCGAGCTCGACATGGGCTGCATCCTCGAAGGAGTGAAGCAGCGCGGCGAGATCGTCTCCAAGATCGCTTACGGCAACTGGGGCCATCACCCCGAAGCCACCCGCACCTTCGCCGAGTACGGCGTGCAAATGGTGCAGCGCGACTCCACCCCGCGCGGCGATAAGAACGGCGGCGACATCAACCTCGCCCTCGACGCCCTCGAGATGGCGTTCACACGCGACCACATCGACTCGTTTGCGATTGTCTCGGGCGACAGCGACTTCATGCCGCTGGTCAACAAGCTCAAGGAATACAACAAGCGCGTCTACGTCGTCGGCGGCAAGCAGTTCACCTCGACCATCCTGCAGCGCAACTGCCACGAGTTCATCAGCTACGAGTCTTTGCTGGACCTGTTGCCGCGGCGGCGTAGCAATCGCGGAGGCAGCGGCCGATCGAGTGCGCCTCCGCCTCCGCCGAAGCGCTCTCTGCCGCTCGACCAGGCTGTCTCGCTGCTCGAGCGCTCGTTGAGCGCGCTCGAAATTCGGAACGTCCAGCCGCAGCTCGGCCTGCTCAAGAGCACGATGCTGCAGCTCGACCCAGCCTTTACGGAGCGCGACTTCGGCGTCTCGACGTTCTCCGGGTTGATGGAGAAGCTGCAAGAGCAGAAGCTGATCAAGATCAAGACTGTCGACCATCACTTGGTCGTCGAGCGTTTGTCCAGCCCCGCTGGCGAGACCATTGAGCCTTCCGCTTCCTCGGCGGATCGCGAAGAAGCGCTGCCCGCTCTCCAGGAGACCCTGATCGCCTACGTCGACCTGCTCGAGATGGGAATTCCCGAGCGTGAGGTCGAGGCCCTGATGCGGGCTTCTGATCCGGATTTCGACGAAGAAGACTACGGCTTCCAGGAGTTTGGCGAGCTTCTCAACTTGGCTTCGGACAAGGGCTTGGTTCGAGTCGAGGCCGACTCGAGCGAGACGCTACGCTACTACCCCGGCCCGGATCTGCACGACCGTCTCGCGCCGATCGGGCCGATCGGCGGCCACAAGGGTTCATCTTCCTCCTCCTCATCTTCGTCCAGGCCGTCGCGCATGGCGGCCCAAGGCGGAGGAGGCGGAGACCGCGAAGAAGGAACCGGGCGTCGGCGACGCCGGCGGCGTCGGCGTGGCGGTCGAGGCCGCGGCGAAGGCGGTCATCGCAACGACGAGTCGGCGCCGGAAGGCCTGCCGCGCGACGTGGATGAGGACGAGCAAGACGCTTTAGAGGCGGCCGAGGAGTCGAAAGCGCCCGAGCCCAAGCAGAAGCCTGAGCCAGAGCCGAAACCTAAGGCCGAGTCTGAGCCTGCCCAGGAAGACGACGACGAAGAGCCTGCCGAAAAAGAAGTCGAGAAGCCGTCGCGCAAGAAAGCTGCGAAGAAGAAAGCCGCTCGCAAGAAGGCCACGCGCAAAAAAGCGGCCAAGAAAAAGGCCGCGAGGAAAGACGACGAAGATTAGATCGTAGCTGAGCCGCCGAGTTCAACCAGGCGGACGCGGGTCAATGGGGCTGCGGGCGAAGCTCAGTCGTCAACCGCGATCTTCAAAGCCTTTAGGAATGCCTGGTCCTGCTCGCTGAATCCGCCGTCGTCGCCCGCCTCGGACTCCTCATCGCGCTTGCTCAGCCCGATGGTCGCCTCGAGAACCAGGTAAACGTCGTGGCCTTCTCTGCGGATCTCGCCGATCGCTTCCGCGATCGCCTCGGACTCAGACAAGGATTCGTTGATCGCGTGGCCGAGCCTTTGCATCAGGTGCTTGATATGTTCTTCCACGCTTATGCCTCTGCACGTGCAGGGAGTCCCGATCCGCAGCGCGTTTCCGCTCTCATTCAATCAGATGTGCGGTCTCACGTGCAAAACGTCTCCCTACTCTCATCGGACGTAACATACGGTATCTGCCGTTCCATTCCGTCATCCTTCTAGTAAGAAAAGCACGGCGACGACCGCCGCTCCGACCATCAAGAACGTCAAAAAACCAACCGTCAGCAGGTCGCGCGTCTTCCACGCTTGGCTGTGCGCCCCCGCCCCTGGCGCCCCGGCCGGAGCCGGTTGCAACTGGTCCATCGGAATCTCGTCGTCATCGCCTTCGATTTCGCCCCAATCCGGTCCGCTCAAGGGGCCTCGGACTGTCGCCATGGCCGCGCGGGCCCGAGGCGAGGAACGCCGCTGCACCAGCGGCAAGTGGGCGCCGGAGGACTCTTTGCCGAGGTCGTCGTCGAGATTCTCCATCGGAGGCCGGATGTTGAACGCCCTCTCCTGACTTTCAATCTCGAGCGCCTTCTTCCGCACGCGGGTCAACGCCTCGCGAAACTCCTCGGCCGAGCGGTAGCGGTCATCGGGAAACTTCTCGAGAGCCTTCAGGATCACCGCACTCACCTCCGGCGGTACGTCCTCACGGAGATCCGATGGCTCGGGCGGAGTCGACATCACATGCGCCTGCATGATGTCGAACTGGCTGCGTGAGTCGAACGGCTTCGAGCCGGTGATCATCTCGTACAGCAAGACCCCGGCGGAGTAAACGTCAGCGCGCCCGTCCACGTCGGATAGGCCCTTGACCTGCTCGGGCGAAAGGTAGTGGACCGGACCGTTGACTAGACCCGGCGCGGTGAGCTTGGGGTCGTTCGACTGCCGCGCGAGCGTGAATCCGCTCAGCTTGACGTGGCCGCCGGCGGAGAGGAAAACATTGCTCGGCGAAATCTCGCGGTGGATGACGTCCGCCGTGTGGGCGTGCTGTAGCGCCTCGAGCAACTGCAGCAAGATGTCGATCGACTCGGTCATCGTCAACGGTCCCTCCTCGAGGCGTGCCTCGAGGCTGGGGCGTCGATCGTTTCAATCGTCATCACGAGCTCGCCTTCGAGCACGAACCCGCGGTAAAACGCTGTGATGTTTGGGTGTTTCAGTGAGGATCGGATCTTCGCTTCGCGCATGAAGCGCTCAACGGCCCGCTTGTCGCCCTTCATCTCCTTGGGCAACAATTTCATCGTCTCGCGGCGTCCGGCGGACTCGTTGTAGACCTCGTAGACGATAGTGGGGCCGGACGAATCTACGATGCGTAGAAACTCGTACCCCCCCTTTCGTTGCCCTACTGGAAACGCCATGAATGCCGTAAGTTTTCCGCCGAAACGGAAGCCGCTGTTTGGCGGTTCATTGGAATTGTATCCCCGGTGACAAGATCTTGGCGCCACGGCGAATGACTGAGACACCTTAGGCGACCTCCTGTAGGATGGAGCCATGAAAGACTCAATCCTGCATGTCTGTTGCCCTTGTTGCCGGGCCGACCTGGAAGTCGATGCAGACACCGGAATCGTGCTTTCTCATCAAGTAAAGCGGCCCAAAAAGCCCTCGAAAGACCTATCGAAAGCAGTCGCGGAGATCCGTGGAGCGGAGGCCCGGCGAGAAGAAAGCTTCCAGAAGGCGTTTGCGGCGCAGAAAAAGCACGAAGGCGAGCTTGAGCAGAAGTTTGAGGGCTTGTTCAAGCGCCAAAAAGGGAAGCCGGTCGAGCGTCATGTTCGCGAAATTGATCTCGATTGAGGCTCCGCGATGCGTTTGAGCCGCTGGCCTGGTCCGGAAGCCCCACAGTCCGGCCGCACCGCCGCCTTTCGTCAGGAAAAGACCTCTAAATCCCGGTAGAATAAGGGAATCCCAGCGCCCATGGCTACGACCGCTATCGAAAGCCTCGAACAGGAGCTGCTTGCCATCGTGCGCGAGCTGCTGCGCGAGCTCGGCTCGGCTGACGCCGCGGGTCGCGCCACGTTGACCTCGTCGCTTGACCGCGACCTCGGTCTGGGCAGCCTGGAGCGCGTCGAGCTGCTGATGCGCGTCGAGCGTCGTTTCGGGAGACGCTTGCCGGACGAGGTCGCCCAGCGTGCCGACACGCTCGAAGAGTTTCGCGTCGCCCTCGAGGGCGGGGAAGTCGCCGGCCAAGCTGCTCAGCGGTATGCCATCCGGCAGCCCGCCGTGGACGCGCCTGCGCCTCCAAAGGACGCTGTGTCGTTCTCCGAAGTGCTGCGTCGCTTCTCCCAATCCGACCCCGAGCGCGTCCAAATCCATCTGCTCGAGGAAGACCGAGGGCAGGACATCTCCTACGGGCAGCTCTACCAGCGCGCCTCCGAGGTCGCCTCCGGTCTGATCGCACGTGGCCTGCAACCGGGCGAAACGGTGGCGATCATGCTCCCCACCTGCGCGGACTTCTTCTACGCCTTCTTCGGAGTCAGCTTGGCCGGCGGCATCGCCGTGCCGATCTATCCTCCCGCGCGTCCGAAGCAGATCGAGGAGTACGTACGCCGCCAACTTGGCATTCTGCGCAACGCCGGGGTTCGCTTCCTCATTTCGTGGCCTCAGGCCAAGGTCGTTGCGGACGTGATGCGCGTCGGTCTGCCGAGCTTGCTCGGAGTGACCTCCGCGCCCGAGCTCGCCGCCGAAGGCCGCGCTCACATGGAGCGCCCGCGCGACCCCGCCGACGTCTTTTTCATCCAGTACACGTCGGGCTCGACCGGCAACCCCAAGGGCGTCACCCTTACCCACGCGAACGTTTTAGCGAACGTGCGCGGCATCGGCTGGGCCGTGAACGCACGCCCCGACGACGTCGTCGTGAGCTGGCTGCCGCTCTACCACGACATGGGTCTGATCGGCTCCTGGCTATTCAGCGTCTATCACGGGTACCCGATCACGGTGATGTCGCCGCTCGACTTCTTGTCGCGGCCCGAGCGTTGGCTCTGGGCGATGAGCGATTCGGGCGGAACGCTGTGCCCTGCGCCGAACTTTCCTACGAGCTGTGCGTGCGCAAGATCGAGTACGCCTCGATCGAGGGCATCGACCTGAAGCCGTGGCGCGTGGCGATCAACGCCGGAGAACCTGTCATGCCGGCGACGCTGCAGGCTTTCGCCCGCCGTTTTGAGGCGTTCGGCTTCCGGCCTGAGTCCTGGGTGCCTTGCTACGGCCTGGCGGAGTCTTCCGTGGCGCTGACGTTCCCACCGAGCGGACGGCGTCCGGTCACGGACAAGATCCGACGGGCGGAGTTTGAGCAGGAAGGCCGCGCCGTGCCGGCTGGCGACTTCCCCGGCATGACGCTCGAATTCGTCGCGAACGGCGTCGCGTTGCCCGGCCATGAGGTGAAAGTGGTCGATGACGCGGGCCAACCCGTGGAAGAGCGCATCCGCGGCCGCGTTCTTTTCCGTGGCCCCTCGCGCACCGAAGGCTACTTCTGCAACCCGCAAGCCACGGCCGCGGCCATCGACTCCGGCGGTTGGATGGATTCAGGCGACCTGGGCTATTGGGCCAACGGCGAGCTCTACATCACCGGCCGCCTCAAAGACTGCATCATCAAGAGCGGACACAACATCATCCCGCAAGACGTGGAAAATGCAGCCGCGGAGGTGGCTGGTGTCCGGAAGGGTTGTATTGCCGCCTTCGGCACGACCTCGGCCAACAGCGGCACCGAGCGTCTTGTGGTGGTAGCCGAGACCCGCATAACGGACAAGGGCCAGCGCAGCCGCATTCGGCGTGAGATTGTTGCCGAAGTCTCTCGCAAGGTCGGCGTGCCGCCGGATGTGGTCGAGCTTGTGCCGCCGCAATCGGTGCCCAAGACCTCCAGCGGCAAAATTCGGCGCGTCGAGACGCGCAATCTCTACGAGCAAGGCAAGCTGGGCCGCGCTGCGGGCGAGCCGTGGATGCAGATGGCGCGCCTGTGGTTGTCGAACCTGGGCGGCTTGTTGCGCCTACGCATCCGCAAGTTTGGCCGCTTGTTGCGGCGCACCTACTCGGCCTCGCTCATCGGCGTTTTCGGCCTGACGGGCGGCGCCGCGGCGCGCCTCTCCCCAAGCCGGCGCGTGGGCGCTGCAATCATCCGCGCCTGCTTGCGCGCGGCGGCGTTGCTGCACGGCGAGAAGCTGGAAGGGCGCGGAGAGGTCGGCCGCCAGGCGCGTCCGCGGGTGCTGCTGGCTAACCGAGCCGGCTCGGGTGATGCGTGCGCCGCAATCGCGTGCATAGGCTCCGCGACGCTGCTCGCAGACGAAAAAGCCTTGGATCGCTCACACAACGGGACGGCCTTTCTGCTGAGCCCGCTGACGTTGTCGCCGGGCCGCGACCTGCGCGGCGCGTTTGCCAAAGCGCTCGCCAGCGGCCTGGACCTGCTGGTGTTCAGCGAGACGGCGGCCGGCGAATCCGCCGAGCGGTCGCGTTTTCGCCTCGAGGCGTTCGAAGCCGCCGCGGACGCTGGTGCGGACATTGCCCCGGTCTGGATCGACGGCGTGCAGGGCTACTTGAGTGGTGAGACGCGTTGCAAGGACGGCTTTGTCGCCGTCGGGCCATCGATGACAATCGAGCCGGGCGACGGCCCTGCGATGTCGGCGGCCCGCAATCAGCTACGCATCGCGCTTGCCGAGCTCGCCGCCAACTCTAAGAACTCGACAGGACGATAGCCGCGAGGCATCCTTGGCTCATTGCTGCAGCGACGGCCTAGGCTGCGGTTCAGGCAGTCCCGCCTGTTCGCGAATCCGCTCGAACTCCCCGCTGCCCGTACGGATCTGCAGCGCCGATTCCTCGGCGGCCTGATCGGCCTGCTGTTCCCGCTCGGCAAGCTGTCGCTGCATCCCAATCGGCATTGATCCGACATCGCCGTCCGCGCTCCAAACCGTCGTCAGCGGAATGCTCGCGGCGCCGGGCTGCGCATCGCGCACAGTCCAATCGCGTTGGCGGGCATGAGCCACCGCATGCGCCATCGCTAGCACGAACGCTTCCTCATCACGCGCGGTTTGGAACAGTTTCGCCGGTACGAAGAGGTAGCCGCCAGGGTATACGGCTGGTTTGTCCGGAGCTTCGACCGAGGTGTAGATTTCGACCGTACAGCAGGCCCCGTCTCCGGGCTGCAACCGTGCGAGCTCGCCCACGATGCGCTCGACGTAAGCCTGCGCTTCGGCATTCTCCACGATCGTTTGGCGCTCGCGGAACTGCTGCGCCATCAACTGGCCCAACGCGGCTTCCTTCTGCGCAGCCGTGGGCGTCTGGGCCGACATCGTCACGGCTACAAATGCTGCGAGCGCGAGGCGGATGCCCATGCTTTCTCCTCCTACGGCCTTGCTATGCTTACAGTTTCCAATCGCCCGACGCGGCAAACCAGTGTTCGATCATCACAAAAAGCGGGCTTTCCTGCTGTTCGCCGCCGCGGACGTCATCCTCACGATACTCGCATTCGAAGCGGCGTACCAAACACGCGTTTTCCTTCCGCTACCGCGGGTATTCTTCATCACCACGCCCATCAAGGCGCTGCTCCTCGGCTTCGTCCTGGTCAGTTGGCTTTTGCTGGGGCGCTCCATCGGGGCCTACGCGCGGCTTTATGGCTCGAATACGCGCTCGGCCATTTTGGATACCCTCCACCAGGTTATCTTCGGCGCGCTGGGCTTGATCGTCTTCATTTATTTCTTGCGGATGGACATTTCCCGTCCGTTCATTGCGCTGTTCATCATCTACGACTTCCTCCTGCTTTCCGTCTATCGTGCGGCGGCGGGAAGGTTGCGTGGTTGGATTCGGCGGCAGTTTGGCGCGGAGTTCTTCTGTGTGGTGGTGGGCGAGGGCCGCGACGCCTTGCAGGCGGCGCGCGCGCTCGAGGAAGCCGAAGAATTCGGCGTGCGCCTATTGGCTTACGTGGACTTGAGCGGCGAAGAGGGCGAGGAGATTGAGTTCGGCAAGCGCTACCCGGTCAAGCGCCTCAGCGATCTGGCAGGCTTGTTACGCGACGACGTGGTCGACGAAGTCTTCTTTGGTCGACGCGGCCAAGCTCGCCGGCCTGGAAGAGATCTTCCTGCTTTGCGACGAGCAGGGGTGCGCACACGCGTCGGAACGCAGTTTTTCCCCCATGTCCACTCAAGGGTGTTCCTCGACCGCTTCGGCGATCTCCCCCTCCTGACTTTCTCCACCACGCCTCACGACGAGTTGCGCCTGTTGGTCAAACGTGCGGCTGACATTTTGTTGGCGGCCGCTTCGCTACTCGTACTGGCCATCCCCATGCTGGTCGTTGCGGTCGCAGTCAAGGCGACTTCGCCCGGGCCGGCGCTATTCGTACAGACCCGCTGCGGGCTCAACGGCCGGCGATTTCGGTTCTACAAATTCCGCTCGATGGTGGCCAATGCAGAGGCGATGAAGAAAGACCTGCTGCACTTGAACGAAAAGGAT
The DNA here is from genome assembly GCA_041394905.1 of Bryobacterales bacterium. Classification (GTDB taxonomy): domain Bacteria; phylum Acidobacteriota; class Terriglobia; order Bryobacterales; family UBA6623; genus RI-231. The sequence goes on along the minus strand of JAWKHJ010000005.1, from coordinate 40,333 downwards.
GGGCCTGCCTTCAAGATCGCCGCGGACCCGCGCCTGACGCCGATCGGAGGCTTCTTGCGACGCTACTCCATCGACGAGTGGCCGCAGTTCTGGAACATCCTGCGCGGCGACATGTCCTTCGTCGGGCCGCGTCCAGCTGTGCCCGAAGAAGTGGAGCAATACTTGACCTGGCAGCGCAGGCGCTTGCGTATGCGTCCCGGCCTCACGTGCCTGTGGGCTATCCGCGGCCGCGATGCATTGGACTTCGAAAACTGGATGCGCATGGATCTCGAATACATCGACAACTGGTCGCTTTGGCTCGATCTGAAGATCGTGCTCTACTCGATTCCGCTCGTGCTGGCGGGCAGAGGAGCGAGCTAACGCCGTGGATTTTCGAGACACATGGGAGCGCGTAGGTGCGCTCGCGGGCGAAAGCTTCACCACCGACCGGGGTGACGCGTTTACGTATCGCTTCAAGAAGACGTTCGTCGTCGTCGAGCCGGGCGAGCAGTCCATTCCGCGAACGAACTTTGAGAAGGTCTTCAAGAAGAGCGACAAGCCGGTGCAAGGGCAGCGGTATATTCAGGCGATCTACGCCGATTCACGCTTCTAACCCTTACGCGCCCTCAGCTCCAACTCCCTGCTTCCCAAATCCGCGCGACCTCTGCCTGCACGCGCGCAATGGTCTCCTTAGCGTCGCGGTTCTTTAGCCCAAGGGTCGGCACAGGCTCGCCGACGCGCAACTCCACGCGGCCGGGGCGCAAGTGCGTCGAGCCCGGTTCGAGGACTTTGCGTGAACCGACGATCGCCATCGGGACGATCGGCACACCGGCCTCGATCGCAATGTAGGCCGCGCCTGGCTTGAAGGGCCGCATCTCTTCCGTCCGCGTGCGTCCGCCCTCGGGGAAGAGCAGAATGGAGTAGCCCGACTGGATCTTGTCCGCCGCGCGCGTGATCGACTTCTTCGCCTCGCGCGGATTCTCGCGGTTCACCGGGACATGGCCGGCGCGGTTCAAGTGCCAGCCGATGAATGGGATGCGCCAGAGCCCGTGACGCGCCATGATGCGGAACTCGCGCGGCATCGAGCTGAACATGATCGGCGTATCGACCAGGCTGAAGTGGTTCGAGCAGAACACGTATTGCTGGTTCGGGTCGAGCCGCTCGGCGCCGATCACGTCCACCTTCACTTGGAAGACGGCCAGCAGCATACGCGCCCACGTGACGGCGACCTTGTGTTGCAGTTTGCCCGTCGAGTCGAAAAACGAACAGAAAAACGAGATCAGCCCCATCACCAGGGTGGCGAGGAGCAGCCAAGGGATGAGGATGAGGACCGAGCGGGCGTGACTCAGGAGCTCGCGCATGACGAACTTCCTAGTTTGCCAGGATCTGCTCGCGAATTTCCCCGATGAGGAAGATCGAGCCCGCGATGACGATCAGCGTGGACGGGTGGGCGTCTCTGCGGGCGCGTTCGAGCGCCGCGAGTACTGTGTCGGCGTGATCGATGCGGTCGTGCAGGTGGTCGACCAGCGCCTCGAGCGCGGCCGGGCTGACCGAGCGCGCCACTTGCGACTGCGTGAGGGTCACCCGGCGGGCTTGAGGGAATAGCAGCGCTGCTACCTCCTCCACCGCCTTGTCGCGCGACGAGCCGTAGATCAGGTGGATATCGCGGTCCGAATGGAATCGCTCCAGGTAGCGCGCCAGCGTCTTCGCGCCGGCCGGGTTGTGCGCCGCGTCGAGCAACACCGGCGGACGCCCTGCGAACCACTCCAGCCGCCCAGGCCATTCGACGGACGCGATGCCACGAGAAATGTGCTCCAGGCCCACGCCTAACCTGTCCAGGGCGCACAACGCAGTCAGGGCGTTCTCCACTTGATGCTCGCCAGCTAAATCGACCGCGACCTCTACGCTCGTGCCGTGCGCCGACGCCAGGAAGCGAAAGCGGCCGCGCTCGTCCGGCTCTACCCGGTTGAGCGTCCAGCGCTCCGGCGCGAACGTCAGCCGAACGCCTAGCTCGTGGGCGCGCGCGCGCAACGTCTGCGCCGCGGCCGGGGCCTGCTGGGAAGATACTGCTGAGCAGCCTTGCTTGAATATGCCGGCCTTCTCCCCCGCAATCACTGCCAGACCTTTGCCCAGGAACGCCTCATGGTCGAGCCCGATGGGTGTGATGACAGCTGAGCTCCGGCTGGACGACGTTTGTTGCATCCAAACGGCCTCCCAGGCCGACCTCGATGATGCCGTAGTCCACACGCGCCGACCGGAAGGCCTCGAAGCCGGCCGCGGTCAAGATCTCGAACATCGTAGGTGCGCCTCGCGGCCGCCGCGCGCCACAAGACGCTCGACGGCCCGGCGAGTGCGGTCCACCGCTTCGGCGAAGAGTTCGTTGTCCGCAGGCTCGCCTTGCAGCCGGAAGCGTTCATTGAAGCTCACGAGGTGCGGCGAGGAGTAGAAGCCGGTGCGAAAGCCGGCCTGCCGTAGCCCGCTCTCGATCATCGCAGCGGTCGAGCCCTTCCCGTTGGTGCCCGCCACATGGACCACGCGAAACGAGCGTTCGGGATGGCCCATTTCCGCGCACAACGCCTCCATGCGATGGAGGCCGAAGTCGGAATGCCGCATGCTGCCGAGCAACGACAGCAGATAGCCGACCGACTGCGTGTAGGTCATGCAGCGGGACCGCAGAAGAAGTCGAACGCGCGGCCAAGGTAGGCCTTCATCTCCGGACGCGGCACCACGGCGTCCAGCATGCCGTGCTCGAGCAGGAACTCCGAGCGCTGGAAGCCTTTGGGCAGCTTCTGTCGGATGGTTTGCTCGATGACGCGCGGGCCGGCGAAGCCGATCAATGCGCCCGGTTCGCCAATGTTCAGGTCGCCCAGCATGGCGAAGCTAGCGGTCACTCCGCCCGTGGTGGGATCGGTCAGCACGCTGACGAACGGCAGACCGGCGGCGCTCAGCTTGGTCAGCGCGGCGGAGACCTTGGCCATCTGGATCAGACTGACCATGCCCTCCATCATGCGCGCGCCGCCGGATGCTGAGACGATCACCAACGGCGCCTTCCGCTCGATCGCTCGCTCCACGCCTCGGGTCAGCTTCTCGCCGACCACCGAGCCCATGCTGCCGCCGATGAAGCGGTATTCCAAGGCACAGACGATCACCGTGCGGCCGTTCATCTTGCCTTCCGCACAGATGATGGCGTCGTTGAGTCCAGTTTTCTTCCGCGCATCCATCAAGCGGTCGCTGTACGGTTTTTGATCGACGAAGGCCAGAGCGTCAACCGCGCGCACGCTGGCGGCAAACTCTTCCCAGTTGGGATCCAACAGCAGGTCCAGGCGTTCGCGGGCGTTGATCTTGAAGTGGAAGCCGCACTTGCCGCAAACCGAGGCTTGACCGTCCAGATCCTTTTTCCAGATGATCGTGCCGCATCCGTCGCACTTGATCCAAAGCCCTTCGGTCCGAACCTTTTTCGGTTCCTCTTTTGGGTCAGACGGTTGATCTTTGCGAAACCAGGCCATGAGCGTTGCGGGGGCCGCCTCGCTCGATCATACCAAGGGGGACCGTGCGTTCTGAAATGCCTTGTTCTTCCGGCGCTATGCGACCATGGAACGCAACTATGCAGAAGGTGAAATGGGGCGTAATCTCGACCGCGAAGATCGGGACCGTCAAAGTCATCCCCGGAATGCAGCGCGGCGAGCTCTGCGACATTATCGCCATCTGCTCGCGGGACAAGGCGACGGCTGAAAAGGAGGCCGCAAAGCTCGGCATCCCCAAGGCCTACGGAAGCTATGAGGAGATGCTCGCCGACCCCGAGATCGAGGCGATTTACAATCCGCTGCCCAACCACCTGCACGTGCCCTGGACGGCAAAAGCCGCCGAGGCCGGCAAGCACGTTCTGTGCGAGAAGCCGCTTGCCCTCACTGCGGACGAGGCGCAAACGCTTCTGGCGGTTCGCGACCGCACGGGCAAACTCATCCAGGAAGCCTTCATGGTCCGCTTCCACCCGCAATGGCTTCGGACGCGGGAAATCGTTCGCTCCGGCGCCATCGGCGAGTTGCGCGCCATCCAGGGCCTCTTCAGCTACTTCAACGACGATCCGAACAACATCCGCAACATGGCCGACATCGGCGGAGGCGGCGTCTACGACATCGGCTGCTATCCCATCGTCGGTTCCCGTTTCCTCTTCGAGGCCGAGCCGACACGGGTGGTTTCGCTCGTCGAGCGCGACCCGGTCATGAAGACGGATCGGCTGGCCAGCGCCATTCTGGACTTTCCAGGCGGGCAAGCCAGTTTTACCTGTTCGACCCAGCTCGTGCCCTACCAGCGCATGCAGATCCTCGGGACCAAGGGACGCATCGAGATCCAGATTCCCTTCAACGCCCCGCCGGACAAACCCTGCCGCATCTTCGTCGACGACGGCTCGGGCCTGGGCGATACGTCCGCCCGGGAGGAAGTTTTCCCGACCACGGACCAGTATCAACTCCAAGGCGACGCGTTCTCGCGGGCCATCCGGACAGGTGAGCCGCTCGAGTTTCCGTTCGAGGATGCGGTGCGCAACATGAAAGTGATTGACGCCGTCTATCGTTCAGGCGATGTCGGCGGTTGGGTTTCCATTCCGCAATAGCCTTTGTATGCGCCTTAGCGCCCTTGGTCTTCTAGCCTTGCTGGCCTCCGCGAGCGCGGGGGCGGAAGGCCTCATCCCCATGCTGCGGCCCGACCAAGCGATCGAGGCTGCGACCCTGGTCATCTCCTCCTTCCAGACCAATCCGCGAGGACCTTCTTCCGCATTCGCTGGTTCTGCCAAGACGGCACGGATTTCCCGCCGAATCTCATACCCGTGCGCCGAGCGCGGCGGCGGCGTGCAGCACGCCACTCTGAGCGCGGAGGCGCAGAAGCTCGCCAAGTGGAATATCGATGTCGGCACGATCTACGCCGGCATGACGTACGAGCAGTTCGTCGACGCCCCGCGCGATCACCATCGCCTCAAGGAGCTGGTCCTCGAGCGCTATCTCGAGCAAGTCGATGCGGGCTGGATTTACCGGCGCGCCTACAGCTACCGCGGGCCCGCCAGATCGAAGACGAAGAGAAGTACGGCCGGCGCTACCTGGACCAAGCTGTTTTCTGACCCCAACTGGCTGCACGCCCGGCTGTTCCTGGCCAACCAGCTCGTCGATGCCGTGCCGCATGGCGCGCCGGACACCTCCGTGCGGCGCATCCGCGCGCTGGCGCAATCGATCGCGGAGGCTGACGAGCGCTTCCAGCCCATTCGCGCAAAGATTCACTCCGCACCGGAGCCGACGAAAGACCTCCGTGCGGTTCGAACAGTTCTCCCGTGACCGCAAACCGGCCAAGCCCGTCCAGGATCAGCTCGACGAGCTGGCTGAGCTGCTGCGCAACCAAGACGCTCGCCGCTCCCTCTCCGCCGCGTTGCCGCAACTGCGGACCGCGAAGATCGAGGGTGCACTAATGCAGGCCGCCGACGTGCTCGATAAGGCGCTGCGGGCAAAAGAAAACGAGCGCGCCTGGGCCGCCGCCGGCCTCCTGAGCCGCCAGATCGCGCAAACCGTGGCGCAATCGACGGACGGCGCGCGCAACCTCAAGCTGCTCGATTTTCAGGCGCTGCTGCTCGACTATGGCTTTCAGAACGCCCCGAATCCAGCCGGCCGCACCCGTGAACAGCTCGTCACCGACCTCGACGCCGGCTTCAACTATGCCATGGGCGCCGGTTTGCTCTCGGCTCGGCAACGCGATGCGCTCGAGCAGGAGCGCGTGAAGCTCACGACGGCGAAAGAAGTCGACGACAAGCTCTACTTCGACAGCGTTCGCTACCTCGCTCGCGCAGCCGAGTGGTCGCGCGCCACCGCGGCCAAGGAGTTTGGCCCCGTCACGGAGCTTTACGCGAGCTTTGAGCCCAAGGCGCGAGGCCTGCTCGACAACCTATTGCGCAGCTCGCCGGCGCTGGTCGTTTCGCATCGGCTGGAAACTCTGGTGACCGACGCGGGCCAAGCCGTTGGCGTTCGCCATTCGATCTTCGGGTCCGAATCCGGCGGCGGCGTAGTGGGGCTCAACGCTGGCCGCGCCCGCGCCGTGCTCGCGCTGCTCGACAGCGAGGACGCCGCGGTCGACGCAACCAAGATCTACGTCATTCCGCAGACGGTCTCCGACTTGAAGCCCATGGCGGGCATCCTGACGCTCGACAGCGGCAATGCCCTCTCGCATACCCAGTTGCTCGCGGCCAATCTCGGCATCCCCAACGCCACCATCCCGTCGACGCTGCTGCCACTGCTCCAGCCCTACTTAGGACGCGCCGTCGAGCTGACCGTCGGCCGCCGCGGCGACGTCACGCTGCGCGAGGCCCGCGTTACGTCCGAACCTGCGCAGACGGCGGCGAAGCCGGCCAAAGTCAGCTTGGACGTCAGTGGCGTGAACCTCGGCTACCGCAAGCTCACGCCGCTCGAAGACTTGAGCGCCTACAAGGCGGGCGAGATCTGCGGCCCCAAGGCCTACAATCTCGGACGGCTCGCGCACATGTTTCCGACCGACGTTTCGCCCGGCCTCGTGATCCCCTTCGGCGTCTACCTGGCGCACATCGAGCGTCCCCTCGGCGGCGACACGGAAACCCTCGCCGCACGCATCTCCGAAGCCTTCGAGCACGTTGACGCCATGCGTGCGCAGGGCGCCGCGCAGAGCGACATCGAAGCCTACATCTACCCGCAGCTCGCGCGCTTCCGGCAGCTCATTCGCGAGATGCCGCTCACACCCGAGCTCGACCGCGAGCTCCGCCAAGGGCTGGAGAGTCGCTTCGGCAAGCCGGGCGAGTTTGGCGTGTTCGTGCGCAGTGACACCAACGCCGAAGACCTGCCCGAGTTCACCGGCGCCGGCCTCAACCTCACCGTCCCCAACGTCGTCGGCACGGACAAGATCATCCAAGCCATCAAGGACGTCTGGGCCTCTCCCTTCACCGAGCGCGCCTACGAGTGGCGCAGCCGCGTCCTCGACCGCCAGGACCGCGTCTATCCTTCCGTCCTGCTCCAAAGGACCGTGCGGTCCGATAAGTCAGGCGTCATCGCCACGCTCGACCTCGAGACCGGCAATCGCGACGCGATCACCATCAACGTCAACGAAGGCGTGAGCGCGGTGGTCGACGGCGGCGTGGCCGAGTCGCTGCTGCTCACCCCTGACGGCGGTGTGAAGCTCCTCCAACAGGCGCGCGCGACTTATCGCAAGGTGGCTGACCCTCAGGGCGGATTCAAGCTGCTGCCGCCGTCGGGAAGAGACTTCGTCCTGCAGCCCGAAGAAGTCGAACAAGTGCGAGCGCTGGTCGCCGATGTGAAGGCGCGTTATCCGCCCGCCTATGCTCCGGATGGCAGCGCGCTGCCGTGGGACATCGAGCTCGGCTTCGAAGCGGGTAAGCGGCGCTTGTTCCAGATCCGCCCCTTGGTGCGCTTCGAGTCGCCGCAGGCCATCCAGGGCGGCCAACCCGTGCGTCTCGACGAGGTTCCGCGATGAGATCGATTCTGTTGGCGCTTGCCTTTGCAGCCGTCGCGGGCGCTTACCCGCTCGACGGCTACGAAGCCACTGGCATCCGCCGGTTAGATGCCTACCAGTTGGCGCTCGACGGCAAGCTCGCGCGCGGCTTGAAGTTGCCCGAGGGCGCCAGGCTCCACACCGCCGACATCAAGTTGCGGCTCGCCGGTGTCAACGATTCCTTCGACATCGGCCCCGATTCCCCCACGGACCCGGAGCTGCAACGCAAGCTCGCGAGCATCTTCGCCGGTCGCGATCCGTCCTATTCCGTGGCGCTGCTCGACATTACCGACCCATCCAAGCCTCGTTATGCCGAGCTTCGTTCCGAGGTCAAACGCATCCCTGGCAGCCTCGGCAAGCTGCTCGTCGCAACCGGCTTCTTCGACGCCTTGCGCCTGCGCTTCCCCGGCGACACGGCCGCGCGGCACGCTTACCTGAAGGACACCGTCGTCCCGGCGGACAGCTTCGTCCACCGCGACGGCAAGACCGTGCCCATCTACGAGCCGGGCGAGCGAACCTGGACGAACCGGCGTATCCAGACCGGCGACCGCTTCAGCCTTTACGAGTGGCTCGACCACATGCCTCGGTCAGCTCCAATGCCGCCGGGTCGTTCGTGTGGGAGCAGGCCTTGCTTTTGCGGAAATTCGGACCGCAATATCCGGTCAGCGCCGAGTCGAAGGCGGCCTACTTCCAAGCCACGCCCAAGGCCGACCTGCGCGACCAGGCGCTCGAAACGCTCGAGATCCCTCTGCGCGCCGCCGGAATCAACACCGACAACCTGCGCTTGGGCACGTTCTTCACCAGCAACGCCTCGAACGTCATCCCCGGTACGGCCAGCTACGGCAGCCCGCTCGAGCTGATGCGTTGGCTCATCAAGCTCGAACAGGGCAAGATCGTCGATCCCTGGTCGAGTCTCGAGATCAAGCGTCTGCTCTACTTCAGCCGGCCGCGCTACCGCTACGCTTCGTCTCCGGCGCTCAATGACGCGGCGGTCTTCTTCAAGTCCGGCTCGTTGTTCGAGTGTGAGCCCGAGGCAGGCTTCACCTGCAAGGCCTACGCAGGCAACAAGCTGAACCTGATGCACTCGGTCATCATCGTGGAGCGGCCCGACCAAGTCTATTTGGTGACAATGACGTCCAACGTGCTGCGCGTCAATAGCGCGGTCGAGCACCAGACCGTGGGCACGTTGATCGACCGCATGATGCGGGCTAAATAGCAGGACCGGCGACGATGCGGTCCATCTCACGGATCAGCCGAGGCAACGCCTCGCCGCCGCGCGGGTCTTCCATCAAAGCGACGGCGATGTACTTCTTGTCGCCCGCCTCGATCAATGCGCCGTCGGCGTGCCAGTTTCGCCACGTACCGCTCTTGCGATAGATTCGGCGGTTCGGGATGCCGTCCAGCCCCTTCACGAACTTGTGGTGGATGCCGGGGTTGGAGAGGATCTGCTTGATCTCCGCGCTGAAGCGCTCGTTTACCAGTCGGCCCTGGTCCATCAGCCAGAAGAAGCGCGCGACCTGCGCCGCCGTCGCGCCGTGCGAAAGGTTGTGCAGCGGGTCACGCTTCCAGTAGTCGTTCGGGCCGCCATAAGCCTTGCCCAGCCACAGACCGCCGTTCTCGCGCACGTCGTAAAGGCCGTACTTCTGGAGCGTCTTGGCGATGTACTCGAAGCCGATGGTGTGGATGGCGCGCGAGGCGTCCGCATTGCTCGAGAAGCGCGCCAGGCGCGTGAACATTTCACGCACGCTGGGCGTGTAGGAGAGCAACCCTTCGCGGATGCGTTCGAAGCCGGCCAACAGGATGGCGATCTTCGGCAGGCTCGCCGCGTACATCATCTCGTGGTCGTTGGTCCCGGCGTAGTGCGGCCGCGCGGGATCGCTCACGTCCATCAGCGAGACGCCGAGCCGCTTGCCGCGCACGGCGCCGGAAAGGCCGAGTGCGGAGAGCGCGGCGTCAAGCTCGCGCTGCATCGACCGGTCCGCCGAGGGCAGCAGACACTGCTCGGCGGCGCCAAGCCGCGATGCGAAGGAAGAAGCGAAAGAGAGGGGACCCCCCAGTAACAGGGTCCGGCGTAGGATCGACATACGGACGTCCGATCGGGCGATTTGCTCAGCATACAAGGTTTTTTCCGGGGAGGGAAGCGCCGCGTAATGCTGCGGTGCGGGACGCGATCCGTCGCGCGGCTGCGCGCGGATCTCACGCAAACGGGCGGCAAGGCGTACTCGTTAGGCATCTTCAGGATGCACGTCCGATCCGCGTCGAGCGTCACGGAATCCAATAGTCCACGCAAAACAAGTCACATTTGAGGGAACGCGCGACGCCAAGGGACGCAACGTTGCTCCAAGACGTGCTGTAGATCGGCGTTGCCGACTCGGCCGAGCGGACGAGTTGTGCCCAGTTCGCCACGGCCCTACTAGCCAGACCTCGCCGGCGGTGTTCCGGCATTGTTTCTACTCCCGCTTCATGGACTGGGGGGGACTTCCGAACACTCGCACAGATGGATGCCGCCACACCGCGATCCACAGCCACCACTACGGGCTGGCTGTGTTCGAGGTCGGGAAGCCACTCGTCCAATCCCCTCATCAGAAGAGATGCGTCAGCAGTCGATACATGCTTGGTTCCGGCAGCGAAGAGCTTTGAATCTGGAACTGTGTAGGCTGGTCCAGCCCACGGCGTCCCAGCGCCCGACGGTTCGTCCAGAATGGCGCGGTAGATCGCATCCAGCTCAGGCAGAGGCGTGCTCCACGCCCGCTGTTGTTCCTTACCAATTGCGCGACTCAGCTTGTCGCAAGTCTCCTGGCTGACATCGGATCGGAATCTCGCGACGAGGCCGTGTTGCGTTCTCTGAACATGGAATCGCGGCGCGGGCCTCGCGACGATCTCATTCGTAGCGACAATGCGCGTTCCGTCGTGGCGATAGAGCGCCTGAAACCGTGCTTCTGCCAGAGCAATGGGATCGGCGGACAATTCAAAACTGCTCGCGGAACTTCTGGAACTCCTCGCGCAACGCCGCGATCTCCTCTTCGAGCGCTGCCACCCGCGCTTCCAACTCCTCCGTCCGTCCCGCGCGCGAGCTCGCCGGCGCGGACTCAGCTGAGGGGTCAAACTCGGGCTCGCCGCAGAGTAAGTGCGCCCAGCGCGCTTCCTTCTCGCCCGTCCGCCGCGGCAGTTGCACGATCAGCGCATGCGGTTCGCGTTGCGAGAGCTCTTGCAGGGTCTCTTCCACCTCTTGCAGCGACTCGAACTCGTACATGCGTCCCGTGCGCGAGCGAATTTCGCCCACCGTCTGGTGGCCGCGCAGCATCAGCACGGTCAACGCCACCAATTGCGGCTGGTTGAGGCGCAAGGCGTCGGCCATGAGCTGGCGAAAGCGCGGAACGCGCGAGTCTGAGCTGGTGATGCGCGTCGCGAGCTGCTTTTCCTTCAATCCGTCGATCGCCGCCAGCACGTCCGCGTCGCCGTATTCGACCACCGGATCGCGGCTCGACTTCTGGTTGCATGCCGAGACCAGCGAGTTGAGCGTCAGCGGGTAGTAGTCCGGCGTCGTGATCGCCTTCTCGACCAGGCAGCCCAACACCCGGCACTCCTCGGGCGTAAGCTGAACGCCTTCGGTCAGCACCGGGCTCGGCTCGCTCTCGGGACCCTTGGGGGCAAGGCGGATCGTACGGTATTCCATGGCTCTTTTCCGAGCGTAGCAGGGCCAGGACGAGGCCGTGGGATAATCATCATCCAGCTATGGCGACACCGGAATTGCTCAATTACATCGGCGGCCAATGGATGCCCGGCGGCGAAGAATGGATCGACGTCGACAACCCAGCGACTGGCGAGGTGCTGGCGCGTGCGCCGCGTTCGCCCGCTATGTCGGTCGACGTGGCCGCCCAGGCCGCTGCCCGCGCCCAGAAAATGGCGGCGCGTGCCGCCGAACGAACGCGCGCAGTTTCTCTACCGGCTCAAGGCGCTGCTGGAGCGCGACTTCGAAGCAACCGCCCGGCTGATTACGCTCGAGTGCGGCAAGACGTTGGCCGAGGCGCGCGGCGAGCTGCAACGCGCCATCGAAAACGTGGAAGTCGCCTGCGGCGCGCCGTCGCTGCTACAGGGCTATCTCTCGGAAGACATCGCGCGCGGCATCGACGAGCTGATGATTCGCCAGCCCGTCGGCGTCTGCGCCATCATCACGCCGTTCAACTTCCCCGGCATGATTCCGATGTGGTTCCTGCCCTACGCCATCGTTTGCGGCAACGCCTGCATCATCAAACCCTCCGAGCGCGTGCCGTTGACGATGGACAAGCTTACGCGGCTGATGGAAGAAGCGGACTGCCGCCCGGCGTGGTCAACCTCGTCCATGGCGACAGCGATACGGTCAACGCAATCCTCGATCACCCGACGATCCGCGCCGTCAGCTTCGTCGGCTCGACTTTCGGTCGCGCGCCACATCTACGCCCGCGCGGCGGCTTCGGGAAGCGCGTGCAGTGCCAGGGTGGCGCAAAGAACCCCATCGTCGTCCTGCCCGACGCGGATTTCGAGATGACCGCGAAGATCGCAGCGGATAGCGCCTTCGGGTGCGCGGGGCAGCGTTGCTTGGCCTCTTCGCTCGCTATCCCCGTGGGCGAGGCGCGCGAGCCGTTCTCCCAGGCTATGGCGGACATCGCGGCGTCGCGTAAAGTCGGCTACGGCCTCGAAGGCGACATCGAAATGGGACCGGTGATCACTCAAGCGAGCCGGGAGCGCATCGAGACGTTGATTGGTCAGGCGGAATCGGAAGGCGCGCGAGTGCGCGTGGACGGGCGGGGAACGAGCATTGCCGGATGTGAGCGTGGCAGCTTCGTCCGTCCGACGATCCTCGAAGACCTGCTGCCGGAAAGCGAAGTGGCGCGCACGGAGATCTTCGGCCCAGTGCTGGCGCTGATGGCGGTGGATACGGTGGAACAGGCGATCGAGCGGATCAACTCGGGCGCCTACGGCAACATGGCGTGCCTGTTCACCTCGAGCGGTCGGGCCGCCAGACAGTTCCGATACGAAGCGGAAGTGGGGAATGTGGGGATCAACGTGGGAGTAGCCGCACCAATGGCGTATTTTCCATTTAGTGGATGGAAGGAAAGCTTTTTTGGTGACCTACACGCCCAGGGACGCGACGGGGTGCAGTTTTACACCCAGGAAAAAGTCGTGGTGGAGCGCTGGCCGGAGGAGTGGTCGCGCAAGTTCTGATTGGGCGGCGCGCGTGCGCGAGCACGCGCGCCATGCCGTTTACTGGTTGTGCGACTCGACGAACCAGAGCATCTTGTCGACAGCACGCGAGATGCCCGTAAACAGGTCTGCGGTGTCCTTGTCGCCGGCCTCGTCAGCCTTGTCGATGTTGTTCCGAATCGTCTTGCCGTAGGCGGCGAGAGCGGTCGAGAACGCCTCGACGTGCGCTGAGGATTCCTTGATTTGCAGTGAGTACTCAGGCAAGCGGGTGTTCTTCGCCACGGCTTGCACGTTTCCTTCGGCCACACCGCCCAGCATCACCAAACGCTCGGCGATCGTGTCGGTCCATGCGATGGTTTCGGCGTGTGCTTGGTCGAACAGTTCGTGCAGGGCGATGAAGTTCGCGCCTTTCACGTTCCAGTGTGCGGTTTTGGCTTGAAACTGTAGGTCGGCGGAATCCGCCAGGGATCCCTGCAGGAGTCCGATCACGGTCTCACGCACATTCTCAGGAAGACTATTTTTGGTGGGGTTAGCGATTTTGTTTGCGACAGCAGGCATAGAATTCTCTCCTTACAAATTGCAGATGCCGCAGGCCCGCAGTCTGTTGCACAAATCCGGCTTCAGCCCTCGCGAGGGACGTTGAGAACGCCGGCTTCGAGCAGGCACTCGAGGAAGATTTCTACCTCATCCTGGTCGACGTCTACCGGATCGAGCAGCTCGCGGAACGTTCGCGCGCCGTCAATGCGGCCGATCAGCTCGACGGCCCACGCTGGGCAATCGGTGCGGAAGACGAAGGGGTATTGCGCATTGAGGATGTGCGTGCGCGCCCGCCAACCGTCCTCGGTTGGCAGGCTGATGCTTTCGAGCTCGATCTCGCCGATGATTTCCGGGCTCGCGTCGAGTAACTCGTCCCAGTCGGCTTCCGGGCGTTCGCGGTGCAACTCTTGCGCCATCTCGGGCGCGCCGGTTGCCGGCCCGCCCTTGCGCCGCAGGGTTTTGGGTTCGCCGGGCGTGGCGCGGCGCTCGAGCAAGATGGAGCAGCGTACTAGAGCACGCGCCTTCGCCGTCTGGAGCGCTTGGCTCAGTCCCCAGGCTTCCTCGAAGGTCATGTCCTCGCCCTCTTTCCAGGGCAGCACGAACTCGAGCGGCGTGAGCACTTCGCGCTCCACGAGCAAGAGGTCGAATTCTGCTTCGTGGGCGCCGAGCATCCCGCGGAGGCGTCGCTCGAGAGGGCCTTCTAGCGTATCGAGCCCAAGCGTGGCCAGGTGGCAAGTGCCGCCGGGGCGCAGGCGATCTGCGAGTCCTCCGAGTAGACGCCGCAGCAGCGCTTCGCCGTCCGGGCCGCCGTGGCGGTAAGCCTCCTGCTTGCCGGTCAAAGGCACGTAGGGCGGGTGGGCGACGATGCGGTCGAAGGTTGCCTCGGGCGGCAGACCGTCAAAGACGTCGGCTTGCTGGAAAATGACGCCGTCCACCGCGTTGAGTCTGCGGTTGAACTCCGCGAAAAGTACGCAACGCGGGCTGATATCCGTCGCAGTGACGGAATCGGCGTAGCGCGAGGCTAGCAACGCCGCCGCGCCCGAGCCGGTCCCAATCTCGAGCAGCGAGCCGCACGGGTCGTCCGGCAGGATGCTCAAGTACTCCCAGGTCTGTTGCGAAATGGCCGGGAAGACGAAATCCTCGCCGCCAAGGTCGCGGCCGGGGAAATCGGAGGCGATGTGCAAGCCGGCGAGGGGATAGAGCAGCCCAGCTGCTCGGATGGATTCGCCTTGTTCCTCGAATAGGCCGAGCTCGAGTAGCGCGTCAAAGCCCTCAGCCGGAATCAGCCGGCGAACGCGCTCCACGGGCACGCTTGCGCCCTGCAAGAACAGGCTCGCGAGTAAGGCTTTCGGGTCGTCCTCGCCGGCCGGATCGGCCAGTCCGCTTTCGTTGAATCCGCACTCATCTAAGGTACGCTTGGCAGCGGCGAACTGGGCGTCGTCGGCGAGGGTTAGAACCATCGACCCATTGTGGCCTACTAGCCTTCCATCGGGACGTCGGCGCTGGGCCCGTAGATGCTGGGCACTTTGCCGCCCATCGCGCGGAGGTAGGAGCTCAACTGTCCGCGGTGATGCACCGAGTGCTTCATCGCAAGCGAGAGGTAGGCGACTGCCGGCATCTGCATCATGCCGAAGAAGTCGATCACGGAGACAAGTTGATCCCCGGACATGGCCTTCACCCGGTCGAGCGCCGCGTGGACGCGGTCTTTGTACTGGGCGACGGCTTCGGCCGGCGTCATGATGCCGCAGGCGTCCGAGTCATCCGGCGGCGGAGTGAATTCACCGTTGGCGATGCTGCTGAGAAGCCACTCGTCTTCCAGCGTGATGTGGCGAACCAGGCCGAGCCCGGTCTTGGACTTCGCGTCGGGCTGGTAGTCCAGATGGTCGGTTGGTACGGCGGAGAGGACATTGGCGGTTGTCTGCATCTCCTGCTCGTAGTCGGCGGCGAGAAAGGCCGCGATGGTCTTCGCTTCTTCCGGGGTCATGGGATTGAGTGTCTCCTCGTGGACCCCGCTATTGTACGCGAGCGCTCTGGCGGACAATGCATCGCGCTAAGCTGGATCGCGATGAATCGTCGACAATTCCTCGGCGCCACCGGCTCGCTCGCAGCGGCTGCGCAGCTCTCTGCCCAAAGCTGCGACCGCATCGGCGCGATCGGCGAACGGCGCTCGCCATCCTCAAGCCCAGCAAGCGCGACCTCGACTGGGCTCGCGCTACATCGCAACTCGCTCGTCTTCGACGCGTACGGCTTCGCGCCGCGGCCTCGGTGGACGGCGACGCGGTGCGCGCCCTGATGGAAGAGGGCGGCGGCGACATGGAGTTGCAGGACCAGCGCGAAGACGACATGTCGATGACACGCGCAGCCACCGTGAGCCGAGCGCGAGGATTTGTGCGGGCCTGAATGCAGCGGGGATGACGTGCATCTTCCAGAACTGCGGTGAGGAGAGCAGCGACCGGTGCGCCTGATCAACGCTTGGCGCACTTCACCTTCCTCACCGACCACCTGCGCGGCGTGCTGCGCCAGGCCGTGACGCCCGACGACCAGAAAAGGCGCGCCGACGGCGGGCTGTCTTTATTTCACCGGCAACGGCGTTCCGCTGACCAGCAGTGGCTCTCGGTCGAAGACGAATTGCGGTATGTGCGTATCTTTTTTGAGCTTGGCGTCACATGGTACGTGACCTACAACCGCCGCAACCGCCTAGGCGACGGCTGCGCGGAGACGGCCAACGGCGGCCTGAGCGACTTTGGGCGAGCGGCTGTCACGGAGATGAACCGAGTAGGAGTGATCGTCGACGTCGCGCACTCGGGCTGGCAGACAAGTCTGGAGGCGGCCAAGCAGTCAAGCAAGCCGATGGTGGCGAGCCACACCACCTGCGGCGGCATCTATCCGCACATTCGCTCCAAACCGGACGAGGTCATACGCGCCATCGCGGACACCGACGGCTATGTCGGGATCTGTTGCATCCCGCGCTTTCTGCGTCGCAGCGGTGACATCGCGGCGCTGATCGATCATCTCGAATACGCAGTGAAGAAGTTCGGGGCCGAACGCGTGGCGATCGGAACTGACACGGCCTACACCTCGCAATACGCCGCCGCGGAGAGCCGCAAGATTCCGCCGCGTGCCAAGCAGCGCGAACGCTTCGCTTCGCTCTGGCCAGAGGATGACTTCCAGACCACGGCCGCCATGAACGAGAGCGTCGCCTGGACGAACTGGCCGCTGTTCACCGTCGGGATGGTGCAGCGCGGATTCAAGGACGATCAGATCCGAAAAATCCTCGGCGGCAACGTGCTCCGCGTGGCTCGGGCGGCATTGGCGTGAAGCCGTGGGTCGAGCTCGGCCGTACGAAAACCCCCGACGGCGGCGACGTGCGATTGAAGCAGCGCGACGACGAGTACTCGATCGTCGTCGACGGCGTGGAGCTGATGTCGAGCCGTGTCCACGGGTCGGAAGGCTCTGGCGGAGGTCGCTTGCGAGGATCTGGCCGGGCGCAGAAGCCGAGCGTACTGGTGGGCGGCCTGGGCATGGGCTTCACCTTGCGCGCTGCGCTCGACCTTCTGCCCGCCGACGCGAGCGTGACGGTGGCGGAGTTGGTGCCCGAGGTGGCCGAGTGGAACCGAGGGCCGCTAGGGCCGCTCGCGGGCGATCCCTGGCGGATCGGCGCGTCCATCTGACGCTTGCCGACGTAGGGGCGGTGCTTCGACAGAGCGTCGGCAGGTTTGACGCCATTCTGCTCGACGTCGACAACGGCCCGGCGGCGTTGACCTCGTCCGGCAACAGCGACATCTACGGCGAACCGGGCGTTGCGCGGCTGCACCGCGCGCTACGGCCAGCGGACGGTTGGCGGTGTGGTCGGCCTGGGCAGAGCGGGACTTCGAACATCGGTTGCGGAGGCAGGGTTTCCAAGCGCGGACCGTCCGTGTGCGGGCGCGAGGAAACAAGGGCAGTCGGCACGTGATCTTCGTGGGGGACCGATCTCGCCGCCCGGCCTAAAGAGCGGTTGACGGCCCGGCTGTAATGCCGCGGCGATGCTCCAATTAGACCGTTCGCAGGATATTCGCGGTCTAAAGACTCGCGTATTCTCACCTTGCTCGTGTCTTCTTGCCTGGGGAGGGCGTGCATGGAAATCGAGCGGAAGAGCCGTAGTGAGCGCAAGGCGATCGAGGCGGCGGATAGTCTCGTCGCTGCCGTGGGGATTCGACGAGGCGCGCAATGCAAGAACTGGGCGGTCGACCGGTTTTGATCATCTGCCTTCTCACGCGCGCATTGCCGTCGCGCGGCGGCGCGGCTGGCACGGCGTTCAAACAGCCCCGCGATGGCGTTTGCGATACGGCGCTCTCAGAAGCCATTCGAAGATTCCAGCAGGCCAATGGGCTCGGCCGACGGAGTCGTCGACCCTGGGGGCCCGACTTTGCGGGCTTTACGCGCCGGTGGTGCGAAAGGAAGCGGAGGAGGAGCCTCGGCGGAGGGCGCGGCGCAGAGGTTGTGGATCAACTTGGAACGCTCGCCAGCGTGCTCGTTGCTCGTCAGCCGAGGGCAATCTCTTGTCCGAGGTTCAGCTCCGCAAACGCGCACGCTCCTTGCCAACCTAGAACGACTCGTAGCGCAGAGCGGCGTGAAGCCGCGAGCGCGGCCTCTGCCCGTCAGAACAATACGGTTGCGCTGGGATTAATCTTGGTGGTGATCGCGCTTCTTGCTGCGCTCCTGGTGTTGATGGCCGATCCAGCATGGCGAAAAGCAGCCGAGACGATGTCGCACGGCATCGCGGAGGGTATCGAAATACCGTCCGAAAGCTGAGTCGGCTGATGCAACAGGCGCGAGACGAAGCCGTACAAAAGATGATTGACGGCATCGTCGAGCTAAACCAAACGGCCTACGAGATTGCGAACCAAGGATGTCGAAACAGCTTCAGATGACCTGGAGAGACGGGCAACTAAGGCCGTTCGCGATCTGGCACCCAGCGGCCCTTTGGCGCCTCAAGCAGTCGGTAGCTGTCGAAGCGCTTTGTGGACTTCATTCGCTGCATGGGGCCGAACGCCGCCCTCTTCTGCGCATCCTCAGAAGCGGCGTGCAAGCCGGCGAGACGCTGATCGATCTGTTTTTCAAAGCGATAGGAGCATCAAACGCCATCTATCGCGCGCTCAAGGGTAGGCCAGTTTTTGCTTACTGCTCCGCCACGGTGATCGTACGCTCGACGTGGCGGCCGCCGGGCAAGACGGCGACCACGCGGTAAGCGCCGGGCTCCAGATCCTCTGTCAGGACGGTCGCGCGGAAGTGGATCCGCTGAATTTGAGGATGGGACGATGCCCTGAGCTCACAGTCGATCTCGGGCTGTTCCTTCTCGGCACGGAAGAGCCGGAGCCGTGCGCGGCCCGCCTCCGCGGCTGAGAGCTCCTCCTCGGTGGGCTGGTAGAGCGCCAGCTGCGCGGCGATTCGATCGCCTTGTAGGTAGATATCATCCGGCGGCGCTTCGCTCGAGCGGTCTGCCAGCAAGGTGACGAGCCGCGGATGCGGGCACCACGCAGAACGCCCAGGTACAGCGGACCCACGGTCGAGGGCCCGCTCAAATCCGGTACGTCGACCTGCGTGCGATAGACGCTCATCTTTCCGGAGAGCCGGTCGTGCAACGCCAGGTCCCATTGGTAGCGCCCGGGCGTGAGCTGAAAGGCTTGATAGAGCTGCAAGTAGGCCTGCGGGTTCGCGCGGAGAGTCGTCCACTGCTCAGCCGGGAACCGCGTGGTGAAATTGACGATCTCGTATGTCGGCAGCGCTTCGGTGTCAATGTTCCTCGCGCGTATGAGCCCCGCAAAGCTCACGGTTGTCCCGTTCGGTTTCTCGACTGTGGCGACGTCATGTGGCCGAACGCTGATGGCGCTCACGGCGCACTCATCGCCGCTGACATCCCTGAGCTGACTGATACCACGTGCACTGGCGCATCCTCGGCGGCCGGTGCATCGAGCAACTCATTCAGCAGGAGCATCTCGTTGGGTGGCGGGGACTCTGTGGGAGCCTGTAACGCTGGCCCCGGCCTCGAGAGCTCGACGCGAAGCTTCGGCGCGGTGACGTCGACCCGAGCATCCGGCGGAGTCAGGCGCGGACTCAAAGCGCACGACGTAGTAGTCTCCGGCAGATTGGACGGCCGTTCGCAACATATCGAATGCGAAGAATCCGTCGCGGCAACTCGTGGCGTCCGGTCTACTCTTGGCGCCCGGTCTACTACCCGTGGTGCGGAGGGGACTCGTAATCCCCACGTCCGCCCACAAGGACATCTCCTGGTCCGTCAGGGGAAAAATCCCCGGGCCCGCCGAGAGGCCCATTCCCCCACCCATCAATGAAGACCCTTGAGCTTGAACCCGCGTAGTCGGGGCATACCGCGCCATCTGCCCGCCTGTCGAACCAACGAGACGGGAGAGCCTGTCTGGTGTGGCCTCCGTGATGGGATACATACCCAACTGCAGGGTGATGCGGTTGCGCGCGGCGGTGACTGCAAGAGCCTGGAGAGACTCGGGAGGGACCGGAACATCGCGCTCGGAGCGCAAAAGCACGACGACCTTCTTGCCTCGTCGCTTGGCAAGCCGGGAGAAGAGATCACCATATACGAGCGCAGCGAAGCGGTCCTCGAAGTTGGCGTCGTATCCGCCGAGTTGCTTTCGGTCCACATCGGGCGGAGTCGCTGCCTGCCAGCCTCCATAACTCCACGTCGAGGCCTCGATCCACTCCGGAATGCGGCTGCGCAGAGGTTTCGTCTGATGGGTGAAAGGCAGGCCGGCGACGGAGATCTGCACGCCCGGCGGCAACTCAGATCTGAGGAAGCTGTCGACGCCCGGGAGAACGAAGCATGGCGTACCCTTCGTGTTCGTCTGGTTGAGTAGATAGATCCAGGTCGGCTCGGCGAGCGAAGGATCATCGCGCCACTGCTCGACAGGCGGCACGTAGCGAACGTCGAGGATCGCAGCGCGCTTTCCGTCCTGGGTGAGGATGAGGTCGGAGGCCGCGAGCGCCCCAGGCACAAGCTTGCCCTTGACCACGCGCACCTCGATCTCGCGTGTTTCCGCCGGACCGGGCCCAGCGAACGCCAGAATGAGCAGCGCAATGGAAAGCAAGCGCATCGGCGCCCCGTGGGGAGTATAACCCCCGGGACGCGACGTGGCCAGCCTTTTCGCTACGCGCGGACTTCGACCTTGGCGCGCAGATTCGCGACGCCTTCGGTGAAGCGAGTGTCGGTCACTTGGAACAGCAGGGCTTCTTCGAGCCAGTCGTGGGCCGTGCCGTCGGGGTCGTGGCTGGCGATGGTCACGGTGTAATCCTGCGGGCAAAGAGCGCAGGCGAACTGGAAGCGCAGCTCGACCTCTTGCCCTTCTTCGACCGGGCCGAAGTGGACATTTTCGAGTTCAGTGTTGGTTCCGTAGACCGAGACGCCGACGCGATTGCGAATGAGTATGCCGAAGACGGGATCTTCGATCGCATCGTCGAATTGGACGCGGGCGACGAGTGTCGCTTGCTCGCCGGTTTCGAGCGAGGCCGTCGGTTCGCCATCGGCGCCGAGCAGCTCAAACGAGACGATGCTGGCGCGGCCGTCGCCATGGCGCGCGATCTCCTCCGGCGGATCCGTTTCGGCCTCGCGCAGCTCGGCGGCGATGCGCTTGCGGTAGGCGCCGAGTGTAGCGCGCGGATCGCCGCGGTCGATGATCACCCCGTTTTCGATGACGATGGTTTCGTCGCAGTGACGCTCGAGCATGTCGAGGTCTTGCGAGACCAGCAGCACCAGAGCGCCTTCGCGCGCAATGGCGTGCAGCTCGCGCAGGGCGGCAATCCGGAAGCCGGGGGCGGCCAGCGCGAACGCGGGGCCGATGGCGAGCACCGCAGCTTCCGACGCGAGCGCCGCGTTGACCCACCAGCAGACCGATTCCGGGTCGCCCGAGAGAAAGCTCGGACCGGCGACGAACATTGTCTCTCGCTCGACCTCGCCTTGATCGGGCGGAATGGCGCCGGAGGCAAGGTCCATCCAGAGTTGGAGCTCGCCTGGGTCAGGGCCGGTGACGCCGACGATTGCGCCGGGAGTCAAAGAAAAATCCGCGGCAATCTCGAGGTCGTCGATCTTGCAGCGCACGCGTTCGAATCGCAAGGCCATGGGGGAAAAGTCCATTGTATCCGTGGCGGCTGGGTTACCGCCTTGTTGCCGCCCCGGCGGCGCCTGGGGGACAATCGGCGTTCGTGAGCAGCGCGGAAACTTATATTGCAATTGATTTAGGCGCCGGTAGCGGGCGCGTGATGGCGGGCCACTTTGACGGCGAACGCATCGCGCTCGAGGAGCTGCACCGTTTTCCCAACCCGGGCGTGCGCGTCGTCGACGGCTTGCATTGGGACGTGTTGCGGTTGTGGGAGGAGATCCAGGTCGGTTTGCGCCATGCGGCGCCTCAGCGGCCGGTTTCGGCCGCGGTCGACACCTGGGGAGTGGACTTCGCTCTGCTCGATCGACTGGGCGGGCTGGTGGGCAACCCTTACAACTATCGCGACGCGCGCACGAATGGACTGCTGCCCAAGGTGCTCGACATCGTCTCGCGCGAGGAGATCTTCGATCAAACCGGCCTGCAATTCATGGAGATCAACACGCTGTTCCAGCTCTACTCCATGAAAAATACGGCGGCTTTGGACGCGGCCGACGCATTGCTGATGATGCCGGACCTGTTCCATTACTGGCTCACCGGCGTGAAGGTTTGCGAGTACAGCGACGCGACGACGACGCAGTTCTACGACCCACGCAAGAAGGCCTGGGCGAAGCCGCTGCTCGAAAAGCTCGGCCTGCCGACGCACATCCTGCGCGAGGTGGTCCAGCCAGGTACGAAACTCGGGCCAGTGCTGCCGTCCGTGGCCGAGGCTTGCGGGCTGAACGGCATGAGCGTGGTCGCGCCGGCCTCGCATGACACCGGCTCGGCCGTCGCCGCCGTTCCGGCTTCGGGGCGCAACTGGGCGTTCCTGAGCTCGGGTACGTGGTCGCTGCTCGGGGCGGAAATTCCCGAGCCGCGCGTGACGGCGAAGGCGCTCGAGAAGAACTTCACCAACGAAGGCGGCGTGTGGGGAACCACGCGGCTGCTCAAGAACATCTGCGGCCTATGGTTGCTCGAAGAGTGTCGCCGGGAATGGGCCTTGGCCGGTGACCGGATCTCGTACGAGGAGTTGATCGCGGCGGCGGAAGCGGCGCCGCCATTTCGTTCGCTCTTCGACGTGGATGCGCCGGTGTTTGTCGCGCCGGACGGCATGCCGCAGCGTATCGCCGATTGGTGCAGCGACCATGGCCAGCCCGCGCCGCGCACGCCGGGCGAGTTTGCGCGGGCGATCTTCGAGAGCTTGGCGCTCAAGTATCGGCAGACGCTCGATGATCTGGGCGAGATCGTGGGCGAGCGCGCCCAGACCTTGCACGTGGTAGGCGGCGGCTCGCAGAACGAGATGCTCTCGCAATATGCCGCCGACGCCTGCGGTGTGGAAGTGGTGGCGGGCCCGGTGGAGGCGACCGCGCTGGGCAACGTGCTGGTGCAGGCGGTTGGGATGGGCCGCGTGGCGGATGGCGCCCAGGTGCGCGAAATCGTGCGTCGTTCGTTCGAGCCGAAGCGCTATGAGCCGCGCGGCGGGCGCGGTTGGGATGAAGCCGCCGGCCGGTTGCGCGAAGTGCTTTCGTAGTTGCCGCCGTCCTCACTCCTAAAGGGCAGCAGAAAGAGAGTCGACATGCGCGCGCCCCGTTCCCCTTGGTAGCCCTCGAGGCCCATTGGAGCGGCGGCGCGTTCTGCGCCTGACCGGAACCTCAGCGTCCGGCAGAGCCGATCCCAGAGCGTGAAAAGCCCCCCGAAGTTGGTGTTTTGATCGGCGATATCCGTCGTGTGGTGGATGGCGTGGAGGTTTGGCGTCACCAACAACCAACGTACGCTGCGGTCCAAGGCGTCTGGGAAGGCGATGTTGCCGTGCACGAGATGCACCTGGACGATGAATAAGAGCTCGCCCGCGAGCACCGCTAGCGGAGGCGGAGCGAGCAACGCGACGACCGCGCACTGCGTGGAAAGTGTCAGCAGCGCCTCGAGCGGATGAAATCGTAACCCTGTGGTGAGATCGTAATCCAGGTCGGAGTGATGCACCTTGTGCATTCGCCACAAGATCGGAACGCGATGCAGCAGCCAATGCTGGCTGAAGCGCACGAAATCAAGCGCGAAAACGGTGATGATCCAAGCCGCCCATGTCGGCAGCCACGGATGGTTGAGGACGCCATAAGGCGAGCTCTCACCGCCATCGCGACGGCGACCGTGCTGAAAGGGCAAGATGAGGGCGGCAAGCCAGCTAGATGTGAAGTAGAGAATCAGGTTTCCGGTCCAACGCCGGCTCGTGGAGACGGTCGGCTTTCGAAACGGCCGGAGGGTTTCCCAGGTGGCGACAACGAAGAAGACGCCCAGGATTGCGCCAAAGCGCCAATCGCCTTCATTCACCACGGGGCTCCGGAATGGTCGAACGCAGGTTACTTGGCGTTGCGCTTCTTACGCCACAACAAAAACAATCCGGCGGGCGCCGCCGACAGCCAGCATCGACAGGCTGCTGGGCTCCGGAACAGTGCTGACGGTCGTGGCGAAAGCCGGTGCAGCGATTAGAATGCAGACGGCAAATCGGATTGTTTGCATGGATTCTCCTCGACCCTAGGAAGGTAGCACGGGGCAGCGGGAGCGTTCAATCTGCGAAGCTTGAAGCGCGCTTTGGACCTGAGCAAGACAACCAGGGGCCGTCGTGCGCTGTTCGCGGCACTGTACTTCTCCGAGGGCGCCCCGATTGGCTTCCTGTGGTGGGCGCTTCCTGCGACTTTGCGCGAAGGCGGCGCGCCGGTCGAGGCGATCACTGGGTTGACGGCAATGCTTGCGCTCCCGTGGGCGATCAAGTTCGTCTGGGCGCCGCTGATCGACTTGACGCCGGCGAAGCGTCGCTGGTGGATCGTGGGCTGCCAGACCCTGATGGCGCTCACGCTTGCGCCGCTGCTTTGGCTGGACTTGGCAGGCTCCATCGCCACGTTGACGCCATTCCTGCTGGCGCATGCTGTGGCGGCGTCCACGCAAGACGCGGCGATCGACGCTTATGCCATTTCGGTGGCGCCGGAGGAGGAGCGTGGGCGGCTCTCTGGTGCGATGCAAGCGGGCATGCTGACCGGCCGTTGGGCCTTCGGCGCGGGCTTGTTGCTCGCGGCCGGCACGGTGGGGCGTAACACTGCCATCGCCGCGATGATCGTCTTGTTGGGATGCGTGACTGCGCTGGTCCTGACCGCGACGTCAGAGCCGCGGAGTCAGGCGCGCACTGCCAGCGGGGGCAGGGGAGTTGTCAAAGCCTTGCGGGCGGCGCTCCACGGACGGAATTTAGCGCTCGGTCTTGTGGTCGCTCTGCTGGGCGGAGCGGCTTTCGAGACTGTCGGCGCGCTAGCTGGACCGTACTTGATTGATCGTGGCGTGAGCGAGTCCGGCGTGGGCCTCTTCTTCACGGGAACGATCGTGTTGATGCTGGCCGGGGCCTTGGCGGGCGTCGCGGCGGACCGCTGGGGCGCACGCACGGCGACAGCGACCTTCCTGGCTGTGCTCGCTGCATTGGTCTCGATGGCAGCTGCCGCCGATTGGTGGTTTGAGTCTTCGCGCGTAGTCACCCTCGCGGCGGTCTACTTGGGCATTGGACTCTACACCGCGGCATCTTACGCTGTTTATGAATTTGACCGATACACGGCTTGGCGGTACACAGTTCAGCTTGTTCATGGGCGTAACGAATCTGTGCGAAAGCGGGGCGGCATTCGTTGGTGGTCGTGTAGTCGCCGCAGCTGGTTATCCGGTTGCGTTCTTGGCCGCTGTTGCTGCGTCCTTGCCTGCGCTGTTTGCCTTGCGCTCATTGCGCCCTCGGTCACAATAGAAAAACGATGAACTCTGATCACATCCGCGTCGCCTCGCTGCAATACTTTATTCGTCCCGTTCGCTCGTTCGATCAATTTCGCGAGCAGGTGGAGGCGCTGGTCGATACGGCGGAAGATTACCGCTGCAAGCTGATCGTCTTTCCGGAATACTTCTCCGCGCAACTCCTGACCCTCGGCGACATACGCCGTCCGATGCAGGAGCAGATCCGTGATCTGGCAAGCCAAGCCCCGCGCGTGTGCGAGTTGATGCAGCAGCTTGCCAAGGACTACAAGATCCACATCGTCGCCGGCACGGTGCCCACGATGGACAAGGGCGACGACGAGCGCGTCTACAACGAGAGCTTCTTTTCGCGCCCAACGGCAACTTCGGCGTGCAAGGCAAGATGCACATGACGCGCTTCGAGAAGGAAGAGTGGATCATCTCGCCGCGCTCGAAGCTGCGCCTGTTCGAGACCGAGTTCGGGCTGGTGACGATCGCCATCTGCTACGACTGCGAGTTCCCCAGATCGTGCGCGCCGCCGCTCGGGCTGGGTCGCATCTGCTCGTGGTGCCTAGCTGCACCGACGACCGCCAGGGTTATCTGCGCGTACGTTACTGCGCCCAGGCCCGGGCCATCGAAAATCAGATGTACGTCATCCACTCGCCGACCGTCGGCTCGCTGCCGGCCGTGCCGGCGGTCTCGCTCAACTACGGCATTGCGTCCATCCTCACCCCGTCCGATTTTGCATTCTCGCGTGACGGAATTTTGGCGGAAGGCAACGCCAATCAAGAGATGATGGTAATTGGCAGTCTGAACATGCGCACCATCGTGGACGCGCGCTCGAGCGGCACGGTGTTGCCGCTGGTGGATAGCCAGAGATCAGTTGAGATCGCTTCTTCTTTGGAGCACATACGCCTATGAGCGGCGCTTCGTCGCTGATTGTTCGCAACACCCAGCCCGCGGACTTCGCGGAGATCATCGAGATTTGCCGTGAAGTCTATCCCGACGTTCCGCCCTGGGGCGAGAAGCAATTAGCTTCGCACTTGGCTGTCTTCCCGGAAGGCCAGTTGGTAGCCGAGCTCGACGGGCGTTTGGCCGGCATGGCCGCCAGCCTGATCGTGGCCTGGGACGATTACGAGCTGCAAGACAACTGGCGTGACATGACCGACTACGGCATGTTCACGAACCATGACCCGGAAGGCCACACGCTCTACGGCGCTGAGATCATGGTGCGGCCCTCGTCGCAGGGGCGCGGAGTCGGCAAGGCCATCTACAAGGCGCGCCGCGAGCTCGCTGAGCGCTTGGGATTGCTGCGCATTCGAGCCGGCGCCCGCCTACGCGACTATCACAAGCATGCTGACCAGATGTCGGCGCGCGACTACGTGCGCAAAGTGGTGCGCGGTGAGCTGGTCGACCGAACGCTCACCTTCCAGTTGAGGCAAGGCTTCCACGTGGTGGCCGTGGTCGAGGGCTACCTGCGCCACGACCCGGAGAGCCTGGGGTACGCCGCGGTGATCGAGTGGTTCAACGAAGCTGTGGCGAAAGAGGACGAGCGCAACGGCGCGCGTCAGGCCTACGGCCGCTACGAGTGAGCCTCGCCGGAACGGCCCCTTGCGGAACCGCGCCGAGATGTGAGATTATTCATTGGTCTGAATAAAATTTCAGTCGCGGAGACCGCCCATGACCACTGCAGCCCCAGCAATCGCATCGCTCTCGACGCAGAATTTGCTGCGCGACACCGACCTCTCCGGTGACGAGCTGCGCTCGCTGCTGAACCTCGCGGCGGACGTGAAAGCGTCGCCCGCCGATTACGCGCATGTTCTCGCAGGCCGCTATGCTTCGATGCTCTTTGAGAAGCCCTCATTGCGCACCCGCGTGACCTTCGAGCTCGCGATGAAGCAGCTCGGCGGCGACGCCGTATTCCAAGACCACCGTGGCGAGAAGATCGGCGAGCGCGAGCCCGCCCGCGACATGTCGCGCAATCTCGAGCGCTGGTTCGATGTGATCATCGCGCGCACATACGCGCAGGACACGGTAGAGACTCTCGCCGAGTGGTCGTCCAAGCCGGTGGTCAACGCCCTCACCGGACGTTTTCATCCTTGCCAGGCCATGGCCGACTACCTGACCTTGCAGGAGCGCTTCGGCGACCTGCGCGGCAAGAAAGTGGCCTACGTCGGCGACGGCAACAATGTTTGCCACTCGCTGATGCTCTCCGGCGCACTGCTGGGCGTCCACGTCGTCGTCGCCGGGCCGGAAGGCTACGAGCCCGAGGAAGAGATCGTCGACGAAGCGCGTGCTATCGCCGAGAAGAACGGCGCCAGCGTCACCTTGACGACCGACTACCGCGAAGGCGTCAAGGGCGCCATCGGCGTCTACACCGACGTGTGGACCAGCATGGGCTGGGAGCAGGAGACGCAAGAGCGCCGCATCGCCTTCGCCGACTTCCAAGTCGACGACGAGATGATGGACCTCGCCGGCAAGGACTCCGTCTTCATGCACTGCCTGCCCGCGCTGCGCGGCGAAGAAGTGACCGACGCTGTCATCGAATCGGACCGCTCGGTCGTTTTCGACCAAGCCGAGAATCGCCTGCACGCGCAGAAGGCTCTGCTGCTGATGTTGTTGGCCGGCGGACGCTGATCCGTCGTCCGTTGCCCGTTACCTTTTTATCCGTCTGAGGTCAGCTCATGAATCCCAAGAAGATCGCACTCGCTTACTCCGGAGGCCTGGATACCTCGATCATCATTCCCTGGCTCAAGGAGACCTACCCCGGCTGCGAAGTCGTCGCGGTGTGCGGCGACGTGGGCCAGGGCGGCGACGAGCTCGAAGGCCTCAAGGAGAAGGCGCTCAAGAGCGGCGCCGCCGAGTGCCATGTGGCCGACCTGCGCGAGGAGTTCGTGCAGGATTACGTTTGGCCGATGCTGCGCTCGGGCGCGGTTTACGAGCATAAATACCTGCTCGGCACCTCGATCGCGCGCCCGCTGCTCGCCAAGAAGCAGGTCGAGGTCGCCCTCGAGACCGACTGTGACGCCCTTTCCCACGGTGCTACCGGCAAGGGTAACGACCAAGTGCGCTTCGAGCTGACCTACAAGGCGCTCGCGCCGCATCTGCCGGTGATTGCACCGTGGCGCATGTGGGACATCGTCTCGCGCGAGGACGCCATCGAGTACGCCGAAAAGCACCACGTACCGATCCAGCAGAGCAAGGCAAAGATCTACAGCCGCGACCGCAATTTGTGGCACATCTCGCACGAGGGCGCGGAGCTCGAAGACCCGGCCAACGCGCCGTCGGACGGCGTGTGGATGCTCAGCTCTTCGGTGGAGAAGGCGCCAGCGGCTCCCGCCGAGGTCACGATTGCGTTCGAGCAGGGCACGCCGGTTGCGATCGACGGCGAGAAGATGACGGGCGTCGGCATCGTCGAGTACCTGAACAAGATCGGCGGCGAGCACGGCGTCGGCCGCATCGACTTGGTCGAAAACCGATTCGTGGGTATGAAATCGCGCGGCTGCTACGAGACGCCAGGCGGCACGATTCTGCTCTTCGCCCACCGCGAGCTCGAATCGCTGTGCTTGGACCGCGCCACGATGCACTACAAGCAGAAGGTTGCGCTCGACTACGCCGACCTGGTCTACGACGGCAAGTGGTTCACGCCACTGCGCGAAGCGCTCGACGCCTTCATCACCTCGACGCAAGAGTACGTCACCGGCGAAGTGAAGGTGCAGCTCTACAAGGGCCACGTCGATGTGCTGAGCCGCAAGTCGCCGTACTCGCTCTACTCCGAGAAGATCGCCAGCTTCACCATGGGCGCGGACTACGACCAGAAGGACGCCGAGGGCTTCATCAACTTGACCGGGCTGCCGATTCGCGTCGCCGCCGCGGCGCACAAGGCAGGGAAGAAGTCGTGAAGCTCTGGGGTGGACGTTTCGAGTCTGGGCCGGCGAAGCTGTTCGAGGACTTTTCCGAGTCGTTGAGCTTCGACCGGCGGCTGTTCGAGGCGGACGTGGTGGGCTCCAAGGCCTGGGCGTCCGCTCTCGAGCGCGTCGGCATCTTCACGGGGGAGCAGCGCGACCGCATTCTTGCGGCGTTCGACGCGATGCTCGCCGAGTCCGCCGAGCCGGGTTATTTTGACGGTGCGACGGACGAGGACGTCCACACTTTCGTCATCCGCAAGCTCGGTGAGAAGGCCGAGGATTTGGCGGGCAAGATCCACACCGGGCGCAGCCGCAATGAGCAAGTTGCGACCGACGTGCGGCTGTGGATCAAGAAGGAGATCCGCGCCGACCAGCAACGGCTGGAAGGCGTGATGCAGGCGCTGCTCGACTTCGCCAAGCGCGAGCCTAGCGCGCTGCTGCCCGGCTACACGCACCTGCGCCGGGCGCAGGGCGTGCTCTGGACGCACTACTGCCTGGCCTACTTCGAGATGTTCGCGCGCGATTGGGAGCGCATGGGCCAGGCCTACGACCGCGCGGACGTGTTGCCGTACGGCTCGGGCGCGCTCGCTGGCTCGGGCTTCCCGTTCGACCGTGCCGCCATCGCCGAGGAGTTGGGCTTTGCGAAGATCTCGCACAACTCGCTCGATGCGGTCAGCGACCGCGACTTCGCGCTCGACTTCCTCTATGCCGCCTCGACCACGATGCTGCACGTCAGCCGGCTGGCCGAGGACTGGATCCTCTACTCGAGCGAGGAGTTCGGCTTCATGGAGCCGGGCGACGAAGTGACCACCGGCTCGAGCCTGATGCCGCAAAAGCGCAACCCGGACGCGCTCGAGCTGCTGCGCGGCAAGACCGGCCCCGTCATCGGCGACTTGCAGGCGCTGATGGTGCTGATCAAAGGCCTGCCCATGGCCTACAACCGCGACATGCAAGAGGACAAGCCGCCCGTGTTCGACGCGGCTGACCATCTCGCGGGTGCGCTGGAAGTGCTGCGTCTTTGCATCGACACGTCCAAGCTCAAGCCGCAGGCGATGGAGCGCGCCGCACAAGACAGCTGGACCGTCGCGACCGCCTTGGCCGAGTTCCTGGCGCGCAGCGGCGTGGCCTTCCACCGTGCACATCAGGTGGTTGGCGGCCTCGTGCTCGAGAGCGTCCGCCAGGGCAAGAAGCCGCAGGACTGGACGTTGCCTGAGCTGCAGAAGATCGCGCCGGAGCTGGACGAAAGCGCGATGGAGTTGCTCTCGGCGCGGCGCGCGCTCGAGAACCATACGCCGCCGGGCGGCACTGCGCCGTCGTCAGTGGCGAACGCCCTGGCGGAGGCGGAGCGGCGTCTGGCCGCGATGCAAAGCGCACGATGAGCAAGGCGGCGCGCCAATCTCTGCTGCTGCGCATCGTGCGCGAGCGCTCTCCGCGCACGCAGGAAGAGGTCGCGTCGTTACTCGCGAGCCGCGGCGTGGAGGTCAGCCAGGTCACCCTGTCAAGAGACCTGCGCGAGCTCGGCGTCGTCAAGGCGCCCGAGGGCTATCGCGAGCCGCAGGCGACGCCGCGCCCGCCGGAAGAGGCGTTGTTGCGCACCTTGCGCGAGTTCGTGACCGCGGTTGAGACCGCGCAGAACCTGGTGGTCGTCAAGACCAACCCAGGCGGGCGGCTGCCGTCGCCCTTGGCCTCGACCGCGCTGGCTGGAAGGAGATCGTCGGCACGGTGGCGGGCGACGACACCATCTTCGCCGCCACGGCGAGCGCGCGCAGCGCCGGGCGCTTGGCCGACCGCCTGCGTCACGTTGTCGTCGACGGGTAGCGCCTGGATGGGCTAAACTCCCATCCAGCCATGTCGCTCGTACTCTCGCCCTCGTCTTCCTTCTGGCCTGCGCGCCCGTCTTCGCCGAGGCCCTCCTGAGCTTCCCGCCGGTTGGAGCGACGGTTGGACGCTAGCCAACGGAATCCGCATCCACTACTACCGCGCGCCCGCGCCGGGCAAGCCGGTGCTGATCCTGGCGCATGGCTCCTCTGACGACGGTCGCTGCTGGACATCCCTCGCCCGCGAGCTCGAAGGCCGCTATGACATGTACTTGGTCGACGCGCGCGGCCATGGGCTTACCGACGCCGTGCGCGAGGGCGATGCGGCCGACGCGCAGGTCGAGGACTTGGCCGGGTTCATCCGCGAGATGCGCTTCGACAAGCCCATCCTGATGGGCCACTCGATGGGCGCATCGTCGTCTGCTTGGCTCGCGGCGAAGTATCCCGACCTGCTCAGCGCCGTCATCCTGGAAGACCCCGGCCTGCTCCCGCGCAACTACGGCGCTTCGTCGGCCGCCGATGTCGAGCAGCGCCGCCGCGAGACGCTCGAGCGCAACAACATGACCTTTGACGCCATGGTGGCGCGCTGCATGGAGAACACGCCGATCTGGGGCTATGAAGAGTGCCGCCTGTGGGCCCCGTCGAAGCTGCTGCATCATCCCAACAACGCCTACCGGCGCTTTGGCGACAGGCCCTCGATGGAAGAGCTGTTCGACAAAACGACGATCCCGACGCTGATCCTCAAAGCGGACGCCCCGCCGGACGTACGCAAGCAGAACGTCGCCGTCGCCAAGCACTTGGCCAAGGGCAAGATCGTTCACATCGACGGCGCGGGCCACAACGTGCGCCGCGAGCGCAAGGCGCAGCTCATGGTGGCTCTGAATGCGTTCTTGGCGAGCTTGTAGCCGGGTTAGTTCCCGCCGCCGTCCTTACCGGGTAGCGCCGGGCGGGTCAGCCGCGTAAAGCCTCGGCCCGGCTCGCGGCGCAGCACGAAAAAGTCGACCAAGCCGCGCAGGTAGCCGTAGCCGAATCCGAAATGGAACGCGGCAAATACACCCGGCAGGCGCGGAAACAGGTCCCAGCGGTCGCTGCTATGGCAGACTTGGGCCGCCGCGCCTACTGAGCCGATTGCGTAAATCGCGACGAGCGTCGCGGCAACCAGTGCCGCGCGGGGCTCGGCGAGGCTTGCGGTGAGCAGCAAGACCAACACGGCTAGAAAGACCCCCGGCACGAGCTGGCGCACCGACGCCGGACGCTTGTGTTTGGCAAGCGTCGCCACTTTCCAATAGCCGTACTGCACGTACTGCCGGAACAGGTCCCGCAGGCGCTCGCGCGGCCGATACCACGAGCGGATACGCGGCGTCTGCCAAATGCGTCCGCTGGAGAGCACGATGCGCAGGTTCAGCTCGGAGTCCTGCGCCCGCACCTGCTCTTCGTCGAACAGGCCGAGCCGCAGCAGCGTCTCCCGCCGCCAGCAACCGAGGTAAACCGTGTCTACCTCGCCCTCGTAATGCGGATCGTGTGCGCGCCCTCCGCCCGAGACCCAGCGGCTCGAGAACGCCAGTGCGATCGCGACCCCCGTCGGACCGCTGCCGAAGGGCTTCCACGGGCCCCCGACGTTGTCCGCGCCGGAACGCTCGAGTGCGGCCACGCATTCGGCGATGTAATCCGGCGCGTACAACGTGTGCAGGTCCATGCGCACCACGACCTCGCCCCGCGCTTGCCGAATGGCGACGTTCAGGCCCGCCGGCGTGAGGCCGCGCGGATTGTCCAGCAGTCGCAGGCGCGGCTCTGCCGCGGCCATTGCTTCGAGCTTCTCACGCGAACCGTCCGTGCTGCGTCCATCGGAGATGAGTAGCTCGAGCGCGAGGCCCGGCGGCAGGCGCTGACGAAAGACCTCCGCAACGAAACGCTCGACGTGTCCGGCTTCGTTACGGCAAGGGGCGACGACAGAAATCAGCATAGGCCTCCGACCGCTCATGCGCGGCCTCCCAACTCGGTGAACAAGCGTTCCCACTGCGGCACGATTACGCTCCAATCGAAGCGCTCGGCTTTGCGCCTGGCGTTGAGCGAAAGCCGGGCGGAAAGTCCTGGTTGGTGCAAGATGCGCAGTGCCGCCGAGGCGATCGCGCGTGCGTCGCCCGGCGGTGTAAGCAAGCAGTCCACTTGGTCTTCAACCAGCAGGGGCAGGCCCCCTACGCGCGTACTCACGACGCACAACCCGGCGGCCATCGCCTCGACCACGCTGACGGGTGAGTTGTCTATACGCGCTGTGTTCAAGAAGATGTCAGCTTTGGCAAGCTGGTCCGGGATTTGCTCTTTTCAAGCAGGCCCTCGAAGTGCACGGCATCGCGTATGCCGAGCCGTTCGGTGGCGTCGATCGAACGTGCGAGGCTTCCATCGCCCTTGTCTGGACCGATCATGGTGAGCGTGGCTTGCGGGATCTCCCGGCGCAGCTCGGCGAGAGCTTCAATGGCCAGCACCGGGTCATAGATCTCGTGGAAGGAACGCAGCCAGAGCAGGCGCGGCGCGACGTGGCTGCGTTCTCGAAAGCGGTATTGGCGGAGCTCGATGCCGTTGGCGATCTGCGCGATGTCGGCTCGCCACGGCCGGAAAGACTCGGCGAGGTACGCAGATGGTGCTACGACGGCGGGAGCGAGAGCGATGAGCCGGCGCATGCGGCGCGGCCAGCGCGCGGCGAATTCGGGCAAGGCGCCGCCGTGCAGAGTGATCGTGAAGGGCTTGCGGCAGGCGCGCAGCGAGTAGGCTGACGCTTCCGCCCACGCGAAGGCGCGGCCGCTATAGACGTCGATGTTGGCCACGGCGTAGCGGCGGTGTTCGCGCCAGATGGAGGCCATCATCTCGGCCAGACGCGCCGTGGGCGAGAGCCGGCTGGAGGCGGTGAAGACTGCCCAGCCGGCGGCGCGCAAGCGCACAGCGAGCTCCTCGCACGGTTTGATGGTGTGGCCGTGGCGAGAGAGGTGATTCCCGATGAGCAGCACCGACCTCATGCTCGGCTCAGGATCCGCTCAGGCTCGCCGACTGGAAGCTGCAGCACCGCTCTCGCGCCATCCGCAAAACGCTCGTACGTGAACTCTCGCGCCAGCCGCGGTCCCTTCTCTGCGCAGGTGCGCCATACGGGCTCATCCTCGAGTAGGCGTGAGATTTGGTCCGCCCAGGCCTGCGGATCGTAGGACGCGAGCACGTGGCCCGCGCCCGAACGTGCAAGTCCAGTGGCGGCGCCCGTTTTGGCCGCCAGGGGGACGCAACGCCGTGCGGCGGCCTCGGTCCATGCCCGGGACCAACCCTCGGCCCGTGATGGCGCAAGCAGCAAATGCGCATTGCGGTAGAGCTCGTCCAGGTCTCGCTCATTCAACCAGCCGTGGAAGCGAACGTGGGCCTCGACGCCCAGCGAGGCGGCGAGCGCAGCTAAGGTCAGCCGCTCCGGGCCGTCGCCTGCGATGTCGAAAGTCGCTTCGTGACCGCGGATTCGCAGCAGTACAAGCGCACGCAGAGCGATGTCGAGACTCTTGTCGGACGCGAGACGTCCCACAGCGAGCAGCCGCCACGGAGTGGAGAGCGCCTTCCCTCTGGTCGCTCGTTCCGCCTCGCGCGCGACGGCGAGGCTGAGCGACGGATTGCACAGCGTAATCGCTCCGTAGCCGGGATCCGCCTCTACGCCCCCGGTCGTGATGGTTACGCGGCCCGTGAGCACGCGCAGCCACAACCTCTGCACGCGATAGCCGAGCGCCTCGCCAGCACGGCCTTGCCACGGGCCGGTGTACTTGACCCAGACGCGTCTTGGACCGAGCCCGCAACTGAGTGCGAGGAGCGCCGCGGCGGCCACGTTCGAAGGGCAGCGAACCAACGCAGCATCGGCATCGCCCCAAGCCTTCTGCAACGCGCGTATACGTCCGGGCAATGCGCGTAATGCGTCTAGCTTGCCCGCTACTCCGCGCCCGCCTGCCGACGGCAGCAGAGCGAGTCGCACATTCGACGCACGGTAGGGCTCCGCGGAAGCCGGCGCCTCGCCGGGGCGCAGACAAGCCAAGTGCTCCACTTGGTCGAATAAGGCGGCCAGCGCGTCGACCTCTCGCACGGCTGCGGGCGGTGAGCAGACGAACACTCCCCCGGACGCGTAGTGCTCAAGGTTTGAGATGACGACCAGCTTCACGCCAGCCTCTCCTGGCGCGCACGTTCGATCGTGCCGGCCATCAGCCCAAACACGAACCACGGCAGCGTGCCGGTGAGCCCGGACAACGTCCAAAGGTGCAGGCTGATGGCGATCGTCGAGGCCCAAACGCCCCCAGCCCAAGCTTCGCCACGGCGCGTCAGCCGATAGGCCGCCACCGCGCCTTGCATGAGCAGTGCGCCGAGCAGAACGGCGAAGCTCAGTGCACCGGTCAGGCCGGTCTCGGCCAACAAGCTGAGGTAGGCGTTGTGGGACGAGCGCTGGTTGAGCACGGTGCGATTGGTCCATGGCGTGTCCGATGTGGCCAACTCGACGCGTTCGAGGTCGAAGCGGCCCAAGCCTGCACCAAAAATCGGCTGCGCGCGAAACAGCTGTACGCCTTTTCGCACCAACGCTAGGCGCGTGCGGAAGGGCTTGTCGGTGTCGAGCGCCGCCATGGAGGCTACGCGTTGCTCGACTGGTCGCGTCCATGCGCGCGGGCTCAGCCAGAACGCTGTGGCCAGCAGCATCAGGGCCGTGGCCAGGGCGAATGCAGGCCGAAAAGGGTTGCGGCCCGCCGCCGCCCGTAGCGCCAGCAGGCAGCACGAAGCCAGAGCAAGCGCGATCCACGACGAACGCGAGCCGTTCGCGAGCAACGCCGCGCCGGTCGCCGCGAGAGCCATGCTCCCCAACAGTCCGCCACGCTGCAAACAGGCGGCTAGGAGAAACGGCAAGAAAGCGGAGAATCGGAGCCCATACTCGTTTTGATCGAGCCAGGGGCGGCCGGTCACGAGCGCATCCGCGACGCGCATTAGAGCCAATAGTCCAGCTGTAGTCGCCAGCCAGCCGGACAGTTGTGGCGTCCAACGGGCATGGGCCGTCACGCCGGCTGTGACCGTGAAGACAGCAGCCCAGAAAGCGAACCGTACGAGCAAGGCCAGCTCTTTGGCGCCAAGGCGGCCCAGGTCTCCCCACGCCACATTGGCTGCCAACGAGCCCAGCAGCGCCAGCCAGAACACAACCGCGAGCCACAGCCACTGAGGAGGAATGCGCAGCGCACGGCTGGCAGAGGCTTCGAGCGCGATCCACGCGAACAACGGCGCCGTAGCCGAAACCGAGACCAGCGGAACTTTTTGTGTCGCCAAGCCCAACAACAGGCCAAAGGCGGCAAAAAGGCCGAGCATCAAGCGCTGACTCGCCGGCATTGTGCCTCCTTGCTCAGCTCGAGCGTCCCCGCGATTGAAATACGAGCCTCCTGCTCCCAGTCGATCGACGGCGTCAGACGCGCATGTGTGGGCGGACGCAAGATGCCCTCGATGACCCCGCGCATATACCCGTGCAGAAACCCACGCCGGTGCGCAGCGCCTTGGCGCACGCAGTCGACGGCAGCTGCACTCGCCCCCGCCAGCCACGCTGCACCTAGCGCTATGGGTGACCCGTGTCGCAAGTCGTGCAGTAAGCGCCGGCTATAAGCGATCGCAAAGCCTTGGCGCGCGCCATCGGCCGGCAGCGTATTGGAGCCGTGTCCGCCGGGGTGCTCCACTTCGAGACCACGCACCAGCACGATCGGCCCTCGCACACGCAACGCCAAGGCGAGCTCCTCACCCATCCCCGCCCCGCTCTCGGCCAATGCGAACAAGTCGTGTGGAAAGCGCTCCGGCGCGAGCGCCCCGGCGCGGATAGCCATGGCGCCTCCGCGCAGCCACTCGATGCGCGGCAGTGGGTCGTCGTCCTCACGCGGCATGTGGCGCGAGCCGCCTGTGCTCAGCCGCCCCGCGCGCAGCCTATCCAGAGGCAGCCGCCAACGGAAGCGCTCCTCTGTGCCTCCGCCCATGCGGATCTGGCAAGTGGCCGCCGCCGCGCGTTTGAGCGCCCCTGCCAGATGTTCGACCGTCCGCGCGTTGGGCAACAGCAAGTCGTCGTCAAAGAAGATGAGCGCGTCCAGGTCCGTGACGATTCGCCGCGCGAGCCATCGCTGGAAGGGCAGGTTGGACCGGCTCGCCGGGATCAACAGCGTTTCCGCCCGGTCAGGCCAGCCGGACTCCTCGAGCGCGCGTCGCACCGCAGATGAGCCGCCTTCACAATCGACGACGATCAATTTGTCCGGCGTCACGCTCTGGCGGAGCAACTCGCTCAGGAGACGGCGCAACATCCAGCCCGCCGCCATGTCGGTATGGCGATGGTCACGAAATGTGTCGCTTTTGCCATGCGCCCTCCGTGACTGCTTCTTCATAGAGCTGGAGCGTACGTTGCGCCGTGCTGCTTGCGCAATGAATAGCGCGCCAGCACTGGCGCCGCGCCTCGACGCCAAAAAGCCAAGCCGTCTGCGGCTCCCGAGCACGCGCTCGATTGCGGCCGCCAGTGCCGCCACGTCATGCAGGTCGACCAGCAAGCCGCTCGTTCGTTCTCGACGATTTCCGCGCCGGCTCCGATCGGGCTCGCGATCACCGCCGCGCCGCAACTCATGGCCTCCACGCAGGCCAGACCGAACGCCTCGGCGTGCGAGGAAACACGCACACCCCGGCTCGGCGATACATTTCGGCCAGCATCTGCTCTACCCGTCCCGATAGATGCAGCCTGCCCGGCGCTGCCATTTGCGCGCTCGACGAGCAAGCGGACGCGCGGAGGTAGGTCGTGCCAGCCATCCGGTCCGCCGGCGAGTGTAGCGCTGGCGTTCGCCCGGTTACGCAGGACGATGTCGAGCGCTTCGAGCAACACTGCGACGCCTTTGTTCAGGCGCAAGGATCCTGCAAGACGATCTCTTCTCGGCGCGGCTTGCCGCCCGGCCGAAACAGCTCGGTGTCGACGCCGTTGGGTATGACCACTGCACGGCCGGGGTGGAGCGAGAGGACCTTCTGCGATTGGCGTAGCACCCATTCCGAGACCGCGATCGTTCCCGTGGCCTTCGCGGCCATGCGACGCTCGAGCAGACGCATCATGCGTGGAGGCCGTTCGCCGCGCGCGTGCGCCAAACGCTTGCCCGCGCCGTGCAGTCGCACGAGGGCGGCTGCGCCGGCGCGCGCCACGGCTAGCCGCCCAATCGTGCGTCTCGACCATTGAGGCGAAAACTCGGCGGCGACGCGAGCTGTGGCGGCGCTCAATGCACGCGCACGAGCCACCGGCTGGGTCAACCGGCTGCGACCCTGCAAGGAAGGCATGGCAATGCGCGTGGTCGCGACGCCGTCTTCCACGTCGTAGTGGCTGCGGTCGGCGTTGGACTGGTAGGCGACAACGTGAACGCGGCTACCCAGCGCGGTCAATTGCCGCGCCAAGCTGTGGTAGAACACACCGATGCCGCCGCAAGGGCCGGAGGATATTCGGCGCTGGCCAACAGAACGTTCACGAGGTCGCCTCCGTCACCGCCGGCGCTCGCCCCCAAGGCGCTCTCGCGCCTGCGAGCGCTTGGCGGAGAAGTTGAGCAGCCGTCTCGACGGCGTCGTCACCTTCGACCGGCGGGTTTTGGTTGAAGTCGCGCGAGACAAGCCAGGTGTGCGGCGGCTTCGCTCGGGAGAAGCTGCGACCACAGGCGCGTGCTCGCGGACGGTGGTGTATCGGCGCATCCCATGCCGCGAGCGCCGGGGCCCCAGGCGAGTTGACCGTCGGTTTGCCCCAGGCCGCGGAAATCGAGCGCGACCGTGGAAGGGCAGGCAAACGGCCGCGGAGCAATGCTCGGCGCGCCGCGCCACCAGGGCAGATCCGCTGGTAGCAGGCAATTCCAGTCCTGATCGGACAGCCACTCCATTGCGGTTCCGGATCGCGACGCCGGGCCCGCTTGGCGAGCCAATGCGGGCATCATTGCCAAGGTCACGCGGATTGGGGCGGATGAGCATCTGTACGTCGCGCTTCGCCGCGGCGAGCGCGTCCATCAATTCGGAAATCCGCGCCGGCCCCTTCGGGTCATTCTCCGCCGCGGCATAGAGGATGATCGGACGCCTTGGGTCGAGCCCTAGACGCAAAAGCGGAGTTCGAGTAGAACACCGAGCGCCGAATCGCCGCGGATGCAACGAGCCGATGGCCCCGCCGCGTCGCGCGGGCGAGGAAGCCAGCGTCCATCACCGGCGTAAACTCTGCGGTCGCGCCACGAACTGAGTAACGCCATGGCCGGCTTGCCGAGGTTCACTGCGGCTTGCAGCGCGGGCACGGTGCGGCGTCCGTCGGCGGACGCCGCCACGAGCGCTCCGATGTCCTGTTGCTCGAGAAAGCTCGTCCAGGCGCCGCCGCCCGCGACCCGGCCGGCCATGCGCTCGATCAGCAAGGCCGCCCTGCCCAGCAGCTTCGACCGTCGGCGGACGGCGCGGCATCTCGCGCGTGTTCGCTCCACCCAAGACTCTTCCTCCGAGCTCGGCGCTTGCCACACCGGAAACGGACATTGCTCGAAAGCCGCCGACTTGGGTCGCGTGGCGACGAGCGCGACCTCGCAATGCTGCGCCATCCGTTCAGCGAGGCCGGATTGCAGGAAGGCCCGCGCCTCCGGCCCGTACGCGATCAGGAATGCTAGACGGCCGTTTGCCATGCCGCCCTCCTTTCCCGTGCGAGCGTCTGCCAATGGAGTCGCGTTTCGCGCGAGAGGCCCCATCGCCACCACAGCGCCGCCCCAGCCAGAGAGACCGCTCCCGCCGCTAGCATCGCGCCGCCAAAGCTCGCCAACCCCGCGAGCTCACGCGTCCACCAAGCCAGCGGCGCCAGGGCCGCGCAGGCCGCTAGGCTCGGTCCGAATCCACTCCAGGCCCGTCCAGCAGGCCCGCCTCCCGCCGCTGCTGCCAAGCGCGGCAGGGCCCACATCGACGTGCACGCACTCGCCAACACCGTGCCCGCCGCCACTCCTGCAATCCCGAATCTCCAGGCCAGTGCGATTGACAGGACGAAGTTGAGCCCGCCCTCGGCCAATCGCCACAGCGTTTGCGGCCGGATCTGCAAGCTCGCCGACAGAAACGCCCGGTGCGGCAGCGACCACAGGTTGACCACCAGCGAGGACGCGAGCCACAAGTCCAGCGCCGGGCCGCCATAGAGCTTCGGCCCGGCCCACGCTCCAACGAACGCCCGATTGGCCGCCAGCAGCGCCAAGGCCGCGAGCGGCGCCGCCGAGGCGACTCCCCGGCAAAGTTTGGCGTAGAGCTCCCGCGCCTCAGCTTTGTCTCCGTGGCCCAATGCCTGCGCGAGCGCAGGGCGCGCGGCGTCCACCGCACACGTCATCACGGACTCCGCCAACAAATAGGCCGCGCCGCTGAGCGCAAACATCGCAACGGCTTCAAGCGAGACTGCGCGAGCCACGACGGCTCGGTCTACGCCCGCGATCAGCACTCCGCCCGCTGCGCCGAGGCTCAA
>JAWKHJ010000004.1:0-541871 GCA_041394905.1 Bryobacterales bacterium | reverse complement strand
GACGAAGAAGAACGTCGAGCGCACAGACGGCGACTATGCGCTGACCTGGGTCCGCGACTTCGGCAAGGGGCGCGTGTTCACCAGCGTGCTCGGCCACCGCGAAGAAGTTTGGGACCGTCCCGAGATCCAGAAGATGTGGCTGGAGGCCGCGCTCTGGGTCCTCAAGCTGACCGACGGTCAGACGAAGTCGTTCCCGTTGCCGACCGACTAAGCCCGCTAAGCGCTCCGCCCATTCTCGGGCACGTGGTTGAAAAGCGTGCTAATCCAAAATCGTCCGTAACTCATCCCTTTTTGGGGTGATCCCGAAATCCTCGCGAAAGGAGCACTCTATCGCGTGGGGTTCGGGGGAATCTGTGCCTCCGTCTATTCCCCGGGGTGTTTCTCATTTCGGAGGTCAGTGTCCATGAAGAAAACGCTCTACGGAGCGCTTGCCCTCGTTGTGGCGAGCTTTCTTGCGGCCCCCGTGCATGCCCAACTACTGCAGGGCGTGATCGAGGGCAATGTGACCGACTCGAGCGGCGCGGCGATTCCGGGCGCGCAAGTGTCGGCGACGAATGAACAGACGGGATTGACCCGCAACACGGAGACGAACGAGGTCGGCTCCTATTCCTTCCCAACGGTAAACGTCGGGACGTTCACGATCAAAATCACGATGGAGGGGTTCCAGACCTCGGTGGAAACCGGCGTCAACGTCCGGCCGAACGCGGTCACGCGTGTCGACATGGTGCTGCAGGTCGGTCAAGTGAGTGAGACGGTGACGGTCGAGTCAACCGCCGCCGTGCTGCAAACCGACCGCGCTGAAGTGCGGCAGGAAGTGACCGAAAAGCAGCTCAAGAACCTGCCGGTTCCGTTGGGCCGCAACTACCAGATGTTGTTCGTGACGCTGCCCGGCTTCTCCCCGCCGCAGAACGGCCACTCGGTGCCGACGAACCCGTCGCGCTCGGTGCAGTTTTCGGTGAATGGCACAAGCCGTTCGAACAACAATACGCGCATCGACGGCGCCTCGACGACGAACATCTGGGTGCCGCACATGACCGGTTATAACCCGGCGCTCGAGTCGATCGAGCAGGTGAACGTGGTGACGAACTCGTTCGACGCCGAACAGGGATTGGCGGGCGGCGCTGCGATCAACCTGACGATCAAGTCGGGCACGAACAGCATCCACGGCTCGGCGTTCGAGTACCACGCCAACCAGCACCAGATGGCCTACCCGTTCTTCTCCAACAGGAACTCGGCCAAACCCAAGTTCATCTACAACCAGTTCGGCGGCACCATCGGAGGGCCGATCAAGAAGAACAAGCTGTTTTACTTCTTGAGCTACGAGGGCACGCGTGAGGCGCAGTTCGCCCAGCGCATCGTCAACGTCCCGTCGGCTGCGATGAAGCAGGGCGATCTGTCCGGCGTCTATGCTTGGAGCACCTGCGATCCGGCGAGGACCGGGCTGGGCGGTAACAACGATTGCGGAATCTATGACCCTCTCACTGGGGACGCGAACGGTCGCGGCCGCAGCTTGTTTGCCAACCAGCTCATTCCGCAATCGCGCATCGACGTGGGGATTCAGAAGATCGTCGGCGACCCGCGCTACCCCAATCCGAACCTCAACGGCAGCGGCAACTTTGGCCTTACCAACAACTACGGCAACGGCTCGACGACGTTCTTCCGCGACACGATCGACTCGAAGGTGAACTGGAACGTCAGCGACAAGCTGACGGCTTTCGTACGCTTCGATACCGATCGGCATGTTGAACGATCAGGTGTCTGGCGAATTCGGCGGAATCTACCTGCACCTGACCAATTCGAACTCCGGCAAGGGCTTCGGCAATACGTACCCGGCACCGCGTCCGCCTATGTGGCCAACCCGAACCTGGTCTTCGATGCCTACTACGGCTACACGCTGGTCGACATGAACGTCGAACAGACGCAGCTCGACAAGAACATCGGCTGGGATTTGCTGGGCATCCCCGGGTTGCAGTCGAGCCGCAAGATCGACGGCGGTTGGCCGCAGCTCACCATCGGTGGTTTCCAGCAGTTGGGCATCTCGAACAACTTCCAGCCCTACTATCGCAACGACCCGCAGAACCAGTACGTCGCGAACGGCAACCTGACTAGGGGAACGCACAACATTCGCTTTGGCGCGGACTTCTACGACCAGGACCTGAATCACAATCAGCCGGAGTTTCCTTCGGCGATCGGCGGCGCTTCCGGACGGTTCGACTTTCAACAGGGCATGACGCGCAACCGGGGAAATGGATCGGTCGCCGATTCGCGCGGCACCGATTTCAACTCGTTCGCCTCGTTCCTGTTGGGTCAAGCCAACCAGGCGGGCAAGATTTGGCTCTTCCCAGACGACGGCTACACCACGCGCACCAAGTACTATTCGATGTACCTGCGCGACCGCTGGCAGATCAATCCTCGCTTGACGTTCAACTACGGCGTACGTGCGGAGTTTTTCCCCTTCCCCACGCGGGCTGACCGCGGCGTGGAGCGGTATGACTTCACCACGAACAACATGCTGCTCTGCGGCGTGGGGCCGACGCCCAAGGATTGTGGCGTGACGGTGGGCCGGCGGCAGGTGCTGCCGCGGGCCGGCTTGGCTTACCGCGCGACCGACACCTTCGTCATCCGCGCCGGCTATGGCATCACGTCGGACCCGTTCAACTGGGCCCGGCCGCTGCGCACGAACTACCCGATCATGGCCGTGCAGAACCTGACCCAGGCGAACTCGTGGGTGGCTGCGACGACGTTGCGTGAAGGTCTGCCGGTGGTCACCGCGCCGGACACCAGCTCTGGCGTGCTGCCGCAGCCTCTGACCGCGGCGGCGACGGTGATCGAGCAGAACAACGCCGTTCGCGGCTACATCCAGTCGTGGAACCTGACCATGGAGAAGCGCGTCGGCTCGTGGATCGGCTCGGCCGGCTACGTGGCGACCCGCTCGATCAACCAGCTTGCTTCACTCGAGCAGAACTGGAGCTACATCGGCGAAGGCAACGCCGGACGCCAGCTCAATCTGCGCTTCCCGGGCCGCATCGCCTCTACGGCGCTGCACGGCAGCTTGGGCACGCCTAAGTACGACTCGTTGCAGACCAAGCTCGAGCGGCGCTTCGCGGGCGGCTATCAAGTGAACTTTGCCTACACGTGGTCGCACGCACGCGGCTACACCAGTGAAGACTCGGGCGCGGCGTCGGACCGCATCCGCGTGGCTCTACAACCGCTCCTACAGCCCGCCTCCCGCAGGACATTCGCCACAACTTCCAGTTCTCGTCGATCGCGGAATCGCCGTTCGGCAGGGGCAGAGAAGTACTTCTCCGAACGGTGGCATTGGGGGCGCGGTGCTGGGCGAGGTGGCAGTTCAACCACTTGTGAGCTACTCGGGCCAACCGTTCACCGTCACCTCGGCGAACGACATCAGCGCGGCGGAATCGAGCCAGCTCGGCGATTGCATCGACTCCGACGAAGCTCGGGTTCCACGGTGACGAAGGCCTGTTCTACGATCCGTCCGCGTTCAGCAAGCCGCCGTCGACGCTTCGGCAACTGCGGATTCA
Organism: Bryobacterales bacterium; assembly: GCA_041394905.1. GTDB lineage: Bacteria > Acidobacteriota > Terriglobia > Bryobacterales > UBA6623 > RI-231. Next base: position 538,329 of record JAWKHJ010000004.1, on the reverse strand, counting down.
ACAACTTGAGCGGCGCCCCGCTGTTCAACCTCGACTTGGGACTGTTTCGCAAGTTCCAGGCCACGGAGAAGCTCGACATCCAGGTCCGCGCGGAGTTGTTCAACGCGACCAACACGCCGCACTTCAACACGCCGAACGGCGACGTGACGAGCGGCAACTTCATGAAGCTGACGTCGATCAAAAACGTCGGCCGCCAGGTATCGATCAGCGGTTCTTCCGCGTCGGCATCCGCTTGGGCTGAAGTAAGGCCGGGTAAACCAACCGGGAAGGGCCGCGTCCAAGGCAGGGCGCGGCCCTTTTTTGTGTCTTGACAGAGCCGCAACCGCGGGGGTTGCGTTCCGCGCCCCCAAAGGCGCGGCAAAAACGTTCCCTTTCTCGCAACCCCGTGAGAGAATTACGGCCCGATGCTCCGCGCTTTTCTGCTTCTTTTGCTGCCAGTCGCGCCCCTGCCGGCGCAGGACACGGCGTGTTTGCTCGAAATTGTGACCGGGGGCGGGCGGAGCTTTTCCGGCGATGGCGGTGCGGCAGCGCTGGCGAATTCGACGAGCCCGGGCTGGAGGGACGCCGTGGCGCGGCCCGACGGCTCGATCTATGTCGCCGACACGGGCAACAGGCGCGTACGTCTGATTTCGCCCGCGGGAGTGATCGCGACGATCCTCGAAGGCCCCGAGCCGGCGCGGATCGCGGTCAGCCCTGAGGCGACCTGTTCGTCTTCGACCGCGCGCAGCGGCGCATCATCCGACGCATGTCGAACGGCTTCGTGCGCACGGTGCTGGCCGAGCAGGGATTGGGCGCGGAGGTGGGCCTCGACGCCGGGCCCGGGCCGACGCTGTATTTGGCGGATGCGGAACTGGCCGGTTGCTCAAGCTCGACCGCACGGGGCGCGTGGAGACGGTGAACGCGGAGCTGGTCAGGCCGACTGACGTGGCGCTGGGGCCGGACGGGTCGCTCTACGTGGCGGTGGGAAGCGGACAGATCAAGCGCATATGGCCGGACAGGGCGTGGTGATTTCGCGGAGATACCGGTCAGGGAAGCGGAATCTATTTCGCCGATTTCCTTCTCGGCGTCCTTCATCCATACCCGATCGCGCTACAAGGATCGTCGCCAAAGGCTCGACTGGCGGTCAACGCCGAAGGCGAGGTCTCACTAATGTCGAGCGACGCGCTACCGTTGCTCGGTATCACCGTCGACTTGGATTCTCGAACGGAGAATCGAGCTCAGACCTTGCGCCCGTCGTGTTTCGTATCGGCCCGAATGGCGAGCGAGCTCCGATCTACGGTCCGGCATCGAAGGCACGGCTCTTCGATCGACTGGCTGCCGGACGGACGCATCCTGTTGGGCTCCCGCAGCCTCGATCAGTTCTTTGCGTTGGGTGAGGATTCGGCTGAAGTCGTGGCGGGCGTTGGAGCCGAGGGCGCCTCGGGCGACGGCGGGCCGGCTGCTCAAGCCCGGCTGCGAGCGCCTCAATCGGTCGCGGCGCTTGCGAGCGGCGAGATCTTCATCGCGGACGAGGAGCGGGTCCGCGTGGTGCGCCCGGACGGCGTGATCGAGGCGGCGGACGTGACGCGGCCCGAGGCTTACTTGGCTGCGGATTCGATGGGTGGTCTCTACGTGGCGGGGCGGAAGAGCTGCTGTACCGTTCGCCGGGCGGAGCGGCGAAGACGGTTGCGCTTGCCGCCGATTGCCCCGATTGTCAGGGGCGCGGCTTCTTGTTCGCTCCAGGACCTTATGCTTTCGGCCGAATCGCGAGGGCGTTCGACGGGGTCTGGGTGCAAGGGCAAGCCGGACAGGCTATCGCTTGGCCCGTGTGACGGATGATGGCGAGTTTGTGACGACCGAATTGCCGGTCATGCCCTTCGCCTTTCGATCTTTGACTCGTTCTATGGCCGCCTCGGAGCGGATTTTCGGGGCGATGCGCTCCTCGCCACCAGAGGGCGACTGTACTCGTTCGGACCGCAGTCGGACGGGTGGCCAAGAGATCCCGGGATCGGCTGGCTTTATCGGCGACGCGGTCCACTCGCTACGCACGGCGGACGGCGAAGTCTACTTCACACGGGGAGACAGTGTGATGCGGCTGACGCCAGAGGGGACGTTGAACACGGTCGCTGAGTTGGAGGCTCCGGCGGCGCTTGCGTTGACCGCCGGGGGCGACCTGCTCATCGCCGACTCGGGCGCGGGCAAAGTATGGCGGCTGCGGTCCCCGACGGAGTGCGACCGTACGGTGCGGCCGCAAATCTACTCGAGCGGCGTCTTCAACGCGGCTGGGCGCAGATCGTTTTACCCAAATATCGTCTACGGGGGCGTGGGCGGGATCACTTTCGCCGCTGCGCGTGTCGCGGACTTTGGATCGCCCTTCGCTCCCGGCATGATCGCGTCGGTTTACGGGGTGCGGCTGGGGCCCGAGGCTCCGGCCGCCTACGAGCCCGCCGCCGCATCGGTTCCGACGGAGCTTGGCGGCGTCTCGGCGACGGCGGACGGCAAACCCCTTGGCGTAGCCTGGCCGTCGCAAGGCCAACTCAACCTGGTGCTGCCGTTCGATTTGCAGAGCAGGGAGGCGGTCGATTTGGTCGTCACGGTCGACGGCGTTGCCTCGGAGCCATACAGCCTGACGATGGGACCGGCGTCGCCCGGCGTGCTGGCCGTGGTGAACGCCGACGGCTCGCGCAACAGCGAGGAGCGGCCGGCGAAGGTTGGGGACGAGGTTTCGCTGCTGGTCTCCGGGCTGGGCAGGCCGGACATGGATATCGACGCGCTCGCGATGTCGGACGACGTGGTCCCTTGGCCCGTGGAGGAGTGTCGATCGGCTTCTCAACAGCGGACGGGGATCCGGTCAGCTCCGGTGTTGTGGGCGCGCTCGCGGCCGGGCGAGACGCTTCGGCAGTCGAGGTCCGCTTCCGCGTCCTGAGGGCGTGGACGGGTCGGGCTCGCTGCTGCGCGGCGACGCTTGGACGCTGTTGTGTATGTGGAGTAGCGGGCGCTTGCCGGGATGAATCCCGGCCGGGACCGCCCTGGCCCGGACGGTCCCCACGGGCGCTAGAATTGCTCCCATGCGATGGATGCTTTGTCTCGCCTTGTTACAGCCGCCCGGCACGCTTTCGAGGCCGGCCGAGGACAGGCGGCGGTCCACGATCTGGTGGCGAAGTACGTCGCCGCGCGCGAAAACCGCGATCGAAGGCGATCGAGGCGCTGTTCACCGAGGACGCCGATCAGCTCGTCCCGACCGGCGAGTGGCGTTTTGGGCGTCCGACGCTGGTAAAGGGCATGCTGGGCAGCTCGGCCAGCCGCCCAGGCGACCGCACCATCACAGTCGACCGCGTGCGTTTTCTAGGCGAGGACGTCGCTGGCCGACGGGCCCTACATTATCGCCGGCACAGGCGGCCAGGCCGAGCGCCGCATGTTCGCCAGCTTCACGATGCAGCGCGTCGACGGACAGTGGCGCATCGCCGCGATCCACAACATGCTGCCGACGAAGTAGGTTCTTAACGCTGCGAACGAACGTAGGCGAGGCGTTCGGCCAGGGCGGGCGAAGGCTCTGCTCGATGTCCGCGGTGATCGAACCAACCGCGTCCATGTCCTGGATGTGGACTTGGTCTTTGAGGCGAAAGCTGGTGAGCTTCATGTGGACCAGGTCCTCGACGCGGACCAGCAGCAAGCCGTCTTCGGTTTGCAGTGCGCCTTCCATGGCAGGCACGGGTTCGAGGTAGTCCGGCCGAACCTTCTCGTTCAGAAAGACGAAATGCACGGCGCTGCGCGCTTGCGGCGTCGTGCGATCAGCCAGCATGTCGACGCTGGCGGCGTGGCGGAAACTCGAAGCCCGCCGCTGGAGATACTCCGCGGATCTTGTCGAGGTCTTCCCGATGCACGGCCACATCCGATCCCGCGTCGTACGTGCCGCGAGCGGATCGCGGTCGCGCACGTGCAGAAAGACGGCGAGCCCGCCGACGATGCGGTAATGCACGGCTGCGGCGCGGAACAACCGCTCGAGGCGCTCGGCCACGTCGAGGAGTTGCGCGATGTGGGCGTCGTAGGCGATGGTGGCCACCGGAATCTCGCCGTCTCAGGCTAGCATCTGCTGGACCACCTTGCCGCCCACGTCGGTGAGCCGGAAGTCGCGGCCCATGTGGCGGTAGGTGAGCTTGGTGTGGTCAAAGCCCATGCACTGCATGAGCGTCGCTTGCAGGTCATGCACGTGGACAATGTCGTCGACGGCGTGCATGGCGAGATCGTCGGTCGTGCCGATGACTTGGCCGCCCTTGATGCCGCCGCCGGCGAGCCACATCGAGTAGCCGTCCGGGTGATGGTCGCGGCCGACGCTGTCGATGTCCTCGGGGCGGCGGATGTCGGCGAGCGAGGTGCGGCCGAACTCGCCTCCCCAGACCACCAGCGTCGAGTCGAGCAGGCCGCGCTGTTTCAAGTCCTTGACGAGCGCGGCGGCGGGCTGGTCGGTGATGTCGCAGTTCTTCTGCAGATCCTTCTTGAGGTTCTGGTGCTGGTCCCAGCTGGCGTGTGCGAGCATCACAAACCGTACCCCGCGCTCGACCATGCGGCGGGCGAGCAGGCAGTTCGTCGCGTACGGCGCGGTGAGCTTGCCGTCGACGCCGTACATGTCGAGGATGTGCTGCGGCTCGTCGGAGAAGTCGAGCAGGTCGGGGCCGGCGGTCTGCATGCGGAAGGCCAGCTCGTAGCTCTGGATGCGCGCGGCGATCTCGAGGTCGCCGGTCTGGTCGAGCCGTTCTTGGTTGAGGTCCTTCAGGGCGTCGAGCGAGAGGCGCTGCATCTCGGGCGTGACGCCGTCGGGGTTCGAGAGATAGAGGATCGGGTCGCCTGAGGAGCGGAAGGGGACGCCGGCGTAGGTCGAGGGCAAAAAGCCCGACGACCAGTTGGACGAGCCGCCCGAGGTGCCGCGTCCCGAGCTCAATACGACGAAGCCCGGCAGGTCGCGCGCCTCCGTGCCCAGGCCGTAGGTCAGCCAAGCGCCCACGGTCGGCCGGCCCGGCAGGGGCGAGCCCGACATGAGCAACGATTGACCAGGGTGGTGGTTGAAGGCGTCCGACACCATCGAGCGGACGAGGCAGATGTCGTCGGCGATGGTCTGCGTGTGCGGCAGCAGGTCGGAGATCTCCATGCCGCATTGGCCCGATTTCGTAAACTCGCGCGCCGAGGCGAGCACTTGCGCGTTCTTTTTGATGAAGGCGAGCTGGAGGTCCTTGGTGAGCTCAGGCGGCAGCGACTGACCGTTGTATTTGGTCAGCATCGGCTTGGGATCAAATAGATCCATCTGGCTCGGCGCGCCGGCTTGGAAGAGAAAAATGACGTTTTTTGCCTTGGGCGCAAAGTGCGGTGGCTTGGGCGCGAGCGGGTCGGCCGCCGGCGCGGTGCGGCCTTCGGCATGCATCAAATCCGCGACGGCCATCGAGCCGAGGCCGGCGAGGCAGCGCGAAAGGAAGTCCCGGCGGGATTGGATGTGACGAAACTGCGGGCGGTCGAGCATACGGGGTCTTCCTATTCGCGGGTAATGAACTCGTCAGTGTTGAGCAGCACGCGGCTCACGCCGGTCCAGGCCGCGGCTGCGGTGCGGTCAAACTCCTCCGGCGCGACCGGGAACCAGCCGGCGACCGACTTGGGCGAAGCGTCAAGCAGGCGCATCTGGTCGCGGTAATACTGCTCCAGGCGCTCGGCTTCGGTTTGCGACGGTTTGCGTGCAAAGCAAAGCTCGTAGGCGTAGTCGAGGCGGTCGGAGAGCTCGCTCGAAGGCGTCTCGAGCAACACGCGCGTGGCGAGCCCTTGCGCTGCTTCCATGAAAACGGGGTCGTTGAGCAGGTTGAGCGCTTGTAGGGGTGTGTTCGAGCGTTCGCGCTGGCACTCGGTGACTGAGCGTTCCGACGAATCGAACGTCATCAGCATCGGGTAGGGCACGGTGCGCTGGAAGTGAATGTAGAGCCCGCGGCGGTAGCGTTCGCGGCCCTTGTTGGTCGGCCAGGCGAAACCTCCGGCGTAGCTCAGGCTCGTGACGCCGTCGGGGATCGGCGGGTAGACGCTCTTGCCGCCTACTTCGTCGTCGAGCAGGCCGGCCGAGGCCAACGCCGTGTCCCGGATGACCTCTGCGGGCAGACGCAGGCGGTTTTGGCGCGAGAGCCAGCGGTTGTCCGGGTCGCGCTCGGCGGCTTCGGGCCGCGCTTTCGACGACTGGCGGTAGGCGGCGGACATCACGATGCGCTTATGCAGGTGCTTGAGGCTCCAGCCGCTTTGGACAAAATCCTCGGCGAGCCAGTCGAGCAGCTCCGGATGCGAAGGCTTGTCGCCTTGCAGTCCGAAGTCGTCTGAGGTGGAGACGATGCCCTTACCGAAGTATTCTTGCCAAACGCGATTGACGGTGACGCGCGCCGTCAGCGGGTTGTCGTCAGCGAACAACCACCGCGCCAGATCCAGCCGATTCGCCCCGGCGGGCAACTGCGGTAGCACTTGCGGCACGCCGGGTTGGACCTCGACGCCCAGGCGATCCCAGCCGCCGCGCACGTGGATGTGGTGTTCGCGCGAGGGTTCGTGCTCGCTGACCGCGCGCGCCATACTCATCTGCGGGTACGACTTCTCGAGCTTCTCCAGGCGCTCGCGCAGCTCGCCGAAGCCGAGCTGCTTGTACTCTTTGCCCGAAACCACTTGGGTATAGAAACGCAAAAAGTAATCCGTGACGACGTCGGCTTGCTGCTCGGTGCGCTCTTCGGCAGGGATGAGGATGTACTTGTCGCCGCCGTCGGTCATCTTGGCGAGCGTGTCCCAGTTGACATCCCAGGCGGTGTCTTCGCCGGGGTGCTCGCCGTGGTACTTCACTTTGGTTTCCCAGGCCGGCTGCAACTCGGGCACGTTGTACTCGCAAAGCATCTCTTCGCGGCGGCTGCGATACTCGGCGTGGGTTTGCAGCCAGGCGCCCCGCTCGCCGGGCAGGGGAGCGGGCACGAGCTCGTCCTCGAGGTTGTTGACGAAGGCGAAGAAGCGGTAGTAGTCCGACTGCGAGAGCGGGTCGTACTTGTGGTCGTGGCACTGCGCGCAGCCCAGCGTCAGGCCCATCCAGACGGTCGAGATGGTGTTGACGCGGTCGACGTTCTCTTCGAAACGAAACTGTTCGTAGTTCACGCCGCCTTCGCGATTCTTGAGCGTGTTGCGGTGGAACCCGGTGGCGGTGAGTTGCTCTTCGGTCGGGTGGGGCAGCAGGTCGCCGGCGATCTGGTCGATCGAGAACTCGTCGAAGGGCAGATCCTCATTGAGCGCCTGGATGACCCAATGGCAGTAGCGCCGGGCGTGCGGCCGTGGGTCGTCCTTCTCGTAACCGTCGGAATCGGCGTAGCGCACTTGGTCGAGCCAGTGCATGGCCCATTTTTCGCCGTAGTGCTCGGAGCGCAGCAGGCGGTCGACGGCGCGCTCGTAGGCTTTGGGGGCGCTATCGGCGAGGAAGCGCTCGATCTGCTCGGGGCTTGGCGGCAGGCCGGTCAAGTCGAGCGAGACGCGGCGCAGCAGGGTGGCGCGGTCGGCCTCGGGCGAGGGCGCGAGGTTTTCCTTCTCCAGCTTGGCCAGGATGAATTGGTCGATGGGGTTTGCGCCCAGCCGGTCTGCTTGACCTGGGGCGGCTCGGGTTGGTGCGCGGCTGCCAGGCCCAGTGGTCGAGACCTTTCGCTTGGGCGCGGGCGCGGCTGTGACGGCATCGTCGGGCCACTCGGCGCCCTGATCGATCCAGGCGCGGACTAGGCCAATCTGCTCTGGAGTGAGCGGCGGTCCGGCCGGTGGCATCACGACCTTCACGCGGTAGCCGGCCAGCAGATGCACCAAGCGCGAATTGGCGCTGTCGCCCGGCAGGATCGCCGCCCCGGAATGTCCGCCGGCCAGCGCGTCTTTCTTGCGGTCGAGCCGTAGGCCGTTGATCTGATTGGCTTCGCCGTGGCAGGCGTAGCAGCGCTGCGCGAACAGAGGTTGGATGTCTTTGCGGAAATCGACCGTTCGCTCAGCCGCAGGCGGAAGCTCTTGCGCCGTCGCCCGCCCGCCAAATGCGAGCAGGGTCAAGATCGCGGACAAGGCAACTGGGCGCATCATCGCCCCCTTACGTGAGCACACCCGCTACTCGATGTCAAACCAAACTAGGCTTTTCGACGGGCGAAACGAAGGAATCTCCCGGAAACGCTCCAACTCGAAAATTTTTGGGTCATAATGAACCCCACCGGACGCCGCGACGCGTTTCAAACAATGAAATCCACACCGAACGACGAACGCTACCTGGTCGATGCTGTCACACGCGCTTGTGATCTGCTGCGGGCCTTCCACAACGAGTCCGAACGGCTGCCCTTAAGGGACCTCGCGGCGCGTACCGGGTTAACGCCTTCGCGGGCGTTTCGTCTGCTCTATACGCTCGAGCGGTCGGGCATGGTCGAGAAGGTCGACTCGACGCGCTACCGCACGCGCGTCAAACGCCTCGACCGGCCGGCCTACGCGATCGGCTTCGCTGGCCAGACCACCAAGAGCCCCTTCGCGGTGGAGGTCGCCGACGGGTTGCGGCGGACCGCCGAGGCGCGCCGGATTCGGTTGATCGAGCTCGACAATCGCTGGAACGCGAACGCGGCGGTTCGCAACGCGCAGGAGTTGATCCGCCAGAAAGTCGACCTGGCGATTGAATTTCAGACCTTCGCCAACGTTGCCCCGCAGGTCGCCTCTCGCTTCCACGAAGCGGGCATTCCGCTCGTGGCAATCGACATTCCGCACCCGGGAGCGACCTACTTTGGCGCCGACAACTACCGCGCGGGGATGATCGCGGGCCGTGCTTTGGGGCGTTGGGCGAAAGACGAATGGGATGGCCGCGTGGAGCGTGTGGTTCTGCTCGAGATTCGCGCCGCCGGGGCGATGGTGGATGCGCGCCTGGAGGGGGTGCTCGCCGGGATTCGGGAGGTGTTGCCTGAGCTGCCAAGCTCGGCAGTCGAGCGTCCCGATAGCGGCGGCGAGTTCCAGGGCGGGTTGTCGGCTATGCGGCGCTCGTTGCGCCGCATGGGGCGAGTGCTGGTGGGCGCCGGCAACGACCCGGCTGCGTTGGGTGCGCTGCAGGCGATCACCGAAGCCCGCGCGGGCGACCGCGCCGTCGTGGCGAGCCAGGGCGCTTCTGCGGAAGGGCGGCGCGAATTACGGCGATCCGGGTCGCGGCTGATCGGATCGGTCGGTTACTTCCCGGAGCGCTACGGAGAGCAGTTGCTCGATCTGGCGGAAAAGATTCTGGAAGGTCGCGCCGCCCCGCCGGCGGTGTTCGTGCGGCACGAGCTGATTACGAAGAAAAACGTGGACGAGTACTATGCCAACGATGCGCTGCTTTACGGCGGCCAGGCGGTCTCGGCGGCGAGCTGATGTTCGGTTGCCCGGTTAGGCAGCCGGTTAGATCCACATCGCGGCGGTGAGGTAGAGGAAAGCGGCGGGTAAGGCGAACAGCGCCCCGTCCATACGGTCGAGCATGCCGCCGTGTCCGGGGAGGAGCTCGCCCGAGTCCTTCATCTTGGCGCCGCGCTTGAGCACGCTTTCCGACAAGTCGCCAAGCTGGCCAGCCACGTTCGCAACTCCCGAAAACCCCAGGACGAACAACAAGTTGGCGTCCGGTAGGACGTACTGCAGGTAGCCCGCTCCGGCGGCGCTGCCCAGAAAGAACGAGGCGATCGTACCTTCCCAAGTCTTGCCGGGGCTAATCAGGGGCGCAAGCTTGTGGCGGCCCATCGCCTTGCCGACGTACATGGCCGACGAGTCGCCGACCCAGTTGACCAATAGCGGCGCGAAGAGCCAGTGCGGGCTCATCTCGTGCAACTCGCGGCCGAGCGCGAAAGGCCCGCAGGTGTAGACCAGCGCGAATAGCGTCGTCGAGACGGCGGTGAGCGCCGCTTGGTGGCGTGTCCGGTCGAGCGTCAGGATCATCAGCAGCGAGGTGACGCCGATCAAATAGGGGCCCATCGGAACGCTGGCCAGGATGAGCACGGCCCCGGCCGCAAACGCTGCCGGGCCGAAGGGCTCGACACCCATGGCTCGGACGATGTTGAGGCATTCGCGCAGGCAAAGCAGCGCGACTAAAGCCAAGGCCGCTCGCACCGCCAGCGGCGGCGCGTAGAACAACAAGCCGAGGACGATGGGGATGAGGACCAGGGCCGTCAGGACCCTTGTCATACGGGCGTCACTCCGAATGCTCGCCTAGAGGGGACGGGGTGCGCGCGCCCACTAGCGCGGGCGCCGGTTCGGGTTTAGCGGGGCTGAGTCCGCCGAAACGCCGTTCGCGCTTCTGGAAATCGGCGATGGCCGTGAGCAAATCTTCCGTGCGAAACTCCGGCCAGTACTTTTCCGTGACCCAGATCTCGGTGTAGGCGATCTGCCAGAGCAGGAAATTGCTTACCCGGACTTCGCCCGAGGTCCGGATGAGCAAGTCCGGGTCGGGCAGACCCGCGGTGTAGAGGTAATCCCCGAACGTTCTCTCATCGACGCGCAGCTCAGCGCCGGATTGGCGAGCCTGCGCGAGTAGCGTGTTGACGGCATCGACGATTTCGGTCCGGCCGCCATAATTGAGCGCGACCGTCAGGCGCAGGCCGCTGTTCGCCGCTGTTTCGACGATCGCGTAGTCGAGCGTCGCTTGCACTGAGGCCGGAAGCTGATCGACGCGGCCGATGGCCTGGAAGCGCACGTTGTTGGCCTTGAGGCTGTCGAGCTCGTCGCGCAAGTAGCGCTCGAGCAGGCCCCACAGCGTCTCGACCTCGGCCCGGGGGCGTTTCCAGTTTTCGACTGAAAATGCGTACAGGGTCAGCGCGTCGATGCCGAGCCGGCAGCAGGATTCGATGATCTCGCGGACCGAATCAATACCGGCGCGGTGGCCGGCGACGCGGGGCATGAACCGTCGCTTGGCCCAGCGGCCATTGCCGTCCATGATCACCGCGATGTGACGCGGCATCCGTTCGGGGTCCAAGCCCGAGGCGATCTCGGCGTCACGTCCGCCCGGTTTCGCCCATGCCAGGAAGTCCTTCATTCGAATGCGAGTCCGACGAGTTCATGGTACTACTCCCGAGGGTTGCGGTCCACACAGCGCCGCGCCGTGCTATACTACGAACTCAATTCCGTAGACACCGGACGTCACCGACCGCCTCGAAAAGGGAGCGGACGGTTCTTTTGCGTTTGACGCTCCCTCACAGTCCGGGATACGATTGAAAGGTTGGTCTTGAGTTTCGCCCTGGGGCGCGGAGACGTCCCTGGGGTCGAGGAGCGATTGCGGTCATGTCGACGACTTATATTCCACGCGCGGACGAAGTGCGCAACGACTGGTACTTGATCGACGCAGAGGACGTGATTCTGGGTCGGCTGGCGACGCGTGCGGCGATGATGCTGATGGGCAAGCACAAGCCCGATTACACGCCGTTCCTCAAGACGGGGACCACGTGATCGTCATCAATGCCGAGAAAGTCGCGCTGACCGGCAAGAAGGAAGACGACAAGGTCTACTACCGCCATTCGCAGTATCCGGGCGGCATCAAAGCCGTGAATGTGCGCGAGTTGCGCCAGACCTTCCCGGAGCGGATCGTGGAGAACGCGGTGTCGCGCATGCTGCCGAAGAACAAGATCGGTCGGCAGCTCGCCAAGAGGCTGAAGGTTTACGCGGGTCCGCATCACCCGCATGACGCTCAGGCGCCGAAGACGATTACGATCGAGCGCTGAGAGACAACGGAGATTCGAGCAAGTGGATAGCACGCGTAAGCAATACCTGGAACCGGCCGCCGCAAGCTGGCCATCGCGCGAGTGTTTCTGCGCCCCGGTTCCGGCCAGATTTCGGTGAACCAGCGTTCGCTCGACGAGTACTTCAATACGGAAGCCGAGCGGATGACGGTGCGCCAGCCCTTGCTCGCCACCGAGACGGCGGGTAAGTTCGACGTGTACATCCTGGCCCACGGCGGGGCATGACCGGGCAGGCCGAAGCGGCCCGCATGGGAATCGCGCGCGCCCTGCAGGAGTTCAACGGCGAACTGCGGCCGACGCTCAAGAAGGCCGGGTTCCTCACGCGGGACCCGCGCAAGCATGAGCGCAAAAAGTACGGCCGCCCTGGCGCCCGCAAGCGCTTCCAGTTCTCCAAGCGCTAGTTCGTTCTCAGACGGCGCACTTTTTCGCGACCGGGCCAAATCCCGCTTGGACAGGCCCGGTTCGCATTGGACTCCGTCTGCGCCCGCATGGGCGCTCGGCGGAGGACGCTTTAACCAACCCACAAGGAGCTCATTGTGCCTCAAGTCACGATGAAGGAATTGCTCGAAAGCGGCGTTCATTTCGGGCACCAGACCAGGCGCTGGAACCCCAAGATGAAGGATTTCATCTTCGGCGAACGCAACGGGATCCACATCGTGGATCTGCAGAAGACCCTGAAGCAGTTCAAGGAAGCCTTGCGCTTTGTTGGCGAGGCTGCCGCTCAGGGTAAGTCGATTCTTTTTGTCGGCACCAAGCGCCAAGCGCAGGAGGCGGTTGCCGAAGAAGCGCGCCGCTGCGGCATGTTCTACGTCAACCACCGTTGGCTGGGCGGCTTGCTCACCAACTGGGTGACCGCGCAGAAGTCGATCGAGCGGCTCAAAGAGCTCGACCGGCTCGCTGACGAAGAACATTACGAAGGGCGCGCCAAGAAAGAGATTTCGCGGCTCGAGCGCGAGCGCAAGCACCTGACGCAGAACCTGGTCGGTATCAAGGACATCCCTGGGCTGCCCGACGTTTTATTCGTCATCGATTCGCGCAAAGAAGAGATCGCGGTGCTCGAGGCGAACCGGCTCAACATCCCGGTCGTCGCGATCGTCGACACGAACTCGGACCCGGACCCGATCAACTACGTGATTCCGGGCAACGACGACGCGCTGCGTGCGATTCGGCTGTTCACCAGCAAAGTCGCCGACGCGGTCCTCGAGGGACGCCAGGTCGCTACCGAGGGCGAGTTCCAACAGGTCCCGACCGAAGGCATGGAAGGCGAGTACGCCATCATGACCGAAGACGGCATGATCGTGACCGAAAAGGGCGTCGTCAACCCCGAGAGCATGTCCGAGCCGCAAGGCGCCTACTAGTCGGGCGCACATTCGAGAACGAGTCTTGGCCGCTCGTAGAAGCGTAGCGGCCCTGCTCGGGCTCCGTTTCAACGTTTCATAGTCGATTTGCAGGTAGGAACCAAGTCATGGCGGAAATCAGCGCAAAACTGGTGAAGGAGCTCCGTGAGGCAACCGGGGCGGGCATGATGGAGTGCAAGAAGGCGCTCGTCGAGGCCAACGGCGACCTCGAAGAGGCGAAGGTTCTGCTGCGCAAGCGCGGCATTGCCGTCGCGGCGAAGAAGGCCGAGCGCGATGCCTCCGAAGGCTTGATCACGTCGTACATCCACGCCGGCGGCAAGCTGGGCGTACTGATCGAGCTCAATTGCGAATCCGACTTCGTCGCCCGGACCGACGACTTTCAGGAGCTCGCCCGCGACATCGCGATGCACATCGCCGCCGCGGACCCGCGCTTCGTGCGGCGTGAGGAAGTCGATCAGGCCGCGATTGAGAAAGAGCGAGACATCCAGCGCGACCGCGCGCTGCAGGAAGGCAAGCCGGCGCAGGTGGTCGACAAGATCGTCGAGGGTCGCATGTCGAAGTTCTACGAGGAAGTGGTGCTGCTCGAGCAGCCCTTCGTCAAGGACAACTCGAAGACCATCCAGGAGCTGATCACCGAGAAGATCGCCAAATTGGGCGAGAACATTTCGATTGGTCGGATCGCGCGCTTCAAGATCGGCGAAGTTTAAGCTGGTCGCGTAGAGGACAGAAAATGAACGGGAGGGCCCAGGCCCTCCCGTCTGCTTTTGAGACTGGGCCTGGCAAACCGGCAAAGCGCAACGGAGTAGCGCTCGCACCGCCGGCTGCGCGACAGTGGAAGGTTGCATGTCCGCATACCGTAGAATCCTTCTGAAGCTCAGCGGAGAGGCCCTCGGCGGTGAATCCGGGTTCGGGCTCGACGCCAAACGAGCCGGCGAGATCGCGGCGGAAACGGCGGCGCTGGTACGGTCCGGCGTCCAGGTTGGATTGGTGCTCGGCGGCGGCAACTACTTTCGCGGTGTGCGCGACGCCGGGGACAAGCTCGAACGAACCACGGTGGATGCGATGGGCATGCTCGCCACCGTCATTAACGCCCTGGCCTTTCGCGATCTGCTGCGCGCCGAGGGCGTCCCTGCCGAGACGTTGAGCGCGATCGCCATGGAGCCGCTCGCGGTGCGCTTCGACAAAGAGCGGGCGGTCGCCCTGCTCGAAGCCGGAACTGCGACGCTGTTCGCCGCCGGCACCGGCAATCCGTATTTCTCGACCGACACCGCAGCATCGCTACGAGCCATCGAAATCGGCGCCGATATCGTCATGAAAGCCACCAAGGTTGACGGCGTCTACGACTCGGACCCGAAGAAGAACCCCGCCGCCAAGCGGTATGCGAAGATAACCTACGCTGAAGTCCTAGAAAAGGGGCTCGGCGTGATGGACGCGACCGCGGTTGCGTTGTGTCGCGAGAATCGCATGCCCGTGCTCGTGTTCGACCTCAACGACCCCGGCGCGATGGCGCGTGCAGTCGCAGGCGAGTCCGTTGGCACCCTGATGTCCTAAGGAAGCAGTTCACCATGTCCCACATCCAAGGCGAAAGCATCGACGATATCCAATTGGAAGCCCAAGACCGCATGGAGAAGACGGTCGAAGACCTGCGGCGCGAAATGGGCTCGCTGCGCACCGGTCGCGCCTCCGTACATTTGCTCGACACGATCCGCGTGGATTACTACGGCAGCATGACGCCGCTGAGCCAGATGGCGAACCTGAGCGCGCCGGATCCGACCTTGCTGCAGGTGCAGCCCTGGGACTCCTCGCAAATCGGGGCGATCGAAAAGGCGATCCAGACCTCGGACCTGGGCCTGAACCCGCAGAACGACGGTAAGGTGATTCGGCTGCCGATTCCGCCGCTCACGCAGGAGCGCCGCCAGCAGTTCGTCAAGCAGCTTCACCAGATGACCGAGAAGCATCGCGTGGCCGTGCGCAACTTGCGCCGCGACGCCAACGATGCGATCAAGAAGCTCGAAAAGGACAAAGTGGTCTCCGAAGACGAGTCGCACCACGCCCAGGACGAGATCCAGAAACTGACGGACGAGACGATCAAGACGCTCGACGCGACCAGCGCGGCAAAAGAAAAAGAAATCATGGAGATCGGCTAGGGTCCCGGCGATGTCCTGGACCCGGCGCGCCTTCCTCGCAAGCTGCGCGGCGCCCGTGCTCGCCGCGCAGCGTCCCCCGCGGCCGAACATCCTGTTCATCCTGGCTGACGATTTGGGTCTCGGCGACCTGGGTTGCTACGGCCAGCGCAGGCTGCAAACCCCGAACATCGACAAACTGGCGAGCCAGGGCATGCGGTTTACCCAGGCTTACGCCGGGGCGACCGTTTGCGCGCCCTCGCGCTCCTGCCTGATGACGGGGCTGCACGGCGGGCACACCCGTGTGCGCGACAACATTCCGCACGGCGTCTTCCTCGAACCCGACGACGTGACTGTCGCCGAGGCGCTCAAACAGGCCGGCTACCACACCGGCGCCATCGGCAAGTGGAGCTTAGGAAACCCGGGCTCTTGGGGCGTGGCGACCTACCAAGGTTTCGACCACTTCTACGGGCATCTCAACCAGGACCAGGCGCACTTCTACTACCCGGACTACCTTTGGGAGGACGACACGGTCGTGCTTCTGACTGGCAACCGCGGCGAGGCCAAGCAGGAATACACCTCGGACTTATTCACCGCCAAGGCGCTCGACTTCATCGGCGAAAACGCGCAACGCCCGTTCTTTCTCTACTTGGCCTACACGCTGCCGCACTGGTCGGACTACCCGAGCGAAGACCCGGACTCACAGATTGTGCCCACGGACGAGCCCTACTCGGACGAGCCTTGGCCACAGGTCGAGCGCAACTACGCAGCAATGGTCACGCGCTTGGACCGGCATGTCGGTGCGCTGATGGACGAGCTCTCCCGCCATGGGCTGGACTCGAACACGCTGGTCATCTTCACCTCCGACAATGGCCCGTCGCGCGAGAGAAGCCACGACCCGGACTTTTTCGCGAGCGGCGGCGGACTGCGCGGCTATAAGCGCGACATGTATGAAGGCGGGATTCGCGCTCCGCTGATTGCGCGCTGGACAGGCCGCATCGAGCCCGGGTCGACTTCAGACCACGTTTGCGCGTTCTGGGACTTCTTGCCGACCGCAAGCGAGTTAGCCGGTCTGCCGGCCCCCAAGCGTACCGACGGAATTTCCTACGCGCCAACGTTGCTGGGCGGCGAGCAGCGCGAGCACGAATATCTGTACTTCGACTACGGGCACGCGCGGAACAAGTTTTCCCAGGCGGTGCGAGCCGGGCGTTGGAAAGGCATCCGAAACGGAGTCGGCGCCGCGCTCGAGCTGTACGACCTCCAGGCCGATCCGAGCGAAGAGCGCGACGTGGCGGCGGCGCACTCGGACGTCGTCAAGCGGCTGGAGGGCTACCTGGCGGAAGCCTACGAGCCGAGTCCCCAATATCCGGTGAAGCAGCTCAGCGGGCGATGAACCAGCCGTTGAGCAGGTTCTCCTTGTTGTAGGGCAGGTCGGCGTCGGAATCGGGCTGTGTGACCCGGCGGCCGGCCGCGCGCACGACGGCATCGGCGGCGGCGGTGTCCCACTCCATCGTGGGACCGAAGCGCGGGTAGACGTCCGCCTTGCCCTCGGCGATGATGCAGAGCTTCAGCGAGCTGCCCATGGCGATGAAGTCGACCGCACCATGCCGCGCGCGCTGGCTCTCGACGTAAGCCTCGAGCTCGGGCGTCGAGTGAGAGCGGGAGCCGACGATCGTGATCTTTCCGGCCTCCGCAGGCCCCGAGGTTGCAGCCGCATGGAGCTCGCCGCCTTCCTCGGTCTTGAACGCACCCGTCTTCTCCGCTCAATACATCCAGTCGAGCACCGGCGCGTAGACGACGCCGACGGTCGGCCGTCAGTCTTCGATTAAGGCGATGTTTACGGTGAACTGGCCGTTGCGCTTGACGAACTCCTTGGTCCCATCGAGCGGATCGACGAGGAAGTAGCAGCGCCAGTGGCGGCGGACGTCGTAGGCGGCTTGCTCGGCGCTCTCCTCCGAGAGGATCGGGATGTCGGGATAGCGCTCCGCCAACCGAGCCGTGATGATCTTATGCGAACGCAGATCCGCTTCCGTCAGCGGCGAGGCGTCGCTTTCGACTCCACGTCAAAATCCGTTCCGTAGACCTCGAGGATGGCCGCGCCGGCTTCGCGCGCGACCTGTTGAGAAAATCGAGATCGAGGTCCTGAGTCTGCGCCATCTCTACCTATGATGGCCCAACGCCCCTCTCGTCCGCGCAACCCCGCCCCCCTACTGCAAAACGCCCCGCCCTACCGCCGCAAACGCCTTATTGCCTCCGGGACTCGGGGGCGCTACTTTTAGGTCGAAGGTCTGGCGGGTCTCCCGCCCGCTCTCGAGCTCCGAGTTTGTTTGCGCTAAACAAGATAGGGAGGGCGACTGGCCCTCGTGGCAGTCGTGGCGGCGCTCGCAGTTTTGCCGGCCGCCGACGACGGCATCGTGTCGCTGGATCGGGCAATGGTCTCGTGGGGACTGTTGGCGATTCTGCTTGCGTTGGGCTGCATCGTCGTCTTCCAGGAGTGGCGCCACGGCCGGCTCTACGGTAAGCGCCAAACCCACCTGGAAACGCTGTTCCGCCTCTCGGAAAGCATTCTCGGTGCGAGTGACCGTGAAGAGCTGCTCGAGCGCGCGGCGGCGGCTGCGGTCCGCGTGGGCGAGATGTCGCACGCGTTTATCTTGCTGGTCGACCAGACGGGACGACAGCTCATATACTCCGGCGGCACGGAAGCCCTACCTCGCACTCCCATTTCGATCGGCTCGATCTCCGGCGCCGTCGCCTGTTTTCGTTCGCGCGAAACCACTGAGGCTCCTGACGCGGAGTCGTGCCCTTTCTCGACAAGGACATCGTGCGGCGGCGCGGGCGAAGTCCGTCTTTACCGCCCATCCTCGTGGGTGACAGCTGCCCTGGGCGTGGTGGAGGTGGAAGAGCGCACCCGCAGGCGAGGGATTCACCCCGGAGCAGCGCGCGCAAGGCTGGAGCACGTGGCGCGCCTGACGCGCGGTGGGCCTGCGCATGTTGGATCAGCGCGTGATGACCGAACAGCTGCACCGCTCTGAAGGCTCTCGGCGATCAGCGAGCTTGCAGCTGCGATCTCGGAGCTCGAAGAGCCGTTCGAAGACATCCGCGGAGTTGACCGAGAACCCCTACCGCGCCACGGCGGACGATTTGAGCATGCGGCTGGCCGACGTGGCGCGCTTGGTCGACCGCGCGGCGGCGACTGTCGAGAAGTTGGTGCGCTTCGCCACCCCGAGCTCGGAGTCGAACGAGGAGATCGACCTCAATGCGCTTTTGCGGCGGCTGGTGGCCGACCTGCGCAAGCGCCGCGATGCCGCCGACCTGCAGGTCAAGCTCGGGCTGAGCAAACGGACGCCATTGATCTTTGGCGACGCGACCCACATCCAGCAGGTGTTCCAGATCCTGCTGCGCCACGCGATGCACTTCCTGGGGCAGATCGGCGGTAAGTCGCTGCAGATCAACACCACGCGTCGCGAGCAGATGGTGGTCATCTCGCTGACTCCGCTGGTGCGTCCGGATCAGGCGCTCAAGTCGACGTTGGCGAACCGCGAAGGCGCACGCGCCGAAGGGGGATCGAGCCTGGGCCTGTCGGTGTGCCAGAGCTTGATCGAACGCGCCGGGGGGACGCTGCTGATTGATCGCAACTCGAGCCTGGGCTTCCGTATCGAGGTTGAGTATCCGTTGGCCGAGGACCCGTGGCAAACCGGCCACGCCGACCCGCTGCACGAGTCGCCCGCGAGCGTGCGAGCAGGCTCGATGACGATCCTAGTGGTCGACCCGGACCCGGACGTCCAACACTCCCTGGTGCAGTATCTTTCCGACCAAAGCTATCGCGCCATCCCCGTTTCGACGCCTGAGGCGGCGCTTGAGATCAGCGAGCGGATTCGCTTCGAGTGGGTCTTCTGCGATCTGCGATTGCAGCCGATGAGCGCGGTGGAACTGTGGCAGCGGCTGCGCAATCGCGTGGACCGCTTCGTGTTCCTGGCCGACGAATCCGCGATGGCGCAGGACCCGGAGATCTTCGCCGGAGAAGGTCGCGCCGTTCTTGCGAAACCCTTCTCGCCGGATGACGTCGAGAACTTGATCGACTCGCTGCTGCGCACTTCGGTCGTTTTCACCGATGGCTGATCGCGAGCGCCTCGAGCGTGTGTGGGCGCTCGTCCGCCGCGTTCCCAAGGGCAAGGTGTCCACCTACGGGGACATCGCCAAGCTGGCTGATTGCACGGCGCGCCAAGTCGGGTACGCGCTGCGCGTAAGTCCGCCGGGCATGCGACTGCCCTGGCACCGCATCCTCGCATCGGGAGGCCGCATTGCGCTGCCTGGAGATGGCGGCTTGACGCAGCGGTTGCGCTTGCAACAGGAAGGCGTGGAGTTTCGCGGCCGTCTAGCGGATATGAAGAACTACCGCTGGAAAAGCTCAGCGGCGGGGACATAGAGTCCTCCGCCGCATCTAAACCGACTGGGGGTTAGGCCGCGATCTTCTTGGCCGCCTTCGGCTCGCTTTGGATCTCGATCCGCCTCGGCTTGACGGCTTCCGAGACCGGGAAGCGAAGATCGAGCAACCCGTGGTGCAGGTTCGCTTCGCACTTGTCAGTGTCGAGGCCGCTCGGCAGGTCGACGGTGCGCTCGAATTTCCCGTACGGCAGCCGGTAGTGGGTGGCTCCCTGTTTGCCGAAACCCTGCGGAGTCGGCCGCTCGCCGCGAATGACGAGCTGGTTGCCCTGGACGCTAATGTCGAGGCTGTCTTCCGGCACGCCCGGCAGGACGAAGCGTAGGTTCAAGTAGTCGTCCGTCCAGCCGGTCTCGACCGCGGGCGCCGCGCTCCACGACAATGCGCGTCCTTCGCTGGAATCCAGAGCGGAGAAGATGCGGTCCATGTCGCGCCGCATCGCGTTGAAGTCATCGAAAAACCTGGTGTTGAGCATCTAAATGTCACCTCCTGTAAGGATCGTTTAGTCGCCTCAGTCGAGGCTGTTCAGAATGGCCTCCGGTTCGGGAGACCATGCTTCTATGCATCTAGACGTCCAAGCCATTCAAAAGTTTGGCGTCAGGACGAAAATATTCTTAGCGCCTGCCAATCAGATTTGATTATATTACTTGCGGCGTCGACCAGTGCGTCCGGTACTTCCGCGAGACGTATAGGTTAGCCTGCTCGTCATCGATCACCGATTCCGTCTCCGCGTCGAAGCGCACAGTGCGGTTGACGCGCGCCTGATGTTCGCCAGGTGCGCGCAGGGTCGACAGGTGTCCCTCGCCGATGTCGCAGTTGGGCAGCTTGCGCGACTTCACGCAGTCGAGGAAGTTCTGCATGTGGAGCGAGCCTTCCTGGCGTCCCACCTCGCGGGTCTCGACTTCTTTGCCGGCTGAGTCGAGCACCTTGACGGCTTCGTTGCGCCCCCAGCGCCCGAAGATCATCGCGCCCTGATCACCGTAGACCGCAATGCCGTTCTCGACGCCGTTTTCGATGCCGTAGGGGTTCCAGATGCGCATCTCCCAGATGAGCGATTTGTCGCCGTGATCGAAGGCGATGTTCATCGTATCGGGCGTCTGCTGGTCGTCGTCGAAGTAGTATTTCTTGGCGTGACCGCCGACGACGGAGGGGTAGCTGACGCCCAGCGCCCAGCGTGCGAGATCCATGTGGTGGACGCCGTCGTTGCCCGCATCGCCGGTGCCGAAGTGCCAATGCCAGTGCCACTTGTAGTGGAAGCGGTTGGGGTTGAACGGGATCCACGGCGCGGCCCCCAGCCAAGTCTCGTAGTCGACGCCGTCGGGGACGGGTTGGTCGGGCGCGTGGCCGATGTCGTCGCGCATCTGCACGTCCCAAGCCTTGGCGGCGTGGACGCTGCCGAGCTTGCCATCGCGGATGTCTTGCATGGCCTGCTGGAAAGTTGGCATCGAGCGCCGCTGCACGCCCATCTGGACGATACGCTCGTTGCGCCGGGCGGCGTCGATCATCAGCCGGCCTTCGCGGATGTTGTGCGAGCAGGGCTTCTCGACATAGACATCCTTTCCCGCGTCGCAGGCGAGGATGGTGGCCGGGGCGTGCCAGTGATCCGGCGTTGCGATCACAACGGCGTCAATCGAAGGATCGTCGAAGACGCGGCGCATGTCGTTTGTGGTTTGGGGTTGCGCTGCGCCTGCGTCGGAGATCACCTTCTGAGCGCGCTCGAGCGAGGCTTGGTCGGCATCGCAGATCCAGCCGACGCGGGCCTCAGGCAGGCCGGTGAGCAGGCCGGTGAGACTGCGTCCGCGGCCGCCCACGCCGATCACCCCGACGTGGACTTGGTCCTGGGCGGAAACCTTTTGCGCGGCGGCGGCCGCAGCCGTGGCGGCGACGAACGTACGACGGGTCATGGGCCATAAGTGTACACGCACTTGCCAGCCGTTTCCGCTGCGGTTTCTACTTGCCCAGCACCCAGTGATCCAGCCAGGCGATCTTGCGTTCCATCAAGTCTCGGACGTGCTCGGGCCGGCTCACGCCATGCGCCTCGCCGTGATAGATCACGAACTCCGTCGGCGTGCCGTTGTCGCGCAGAGCGGTGTAAAGCTCGCGGCCTTGCATGAGCGGGACGCGGATATCACCGTCGCCGTGCCAGATCAGCGTCGGCGTGACCATGTTGGAGGCATAGTGCAGGGGCGAGTGGCGGTCCCACAGGCGCGGGTCCTTGCCCAGATAGTCTTGGAAGCGGTCCGGCACGTCGGTCGAACGGATGAAGCTCGCCACGTTGGTGATGGCGGCGCCGGCCACGGCCGCCTTGAAGCGGTCGGTCTGCGAGATCGTCCAACTCGTCATATAACCGCCATAGCTGGCGCCGACGATCGCCATTTTTTCGGAGTCGACGATCCCTTTCTCGATGAGCATGTCGACGCCGGTCATCACGTCCTGGTAGTCGCCTAAGCCGAAACCAAGCAGGTTGGCGCGCAAGAAGCGCTCGCCGTAGCCGCCGCTACCGCGAAAGTTGGGACGAAAGACCGCCCAGCCGCGGTCGGCGAACACGCGCCGCTCCCCGGTGACGAACGTGTCGGTCTGCACCGCGTGTGGGCCGCCGTGTGGGATGACCACCAGCGGGTAGCGCTGACCCTCGCGGTAGCCGGCGGGCAGGTGCAGAATGCCCTCAATCTCCATACCGTCGAAGCTCGGCCAGCGCAGGACGCGCGTCTCGACCTTGGGCCATGCGGCGGTGTGGCGGTTGAGGTCTGTTAGCGTCTTCTGCGAACCGCCTTTGAGTTCGAGTGTGACGAGCTGCGGAGGCTCGTCGGCGGATTGCTCGAGGTAGGCCAGCTTGCCCCCGGCCACACTCAGGCCTGATCGTACTTTGGGACCGCTGGTGAGCTGCTGTGACTGTTTGGTGCGTAAGTCTAGGGCGTAGATCTGCGTCGCGACGCCATCGGGTGCGAGGAAGACTGCGTGATCGCCGTCGACGAAGACTTCCTGGAGCTTGCGGTCGAAGGTGGCGGTCAGCTTCTCCGTTTCACCCGTAGCCAAGTGCAGGCGGTAGAGGTGGGAAACGGTCACCCAGTCGCGGCGTTCGGTCGAGTTGAAGACGATCGAGCGGCCGTCGGCCGAGTAGACAGGGAAGCCGTCGAAGCCGGGACGATCCGTGAGCACTTTGACCTCGCCCGAGACGACGTCGACGGTTGCGATCTCGCCATCAAGGTGGCTGCCGGCCTTGGCATGGGGGCGCTTCGAGAACGCGATGGATCTGGAATCCGGCGACCAGGAAAACCCATCCGCGAACCACTGTTCGTAGCCGCCTGCGCTGAAAGTGTCGTCGGTCAGGCGGCGCGTCTTGCCGGTCACTGCGTCGACCAGCCACAGGCTGTTGCGTGGCAGGTTGTTGTGGTCGACCACGGTCGGCGTGGGGGCCTGTTGGGTAACCAGGAAGGTGAGCTTGGCCGCGTGGTGCGGACGCGCGAGCAGCGCGATCGTCTTGCCGTCAGGCGACCACTGGAAGCGGTCGATGTAGCTATCCAGGTCGCTGAGCTGGCGCGCCTCTCCGCCAGCGGCCGGGACGGTGAAGACCTGGCGGCCGGGACCGAAATAGGCCAGCGTCTCACCGTCGGGCGACCATGCCGGCGAGCCGCCCTTCGCGACGGATTTTGTCTCGCCTCCGACGCTGGAGACGATCTGAATGTCCGAGCTGCGCGCCCCCCGGCGGCCGCTCGTGAGCGTATATGCGACCCGTTTCCCATCTGGGCTTACGGCGACGCCGCCGAGAGAGTCGAGCGAATCCAGATCGTCGAGCGTCGGCGTGGCCCCGAAGGCCGATCCCGCGATCACCAGAGCCACGATCCAGCGCATCATCGGTGGCCCGTAGCCGGTGGTCCGTATCTCGTAGTCCATCGACCTTGTCCCTTGTCCCCCGTCTCTCGTCCCTGCCAACACCGGCCCATCATAGCGCCCCCGCTCCCCGGGCTATCATGGGCTTTCATGCCGATTCAGCCTGGCACGGTGACTGCGCCGGAATTTCCCGAAGGTCTCGACTGGCTCAACACCGAGCGGCCGTTGACGATGCGCGAGCTGCGCGGAAAGATCGTCCTGCTCGACTTTTGGACCTATTGCTGCATCAACTGCATGCACGTGCTGCCCGAGCTCGAGCGCCTGGAGCGGAAGTGGAAGGATGAGCTGATCGTCATCGGCGTCCACTCGGCCAAGTTCTTGGGCGAGAAGCAGACCGAGAACATCCGCCAGGCGGTGCTGCGCTACGAGATCGCGCATCCGGTGGTGAACGACCACTCGATGCAGATCTGGCAGGAATACGCCGTGCGCGCCTGGCCTTCATTCATGCTGATCGACCCGAACGGTAAGATCATCGGGACGCACTCGGGCGAGCGGGTTTATGACTTGTTCGACGGCGTGATCGCGCAGATGGTGGAGCATTTCGAGGGTGAGGGGACGCTCGATCGCACCCCCGTGAGCTTTGCGCTCGAACGTGCGCGGCAGCCTGAGTCGGTGCTGTCGTTCCCAGGCAAGGTCTTGGCCGACGATGCGGGCGACCGGTTGTTCATTGCGGACACCAATCACAACCGCATCGTCATTGCGTCGCTTTCGACCGGGCACGTACTCGACATCGTCGGCTCGGGCGAGGCGGGCTTCGCGGACGGCTCGTTCGCCGAGACAAAGCTCGATCATCCGCAGGGCATGGCCGTCGAGGGCGACCTGCTCTACATCGCCGATACGGACAACCACGCTATCCGCCGCGCCGATTTGCGTGCGCGCCAAGTGGTGACGCTCGCCGGCGACGGCGAACAGGCCGAAGATTTCGACAACCGCCCAGGGCCCGCGCGCGGGCGCAGGCTCAACTCCCCTTGGGATCTCGACTTGGCGCATGGCGTGCTGTTCATTGCGATGGCGGGGCAGCACCAGGTTTGGGGGCTCGACCTCGAAGAGTTCTACATCGCGGGCCATGCGGGCTCGGGCCAGGAAGACCACGTTGACGGGCCGCTGCTCGCGGCGTCGCTAGCGCAACCGTCGGGTCTCACGCACGACGACAGCACGCTGTTCGTGGCCGACAGCGAGGTCAGCTCCATCCGCGCCGTCGACCTGGACCCGCGCGGCGGTCACGCACCGTGGTCGGCGAGGGCTGTTCGACTTTGGCGACATCGACGGCGGCCCGAAAGAGGCCGGCTGCAACATCCGCTCGACGTCGAGTATGGAGGACGCTGTTCGTCGCCGACACCTACAACAACAAGATCAAGACGATCGGGCCGCATACGCGCAATGTGCGGACATTCGCGGCAGTGCGCGCCAGGTTGGTGGACGGTCCGGCTGAAGAGGCGCGCTTCGATGAGCCGGCGGGCTATTGTCGGCGCGGGGCAAGCTCTCGTCGCGGATACGAACAACCACGTGATTCGGGTGGTGGACATCGAGAGCGGCGAGGCGGCGACCTTCGCCTTGCAGGATAGCGCACAAGCTGGCGCGGCGCGACGACAATGTGATCTCGCCTCGGGCCGGGACCGGTACGTCCGGCGAAGTTTCGCTACAGATCACCTGCGCTTTGCCGAAAGGGACCATACTGAACCCGGCCGCGCCGTCACACCTCGAGATTCAGCAAGGAGGAGACCTGCAAGTACTGGCGGTCGAAGGCGAGATCGTGACCGCGAAGGTGCGCAGCGATGCTCCCGTGCGCATCGAGACGTCGATCTACTACTGCGAGGAAGAGAAGCAGGGAGTCTGTCTGTACGCGATGGAAGATGTACGACGCTGAGCTGAGGAAGGGCGGAGGCGCCGGGGAGGTGTGTGGGGTTGATGTCAGGCCCGTGCACCTGAAGCCTGGTCAGGACGCTTGCGCACGCACCCCGGATAAAGCTTCTTCAGCTTCGCTACCTTCGGGTCCGAGACATTCACGATGTACGGGTTCGCGCGATTCCCTCGAGCGTAGTCCTGGTGATAACCCTCGGCGGTGTAGAACTTGTCCAAGGGCACGACCTGGGTGACGATCGGCTTGCTCCGCACGCCGGCGGCATCGAGCTGTTTGATGTAGGCCTCGGCGATGCGCTTCTGCTCGTCGTCGGCATGAAGATCGCGCTGCGGTACTGCGGTCCGACGTCGTAACCCTGGCGGTTGAGCTGCGTCGGGTCGTGGGCCACGCTGAAGAAGATCTTGAGCAGCTGCCCGTAGGTGACCACGGCCGGGTCATCAGGTGATCAGGATCAACTTCGGCATGGTCGATGCGCCCGGTCGAGACGATGTCGTACTTCGCGTCTTCCTTCGTGCCGCCGGAATAGCCGGAGATGACGTCCTCGACGCCGTCCATGATCTCGAAGACAGCCTCCGTGCACCAGAAGCAGCCGCCGGCGAGGACGGCGGTCTTCGTGCCCGGGTCGGCCTTCGTCGATGGCGGGATCGGGGAAGGTTGCGGCAGACATAGCAGAAGCGCCCAGCAGCAGGGCTGAAGCAAACGTTAGCACTTTACGAATCACGGTTCGATCTCCACGCGGGCGCCCTCAGTCTAGACGATGGCTGCGCGTGTGCTACTCGCTGCGCGGCGGCTCATCCAACGGGCCGACGCAGAAATGCGAGTCGCGCCCCACCCAGTAATCGACGTCGAGCTGCGGGGTCGCGAGCCTCTTGTGGCCTTGAAAACGCGACTCGAGCGCGAAGTCGAGCATGCCGCTGGTCAGCAGCGTCCGCTGCACCGGATACGTTGCCACGCCCGTCTCGAACATCTTTTCGATGTTCATCACCAGACAGCCGAAGTGCGGGTGCGGACGTCCATTCTGCAAGTACATCAGCGTCGAGACTGGCTCGGGGCGGCCAGGGACGTCAATCGCCACGGTCGAAGTCCTCGACGGCTCCAGTGACAAGAACGCCGCCGCTTCGAGGCCATCGTTGTACTCGATGCGGAAGACCGACGGATCCTTGACGTTGGTCCGCATGTCACCCGACTTGAGCGTCTCGCTGTGGGTGAGCGCTTTGTCGAACAGCCGCCTCGCCCAAGGCGTCGTGTCGAGAAAATTCCAGACGGCGTCGTGTTCGAGGCATTGCACCGCGCGAACGCCTGTCTCGCCACCTTGCCGCCGTTCGACCATGCACTGCAACGACTCGAGCAGGTGGAAGCCGTAGATGTCGAGCCCGCTATAGCTGATTGCGACCGCCTTGGTCGCCTCTTTCGCCCGGAAAGTCGATCGGCGGTCGACGGTGCGCCACCGGGACCGACGAGCCGGCCATCATCGGGAAACCCATCTGTTCGGAGATCTCGACCATGCGCTTGGCTTTGATGAAGCTGTAGGAGAGGTGCTTGTCGTTGAAGATGGGTGCGGTGTGACCGGTGCGGCGGTAAGTGTCGGTGATCTCGAGGAACATCTTGAAGCGCGGGTAGAGCTTCTGGTCCTTGTCGTTCATCGGATAGTCGCCGTGCTCGCCGATCAGCAGCACGCCGTCGACGGCGAGATCGTCTCCGCCAAGGGTAAGCGCTTCGTGGATGGTGCGATAGAGCGGGATGCCGTACTTGGCCGCCATGGGCCGGCTCATGTCGTTGTCCGGCACCTGTTCGGTGTACATCGAGACGATCTTCGACCGTGGGCCGGGCGACTTGCCGTCCTGTAGCCAGCCTTCGAGGTATTTCCCGACGGTGACGTCCGCGTGGGAGCCGGGGCGGTACTCGGTCAGGATGGCGGCGATGCGCTTGGGGGGATTGGATTGAGCCAAGGCGGCCGGCGCGGCGGCCGCGGCGGCGAGGAAGGCGCGACGATTCATGGAGCCTATTTTGGCTCGCCTCCGGCACAAAGTGCAGCAGTCATTGCCGACCGTGGCGCAACCGGCCACGGTTGCCGCGTCGCGAGTCTTCGCGACGGCAAGTTCTCTCGTTGCTACTCCGCCTTGATCCGCAAATTCCGGTACCAGACCGGCGTGCCATGGTGGGTGAGGACGATCGGGCCAGGGCCCTTGATGCCGTAGCCGGGCGCGACGCGGAATTTCGTCTTCTTCACTTTGTCCATCAGCGCGGGAGAGCCCATCTCGAACTCGAACAGCTTTTTGCCGTTGAGCCAATGCTCGCCGTGCGTGCCATGCACCACGATGCGCGACTCGTTCCACTCGCCCACCGGCTTGAGCGGTTTCTCCTCCGCCCATTCGAGCAGGTAGAGCGCCCCGGTCGCCGACTTCTTCCAATCGTCATGCTTTTGCTGGAAGATGGCGTCGTCGGCGATCTGGTATTCGAAGCCGATCGCAAAATGGTGGGCTTGTTCTTTTTTCTCGTTCGACCAGTCGGGACGGAAGCTGGTGTTGATCCACTCTTCCTGCACGTTGTACTTGATGCCGGAATTGCCTTTCGGCGCGATCTTCCACTCCCAGCGCAGGTCGAAATCGTCGTAAACGGCGATGGTGCGCATGTCGCCGCCGGAGCGGTCTTTCTGGGTGCGGATCGTGCCGTCTTCGACCGTCCAGCTTTGGCTCGGAAGAGGGTTCCGCGCATACCGGTCCAGCCGGCGAGCGTCTTGCCGTCGAAGAGCGGGACAAGCCGTCCTCGGCGGCATGAGCCGCGAGCGAGGCGGCGAACAGGAGGATGGAAGAGCGGATTTGGCGGACATGTTTGATCTTCAGGCAGCGGAAGAAGGGACGTAGCGTGCCACGTCAATTCTATCCTCATGCTTGCGCGCTTGGGGCGGCTTTCGTAGGCGGCCCGGAGGCGCAGCCAATGGTCGGCGCCTGACCAGCCGGCCTTTTCGAGAGCGAATCGCCATCTCGGCCGAGATTCCGCTTTGGCCGTTGAGGACGCGGGAGAGGGCGCTGCGTGTCACGCCGAGCACGTTTGCCGCCTCGGTCACGTTCAATCGAGCGGCTCCAAGCAGGCGTTCCCGATGGAGCGGCCGGGTGAGGCGGGTCTTTCATGGGTATTCAAAGGTGCGGGAGGGGAGGAGTCGAACCTCCCCGCGCGTTGCTCTTGGGCAGTGATCCAACGCGGTCAAGTCGCTGACTCGGCCTTCGGGGAGTTTCCTACCGAGGCTCCGCAGCAACGCCACCCGAACCAAACGCCTGTGTCTGAAAGCATCATTGTTATCTTCCAGTGCGACTGAGCGATCGCGGAAGCCTGAAGTTACCCCCGAACGAGGCAGCCAGCTGCCGAGAAGGTCACCTTGAGCCCAAGCTCTCTGGTGCCTGGTCAGTGATGAGTATACGGCCCTAAGCCAGCACTTCCGTCATCACGTTCCCATGTACGTCCGTCAGCCGCATGTCGCGGCCGTTATACCGGTACGTCAGCTTCTCGTGGTTCAACCCCATCAGGTGCAGAATCGTCGCGTGGAAGTCATACACCGACTTGCGGTTCTCGACCGCCTTGTAGCCAAAGTGGTCCGTCGCGCCCACCACCGTGCCGCCCTTCACGCCGCCGCCGGCCATCCAGACCGCTGAACCCATACGGGTTGTGGTCGCGCCCGTCGAGCCGTTGCGAGATCGGCATGCGCCCGAACTCGCCGTGCCACAGGATCAGCGTGTCTTCGAACAATCCGCGTGACTTGAGGTCCTTGATCAGCCCCGCGATCGGCGTATCCGTCTCACCTGCGTGCTGGGTGTGGAATTTGTTGAGCGACCAGTGCTGGTCCCAGGTCGGCTCGTGGTTGCCGCCGCCTGGAGTAGAGCTGCACCATGCGCACGCCGCGCTCGACCAGCCGCCGCGCCATCAGCGCCTGGCGTCCAAAGTACTGGCAGCGCGGGTCGTCGAGGCCATAGAGCCTGCGCGTGGCCTCTGTCTCCTTGGAGATGTCGATCGCCTCGGTCGCGTGCACTTGCATGCGATAGGCCAGCTCGTAGCTCTGGATACGCGCCGAAAGCTCGGTGTCCTCGGGGTTCTGCTCCAGGTGCTCGCGATTGAACTTTTGTAGCAGATCGAGCCACTTGCGCTGGCGATCGCGGCTCATCTCCTTCGGCGGCTTCAGGTCGACGATCGGGTCGCCCGTCGAGCGGAACTGGGTGCCCTGGTAAGCCGCTGGCATGAAGCCCGAACCCCAGTTGGGCTGCCCATTGATTGGGCCGCCGCGATGGTCGGTGAAGACGATGAAGCCCGGCAGGTTTTCGTTTTCCGTCCCCAGGCCGTAGGTCAGCCAGCTTCCCACGCTCGGATGTCCGGCGAGCAAAGTGCCCGTGTTCATCTGGTAGAGCGCCGGCCCGTGGTCGTTCGAGATGGCGTACATCGACCGCACGACCGCCAGATCGTCGGCGTGCTCGCCCACCTTGGGGAATAGCTCGGAGACCTCGAGACCGCTCTCGCCGTATTTCTTGAACTTCCAGGGCGAGGGCATCAGGCCGCCCGGATTGCCCTGCGAGACGACCACGTCGCCGACGCCCGTCATCGCCTCTCCGGCGTACTTGTCGAGCTCAGGCTTAGGGTCGAACGTATCGATGTGGCTCGGGCCGCCGTAGCAGAAGATCGAGATGATTCGCTTGGCTTTGGGCGCGAAATGCGGCTTGCCCAGCTCCATCGTGGGCGCAGCCAACAGCTTGTCCTGCGAGAGCAGGGAGGCCAAGCCCAGGCCGGCCAAACCTCCTCCCAGCGAGCGCATCAACTGGCGGCGGTTCAAAGCGACGACGGGGGCATGGTCATCCATCGTCGATTATTATAGTCCCCCCGTCCGGGTGTTCAATCGATCCATTCGGCGGTGACGCCGCGGGAGCGATCATGCGGCTCGCGCGAGAACATCAGGCCCAGGCGAACGCAGCCGTCGTCCACTTCGCGGCTGTTGCGGACCGAGCAGAAGCACTCGAACTGGTCGCCGATGAGCTGCACGAACTGGCCTTCAGGAAGCGCTCGCGGGGCGAGCACACCGGCCCCGTTTTCGGACAAGTCCACCACCCTCACGACCATCGACGACGTGGAGCCCGTCGGGCCCGGCCACTTCAGCTCGGCCGCGCCTCGCACCGGGTCACGCCCCGTAGCGCGTTTTTCCTGCGGAACCAGCCGGACTCCGGTCTGCCAATCTCCGTCGTCATGGTTGCGGCTGAAGCGCACGACCGCCTTGACGAGCTCGCCGGCGATGTCGCGCATCCAGATCATCTGGTTGGTGGAGAGCCGCGTCGGCGTTTTCAACCCGAGCCCGTGATCGGAGCTGTTGAGCACGCGCGCTTCGGCGCTCTTCACGTTTCCCACCGCGTCGATCCACGAGACCTCGATCTCGCTCATCGACGGGAAGCGGCTTTCAATGCGTTTTTCCCGCACACCGTCGGGCGGCTTGGGGAAGATGGGCTTGATTTGTGACATCCCTCTTTTCTACCCAGCATATGCTCGACGACCGAGGCAGGATATGAGGCGTTCGCCTGAACACGGGGCGGAAGGCAACCCCCCGCTTAAAATGATTCTTTCAGGCATTTCTTCGTGCGCGAAATCTTTCTCCTCAACATCGCCGGGCAAGATCGACCCGGGCTGACCGCCAAGCTGACCGCAATCCTGGGAAGCTTCGGCGCGGAAATCCTCGACATCGGCCAAGCCGTGATCCATGATCACCTTTCGCTCGGGCTCGTCGTTGCCATTCCAGGCGAGCGCAAATCGTCGCCCGTGCTCAAGGAGGTGCTGTATGCGGCGCACGGCCTGGGCGTATCGGTGAACTTTGAGCCGATCGACGAGGAGTCCTACGGCGCCTGGGTGGGCGAACAAGGCCGCCAGCGGCATGTCATCACGCTGCTCAACCGCCGGCTGACGGCGCAGCAGGTGGCTAGTGTTGCTGAAGAGCTTGCCGCTGAGGGGCTCAACATTGACCAGATCACACGTTTGTCGAGTCGTCTCGCGCTCGAGACGCCCGAATCAAGCGGGCGCGCCTGCGTCGAGTTGTTGGTCTCCGGGCCCGTCGAGGACGAGCTGGCGCTGAGGCGGCGCTTGTTTGAGATCTCGCAGGAGACCGGCGTCGACGTTTCATTTCAAGTGGATGACATCTATCGACGCAGCCGTCGGCTGGTGGCGTTCGACATGGATTCGACCTTGATCCAGGCGGAGGTGATCGACGAGCTCGCCAAAGCGGCTGGCTCTGGCGAGGAGGTGTCCAAGATCACCGCTGCGGCCATGCGAGGCGAGCTGGATTTCACCGAGAGTCTTCGCCGCCGCGTGGCAACGCTCGAAGGGCTGGACGAGAGCGTGCTCGAACAGATCGCCGAGCGACTGCCTTTGAGCGAAGGCGTCGAGCGGCTGGTCACCACCCTCAAGAGGCTGGGCTACAAGCTCGCCATCCTCTCTGGCGGATTCGACTACTTTGGCAAACGCCTGCAGCGGCGGCTCGGCTTCGACTACGTCCACGCCAACCAGCTCGAGATCGTCGACGGCAAGCTCACCGGCCGCGTATTGGGCCGCGTGGTCGACGGTGCGCGCAAGGCTGAGTTACTCGAGGAGATCGCTCGGGCCGAAGGCCTCGCGCTGCACCAGACGATCGCAGTGGGGGATGGCGCCAATGACTTGCCCATGCTGGGAGTCGCGGGCCTCGGCGTGGCCTTCCACCCCAAGCCGATCGTGGCGCAGAAA
Organism: Bryobacterales bacterium; assembly: GCA_041394905.1. GTDB lineage: Bacteria > Acidobacteriota > Terriglobia > Bryobacterales > UBA6623 > RI-231. The sequence continues at coordinate 506,191 of JAWKHJ010000004.1, read as the reverse complement.
GCCGCGCGGGCGATCTCTTCGGTCGGGCTCGATGCGCTGCTGTATCTGATCGGGGTACGCGATCGCGACACGCTGAACTAAGGGAAGGCTATGCCGCCTCGGCGTCCTTCGCGAGCAATCGCTCGATGAAGTGCGTGTCGTAGCGGCCGGCGCGGAATTCCGCGTCCTCGAGAATGCGCTGGTGCAGCGGAATCGAGGTGTGAATGCCCTCGACCACGAACATCGCAAGGGCCCGCTGCATGCGCGTGATCGCCTCTTCCCTGGTGTCGCCATGGGTGAGCAGCTTCGCGACCAGAGAATCGTAATACGGTGGAACAAACCAGCCGGAATACGCCGCCGTGTCCACGCGCACGCCAGTCGAACCGGGCGGGATGAACTTGGTGATCAAACCGGCCGAAGGCGCAAAGGTGTCGGGGTTTTCCGCATTCACGCGGCATTCGATGGCGTGCCCCTGGATCTTGATCTCGTCCGGCAGGATCTTGCTCAGCGGCTCGCCGTTCGCGACCCGGATTTGCGCCTTGACCAAGTCGATGCCGGTGACCAGCTCCGTAACGGGATGCTCCACCTGGATGCGGGCGTTCATCTCGATGAAGTGCAGCTCCCCCGTCTCGTCCATCAGGAACTCGACCGTTCCGGCGTTAGAGTAGCCGATCTTTTCGAGCGCTCCTTGGATGAGCTTGCCGATGCGGTCGCGCGTTTCCGCATCCAAGCGCGGCGACGGGGCCTCTTCAATCAGCTTCTGGTGGCGGCGCTGCACGGAGCATTCGCGTTCACCCAGCGAGACCACGCGGCCGTGCTGGTCGCCCAGCACTTGGAACTCGATGTGGCGCGGCCGGTCGATAAACTTCTCGAGGTAAACGTCGCCGCACTGGAAAGCCGCTTCCGCCTCGTGCTGCGCCTGATCGAACGAGCGTTCGAGGTCCTTGGGCGTGCGCACGATGCGCATGCCGCGCCCGCCGCCTCCGGCCGAAGCCTTGAGTATGACGGGATAACCGATGCGCTCGGCCTCGGCGCGCGCCTTCTCGATTGAGCTCAACGGCTCGGCGCTGCCGGGCAGAATCGGCACGCCAGCAGCGTCCATCGCACTGCGGGCTTTCGCTTTGTCGCCCATCAGCCGGATCGCCTCCGGGTTGGGCCCGATGAAGGTGATGCCCGACTCCTCACAGATCTCGGCAAAACGGGCGTTCTCGGCCAGAAAGCCATAGCCCGGGTGGATCGCGTCGACCTGAGTGATCTCCGCGGCGGAAATCATCGCCGGGATGTGCAGGTAACTCTCGGCGCTACGCGCCGGGCCGATGCATAGGGCCTGGTCGGCGTGGCGGACGTGCAGCGCGCTGCGGTCGGGCTGAGAATAAACCGCGACAGTGGGGATGCCGAGATCCTTGCACGCTGCGATCACTCGCAGGGCAATCTCGCCGCGATTGGCAATGAGGACGCGATGCATCATGGTCGAGCTCCGCCTCCTACTTAGCTCGGCCGGATGGCGTAGAGCGCTTCCCCGTATTCTACTGGCTGCGAATCTTTGACGAAGCGCTTGGCGATCACGCCGCCCGCCTCGGCTTCGATCTCGTTCATCAGCTTCATCGCCTCGATGATGCAGAGCACTTGGCCGGACTGCACCTGGTCGCCGATCTCGACGAACGCCGGTGCGCCGGGCGAAGGCGACTCGTAGAAAGTACCCACGATCGGCGAGGTCACGATGATCAAGCCGTCGTCCTCGTCTTCGCTGGAGCCGGCTTCGGACGCGGGCTTCTTTGCCGCCGGCGCAGGCGCCGCGGGCAGGGCCGCATGCTCAGGAGCCGTGTGGGCGTGCGTGCCGCCGGCGAGCACGACGTAAGGCGGCTGGGCGCCCTTGCCGCCTCCGGCCGGCCCTCGCCGGATGCGAACCTTGTCGTCTCCGGTCTCGAGCTCGAAGTCGGTCACGTCAGTCTCGGTGACCACTCGCAGAAGTTCTTTGATTTCGTCGAGGTTCATCTTGTCGTCGGCTACGGCGCGGGCACGTGGACCGGCCGAGCGTTTCGGGCAAATGGCCCGATTTTAGAGGATTCGGAGAGCTTTCGGCGTCGGCGTCAAGATTTCGCAGCCGGAACGGCGAACCACCACCATGTCTTCGATGCGGACGCCGCCGATCTCAGGCACATAAGCGCCGGGTTCGATCGTAATGACCATGCCTTCCTGCAGCCGCACGGTTTCCTTCTGGCCAAGCTTTGGTCTCTCGTGGATTTCCAACCCGAGCCCGTGACCGGTCGAGTGCGAAAAATACTCAGCGAAACCGTGTTTTTTCAGAACGTTACGAGCGGCCCGGTCCACCGTCTTCGCCATTACGCCAGACTTGACGGTATCCAAGGCGGCCAGTTGAGCCTCGAGCACCGCATCGAAAATCCGACGGGCCTCGGGACCCGGATCACCCCATGACGCCATTCGCGTCATGTCACTTGCATATCCGCCAAGTATAGCACCGTGGTCGAGAACGATGAGCGAGCGGCGGGGCGGCCGCACCGGCCGGGGAGAGGCGTGTGGCAGCGCCGAGTGGGTCCCGCCGGCGACGATCGCCTCGAACGACGGTCCCTCGCCGCCCTGGCGGCTAATCTCATAGACGATCTCGCCCGCCACGCGCCGTTCGGTCCAGCTCGGCCGCCAGCGGGCCACGACGGCTTCGAATACCGACGAGTTGAGGGCGGCCGAGCGACGCAGTATTTCGATCTCATCGTCTGATTTGACCGCTCGAAAGCTCTCGATCCAGCCTTCCACAGGTTCCAGACGCAGCTTTGGGCGAGCCTCGAGCAGCGTGCGGTGCTGCATGTACCCAATGCGGTTGGCTTCGAAGCCGAGACTGCGGATGCGCTCGGCCGCGATCCGCTCGATCATGAGCTCGAGCGGGGAGATCTCGGTCGAGACCGCGATTTTGATGCCGTTGGTCTGCTCGGCGGCCTGGGTGGTGTAGCGTCCGTCCGTGCAGAGAGTGGCCTCGTGCGCGGTCACCAGCAACTCGCCCGAGCTTCCGGTAAAGCCCGTCAGGTAGCGCACATTCGCGCGGCAACCCACGTAGAGCGCGTCGAACGGCTTCCGCGCAAGCGCCCGCTGCAGCAAACCGAGCCTGCGCGCAAACTCCGTCACGGCGCTGGGGTGACGACGATACTGACGCCGGCTTGGCTGGTCGAGACCGCGGCTTTGGCGGGATTCTGGCCCAACTCGAGCACCAGACGGACCACAGCCGGCTCAACCTGAAACTGCGCGATGCGCAGCTTTCCTGCGAGCGGGCTTGCGATGGTTTGTGCGCGATGCGTGTCGGTGAGGGCTAGCTGTGCCCCGGCGAGGTCGAAGACCAGCCGCGGGGTTGTCGACGCGAAAGCTCGAAACTTTTGGCGTACCCGCTACCTCGATGAAGACATCGAGGCGATCGGCGAAGGCGTGGCGCGTACGGCGCTGACATCAACTGTTTTGGCGGCGGATGCTGGTCTTACGCTAGCTGGTCGCGGCTTGGGCGAGGCGGCTGGTGGCCGGGATTGGCCTTCTGCCGGCGCACCAGCCGGAACCGGAGCGTTCGGCGGAGTTTCCAGCGAGGCTTGCAGAGAGGCCTCGCGGAAGGGCGTCGGAGGCGTCAGTTCGGCGCCGTTCTCGGCTAGCTCGAGCGATTCGGGGTCGATCGGCTCCACCTCGAGGTCGGCGGCGGCAGTCGTCACAGCCTCAGCGGATTCTTCTCCCGAACCCAGCTGCATCGCCACCATGGTGAGAATTCCGACCGTCAGAACCAGGAAGGCCGCCCCAGCCAGGGCCTCGCGTCGAGAGATGAATGTCGAGGAGCCCCGGCCGCCCAGCAGGGCGCCGAGCCGCTCGCCCGATTGTGGGCGAACCTCGAGTAGGTTGATGCGAATCATGCTTCGCCCAGCCCCGTCAGCGCCAGTCCGGCGGCCACGGCCATAGCCGGTCCATACTGTTGCGCCGTCCTACCGGCCTCGCTTTCTGGAGAATAACCGATCTTTCGAAATGGGTCGAGCCTATCCACATCGACGCCGGAGCGCTCTTGCAAGGCTTTGCTGAGGCTCTCTGACGCGGCGCCGCCGCCGGAGAGCAGTACCAATTCGAGCTCGTAGGGCCGTACGCTCGCCGTTAGTGGATCTAGATGCGGTTCGAGCGTGTCCAGCACACGCCGATCGAGCTCTGCGCCTTCGATGGAGCGCTGGCGCCCCAATGCGATGTCACAGGAATAGGCGACCGCCCAGCCCCGCATTGCCATCGCCAACATTCTCCGTGCGCCGATGTGTAGGATCAGCACCGCATTGCGTCCCGACGGCTCATAGCCATGGCCATAGATGTTCGCGATGGCGCAAGCCTGCGGCGTCACTAAGTTCGGTGCGCGTCCCGCCAGCGCGGCCGTTGCGCGCACCCAGTCGACCTGCTCGACCGGCGCGGCCGTCCACATCACCGAACCTTCGATCATCGACTCGACCGGTTGCCAGCCGACGCAGGCGGCGTCGAGCGCGTATTGCACGGCGCTGGCGGCTTTGGCCCGTACAAAGGCCTCGATTTCTCCGGTGCGGGGCATATCGGTACGGCAAACCACGCGGTCGCCACCCACGGCTGCCGCTACATTACGCGCCCGAATCTTGCGCTGGTCGAGCATCGCCTTGATCCCCTCGGCCACGGCGAGACCGTCAGTCAACGCGCCCTCGGTCAATGCTCCGGCTGGGGTCGCGGCAGAAGCAGCGGCGCGCAGCACGACCCGGCCGTCTTCGCGCTCGAGTTCAACCGCCTTCAGAGCGGAAGAGCCCAGGTCGAGCCCGAGACAGGTTTGTTTGCTGAGCGGCCACCAACTGGGCGCCAAAAGACTTTCCTCCTTTGCAGTTCGACGGCAGGGCCGCCGAGATTTGCCCAACTCGGGCGAGATCAGCGCGTATTGCGCACGAGGTCCTCGGCCAACAGGCGGGCGCGGTCGGCGAGCGTACGCGCCAGTGCGACGTCTCCTGAGCGCGCCTCTCGCGCTTGGCGCATGAACTCCCGAATTCGCCGCACTCCTTCGGATTGATCGGCGGAGAGCCTACGTCCCATGAGCGCGTTGAGCGCAGCGGAGGCCTGCTCGAGGTTGCGGTCGATCTCGCGCAGGTAGGCCAGCCGCTGTTGGTCAGAGATCAGCGGGCCCAAGGCGGGAACCGGCGCCGGCTCGGGCGTCTCCGTCGTCGGCGCAGGGGTCGGAGCGGGCGTTTCCACCGGTGGACGTGTCGGCGCGGGCGCGGGCTTGGGGGCAGGCGGCGCTTCGGCCACTTCCGGCGCTTCGTACGCAAACGGACCTTTAGTCGGGGGCGCAGCACCCTCGGGCACAGCCTGCGGCGCGGGCAACTGGGCGCGCGTCTGAGGTTCGGAGAGGGGGCCGGGCGGCGGGTTCAAATTGGGAGCCGCGTGAGGCACGGGCGCGGGCGGCGGGGCTGGTGCGGCGTCGGCTCGGCGACCGCCGCAGCCCACACCGAGCGCGAACGTCGCCACGACCGCTGCGAGCAGCAGTAATTGGGCCCCGGAAGGCCCCGGTTTACGGGCGCGCAGGCTCGTCATCGCACGCGAGCGGACAAACCGTCTAATCCGCCCTCTCCGCCGTGGAGGCGCCGGACGCGGGCTCGGGAAGGGCTTCCAGGCCGGAATTTGCAGCCGGAATTCGGCCCCCTTTCCTCTTCGCTGACGAAATCGATTGTACCACCGTGCAATTGCACGACCCGGAACGTCATCGCCAGCCCAATGCCGCTGCCCTTGCCCTTGGTGGTGAAGTAGAGCTGAAAAATTTTCTCGCGCAGCTCGTCCGGAATCCCGGTCCCCTCGTCGCGAATCGAAAGCAGCCAATCGCGGCCCGTACGCGTGAGCGAGAGCGTCAGCGAACCGCCGTCGGGCATCGCTTGTAGGCCGTTGATCATCACGTTGAGCACGGCCTGTTTGAGCAGATCGCGGTCTCCGCGGACGGTGCGCTCTGCGGCGCGCCTCAATCACAACGGTGGCGTTCTGGCTTTGCGCATCTGGACGGACAAGCCCGGCCAACTCGCCAACCAAGCCCGCCAGATCGAAGGGATGCACCTCGAGCTCAACCGGGCGCGTGAAATCGAGGAAGGAGCGCACGACGCGGTCCAGCCGGGTGATCTCGCGCGAGATCACGCTGATCTCGTCCAGGCTCATATCCGCGTCTTCGAGCTTGCCCTTGAGCACCTCCACGTGCAGCGCGATCGAGTTGAGCGGGTTCTTGATCTCGTGCGCTGCGCCGGAGGTCAACCGGCTGATGGCGGCCAGGCGCGTCGAAACGTCGATTTGTGACTCGATTTGGCGGCGCGGCTCCGCCTCGCGCAAGGTGACCAGCGTACCGACGCGCTCGCGGCTCGGGAACTCTTCGACCGTCTCGACCGAGGCGAGCAGGCGCAATGGCTCTCGCCCCTCGACGTGCAACTCGGTCGGATGGTCCTTGGCGTTGTGACGTAGGTCGATCAAGCCTTGTAGCGTCGCCCCGAGCTCCGTCCCCACGGGGAAGACCTCTTCGAGCGTGCGGCCCATCATCTCCCAGCGGCCCATGCCGAGCAGCCGCTCAGCCGAGCCTCCGGCCATCACCAGCCTGTCGTCGCGGCCGAACAGGAAGACCGCCTCTTCCAGCCGTGTGAGCAATTGGTCGATGTTGCTGCGTAGCTCGCGGGCGTCGGCTTGCGCACCGCGGAACTGCTCGCCGAGCAGGTTGAGCTTGGATTCAACCACCGCGACCTCGCTGCCCTCGCGGCCCGCCGCCGCGAGCGCGCCTGCCGTCTCGCCGGCTGCGATCGAGTCGATCAGATCGCCGATGCGCGCCAGCGGCTGCACCGCCACGCGCGAGACCAGCGCCGCGGCGGCGACAGAGGTCAGCATGGCGAGCAGTAGGACAAAGCCGATCGAGCTCACCCGCGGTCCGATCGCCTGACGCAGCAGCACGGTCGAGAGCACCATGTGGATCGTGAGCACCTTGCGGCCTTCAAAGCCTAGATCCTGCACCACCTCGTAGTCGCGATTGCTCGAAAACACGCGCCCAAGCTTGGCCAGCATCCCGGTCTGCTCGAACTCGTCGTAGTGCGGTAGTGTCGCCGCCTTCTGGCCCTTCTTGTTTGGCCGCGACGCCGCCAGGATGCGGTCATCCGGCCCGGTCACGTAGCTTTCGACGATGACCGGCGAGCTGCTCATCAATTGCAGCAACTGGTCAGGCAGCTCGGCGTCGCGCTCGACGATGTCGGCGTAGGCGGCGCTCACGCCCTGAAAGCCCATCGGGGCGGGGTCGCGCTTGGCAAGCTCGAGCGGAGCGCGGGCGTTGATGAAGCCCACGATCTGCTTTGCGTTGATCTCCGCCAGCGTCCGCGCCTGACGAAAAGAATCGTCGACGATCAGCGCCAGGTAGAGCGCCGAGAGCAGTAGCACGACGACCGTGACCAGCGCGACGATCGAGACCTGCAGCCTGGCTCTAAGCGACATGGCGAATCGAATCCTAGCCCTGGCGGCAACGCCGGGGACGCACGGTTGCGGTGATCGCTGCGTGAACGTCCACGTCGGCGCCTAGCCCGTGCATCAGTCCCGGTCTCCGTACTCCTTGAGCTTGTTGTGCAACGTCTTGAGGCTGATCTCGAGGATCTTCGCCGCGCGCGTCTTGTTGTTGTCGGTGTGCTCTAGGGTCTTGAGCAGCAACGCCTTCTCGCCCTCCCGCACTGTCGTGCCGATCGGCAGCACGACGGCGTCGGGGTCGGTGGCGGCCACTTGCGGTCGGTTGGTCTCATTGCCGAAGCCGACCAAGTGCGACGGCAGGATCGTACCCTCGCCAGCCAGGATCACCGCCCGCTCGAGCACGTTGCGCAGCTCGCGTACGTTGCCCGGCCAGGAGTGCCGGCGGAACTTCTCGATCACTTCGGGGTGGATGTCGACTACTTTGCAGTCGTGCTTTTTGTTGTGCGACTGGATGAGCGCCTCGGCGATGGGCAGGATGTCATCCTTGCGCTCGCGCAGCGGCGGCAAGTGGATATGGAAGACGTTTAGGCGGTAGTAGAGATCCTCGCGCAGCTCGCCGTCGGCGACGGCGTTTTCGACCTGCTTGTTGGTGGCTGCGATTAAGCGTACGTCCACATCGATCTCGCGGTCGCCGCCCAGGCGTCGCACACGGCTGTCTTCGAGCACGCGCAGCAGCTTCGCCTGCGTTCCGATGGGCATGTCGCCGATCTCGTCGAGCAGCAGCGTGCCGCCGCTTGCGAGCTCAAAGCAGCCTTGCCGCCTTTGCAGTGCGCCGGTGAAGGCGCCTTTCTCGTGGCCGAACAGCTCGCTCTCCATCAGCGACTCGGGCAGCGCGGCGCAGTTGATCGCGACGAACGGGCCGTCCTTGCGTGGGCTCAACTCGTGGATGGCGCGTGCCACCAGCTCTTTGCCGACGCCGCTTTCACCGGTCACCAGCACGGCCGCCTTACTCGGCGCCACCTGCCGGACTACCGAAAAGACCTCCTGCATCGGCGCCGACTTGCCCACCATCGCGCCCAGCCGGCCGCGTGAGCTCAGCTCGGTTTGCAGGATCTCGCGCTCTTCTTCGAGTAAGCCGCGGGCGACCGCGCGGCTCAGCAGTGTGCGCAGCGCATCGCGTGTAATCGGCTTTTCCAAGAACCAAAAGGCGCCCAGATCATGGACGGTCTTGATCGCGTTCTCGACCGTACCGAATGCTGTGAGCACGATCGTTGTCGGGGCTGAGCCCTCGAGAGACAGCCTGCGCAGCAGCTCGAAGCCGTCCATGTTCGGCATGTTCAGATCGGTGATCATCACATGCGCGCGGAAGTCCTGGAGCACATCCAGCGCTTCGAGGCCGTCGCCGGCGGTCTTGACCTCGTGGCCGAGCGACGTGACCAGACTCGCCAAGCCGTTTCGTTGGTCCGCCTCGTCGTCGACGATCAGGATGCGGGCCTTGCGGCGCTCGGAAGCTTCTTCCATCTGGCTCATTTTAGAGGAGCGCAGCGTCCGAACGAGCCGGAAATGCGCTCAGGAGCGCCATCCGAGGGTATGATTCTCGACTCCCACGGCAGAGCGGAAGCGCAGTTCGACGGAACCGTCCCGGAGCTCGAGCGCCACCCAGCCGATCGGCTCGGTCGGCAGGAAAGGAAACCCGACGGCGGGCATCTTGACCACGTGCAGGCCCCCTCGCGCCCGAGCCGCCAGACGTGGTCGTGCGCGGTGAAGATGGCTTTGACCTGCCGGCGCGGCTCGACGATCGAGAGCAGGCGCGGAGCGTCGAGTAGAGCGCCGTCGTCTTCACCCAACGGGTGGTGAACGAACAGTAGCGTGGGGCGGTCCGGCTCGGCGTCGAGCGTGTTGGCGAGCCAATGCCGCTGTGCTTGGCCAAGCAGGCCGGGCACGACATCGGTCCGATACAGCGAGTCGAGCATTATGAGCCGTGCTTGCAGGGTGTCGATTACCGTGATCAGCTTGGCCGGCTCATTCAGGCTGTAAGCCTCCGGATGAAAGCGCCGCAGTAGCCGGTCGCGGCGGTCGTGGTTGCCTGGCGCGAGCACAACCGGTGCGCGTTCGCTGAGCGGCGTGAGCATCGCGGCGATACGATCGTAATCGCCAGCTTCGCCGTTCGCCCAGGCCAAATCCCCGGCGACCAAAACGCCCTCGACGCCTTCCGCGAACGCCTGCTCGACGACGCGTGCGCAGTTGTCGAGCGGGCGGAATCCGTCGTACTCGACCGAGGCGTCCGCGCTCAAATGCAGGTCCGCCAGCAGCGCGAAATGCGAGGCCGAAGCCTCGACCCAGGCGATGCGCCCAGCGTCGACGCGTTCCGGGCGAACGGTCCAGTTTTCAGGGCGGGCTGGGAGCAGCGGCATGAGTCCGCTCCCAAGGATAGTAGTATGCTGAGGCTTCCGGCGAACTTGATCCGATGCCCGCCCGCGAGAGCGAAGCGTTCATCCTGCGCACCTACCCCTTCGGCGAAGCCGACCTGATCGTCAGCTACTTTACGCGCGACTTGGGAAAGCTGCGCGGAATCGCCAAAGGCGTGCGCCGGCCCAAGAGCCGCTTCGGCCGGGCTCGAACGCCTTTCGCACGTCAAGGTCTTTTATTACCAGAAACATACGGTCGAGCTAGCGCGCATCGACAAGGCCGAGTTGCTCGACCCGCCGCTGACCATGCGCGCCGACTATCCGGTCAGCGTTGCGCTCGATTACATCGCCGAGGTCGCTGAGGAGACGCTGCCTGAGCACGAGCCTGACGACCCGCACTACCGCCTGCTCGCGCTCGCGCTCGAAGAGATCTCCGCGGGGTGACGCGCTCGACGGCGAACGGCGGCGGCGTCCCGGGATTTGTCTGGCGAGCGCTGACGTATTTCTCGTTGTGGACGGTGCGGCTGGGCGGCTGGCTGCCTCCGCTCCACGTCTGCCTGGAAACCGGCGCTGCGCTCGAGCCCGACGAGATGGCTTGGTTCGACCGCGCCCACGAAGGGCTGCTCTCGGCGGAAGTGAAGTCAGCGTCATCGTGGGCGCTCTCGCCGGAATCGCGAGCGCTGGCGAGGGAGATGTTGCGCACAGCATTGCCCAAGCTACCCGAGCGCGAATGGAACCGCGAGACGGCCCGCGACCTCCGCCGGTTTTTGACCAACGGCTAGAGGCGCACATCGAGAAGCGCCTCAAGACGTTGCGGGTGCTCGAGCACTTCTAAAAGTGTCTGAATCTGTCAGGTTTTGGCCGGGATTTCGAAATTTTTGAGGTCCTAACGGGCTGAGGCCCGGCCGCAATCGACCGGGCCTCAGCCCTGAAGGAGTTTTCCTGCCGTGCGCCGCAGGCGCGTCCTCGTGAAACCGGTTTCCTAATACCGCGGAAGTGAATGCGGGCGACCTACAAGGCCCGGCCGCCGGGGCACAGTGGAGAATTTCAGATTTGGACCGCGCGGTGAGAGCCGGCCGCATCTCCCTGGCCGGCTTCTTTGTCCACTGTCAGGGTAACATCGGCCTCCAAGCATGAGGGGCTGTGATCTTCCTCTGCCGTGTGGCTAACGTCCTGTATCCAAGAGGTTTGCCTGGAGAAATAGGGGCTCGAAAGCGCCGGTGACGTGCGGGCGGCGGACTCAACTCGGAGCGAATCGCCGCTCTGGGAGTTGCTTTCTGTTCATGATATCGTATATGGATATCTATAACGGATTATGAATGTTGCTCGACTTTGATTGCCAGAGTTGGGACGAGAGACCGCACGGGCAGAGCCCAAATCGGCTTTTCACGCTGCCGAAGATCGCCTGGGTCTTGCTCGCCGGGTTAGTCGCTTACGGGGCATGGGGGCTGACGGGGGCGCGATCGGAGATCCGGGTCATCAGCGCTCCGCCCGGAGCCCGCGTTGTGATCGATGCTTGGTTTCAATCTGAGAGCCCATCGGCGCAGAGGCTCCGCGTGGGGTCTCACAAGATCGTCGTAAGCGCTCCCGGTTTCGAGTCGGAGGAGGTAACAGTCAAGCTCGACGTCGAGCCGCGGACGGTTCGAATCATTCTGAAACCGCGGGCGATGCCTGGGAACGGCGAGAACGATCAGTATAGGAACGATGCCCAGCACTAAGCCCCGGTTCGATTTTGTGGAGTTGCACATCCTCCACCACGCGTCTGAAGGGTCGCTTTACGGCCTCTGGATGCTCGAGGAGTTGGCTGAGCACGGCTACAGCCTCAACGCCAGTCAGCTCTACCCGCGTTTTCACCGCCTAGAGGAGCAGGGCTGTCTGGAGCGGACGGACAGGATTGTGGATGGCAAGGTTCGGAAGTACTACAACATCACGCCCACAGGCGGCGCGTACCTCCGGGAACAAAAAAGGCGGCTAGTGGAGTTGATCAGCGAAGCGCTGTCGGTCGAAGAGCTCTCCGACGCCCTCGACCGGCGACGGAAACGTGAGGAAGCCAAGCGGCGCTCGACCTAGGTCGAAAGCGCCGCCGCCAAGAACCCAGCATGAGAATACCCATCGTTCTTCTCACTTCGGCGACGGCGCTGAGCATCTGCAATCTCTCAGCACAAGACTCTACCCCGGAGCGGCCCTCGAGACCGCTGACTATCCAAACCGCCGTTGAGTTGGCCGCGCGCAACTACCCGGCGATTCGCGCTTCGCTCGCCGAGGTCGCCGCGGCCGAGGGCGGCATCGATCTGGCCAAGACCGCCTACCTGCCCCAGGCGGGCTTGCGCGTTGGGGTCAACCGCGCCACGCGCAACAACGTCTTTGGGCTGATCTTCTCGAACGGCGTCATCCCGGCCATCTCCGGTCCAGTCCAGGACGAGTCGACCATCACGAGCACCTTCGGCAGCTCGGCCGGCGTGTTGTTCTCTTACGAGCCCTTCGACTTCGGCCTACGCCACGCCAACGTGCAAGTCGCAGAAGCGCTCAAGGCTCGCGCCGAGGCCGGCCGCGCGGTGACCGAGTACGAGGTGACGCTCGCCGCGGCCGACGCGTATCTCCAAGCGGCGGCTACTGAGCGCGCCGTCGGTGCAGCGAAGGCTACCGTCGATCGCATGCAGGTTTTTCACGACGCCGTCGACGTGCTCGTGAAGAACGATCTTCGCCCCGGCGCTGACAGCTCGCGCGCCCGGGCCGAGCTTGCGCGCGCCCGCTCCGAGTTGATCCGCGCAGAAGAGGAGGCCGCGAAGTCGCTGGCAACGCTGGCCGAGTGGCTTGGGCTCGCTGGCGAGGCGGTTGCGATCCAGCCCGCGAGCTTGGCCGGTGATCCCCCAGCTGCGGACCTCGGCTCCGCATCCCTCCAAACGCATCCGTTTGCTGCTGGACTGCAAGCTGAGATTGCCGTAGCGGAAGCCCGCCGCGCCGCTCTCGAAAAGGAATGGCGGCCGACGTTCCAGGCCCAAGCCGCCGTCTTCGGACGCGGGACCGGCGCGCGTATCGACGGCACGTTCAAAGGCGGCGGCAACGGTCTCGCGCCTTCGGAAGGTAACTGGGCCGTCGGCTTCAACATGGACTTCGATCTGTTCGACTACAAGCAGAACCGCGTCAAACGGCAGATCGAAACGCACAACCTAGAACGCGACCGAGCACGCCGGGACACGGTTCTCCAGGAACTGCAAGGCGAGGTGGCCCGCGCTAGGATCGCCGTCGACGCCGCGCGTAAGATTGCCGCGAATACTCCAATCGAACTAGACGCGGCGCGCACGCTCGAAACCCAAGCCCAGGCGCGCTACAAGGCCCAACTTGGAACCGTCGTCGAAGTCGCTGAGGCGCAGCGCTTGCTGCGGCAAGCCGAAGTGGACGATGCGCTGGCCCGCCTGGGAGTCTGGCGCGCGCTCTTTGCGCTGGCTGCCGCTCAGGGCGAAATGGACGAACTGCTGACGGCCGCGAGCCGCTAGTCCCGAGGAGGAATCCGACTCATGTGGCTCATTCACGTCGCCATGCGGCGGCCAATCACGATCCTGATGGTCATCCTCGGGGTGGCTCTGACCTCCTGGCTGGCGCTCACGCGCATGAAGGCCGACATTTTCCCCGATCTCGGCACGCCGGTCATCTACGTCGCCCAACCTTACGGCGGCATGGACCCCGCGCAGATGGAAGGCTACCTCGTGAATTACTACGAGTATCACTTCCTCTACATCCGCGGAATCGACCATGTCGAGTCGCGCTCGGTCCAAGGTGCGGCGCTGATGAGCCTACATTTTCATGAAGGCACGGATATGGCGACCGCCATGTCCGAAACCGTCGCCCAGGTCAATCGAGCCCGCTCGTTCATGCCGCCTGGAACTGTGCCGCCTTTTATCATGCGTTTCGACGCCGGCAGCGTTCCGGTGGGCTACTTGGTTTTCTCGTCGGAAACCCGCAGCGTCGATGAGATCTCCGACCTGGCGCTGTTCCGTATCCGCCCGATGTTCTCGCGTCTCGAAGGCGTCTCCGCCCCTCCGCCTTTTGGCGGCAGCGCGCGCAGCCTAGTGGTCCGCGTCGATCCGGACCGCCTACGGGCCTACGGCCTCTCGCCCGACGATGTCGTCCAGTCCATCGCCAAGACCAATACGATCTCGCCTTCAGGCAGCGTTCGGATTGAGGACAAGAACTATTTGGCGCCGGTCAACTCCACGGTTGAGCAGGCCGCCGAGCTCAACGACGTTCCCATCAAGTCCGGACCCGGCCCCACGGTCTACCTGCGTGACATCGGCTATGCCGAAGACGCCGCCGACATTCTCACAAGCTACGCCCTCGTCGATGGCGCGCGCGCGGTCTATATCGCGGCCACCAAGCGCGCCGACGCTTCGACTCTCGACGTCGTACGACGCATCAAGGACAACCTGCCGACCTTTCGCGCAGCCGTTCCCGAAGACATCAACGTCACTTTCGAGTTCGACCAATCGTTCAACGTTTTGAACGCGATTGAGGCGTTGACCACCGAAGGAGCGCTGGGTGCGCTGCTCACCGGCTTGGCGATTCTGCTCATCCTGGGCAGTCTGCGCAGCGCCGTCGTCGTTGTCGTGACCATCCCGATTGCCTTGCTCTCCGCTGTCGTCGCCTTGTGGGGTGCGGGGCAGTCGATCAACCTGATGACGCTCGGCGGCTTGACCCTCGCCATCGGCATTCTGGTCGACGAGTCGATCATCGCCGTCGAGAACATCCACACGCACTTGGCCCAGGGCAAGCCCGTCGCCAAAGCCGTGCTCGAAGCCAGTCGCGAGGTCGTGATCCCGCGTCTGCTCGCCATGCTGTGCGTGGTCGCGGTGTTCGCGCCCTCGTTCTTCATGACCGGGGTCGCCCGGGCGTTGTTCGTCCCGCTCGCGCTGGCTGTGGCGTTTGCGATGATCGCGTCCTATTTCCTGGCGAGCACTCTGGTGCCGATTCTGGAGACCTGGCTCAATCGCGGCGCCAAGAGGGTCGCCGGCCGCCAGTCCCGAACCTGGTTCTCATCCATCCAGGACGCCTTTGGCGACGTCTCGCGCGGGCTCGTCGCTCTGCGCTGGCCCATCTTCGGCCTCTACCTGCTCGGCACCGGCGCCATCCTCTACTTCGTCGGCGGCAGTCTCGGCTCAGACATCTTCCCGCGCATCGACACCAACTCGCTGCAGATGCGCGTCCGCGCTCCCTCCGGCACGCGGGTCGAGCGCACGGAGGTCATTGCTCAGCAAGTCCTCTCCGCCGTCGAAGAGATCGTCGGTCCTGAGAACGTCGAGAAATCGATCGCCTTCGTTGGCGTGCAGCCCTCGAGCTTTCCGGTCAACTTGATTGTGCTCTGGACCGGCGGTCCGCACGAGGCCGTCATGCGCGTCGCGCTCAACCCGGAGTCCGGCATCCCGACGTCGCAAGTCGAGGAAGAGCTACGCAAGCGGCTCCCCCAACTCGCCCCTGGAACCGAGATTGCTTTCGAAGCTCCCGACCTCGTCAGCCAAGTCATGAGCTTCGGCGCGCCCACGCCCATCGAGATCGCCGTCGCCGGGCCGAGCCTATCCGACAGTGAAGCCTACGCCCGCCAGGTGGTCGACGAGCTAGGCAAGCTCGACTACCTGCGAGACGTTCAGATCGGCGAGTTGCTCGAGTACCCGTCGGTCGACATCACAGTCGACCGCGACCGCGCTGCACAGCTCGGTGTGACGGTCGAGGAAGTCGGCAAGGCGCTCGCGCCGGCAACATGGTCGAGCCGCTTCACCACACCCGTGTACTGGGCCGACCCGAAGTCCGGCATCGCATATCAAGTTCAGGTCGAAATCCCCCAGTCGATGATTCAATCCCTCGAGAGCCTCTCCGAGGTCCCTGTCAGGAGCGGCTCGTCTGTTCCGACGCTCGTGGGCGATGTCGCCAAGATCAGCTTCGGCGACGCCGTCGGCGAATACCACCGCTACAACATGCAGCGCATGGTCACCGTGACGGCCAACATCGTCGACCAAGACCTAGGCACAGCTACTGCGGACGTGCGCGCCGCCTTGGCGCACCTACCCGAGCCGCCGCGCGGGGTGACGGTCAACGTGCGCGGCCAAGTCGACCCCATGGAACTGATGGCCGGAAGCCTCGAGCTGGGCCTGATGCTCTCGATCATCGCGGTCTTCTTGCTGCTCGCAGCCTATTTCCAATCACTCCGGGTCGCCTTCGTCGTTGTCATGGCGATCCCGTCCGTGCTTGCCGGCGTCACGATTGCTCTGATGTTCGCCGGCGTCACGCTCAACATCCAGTCTTTCATGGGCGCCATCATGGCCATCGGCGTCTCGGTGGCGGATTCCATTCTGCTCTGTACCTTCGCCGAGACGTATCGCCGCCAGGGCATGACGTCCGTCGAGGCCGCGGTCGAGGCGGCGCGCTCGCGGATGCGCCCCATTCTCATGACTAGCGTCGTGATGATCGCTGGGATGACGCCGCTCGCCCTCGGCGCCGAGCAGACCGCGCCACTCGGCATCGCCGTCATCGGCGGTCTGATAGCGTCCACGCTCACGGCGCTCGTCGTCATTCCGTCCGTTTTCGCGGTCGTCCAACGCAGCGCCTCGACCGCGTCCTCGTCCATCGATCCGGAAGACCCGGAAAGCCCCTACTACGCCGGCGTCACGGCCGTCTGATCCGGAGAGATTCCCATGCGCAACAGCATCCTCACCCTGCTCCTTTCCCTCGCCGCCGTGGCGCCCGTCCTCGCCGATGACGCGGCGGCCGTCCAGACCGAGCTAACGGAAGTCGTAGCCAAGCCGCTCGACAAGACCACCGTCATTCCGGGAGAGTTGGCCCCATTTCAACGGGTCGACATCCATGCCAAGGTCACGGGCTTTGTCGAAGCCGTCCACGTCGACCGTGGCTCTTTCGTCAAGAAGGACCAGGCTCTAGCGGAGCTCAGCGCGCCCGAGTTGGCCGCCCAGCGGGCCGAAGCCCAGGCGAAGATTCCCACCGTCGTCGCCCGACGTGTTGAGGCCGAGGCCAAGCTCGCTGCGGCCGACGCCACCTACCAACGCCTGCTCGAAGCTTCAAAGACGCCCGGGGTCGTCGCGGGCAACGACGTCGTCCTCGCCGAAAAGGCGGTCGAAGCCGAGCGCGCGCGTATCGACTCGCTCGACAAGTCGATCGCAGCGAGCGAAGCCGCCGTCCGCGCCATCGAGGCGATCGAGCGGTACCTCAACGTCACGGCGCCGTTCGCTGGTGTCATCACCGAGCGTTTCGCTCACGAAGGCGCCCTCGTTGGTCCGCAAGGCTCCGAAGGGATGCCGCTATTCACGCTGGAACAGATCGGACGGCTGCGCCTGGTCGCGGCCGTCCCGGAGGCGTACAAGCAGAGCATCGCGCGCGGTAAGCGTGTGCGGTTCACGGTCCCGGCCTTCCCGTCCGAGACCTTCACCGGCGTCGTGGCTCGCCCTGCCTACGCTGTCGACCCGAAGACGCGCACGATGCCCGTCGAGCTTGACGTCGCGAACAGCGGAGACAAGCTCACGCCAGGCATGTACGCCGAGGTGCAATGGCCCGTCAGCCGCGGCGGCGAGTCGCTGTTCGTGCCGCCCTCCGCCGTCAAGGCGACGACCGAGCGCATCTTCGTCATCCGCGTGCGCAACGGCGTCGCGGAGTGGGTGAACGTCCGGCGCGGCATGAGCGAAGATGGTCTGGTTGAAGTCTTCGGCGACATCCAGGCCGGCGATCGCATCGTTCAACGCGCTACTGATGAGATCCGGCCTGGCACTCGTGTTACGGCCCGCTGATCAAGGAAAATCAGAGTTCGTCCTCGATTCCTCCCGTGAAATAGTCATCCAGTCAACGATCTGACGCCGAGACTGGCCTGTGGCCCCTTTCCCAATAACGCAGGCTCCCTGAAAATCGTCGGTAACAATGCGGGCGGTTGCAAACGTATTTCCGTCTGACGGCCATGAAGCATTCGATTCGATGCGGCGCCGCAGCCGTTGTTTTTGCGGTGAGTCTGAGCGCCGTCCCAAACCAGCCTGGAGGCGAGGTCGAGCTCTTGCCGATCGAAGGCGTTCGCGAGTTCCCCGAGGCGACCGAGCCCGGGGCTATCCGCTACGCCTGCGCGCCGAACACCGCGGCTCTCGAATCCTTCTTTGGGGAGAAAGGCCTGCCGTTCGTCGCCAAGCTGGTGCGGCGCGTCCAGGATCGGAAGGCCTGCCATATTTTCTACGAGCCGACGGTCCCCGGGTTTCGCGCACTGCCCGACGATCGTCCCATCGAGGGATTCGTCAGTGGTATCAATCCGGATGACTTCGTCGCCGACCTCGAGCCCGTGGGCGACAGCCTGAGCGTCGTGCAGGCGGTTCTGGCTCGCGTGGAGCGTCCGCTGGACGTGATGCTGAGCGTCGTCGAGGAATACGGCGACGCGGAATGGCCGGCGGCGCTCGAACGCCATTTCCCCAATACGCCCCACCATATTCGTCTGTTGCACAGCTCGGCGAGTGAAACGCACCCTTGGGGGCAGGACTTCCTCAAGGCGGGTGCGGTCGGCGGCCAGTTGCGGCTCTTGTCGCCCCGCCGCCTCTTCGAAGGCCGGGAGACGGACGGCGAGCGCTTCGCCCCGATGTTGGACGCCTTTCGGGACGGGCCTTACGCCCGCTCGAAGCTGTCGTGGGAGGGCGGCGATCTTCAGGTCGCCCGCGACCCGCGCGATCCCAACAAAACCATCCTCTGCTACGGCAGCACGGTCCGCCGCTACTGGGGCGGCGAGCTGCGGCCGGCGGAGTTCGGCTGGGTCATGCAGGTCGAGCTGGGGACTGACTCGGTGATTGATGTCAGCAACATTGGCCCCCATACGGACTACCTCGTGGGCTTCCTGCCGGAACCGGGCGTCGCCGTCGTCTCGGAGCCGGTCCGCGACGACATGCAGCTCATGCGCTCCATCGTCGCCGCTCTACAGCAGCTCTACGGCGACCGAGCTCCTCGGGAGCTCTCTACGTTACCCGGCGTGATCACACGACTCGAGACCGGCGCCTCGGAAGACGCCGTCCGCGACATCCGGCGCTCCGTGGACATCCTGCGGGTTCAGCTGCCGACCATCCTTCCCTATGTCGACCCAGACACCGATCGTCTGGTGCTCGACTACCTCCGCGCCAACTGCCCCGAAGACATCCAGCAGTGCTTCACCCTCGCCGGCCGCCGCAAGCTGCTCGCCGAGAATCGCGATCTTTTGCGCCGCGCGCTCGACGTGAAGGCCCGCTACGAGCAGGAACAGACAGTCCATTGGCAGTTGCTCGATCTGCTCGAGGCCCAGTTCCCCGGCGTGCGGTCCCCGATCGACGACCAGCTCAACCGCTTGGCGCAGACCCTCAAGGCGCGAGGTTTTCGGGTGGTCCGGCTGCCGTATCTCTATGGCGACCGCAAGACGCGGCAGTGGCCGGGCGTTAGCTACGTCAACATGCTCGCGGTCGACAAGCAGCTCTTCGTGCCGGCCTTCGGGCTTGGCAAGTCGGAGGAGGGCTACTTCAAGCAAATCGCCAAGAAGCTGCCCGGATATGAGGTTGTTCCCGTTGCCGCCCGCATGGGCATCGCCTCCAATGGCGGGGTTCACTGCGTCTTTGGCCTGTTACGCCAGCCGTAGCGGGAGGAGGAAGCGCGATTCGGAGGCGGGCCGAGGGACGCTCACGCCAGTTGTCCGGCCTTGACGATGCCGCTCTGAAGGACGGCGAGGAAGTTTGCGCGATTCTCGAGCAGGCGGATGTTTTCGATGACGTCGCCGTTGACGACCAGGAGGTCCGCGAGCTTGCCTTCTTCGATTGTGCCGATCTCATCGCCTCGGCCTAGAATCTCCGCGCCTGTTTTGGTGGCGCACCGGATGGCTTCAAGGGGTGTGAAGCCCACCTGATTCACGAAGAAAGAGATCTCCTTGGCGTACGTTCCGTGCGGGGTCCAGGCAAAGCCAAAGTCGCCGCCAAGGCCGACCCGGCCGCCGGCCTTGAGAATGCGTCGTGCGCTTTCCGCGCCGGCTTCGAGCGTTTCCTGATGGCCGTCGATGACCTCCTGAGTCATGCCGAACTTGCGGCCATGGTCGACCGAAGCCTGCTCGAACCAAAGGGCCGGCACGACGGGCGTATCGCTCGAGACGATCATGTCGAGGGCTTCATCGTCGACGAAGGTTGCGTGCTCGAGCGCGTCGTAGCCGGCGCGGAGGGCGTTCTTGACGCCTTGGAGAGCGCGGCAATGGCCGGTGACCTTGAGCCCGTGGTTGTGCGCCATGCCGACGACGGCGTGCATCTCTTCGAAGGTCATCGAGAGGGTGTGGTGGTCGTTGACGTTCGGCGCGGCGGCGTCGCCGGTTGGGTAGGTCTTGACCCATTCGACGCCGTCCTTGACCAGCTTGCGGACGGCGGCGCGGGCTTCGTCGGCGCCGTTGACGACGAAGACCAAGCCTTCCATTCCGATCTTGCGGAACTCCGGGTTCCAGTCCATCAGACCGCCGGCGCCGCAGATCTCGCGCCCCGAGGCGGCGAGTCGAGGTCCGGGAATCATATCCTCTTCGATCGCTTTCTTGAGCCAAACGTCGATGTTGAACAGGCTTCCGCCACTGCGGGCGGCCGTGTAGCCGGCTTGCAGCGCCGTTTGGGCGTTCTTGACCGCGCGAATCGTGACGTACTCGACGGGGTAGCGGATGTCGAGGTCCTGAAGGTCGCGCACGTTGAAGTAGGTCGGGTGGAAATGCGCCTCGACCAGGCCGGGCATGATCGTGCCGCCCGCGGCGTCGATGACTTTTGTGTCTGGGGGGATCTCCGGCGCTCCGGCCGAGGGGCCGGCGTAGGTGATCTTGCCGTCGTGGATGACAACGGCGCCGTCTGGGTGCGCTGGAGCGCCCGTGCCATCCACGATTTGGCCGTTCCGGACGAGGGTCCAGCCGTGCGCGAGCTTCATGGTGGACGCCATGATATCAGCGGCGGATATACTTGCGGCATGCGTTTCGTAGCTTTGGCGGCGCTCGTCTTGGCCGCGTGTGGCACTGGAGCCGCGCCGCCGGACGTCTCCGTGAACGAGTCGGCGGCGAAAACGGGATTATTCGCGAAGGACAACCTGATCGCGTGGTGCATCGTGCCCTTCGACGCCTCCAAGCGCGGGCCTGCCGAGCGTGCGGCGATGCTCGAGCGCCTCGGTCTGCACGCCCTCGCTTATGACTACCGGGACGAGCACATCCCGACGTTCGACGAAGAGATCGCGGCGCTGCGCGCGAAGAACATCCGCCTGGCGTCGTGGTGGTGCGGGGGCGTCAATCCGCGTGATCCGCTCGCGGGCAGCGTGGCACTGGCGCTTGATGCACTGAAGCGCAACGAGGCTTCGAGCGACCTTTGGGTGATGATGCGCGAAGATGCCTTCGAAGGGCTTTCGCAAGAGGAGAAGGTTGCGTTGGCCGCTGAGGCGACTGAAGCGATCGCCGCCGAAGCCGCAAAGGTCCAGGGCCGTGTGGGCCTCTACAACCACGGCGGCTGGTTCGGCGAGCCGGAAAATCAGCTCGCCATTCTGGACGAGGTCCGGGCGCCGAACGTCGGGATCGTCTACAACTTCCACCACAGCCACGAACACTTCGACCGCCTGAAGACGCTGTTTCCCCGGATGGCGCCGCATCTGTTGTGCGTCAATCTCAACGGCATGACTCCGGGCGGCGAGAAGATCGTCGGGATCGGCAAGGGCGAGCGCGACCGCGAGATGCTCGAGCTGGTCACGCAATCGGGCTACAGCGGGCCGATCGGAATTTTGGACCACCGCAACGAGCTCGACGCGGAAATCTCCTTGCGTGAGAACCTCGACGGACTGGCCCGACTCGTATCCGAGAGTCGATAGCTCCCAGGCTGCCTGCCGCCGAACCTGATAGCCTAGAAATTTCCGGCGTTCGGTCCGCGATGCAGACATACCAGGACATCATTCTCAAGCTCAAGAAGTATTGGGCGGACAAGGGTTGCATCATCCAGGAGCCCCTCGACGTGGAGGTCGGCGCGGGCACGATGTGTCCCGAGACCTTCCTGCGCGTGCTCGGCCCGCAGCCCTATAACGTGGCTTACGTGCAGCCCAGCCGGCGCCCGGCGGACGGCCGCTACGGCGACAATCCGAACCGGCTCTACAAGCACATGCAGCTTCAGGTCATCCTGAAGCCCGCCCCGGCTGACGTCATCGAGCTCTACATGCAGAGCCTCGAAGCCATCGGCATCGACCTGACCAAGCACGACCTGAAGCTCGAAGAGGACAACTGGGAGTCGCCCACTCTCGGCGCCTGGGGCGTCGGCTGGCAGGTGATGCTCGACGGCCTCGAGATCACCCAGTTCACCTACTTCCAGCAGTGTGGCGGCGTCGACCTCGAGCTCATCCCCGCGGAGCTGACTTACGGGTTGGAGCGGCTAACGGCGTTCCTACAGAACGTCGAGAGCGTCTACGACATCCATTGGAACGACAAGTGGACCTACCGCGACGTACGCTTCGCCGATGAACGGCAGTATTCGGTCTACAACTTCGAGCTCGCCGATGTCGACATGGTCTGGAAAGAGTTCGAGCTGCACGAGGCCGAGAGCCGCCGCCTGGTCGAGCTGTTCAACAAGCTCGAAGACCCGGAGGCGATCGCGCGCTTCCCGCTGCTGGCCGCCCACGACCAGACGCTCAAGTGCTCGCACCTGTTCAACATCCTCGACGCCCGCGGCGCCATCAGCGTCACCGAGCGCGTCGGGGTGATTCAGCGCGTCCGCAACCTCGCCGTCGGCGTCGCGCAAGCCTGGATGAAACAACAACATAGCCCCGCCGCCGAGGAGGTCGCACAATGAGCGAGCTCCTGCTCGAAATCGGTACGGAAGAAATTCCGGATTGGATGATCGAAGGCGCGCTGGCGGACTTCGAGAAGCGTTTTCGCGAGACGCTCGACAAGGCCGGGCTGGCCGAAGGCGTTTCGATTCGAACCGAAGCCACGCCGCGCCGGCTCACGCTCGTCGCCGAGGGATTGGCATTGGGGCAGGCGGACCGCGAAGAGGTCCTTTCGGGGCCCCCGAAGCAGATCGCCTACGACGACGAGGGCAACTTGACGAAAGCGGCGCTCGGTTTCGCGAAGCGCGCAGGGGTCGAGCCGTCGGAGCTCAAAGTCGGCGACGACGGCAAGCTGCGCGTCGAACGCAAGGTCGCCGGCCGTCCTACGGCGGAGATTCTGGCCGAGGCGCTGCCCGAGGTCATCGTGGGGATCTACTTCCCCAAGACGATGATCTGGGCGGGTAAGGGCGGACCGCGCTTCATCAGGCCGATTCGCTGGCTCGTCGCCCTGCTCGACGGCAAAGTCGTGCCGTTCGAGATTGCAGGCGTGGCTTCCTCGAACAAGACCAACGGCCATCGCCGTCTGGGCAAGGCGGGGTTGGAGGTTTCCTCGGCCGCCGACTACCGCGAAAAGCTCGCCGGCAACGCCGTGGTTCTCTCAGCCGCGGAGCGCAAGAAGCGCATCGAGGACGGCTGCGTGCGTGAGTTTCCCGCCGGCGGCGCAGCCCAAGTGCGCGGCAACGCCAAGCTGCTGCACACCCTCACGTATCTGACCGAGCTGCCCACCGTCATCCGCGGCGACTTTGCCGAGAGCTACCTCGAGCTTCCCGACGAGGTGCTCGAGACGGTGATGCTGGTCCACCAAAAATACTTCGCCGTCGCCGACGCGAAAAGCGGCAAGCTTGTCAACAGCTTCATCGCCGTGGCGAACCTCGATGGCGACCCCGACGGCGAGATCCGCCGCGGCAACGAGCGCGTGTTGCGGGCGCGCTTCAACGACGCGCAGTTTTTCTGGTCGACCGACTTGAAGAAATCGCTCGCCGACCGCGTCGAGGACCTGAAGGTCGTCACCTTCCAGGCGCAGCTCGGCAGCTACTACGACAAGACGGAGCGCATGCGCGCGCTCGTCGCGAAGCTCGCTGAGGCCGCCGGCGCGGACGCGGAGACCGCCAAGGCCGCCGATCGCGCGGCCGAGCTATCGAAGTGCGACCTCACCACCGGTATGGTCGGCGAGTTTCCCGAGCTGCAAGGGCAGATGGGCGGGCTTTACGCCGCCGCGCAGGGCGAGAGCCAACAAGTCTCCGACGCGATCTACCACCATTACAAGCCTGCCGGCGCATCGGACGACATCCCGCCCACGCAGGCCGGACGCTTGGTCGCGATCGCCGACAAGCTCGACACACTGGGCGGCATGTTCCGGCTCGGCAACATCCCGACGAGCTCGAAAGATCCCTTCGCCCTGCGGCGCGCCGCCGCGGGCGTCGTGCGCATTCTCGTCGAAGGCGGGCTGAGCCTGGGCTTATCCGACTTGGCAAGGATGGCGGATGCCGGGGAGCACACGGCCGCCTTGCGCGAATTCTTCGTCGAGCGGCTGCGCTTTACGCTCGGCGAAAAAGGCGCCAAGTACGACGAGATCAACGCCGTGCTCGCGGCCGACGACGACACCCCGGTGGATGCGGCGGCGCGTTGCTCTGCGATCGCCGCGGTGCGCCCCACCGAGAACTTCGAGCCCCTGGCGGTGAGCTTCAAGCGCATCCGCAACATCGTCGAAAAGGCCGGCGGCGTGGACGTCTACGCTGCCAAGGTCGTCGATGAGGCTTTGCTCGAAGACGGCGCGGAGCGCGCGCTCCACGGCGCCTTCACCAACCTGAGCGCCGAGGCGGCTGCGCTCAAGCAGCAAGGCGAATATGTTGCCGCGCTCGAAAGGGTCGCCTCGCTGCGGCCTGCGGTCGACAAGTTCTTCGACGACGTATTGGTGATGGCCAAGGACGACGCGGTGCGCGAAAATCGTCTTGCGTTCCTGGCCCACCTGTTGCGAGAGCTCTCCGGGGTCGCGGACTTTTCCGAGATTGTTACGGAAGGCTGATCCGGATTTCGGAGACGATAGAGACGGCAATGGCGAAGCTCGAGCCACTCAAGAGTGGATTGTTGGCCGGTCGCGTTGCGGAGACCATCCGCCGCGCGATCTTTTCAAGTCACTTTCAACCCGGAGCGCAACTGCTCGAGGCGCACTTGGCGCGCGAGCTGCAAGTGAGCCAAACGACGGTGCGCGAAGCGCTGGTGCAACTCGACCGCATCGGACTGGTGGTGCGCGTTCCCAACAAGGGGTCGTTCGTCACCAACCTCTCGGAGCAAGAGTTGCGCGATCGCTTGGCGATCCGTTGGCTGCTGGAGGGATTGGCCTGGGTCGAGGCGGCGCACCACCTCACAGAGGAAGGCTACGCCGAGCTCGAGCGATTGCTCGATGCTGATTTGGCGACTGCAATCCGTGAGAACGATTACCCGCTCGCGGCCGACGTCGAACTCGAGTTCCACTCGGTGATCTGGCGCAACTCGGGCAACCCGACCTTGGCCGATACGCTGTCGCACCTGACGCCGCCGCTCTTCGTGCATGCAACCCGGCAGCGGCGCGACATGGGCGTGAGCAATGCGGACGCTTGCGAGCGACATCGCTCGGTCCTCGTGGCGCTGCGCACGCAGGACCCGGCGCATATTCAAGAAGCGCTCAGCGACCACTTCGGTGCGTTTCGATCGCTGTTCCACCAGCCAAGCGATGCCGTGCAGGCGCTGGCCGAAGGCTCGTTCCTCACGCGTTGCTAGCTTTGTGTTTGTGCAGCGGGCTCAGCTCTCGCGCCGCACCACCACGATTGTCATGTCATCCGATTGCGGCGCGTCGCCGCAAAACGTTTGCACTTCCGCGACGATCGCTTCGATGATCTTCTCGGCGGGTTTGGCGCGGAGCTCCACGGCCAACTCGCGCAGCCGCTGTTCGCCGAACTCGTCGAATCGCGCGTTCGCCGCCTCGCTGAAGCCGTCGGAGTAGATCAACAGCACTTCGCCCGGCGCGAGCGAAACGGAAGCCTGTTCGTAGGGGAAGCTGGGCAGAATTCCGAGCACGGGCCCGCCTTCGGTCAACTCGCGGACCTCGCCTGCGGACGAGATCAGCAGCGGCGGATTGTGCCCGGCGTTGGAGTAGCTCAGCTCGTTCCGCTCCGCATCGAGCGCGGCGTAGAACATGGTGGCGAACTTGTCCGACGTGGTCGAGTTGTAGAGCAGTTGGTTCGCGTGCTGAATGTTCTTCGCCAACGAATCGTCAGACAAACTCAGCGAACGAATGGCCGCCTGAATGTTAGCCATCAGCAGCGCGGCGGAGATACCCTTGCCGGAAACGTCGGCTAGGCAGAGCACCGTGCCGCGCCCGACGCGAGACAAATAGTCGAAGTAATCGCCGCCAACCTGCCGCGCGGGCTTGGATCGACCGGCGAGGTCGTAGCCCGGGACAGCAGGCGGCGCCTTGGGCAATAGCCGCTCCTGGATGGTGCGCGCCGTGTCGAGCTCCTGCTCGATGCGCGCCAGCGCCTGCTCTTCTTCGTAAAGGCGTGCGTTCTCGATGACCTGCGCGGACTGCGCTCCGATGATGGTGAGCAGGCGGCTATCGCCTTCGGTGAAGGGCTCTCCGCCATGTTTGTTGAACACGGTCAGGACGCCGATCATGCGGCCTTTCAACCGTAGCGGCACGCACAGCAGCGAGCGCATGGTTGAGGCTTCGGGCGGGACGCGAAAGCGGCCGTCGGTCGTGAGATCGTTCACCACCAGGGCCTGCTGGTTCTTGAGCATCCAGCCCGTGATCTGGTCCCCCAGGCGGTACGGGATGCCGGAGGAGTCGGACTGCGCACGGCGGATCATGGTCCGCATCGGCGCCTCTTCTTCTCGCTTGTCGATGAGCAGCACCGCGCCCTGCTCTACACGCAGGTGTTTCACGCTTTTCTGCACGATCAGGTCGACGATTTCGTTGAGGGCAAGCGTCGAGCTGACAGCTAGCGCCACATCGTTGAGAATCGAAAGCTCTTCGACGGCGCGCTTGAGCCGCTCGTTCTCCGCTTCCAGGCGCTTGATGCGAAACTCGAGGTCCATGGGCGGCCTACTCGACAGGCTTACGTGAGCCCGGCACGCCCGTCCAGACAGCCCGCACGCGCTCGAAGCCGGAGTCGTAGGCGTCGCGCAACTGCGCCGGGGCCACGCGCGAGACTGCACCCGCGCTCAGAAGCACCAGCGGCGCCAGCCGCGAGGTCGCCACCGTCCGTTCCGCCGACTCGACCGGCGCAAAGGCGACCACCGCCATCACCAACGCCGTTGCCACCACCATGCCGCGCACAAAGCCGAAGCCCGCTCCGAGCAGCCGGTCGAACCAGCGCAGTCCCGCGAAGCCCCAAATCTTGTCGAGCCCCCACGCGATCAGGCCGCCCAGGGTCAGGCATCCCAGCACGATCGCTCCGAACGCGGCGAAGTTCGCCAGCTTTTCGTTCTCGATGTAGGGGGCGAGCTCGAGTGCCACACGCGGATAAAACCACATGCCGCCCAGCACGCCGCAAATCAGCGCCACGATGCGCACGACCTCCTTGGTCATGCCGTTGCGCAGCGCTGCCAGTAATGAAATGAGGAGAATCCCGCCGATCACCAGATCGAGCCAGTTCAGGTCCATGTCCGTCGCTCCCGGTCCGCCGCGCGCGGGATTTCGCGTCGGAACCTTCTCCCGAGTATAAGCCGCCCCGCTGCACAACGCAGTTGCGCCGCTATTCTTCCAGCTTCCCCTCGAGATTGATCGTCGGCCCCACGCCCAGTCTGCGCCCGAGTCGACTCCAACGTGAATCGTTTGCGGCGCGCGATTGGCGATGCAGGCTTCCCAGACGCCGGGCCATCTCCGCCACGTAGGCCGGCGGCCCAGGGGCGGGCTCGCGGCGCGCGATCACCGGTTGGGACCACTCGTGGTGCAGGATGCCGTACCGCAGGCAGCTGTCGCCGCAAAACTCGACCTCGGCGAACCCCGCCGCCCGCAGCGCCGCCTCCAACCCGTTCTTGCTGAAAAGGCGCACTTCGAGTGAGGTATCGGCGCTCTCAGGCGCGCGATGGAACTTTAGCCCATCGAAGGCTTCGAGGCCGCCGTCTGCTCGGCGGTTGACCACCACCGCTTCGCCGTCGATCTCCGCAACGGTGAAGCGGTTCAGGGTGGGGAAGTGCTCGACCGTGTTCTCGTCCAATGAATATGGAGTCGTCAAGAACAGCCGACCGCCCGGCGCTAGCAGCTTTCTCGCCTCGGTGAGCGACTGCTCAACCGGCGGCGGAACGTGCTCGAAGACCTCGCTCGCCATCAGGAAGTCATAGCTTCCGTGCTTTTGGGGATGCTCGGCCGCGATGTCGAAATTAGGCTCGAGGTGGTGGAAGGTGTTTTGGTAGGTGAACAGCTGCTCGAACGGCTCCGCGTACCCTGCCCAGTCGCTCAACCCCAGCCCGCGCAGGCTCTCCAGGCGTGGGAAATCCGGCAACGGAAGGCTGACGCCAAACAGCTCGATGGAAAAAATATGAACCAGCGCGCGGGCGCGAACGTTCGAGCCGCAACCCTCGCATGTCGGCGGATTGGCCGGGTCGAGCAAGCGGGCTTCCTCGGCCGCGCGGCGCTCTCCGCAGACATTGCAGGTGAACTGGATCATGGGCCGCCGGCTCGCGCGCCCGGCTATTCGCCGAGCTCCTCGCCGGTCAAGGTGAAATAGGCTTCCGCGTATTTCTCAGAAGTCTTCTCGGCGACCTCGTCCGGAAGCGCAGGGCCGGGGTAGGTCTTGTCCCAGTCGAGCGTTTCCAGATAGTCCCGAACGTACTGTTTGTCGAACGACTCCTGGGCGCGGCCGGGTTGGTAGAGCTCGAGGGGCCAGTACCGCGAGGAGTCCGGCGTGAGCACTTCGTCGCCCAGTACAATCTCGCCATTGAGGCGGCCGAACTCGAGCTTCGTATCGGCAATGATCAGACCGCAGGCAAGTCCGTACTGAGAAGCGCGGTCGTAGATCTGGATCGTGAGATCGCGCAGCTTCTCGGCCCAGTCGGCGCCGATGATCTCGGCTGCCTTCTCGAAGCTGATGTTCTCGTCATGGCCGCTCTCGGCCTTGGTGGCCGGCGTAAAGATGGCCTCGGGCAACTTGCCGCACTCGCGCAAGCCCGTTGGCAAGGTTATGCCGCAAATTGCGCCCGTACGTTGATAGTCCTTCCAGCCCGAGCCGACAACATAGCCACGCGCTACACACTCGACCGGAAACATGTCGAGTTTCTTTACCAGCATCGAGCGGCCTTCGAGCTGGTCCCGGTACTGTTGGATGTCGTCTGGGTACTCGTCGACGTTTGCCGTGATCAGGTGATTCGGCACAACATCCTTCAGGAAGTCGAACCAGAACAGCGAAAGCTGGGTCAGCACCTCGCCTTTACGCGGGATTGGCGTCGGCAATACAACATCAAATGCGGAAATGCGGTCGGTGGCGACGATAAGCAGCTTATCGTCGCCGACAGCGTAGACGTCCCGCACCTTGCCGCGTCCCACCAGCTCGAGAGTCGGCAGATTGCTTTCGACGAGGGGGCTGGACGTTCGTTGACTCATGGATCGCTCAGGATAGCGACGCGTGTTAGGCGGCGGCAACAACGCTGCTCGAAGCGCACGACGGCAGGAAGGCGGAAAAACTTCCTCCATTGCATATTCGAAGAATAATGTTGTAATACACTATGGGCGAAATATGTTTGCGCAGTTTCACGAGTCGGCCGGCGAACCCACTATGACTTCCCCTCAAGAACGTCGGCGCACGCGCCGCTACACCGTTGCCTTGCCTATCCAGGTAGTGAAACTGCGTAGGAGCTCCGTGGCATTCAAAGGGGAGACGTGCAACGTGAGCTCGAGCGGGGCGCTGTTCGTGATCTCGGGCGCGCGGCCCCCGGAAGGCGCTGAGATCGAGTTCCGGCTGAGCATGCGCGGCTCGGCGTTGCTACACTGCAAAGGTCGAGTGACCAGGATCGAAGAAGCGCCGGAAGGCCCCGGATTCGGCATCGCAGCCACCATCGACCGCTACCGATTCGTCCGCCCCAGCGCCCTCTCTCCTCGTCAGTAGACCCGTCTCGTAAACTCGTCAATTGCGGCCCCGTTCGGGCGCGCTCCCCTGCATGGACGCCCCGCCGCTTTCTGATATAGTAGGGGCGTCTCAAAGCCCCGCCGCGCAACGCCAAACCTGGGCGGCGGCTGACTGCAAAGAAAGTCCCTGGACGCAAAGTCTCTGGCATCCACGCGACAAATCCCTGAAGGAAGGTGTCTGGTGAGTTTGAAGAAAACCCCGCAAGATCAGGACACCGCAGCCTCGAAGTCCGGTTTCTCCCGACGCTTGTTCATGCAAGGCGTCGGCGCGGGCGCAGGCGCTGCGGGCGTACTGACCTCGACGGCGGAGGCCGCTACCGGCGATACACAGCCGGTTGGTCCGGATCCCGTCAAGATCAGTCTTCGTATCAACGGTCAAGCCAAGCAGGTTGAGGTCGAGCCGCGCGTCACGTTGTTGGACGCATGCCGCAACAGCCTGAACCTGACCGGCGCAAAGAAAGTGTGCGATCGCGGAACCTGCGGCGCATGCACCATGATCGTGGACGGCGAGCCCGTCTACTCCTGCTCGATGCTCGCCATCGAAGCCGAAGGCCGCGACATCCAAACCGTCGAGGGCATCTCCTCGAGCGACGAGAAGATGCACGCCGTGCAGCACGCCTTCGTCAACAACGACGCCCAGCAGTGCGGCTTCTGCACTCCGGGGCTGGTCATGGCGGCGAAGGCCCTCCTCGACCACAACCCCAGGCCGACTCGTGCGGAAGTCGAGAAAGGCTTGAGCGGCAACATCTGCCGCTGCGGAACTTACGTCGGCGTGCGGCAGGCCGTGCTCGACGCAGCGAGCCGAGGAGGACGCCGTGGCGATTAATTACGATTGGCCCTCGCAGTCCGAGACGAAGATTCTCGGCAAGCGCTTCAACCGCCTCGATGGCCCTTGGAAGGTGCGCGGCACCGCCGAGTACGCCTACGACCGCAACCTCGACGGCATGCTAGTGGCGCGGCTGGTAACCTGCCCGCACGCTCACGCCAAGATCACCGCGATCGACATCGAGCCGGCCAAGCGCGTCAAAGGTTTCCGCGCGGCGGAGATCATCAATCCCGTCGGCACGGAGCTGCAGTGGACGCATCAGGAAGTGTTGGCCATCGCGGCCGACACCGAGGAAGCCGCCCGCGACTGCGCCAATGCTGTCCGGGTCAGCTATGAAGTGCTGCCCCACTGGATGGGCGACGAGGACGTGAAGAAGGCCGGCGAGCACAACCGCGTGCAGCCCGCCGAGGACAAGGAAGACGGCGACGTCGTCAAAGGCTTCGAAGAAGCGGAAGTGACGCACGAAGGCTACTACGGCCTCGCGATGATCACCCACTGCTGCCTCGAGCCTCACGGCCAGGTCGTCGACTGGAAGGACAACGGCGAGATCTGGGTCTACGCTTCCACGCAGGCGGTCAGCCGCATCAGCGCGGACTTGGCCAAGAGCCTCACCGAAGACGACCGGTTCAAGGACGTCAAGGCGAACCAGATCCGCTGTATCACCCCGGTGATGGGCGGCGGTTTCGGCTCCAAGTTCAACATCGATACCTGGGGCGTGGCTTGCGCCAAGCTTTCCAAGGTCACCGGCAAGCCGGTGAAGCTCATGCTCGACCGCCGCGAAGAGCTCGCGGTCGCCGGCAGCCGTCCCTCCGACTTCGGCCACATCAAGGTCGGCGCGAAGAAGGACGGCACCTTGACGGCGTTCGAAGCCGAGACGTGGTCGACCGGCGGCGTCGCCGGCCGTGGCGCGCCTCCGCTGCCGTACATCTTCCAGGACATTCCGAACCGCAAGACGCGGCACCTGAACGTCTCGACCAACACCGGTCCCGCCCGCGCTTGGCGCGCGCCCAACCACCCGCAAGCCGCCGCTCTCACCATGACGGCGCTGACGGACTTGGCCGCCAAGCTCGACATGGATCCGTTCGACCTGTTCAAGAAGAACCTCGGCTTCACCCCCCGCGCTGAAGTCTACTCGGCCGAGATGGACAAGGCCGCCGAGCTGTTCGGCTGGAAGCAGAAGTTCCACAAGCCGGGCGACGGCAAAGGTCACATCAAGCGCGGCGTTGGAATGTCGATCCACACCTGGGCCGGCCGTCCGCATGACTCCACCTGCCGCGTGAGCATCGAGCCGGACGGCAGCGTCACGGCGGCGCTCGCATCGCAGGACCTGGGCGTCGGTTGCCGTACGGCGATCGCGGCCGTGCTGGCTGAGACGGTCGGGCTTCCGCTCGACGTCGTGAAGGTCGAGATCGGCGACTCCGTGTTGCCGCCCTCGAGCGCCTCGGGCGGTTCGACGACAATCGGCGGCGTCTCGGCGTCGACGCGGCGGGCGGCCACCCATGCGCTCCGCAAGCTGGCCGAAGTCGTCGCTCCCGATCTGGGTGTGGCGGCGGATGACATCGCCGTCGGCGATGGCAAGGTCTTCGCGGCGAGCGACCCCTCCAAGTCGCTCTCGTGGAAGGACGCCTGCCGCAAGCTCGGCACCAAAACCATCGCTGAGATGGGTGCACAGCCGGCCCGCGATCAGGGCAAGCTCAACGACTCCGGCGTTGGCGGCGTGCAGATGGCCGAAGTCTCCGTCGACACCGAGACGGGCATCGTCAAGGTCGAGAAGATGGTTGCCGTCCAAGACGTGGGCTACGTGGTCGCTCTCGAGCAGGCCGAAAGCCAAGTCTATGGCGCGCTCATTCAAGGCATCGCGTGGGCGCTGTTCGAAGAGCGCGTCTATGACCAGATGACCGGCGCCTATCTCAATGCCGACATGGAGTTCTACAAGCTCAGCGGCATTGGCGATATCGGCGAGTTGGTGGTCCACATGGTGCAGGGTCCGTACGACGACCGTGGCGTAATCGGCTTGGGCGAGCCACCGGCCATTTCGCCTGGCGCGGCGCTTTCCAACGCCGTCCAAAACGCCCTGGGCGTGCGCGTGCCGACCATGCCGATGACCGCGGATCGCGTGTTGGCAGCCATCGAGAAGGGAGGCCTGTCGTAATGCAAAACTTCGAATACATCGCCCCGACGACGGTCGATAACGCCGTCAAATCGTTGGGCTCGGAGTGGGGAACGACCGAGCTCCTCTACGGCGGCACCGACACCATTTCGCTGCTCAAGGAGCGCATTACCACGCCCTCGCGCGTGGTGAGCCTCAAGAACGTCGAAGCGCTCCACGGCGTCTCGAAAGCGGGCTCCGGCGTCAAGATCGGCTCGATGACCACGCTGAGCAAGCTTGCGGCGGACAAGAACATCGCCAAGAGCTACCCGGCGCTGGTCGAGGCGATCGAGGGCATCCACTCGATGCAGCAACGCTCGATGGCTACCATCGGAAGCGACCTGATGCAGCGTCCTCGCTGCTGGTACTTCCGCAACGGTTTCGGTCTGCTCGCCACTTCAAACGGCAAGGCGCTCGTCCCGAACGGCGAGAACCAATACCACGCCATTCTGGGCAACAAGGGCCCGGCGTACTTTGTCAGCGCCTCGTTGCTGGCGCCTGCGTTGGTCGCCCTTGGGGCCAAGGCGACGGTGGCCGGCCCCGACGGCTCGCGTCAGGTTGCGGTCGAAGATCTCTTCCGCATCCCTTCGAGCGACAAGGAGCGCGAGACGACCCTGAAGCCGAACGAGGTGCTCACGGAGATCACCTTGCCCGGCACGAAGGCCGCCAACGCGACTTACGAAGTGCATCAGCGCCAACTGTTCGACTGGCCGCTGACGGCGGCGTCGGTCTCGCTCAAGATGAAGGGCAAGACGGTGGAAGACGCCGTGGTCGTGCTCGGCCACGTTGCGCCCAAGCCGTGGCGTTCCTCCGAGGCCGAGAACGCGCTCAAGGGCAAGACCATCAGCGAAGCGGTCGCGGCGGAAGCCGGCAAAGCGGCCGTTGCGTCGGCCACGCCGTTGTCCAAGAACAAGCACAAGGTGCAGTTGGCTTCGGTGGCCGTCAAGCGCGCAATCTTGAAGGCCGCCGGGGTGTCGGCATGAGCCGGAACCGCGGAGCCGGACTGAAGGTGTTGACCAAGCGCTGCGAAGGGCTGCGCTGGAAGGGCATGTTCATCGATGCCGATGACGACCCGACCGTGCAACTGTCCAACTCGCGGATCTATTGGTGCGCCTATACCCAAGGGCCGGTCGGCCGCGATGGCGCCATCGTGGACGAGGACATGTGCACATCGTCCAGGAAATGCTACAAGCGCATCTAGACTTGCGCCTCTAGAACGATCAAAAGCCCGGCTGACCCCCAAGTCAGCCGGGCTTTTTCCTTGTCGAATTGTTTGGAGAAGCTTGCGCTGGCCATCTCGGATCGTTACCATTTCGCATGTTCCACGACGACGGCGTTCCACGGCGAGCATAGTTCCAAGACGAGCATCGTTTTTCTTCCCCTCTAGGAGATTGCTTTGCTTAGTCGCGCCCCCGGCCTAGCCGGACCTGTCATTCTTTCGCTCCTTTTCGTCGCTTCCGCCTTTGCGCAATCAGCCGCTCCCGTCAAGGGGCCGGACGTCAAACGGATCGGCTTCGGAGACGCGTCCGGAGAAAAAGGTTCGTTTCTCCAAATTGCGGACAAGACTTGGCGTCAAATCAGCTCCCCGGACGGCTCGCAAGTGGCGGTCTGGCGGGAGGCGGGCCGCGACGAATGGTCTGTAGCCCTCTCCGATGCGGCGGGCCGAACCGTCGCGATCAATCTCTGGCTCAAGAAAGTCACCCTCAACGCAGGCGGTGCGTCTTCATTGCTCGGCAACGTCTTGTGGGCGAAGGCCACCCTGCCCGCGCCGGACGCGACGGGCTCGGACCCGGGCGCCATCATCGCGCCGGTGACCGGCCTCGCCGCCAAGGGCGCGAACATAGCGGTCGGCAAGACCGTCGATACCGGCCCGGGTAAGCCCGTGTCCGTTGGCACGGTGTGTTCGCTCTTGCAGACGGCCTCTTCGGGTGCAAGCACTGTCGTCGACAAGGCGAAGGAAGCCGAAGCGCGCAATAAGCTGCTGGATCAATGGGCCGAATTGCTCTACGAAACGCAGCAGCAGACCGGCGTCTCGGTCGCGAACGTGAGCACCGCGGACCTGCTCAACGTGATGGCGACGTTCGAGAGCCAAGAGCCCGTCGAGGAGGTCGACCCCGCCGAGCTCGTCCCTGCGGGATATCTGGTGAACGATCCGGGGCAGACCCTGACGGCTGGCGCCACGTCCGTGCCCGTCGACGGAGAAGTGAACCCTCTGGTGATCGGCAAGCTGATCGTCTTCCCGGGCGTGCCCGGCAGCTACAAGATCAAGGACCACTATCTGGGCGGCCCCGGCGTCATCACGATCGAGCCCGGACTGCGCGCCGTTCCCGTCGACAACATCGAGCTGCAAACCGAGCCGGAGTGGCAAAGCTTCGACATCGCCCGCCAGGTGCTCGACATCGTCGGCGTGGTCGATCCGATCGGCGTGGCGGGAGTCGTTTCGGCTTACCTGCACCCGCTTTGCGGCTCGAAAGAAGCCGAGCGCAGCCGCGGCGACATCTGCTGGCGCGCCTCCCAGGGCCGCGGCGTCGGCACGGTGCCCATTGCCTGCGACCCCACGCTGCCGGACGCGCAAGATGGCTTGTGCTACGAGCCTTGCCCGGCCGGAATGTACGGCGTAGGGCCGGTCTGCTGGACCAACCAACAAGTCTCGATGGGCCGCGGCGCCGGATTCGCGCCGAACCAGTGCCCCAGCACACATCCCATTCAAGAGGCGGGCCTCTGCTACCAGGGCTGCCCCGCCGGATGGAGAGCCGAAGGCACGGTCTGCTACCAGGATTGCCCCGGCGGCGCCTACCGCGACGACGGCCTCTATTGCGGCAAGATCACCTACAACCGCGGCGCCGGCTACGCCATCTGGGACAAGCAGCTCTGCGACAAGGAGCACGCCGACGTCGGTGGGTGCGAGCAGAAAGGGTTGATCCACTATCCCAAGTGCAAAGCCGGCTTCGAGATGACGACCGTGAACTTCTGCCAGACCCAAGGCTGCCCGGCCGGCTGGGAAGACATCGGCGTGTCGTGCAAGAAACCCTCCCAAGGCCGGGGCGTGGGCGTCGTCCCCAACGGTTGCCCAAGCCATGCCCCCGAAATGCAGGGTGGCCTGTGCTACCCGGCTTGCCCGCAGGGCTATCACGGCGTGGGGCCGGTTTGCTGGACCGACGCGACCGTCTCGCAGGGACGCGGGGCCGGACAGATTCCCAACCAATGCCGCGCGAGCCACCCCAACTTCGACGCCGGACTGTGCTACCAGAACTGCGGCAACCCCGACTACACCGGCGTGGGGCCGGTCTGCTGGGGCGGATGCACAGGCCGCTACAGCACGCCCTGCGGCGCCGGGTGCGCGACGTCGGAAGTCGCTTGCGGACTGGCGATTACCGAGATGGTCACCGCCCCGTTCGAGATGATCGCCAGCATCGCAACCCTGGGCGGCTACAGCGCGATCGACACCTTGAAAGACAGTACCAAGCTGGCCGCCAAGAACGCCCTCAAGAAAGCAGCCGAAGAAGGCGTGGAGGTCGCAGGCAAAAAGGTCGGAAAAGGGCTGGCGAAGGGCATTCAGAAGAACGTCGACCGGCTGACCAAGCTCGCGGCGGACCTGGCGACGCAGAAAGCCGCGGTCAAAGAGATGCTCAAGAGTGCGGTCTTCACCCCGATCCAGGAGAAGATCACCAAGAAAGGCATCCAAGCGGCGGCGGATCGAGCTGCGAAGGAAGCGGCCGAGCAAGCCGCGCAAGAGCTGTCAGAGAAGCTGGCCAAGGAAGGCCTGCAAGACGCGACCGGCGGAGCGGCGGCGAAAGCCGCGCAAGATGCCGCCCGAGAGGCTGCGGAAAAGCGCCTGAAGGAGGCCACCGACAAGGCTCTGGCGGCCACCTACAACGCCGGCGCGGACGTGGACGCGTTGGTCGTCAAGAAGCCCTTAACGCTCAAGGAGATCAAAGACCGCTTCTACCAAGCCGCCTCGAAGGTGAGCGGGTCGGCGAACACACGCGCTGTCGCGATGGTGCAAGAGTGCGCCGCGCTGGGAATCCAGCTCGACGCGCAATGGGCTGGAACGACGCCGTAAGCGTCCCGATTCTTCGGGCCCGCTATCGCTCGAGCAGGTACACCGCGTCCTTCAACCGGCTACCTGAGCCGTCGTTGACCACGAACTGCCGCTTGCCGTTCTGGCTGCGCTCCGA
This sequence comes from Bryobacterales bacterium, assembly GCA_041394905.1. GTDB lineage: Bacteria > Acidobacteriota > Terriglobia > Bryobacterales > UBA6623 > RI-231. The sequence continues at coordinate 469,242 of JAWKHJ010000004.1, read as the reverse complement.
GCTCCAGAGCGTGCCGGCGGCGTGGTCGCCGTCCTTGCGCAGCGCATAGAAGAACAGGTCGAACTGCTCAAGGCGCTTGCGGTCGTTGTCGTAGTTCCGCGCCACGCGCTTGATCGTGTCGAGCACTGCTTCTTCGGCTGACATGCCGTGGCGCATGTTCTCGACGATCGTGTGCGAGCCGCACACCCGGATCGCCTCTTCACCCCGCCCCGTCGAGCCGCCCGCGCCCACGTCTTGGTCGACGTACAGCCCCGCGCCGATCAGCGGCGAGTCGCCCACGCGCCCCGGGATCTTCCACGCCAGCCCAGACGTCGTCGTCACGCCCGACATCTCGCCCTGCGTGTTCAGCGCGAGGCAGTTGATCGTGCCCGTCGTCGGGTGAATGGCTAAGTCCTGCGCCCAGGCCAGCCATCCCGGCTTCGCTCCCGGGACCATCTCGAGCAGTTGCGCGCCCTTGTCTCCCGGAGGCGCATCGAGCCCCGGACCCCAGTCCGTGCCCAGAGACTCCTTCCACACCAGCCAAGCCAGCCGCGCGCGCTCGGTCAGCAGGTTCTCTTCTTGGTAGCCGTGCGCCTTGGCGAAGCGCAGCGCGCCTTCGCCCACCATCATCACGTGGTCGGAGCGCTCCATCACGAGCTTGGCGATCTTCGACGGCGTCTTGATGCCGTGCAGCGAGGCCACTGAGCCGGCCCGCCGCGTCGGCCCGTGCATCACGCAGGAGTCGAGCTCGACCACGCCGTCTTCGTTCGGCAGTCCGCCGTAGCCGACCGAGGGGTCTTCTGGATCGAGCTCGACCGTGTTCACCCCGGCGATCACCGCGTCGAGCGTATCGCCGCCGGCTTGCAGGATGTCCATCGCCACCTTGCAGCAGAACATGCCGTTGTGGCTCGAGATCACGATGTTGCCGGGCTTGCCCTGGGCTTGGGCCGCGCCGGCCGCGGCTGCGGCGGCGAGCGGGGCGTGCAGGATCGATCGACGCGTCATGGCCCCATTGTAGGCAGGCCGCCAACCCCAGGGCATAATAGGAGTTTGCGGGGAATGCGGCGGTTCCTTCCAGCTTTGCTCGTTGTCTGCTCGGCCGCGGCGCAAGTGCCTGTCTCTGCGCCTACCGGTCTCGACGCCTCCGACGCGGCTTACACCACCCGCATCGGCCTGGCCTGGGAGCACGTCCGCGGCGCGCAAAGCTACCGCATCTACCGCGCCTCGGCGAACGACTCCGCTCAGGCGCAGGTGGTCGGCACGACGCCGTCGCTGCTTTACTTCGACCGCGGAGTCGTGCCGGGGCAGCCCTATTTCTACTGGGTGCAGGCCGTTGGCGCCACGGGCGAGAGCCCGCTCAGCGCGCCGGACCAAGGCTCGGTTGCCGCAGGCAAGACCAGCGCCTACGGGCCTATCGGTCCGCCCGAGCCTCCGCCCGCGCCGGCCGAAAATCCGATCACCGGCGCGAAGATCTATCTCGGCAAGACGCTGTTCTGGGACGAGCAGCTTTCCTCGACCCGCACCGTCGCTTGCGGCACCTGCCACCGCCCGCGCAAAGGCGGCTCCGACCCGCGCGCCATCGTCGGTTCCGATCATTCCAGGAATCCCGGCCCCAACGGCGTATTTGGTGACGACGACGACATCTTCGGCTCCCCCGGCGTACCGCTCAACCGCGCTGACGGAACCTACGCCTGGTCCGATGCCTTCGGCTTCCGCGAGCAGGTCACCCACCGCAAGGCGCAACCCGTCTTTGAGGCTGCGTTCACCGACTTCGGCCTGCTCTGGGACGGTAAGGCGACCAATCGCTTCTCCGACCCCGTCAACGGCGAGACCGTACTCGAGACCGGTGGCGCGCTCGAATCGCAATCGCTCATGCCGATCATGAACGAGGCCGAGATGAGCCACATGGGCCGAACCTGGGACCAGGTCGTCGCCCGCGTCGAGCAGTCGCAACCGCTCGCGCTCTCGCCCTCGATCCCGGCGCGCCTTCCTTGACCTGGATCGGGGGACGTTCTTACCCGGAGCTCTTTGCGGAAGCCTTCGGCGGCAGCCCCGGAGGTCACTCCCGTGCGCATGGCCTTCGCGATGGCCAGCTACGAGCGGACCTTGTTCTCGGACCGCGCCAAGATCGACCGCTACGCCGCCGAGATTGAGCCGATGCCCGCGGACGAGGCGCGGGGCAAGGAGCTCTTCCTGTCCCGCTTCTGCGCCGAGTGCCACCGCGGCAACCTGATCGGCGACAACCGTTTCCGCTACATCGGCGTACGGCCGGACACTCGAAGACCCAGGCCGTTTGAAACGGGCCGCGACTGCGCGGACCTCGGCAAGATGCGTACGCAGAGCCTGCGCAACGTCGCCCTGCGCGGCCCGTTCATGCACACCGGCGCCTTCGCCACGCTTTTCGGACGTCGTCGAGTTCTACACCGCGGCGGCGACTTCACGTCGCCCAACAAGGACTCGAACTTCGTCAAGCCGATGAAGCTCAGCGACCAGGAGAAGGCCGATCTGCTCGCCTTTCCTCGAGCGCTCGCTCACCGACGACCGCTTGCTGCCGAGCAGGCGCTGCTGTTCGGACTGCCCGGCGCTTTACACCGAGTCCGCCCGCGTCCCCGTCATCGAGCAGGACGGCTCAGGCATCGAGATCACGTCCTCGAGCCTCCCGTCGTCGGCAACCCCAGCTTCACCGTCGCCGTGGCCAATGCGCCCGGCGGCGACCAAGCCACCCTCGTGCTCGATGACACGGACCCAGGCCCTGGGCCCACGATTCCGGCTACGGCCAAGCTCTTCCGGGGAGTCGCCGCCACCGAAGGCGCTGACCGCAAGCACGCCTCGCTCTCGTTCCCATTCCCGACGACGCGAGCCTCGCCGGCCAAACGTTCTTCGGGCGCTGGTACCTGCGGCGCGACGACGGGGGCGTCACGGCGAGCCCGTCGTTCCGCCTCACCATTTTCGCCCCGGCGGACACGTCGGCAGGCCCCGCGCAACCGCCCCTGCTCTCGAGCGTTTCCGCTGCGAGTTTTCTCCGCGCGCTTCTCGCCCGAGAGTCTAGTCAGCGGCTTTGGCCCGAATCTTTCGCTCACCACCCAAGCGGCGACCACGTTGCCCTTGCCGACGGCGCTCGGTGGCGTCTCGATCCTGGTCCGCGACAGCGCTGGAGTTGAGCGCGAAGCGCCGCTGCTGTTCGTCTCTGCCGGACAGATCAACTGGCCAAATCCCGGCCGGAACGGCGCTTCGGCGAGGCGACGGTTTCCGTCCGCTGGAACGGCTCGACCGTTGCACAGGGCGCTTGCAAGTCGCCGCGGTCGCCCCGGCGCTGTTTGCGGCGAACGCCAGCGGCTCAGGATTTGCGGCGGCGCAGGCCGTCCGCGCGGCAGGAGACGGCTCGCAGACAATTCCGCGGTCGCCGAGTTCGACTCTGTGCTGGGCCGCTACGTAGCGGCCCCTGTTGACGTCAGCGGAGACGGCGCGGTGCTGGTGCCTTAGCTGGCCAAGGCGTGCGCTTCGCTTCTGGCGTCACGGCCACGGTCGGCGGCGAGCTCGCGGATCGTGGCTCTTCGCCGGCGCCCAAGGCCAGTTCGCCGGCGTCGATCAGATCAACGTGCGCCTCTCGCCTAGCTTGGCCGGCCGGCGAAGTCGAGGTCGTCCTCCAAGCAGACGGCCAGCTCAGCAACCCCGTCCGCCTCACGATCGAGTAGCCGGCCTGGGACCTCCCAAAAATAGAGCCGCGCCCGCGAGGGTGCGGTAGGTCGCAACGGGCTGAGCTTTTGCGAACGTACCGCAGGCTTGCGCCTGCGGCTCCGACTCCACCCCCGCGCCGGTACGTCGTCGAGCTCTCGAAAGTGACAGTCCCCGACCGCGAAGAAGGGCGCGGCCACCGACCCCCGCCTGCCATCCCTGAAACTTCCTGATGCACCTGCTCGGCCACGGCTCGCCTGGGACTCTCAAGCTCCGCCCGTTCTTCCGGCGCGGCGGCCTGCTTTCCCAGCGCCATCCGCGCTACGAGTTCCGGCTGAAGTCAGCTCGAGATGGCCCTCGAAATCGAGCAGTGCCTCGACGAAAAGCGCCACCTGATCGTCGAAGCGGGCACTGGCACCGGCAAGACCTCCTCGCGTACCTCGTCCCCGTCATCGCCTCCGGCAAGCGCGTTGTCATCTCCACCGGCACCAAGAACCTCCAAGAGCAGCTCTTCTACAAAGATGTCCCCTTCCTCGCCGATGCGCTCGGCCGCGAGCTGCGCGTCGCCTACATGAAGGGACGCCAAAACTACCTTTGCCGCGAGAAGCTCTACGAGGCCGAAAAACGTCCCATCTCACAGGCTTCGAAGAGATCGAAGAGTTCGGCCGCATCAAGCAATGGGAGCCCGAAACCGAGACTGGCGACCGCGCCGAGCTCATCGAGCTGCGCCCCGACTCCTCCACCTGGCACAAGCTCGACGCCCGCCGCGAGATGTGTACCGGATCGAAGTGTCCGCAATTCGACCGCTGCTTCATCACCAAGATGCACCAGAAGGCCGCCGAATCGGACATCATCATCGTCAATCACCACCTCTTCTTCGCCGACCTCGCCCTGCGCGAGGACGACTTCGGCTCGATCATCCCTGACCAACAGGCCACCGTCATCTTCGACGAGGCCCACGAGATCGAAGAGGTCGCCGGCCAGCACTTCGGCATCCAGGTCTCGAACTATCGCTACGAAGAGCTCGTCCGTGACACGCGCAACGCCGCGCACGCCTGGGATTTCGATCGAAAGGTCTCGATCGCGCGCTCGATATGGTCGCCGCCTACTCGTCTGGCTTCGAGCTATTCGAGAAGATCGAGGGCCGCCAGGCATTCCGCGACCGCAAGGGCTTTCTCGAGCGCTTCCCCCGACGAGCACTCCGCCTTCTTCCGCCGCGCTCGACACCCTCGCCGCCGAGCTCAAGCTCGCCGAGAGAGCAAGGCCGACGAGGTGACACCGAGCGCCGCACCGCCGAACACCAGACTGCGCTCAAGATGCCTGTGGAAGGCGACGACGAGCGCTACGTTTACTGGATGGAGAAGCGCGGGCGCGGCGTTTTCCTGCAAGCCACGCCGATCGACGTCGCCGAGATTCTCTCGCAGCGGCTCTTCGGCGAGCTCCCCGCCGTCATTCTCACCTCCGCCACGCTCGCCGTCGACGGCTCGTTCGATTACGTGCGCAAGCGGCTCGGCCTCTCCGACGCGCGACCTCATCGTCCCCGGCCACTTCGACTACACCAAGCAGGCGCTCTTCTATGTGCCCGAGCAGATGCCCGACCCGCGCTCGCCGCAGTTCACCAAGGCAGCCTCAGACGAGGTGTTGCAACTACTGCGCTTGAGCGAAGGACGCGCCTTCGTGCCTTTCACGAGCTACCAGCAGATGCGCGCCGTCCACGAGTACGTCTCGCTTCTCGTCGACTACCCCGTGCTGATGCAGGGCGAGGCGCCGAACTCGGCCTTGCTCGACAAGTTCCGCGCGACGCCTAATTGCATCTTGTTCGCTACCGCGAGCTTTTGGCACGGGAGTCGACGTTCCCGGCGACCAGCTCAGCCTCGTGATCATCGACAAGTTGCCCTTCGCCGTACCCTCCGACCCGGTCGTCGAAGCCCGCATTCGGGCCGTGCGCCAAGCCGGCGGCAATCCCTTCGTCGAATACCAGATCCCCGACGCCGTGCTGTCGCTCAAGCAAGGCTTCGGGCGGCTGATCCGGTCCTCGAGCGACCGCGGCGCCGTTTGCCTGCTCGATACGCGCATCGTCAAGCAGCGCTACGGCCGCATCTTTTTCTGATTCGCTGCCCGACTATACGTTCTCGACCGTGCGCGAAGACGTCGAGCGATTCTTCGCCGAAGCGGCGCGTCCGCCCGTGCGCGCTCACAGCCGAGCATGAGTTTTTCCATCGATTCCCACGGTTTGCTTCGCTTCAACCCTTGGGGCGAGCGCCCCTGGCTGCGTCACGGCTTTCTCCACACGCGCCTCCGGCGACTTTCGTGACCGTCCCGCCGAGCAAGCCGCCGAAATGCTCGGCGTTCCCGGCAAGGTTGTCACGCTCCTATGCATTCGGACTTATCTCCCGCCGACGGCGCAATCTCCGGTGACGAGCCGCGCACGGAAGGCGACGGCCTCACGAGCGCCACAGCCGGCGAAACCATCGGCGTTCGCATCGCCGACTGCCTCCCGCTGCTGCTCGTTGACCCCGAGCGCCGCGCCGTCGCTGCGGTCCATGCGGGCTGGCGCGGTTCGGCGGCGCGCATCGCCGCGCTCGCGGTCGAAGCGATGAATCGAAGCTACGGCAGCCGACCGGGAGACCTCAGCCGTCATCGGCCCCTGCATCTCCGCCGAGCAGTACGAAGTCGGGCAAGAGGTAGCGTCGCATTTCGACGCCGGTGCAGTCCTGCGCGAAGGCCGCGCCAAGCCGCATCGTCGATCTAGCCGCGGCGAATCGCCTCCAACTCCTCGCTTCCGGTTTGAGGAAGAGAACATCCACGGCGGCGTCCACTGCAGCTTCAGCGAAGCCGAGCGTTTCCACTCCCACCGTCGCGACGGTGCATGCGCCGGCCGCATGCTGGCCTTCATCGGCCTGCGCTAGTTGTTCACGCTGACGAAGGTCTTCGACACTCGGTCATGCCGGGTGAAGTGCTGTTCGTCGAACAGCGACCACAAGAAGCCATGCTCAACGCCGCCGCGCTCAGCACGGTACCGAGTGCGCGTCCAGCGCTGATGTAGTCCGGCGGCTCCCCGTCCAGGTTCACCACGCGCAGCCCGGTCCAGATCATGCCCGCCGTCGAGCCTAGTAAGCGCAGGTAGGCCACCCAATAGATCACGAGCAAGCCCAAGAACCCGCCGCCCGCGACGGCCCAGCGATTCGGCCCTTTCAGCACGGCCGGGTTTAGCAGGTGCATCACCGCCAGGAATACTCCCAGCGCCAACGCTACCACGCAGACGTCGAGCAGCCCCGCGATGAAGCGGTAACGGATCGGCGCCTGCAATTCTTCGACTGGAGGCCGCACCGGCGCCGATGGCGCGGGACCGGTTGGCGGATGGACTAGCAGCCGGTCGACGATTGGCGGCTCAGCCAGCCGCCGGATCGGCTCCTTCTCCCTCTCTCGCCTCGGCTCCGAGTGTCTCGATTCCGCATGCTCGCGCCGCGGCGGGGGCAGCGGAGAGATATCTTCGCGCCGGGGGGGCGGCAGCGGCTCTTTGTCGAGCTTCGCCAGCAAGGGTAAGTGTTTTTCCGGCAATTCCGGTTTTTCCAAATCGGCGGTCTCGTCAAAAGCCGCTTTGCGCTCGCGGTAGCCCGCCAAGCGACGCTGCAGCTCTTCTTTCCACTCGGGCTCGGGGGCGGGTTTCGGCTCAGCCGCTACGGGGATGGATGGTCCTGGCAGCGTTTCGGTTTCCTCGAGCTCGCGTCGCCCTTCCGCGCCCAGCGAGGTCTCGAGCTTGCGGCCACAACGCTGGCAGCGCGCCTCGGCCGCGTCGTTCCAAAAGCCGCAGCCCGCACATCGCCTTTCGACCACGCTCTCGTGTTCGTGAGGGTCAGGCAAGTGCGGTAAGCCACTCGACACGGTATCCTCGTGGATGCTCAACGGCTACCGATCCTCTCTACCTTAAGGCGCCGCGAAGACTCGCGCACTAACGGAGTTTATCGGAAACAATATAGTATGGCAATGTTTGTTTGAGCCCCCGCCTGCATTGGAGGAATGTTTTCCGCAAGCGAGAGTCGGGCGCAGGGGCTCGTCATTGCCCCCGAATTTCGGCTATCATGGGAAGAAGCTTCACGGTTTCAGCCTTTTCAGGTCGACCGTTTTCGGGTTTTCCTTCCTTTCGATGATCTCCAGGGGATCGAGCGCTTAGGCTTCAGCCGGCGCGGTCTCACCGGGATTGCGGGCAGGTAACGGCACGGGGTTGAGGTCGCGAGGCGTTCCGTCGAAAATCGTAGAGAGTTTTTATGGCGTCCGCCATCGCCAATCGTTACGCCGCCGCGCTTGCGGATGTGCTCGTCAAGCCCGGTGCGATGCAATCGCCCGAGAGCGCGCTTGAACAGTTGCGCGCTTTCGAAGGTCTGACGCGCGAGTCCGCCGAGTTGCGCAATGTGCTGACCTCGCCCGCTGCGGCGACGCCGCAGAAGAAGAATTTGACGGGAGCGCTTGCGCAACGTATCGGGGTTGGCCCGGCGGTACGCAACCTGCTTTTCATCCTGATCGATCACCACCGCATGGGCGCGCTCGCTGAGGTCGTCGCAGCCTACGCCGCCGTTCTCGACGAACGCCGCGGTGTGGCGCGGATTCACGTCTCGTCCGCTCTGCCCATGCCGGACGATCAACGCAATCAAGTCATCGAGAAGTTCCGCCGGTTGACCGGCAAGGCCGTCGAGGCTGACTTCACGTCGGACGAGTCGCTGCTCGGCGGCTCGATTATCCGCGTGGGCGGCAAAGTGTATGACGGCTCGCTGCGCGCGCAACTCGCCGCGCTCGACCGCGCCATGTCGGACGGACACTAACTGCTGGAGTCTAAGAAGAAACCCAATGGCCCAGATCAGCGCTGAAGAAATCTCCAAGCTGATTCGCGATCAAATCGAGAACTACGAGAGCGCCGTACAGGTCTCCGAAGTCGGCTCGATCATCGCGCTCGGCGACGGCATCGCCCGCTTGCACGGACTCGACAACGTGATGGCCGGCGAGATGCTCGATTTTCCGCACGGAGTCTCCGGCATCGCCATGAACCTGGAAGAAGACCAGGTCGGCGCGGTGTTGCTTGGCGATTACACCAAGCTCCGCGAAGGCGACGAGGTCAAGCGTACCGGCCGCATCATTTCGGTGCCGGTCGGCAAAGCGTTGATTGGCCGCGTGGTTGACGCGCTCGGCAACCCGCTCGACGGCAAGGGTCCGATCGAAACCGATCAGTACCTGCCGGTCGAGCGCATCGCGCCCGGCGTCGTCTACCGCAAGTCGGTCAAAGAGCCGATGCAGACGGGAATCAAGGCCATCGACGCGATGATCCCGGTCGGCCGCGGCCAGCGCGAGCTCGTCATTGGCGACCGCCAGACGGGTAAGACCGCCATCGCCGTCGACACGATTCTCAACCAGAAGGGCGGCGACCTGATCTGCATTTACGTCGCTATCGGTCAGAAGCGCTCTACGGTCGCGCAGGTCGTCAAGACGCTCGAAGATCACGGCGCGATGGAGTACTCGATCGTTGTAGTCGCGTCGGCGTCCGACCCGGCTCCCATGCAGTACCTAGCGCCCTACGCCGGCTGCGCCATGGGCGAGTACTTCCGCGACAACTCGCAGCACGCGCTTTGCGTCTACGACGATTTGTCCAAGCACGCCGCCGCCTACCGCGAGATTTCGCTGCTGCTGCGCCGCCCGCCGGGCCGCGAAGCCTACCCCGGCGACGTGTTCTACTTGCACAGCCGCCTGCTCGAGCGCGCCGCCAAGGTCAGCGACTCGATGGGCGCGGGCTCTTTGACGGCGCTGCCCTTCATCGAGACCCAGGCCGGCGACGTTTCGGCCTACATTCCGACCAACGTCATCTCCATTACTGACGGCCAGATCTACCTCGAGGCCGACCTGTTCAACGCGAATATCCGTCCGGCCGTGAACGTCGGCCTGTCGGTCAGCCGCGTCGGCGGCGCGGCGCAGACCAAGGCGATGAAGAAGGTCGCCGGCACGCTGCGCCTGGAACTAGCGCAGTACCGCAACCTGGCGGCCTTCGCGCAGTTCGGCTCCGAGCTTGACCGGGCTTCGCAGCGGCAGCTGCACCGCGGCGAGCGTCTCGTTGAATCGCTGAAGCAGAAGCAGTACTCGCCGTTGCCGTTCGAAAAGCAGGTGGCGATGCTGTTCGCGGCCACCAACGGCTTCCTCGACGATCTGCCGATCAGCGCCATCCAGCCGTTCGAGGCCGAGCTCTATCAGTTCCTCGACCGGCAAGGCGACGGCGGCGTGCTCGCCAAGATCCGGGAGACCAAGGATCTGGCCGACGACACGTCCGCCGCGCTCAAGGCCGCTCTCACCGAGTTCAAAGAGAACTTCGTGACAAAGCACAACATCCAAAAGGTGGCGTTCTAGCTCGCGTCATGGCGAACCTGATCGATCTGCGGCGCCGGATTCGCTCGGTCAAGAACACCGAGCAGATCACCAAGGCGATGAAGATGGTCGCGGCGGCCAAGCTGCGCCGCGCTCAGCAGTCCGTAGTCGAGTCGCGTCCCTATGCGCGGCTCTTGCGCGACATCCTCTCGAGCGTGCTCGGCAAAGCCGCCGGTGAGTCGGATTCCCTCGACCACCCCTTGCTCGCCCAGCGCGAAGAGAAGAACGTCCTGCTGCTGTTGCTCTCGGGTGACAAAGGTCTGGCCGGCGCCTTCAATGCCAACATCCTCAAGGAAGCGCGGCTGTTCCTCGCCTCCAAGCAAGACAAGAACGTCTCGCTCGAGCTGATTGGCAAGAAAGGCCGCGACTTCTACGCTCGGCGTAAGTATCCCATCGCGGGAGAGTGGATCAACGTCTTCAGCCGCGTCGAGTTCGCCACTGCGGAACAGATCGCGAAGCGTGTGATCGAAGGCTTCACCGCGGGCAAATATGACGCTGTCTATTTGATCAATGCGGAGTTCAAGAGCGCGTTGTCGCAAACCCCCGTGTTGAGCCGCTTGCTGCCGATCGAGCCTCCGGCCCAAACCGAAAGCGCTTCGACGACGGACTACATCTACGCGCAGCCGCCCCAGGAGATGTTCCGCACGCTGCTGCCGCGCTACGTCGAAGTGCAGGTCTACCAGGCCATGCTCGAGTCAGCCGCTTCCGAGCACGCCGCACGGATGACGGCGATGGATGCCGCTACCCGCAACGCCGGCGAAGTCATCGAGAAGCTGACGCTGCACTTGAACCGCGTGCGCCAGGCCGCCATCACGACCGAGATCATCGAGATCGTCAGTGGCGCCGCCGCGCAGGAATAACCCGCTCAACGGATCAACCGAAAACGGATCAACCGAAATGTCGAAAATCGGAAAAGTCATTCAGGTCGCCGGCCCGGCGGTCGACGTCCAGTTCAGCGAAGGCCATCTGCCGGACATCTACAACGCCATTCGCATCTCGAGCGAGGGCTTTGACGTCCCCGAGCCCATCTCGGTCGTCTGCGAGGTCCAGCAACACTTGGGCGAAGGCCGTGTCCGCACCGTTGCCATGGAGGCGACGGACGGCATGGTCCGCGGAATGAAAGCAATTGACCTCGGCGAGCCGATTTCGGTTCCCGTTGGTCCGCAGGTGCTCGGTCGCGTGCTCAACGTCATCGGCGAGCCGGTCGACCAGATGGGCCCGGTCGAGACCAAGCAGCGCTTCCCGATCCACCGTCCCGCTCCCTCGCTCGAGGATCAGTCCACTTCGCAGGAGATGCTCGAGACGGGCATCAAGGTTGTCGATCTGATTCAACCCTTCCTCAAGGGCGGCAAGATCGGCCTGTTCGGCGGCGCTGGCGTTGGCAAGACCGTCGTCATCATGGAGCTGATCAACAACATCGCGCTCAAGCACGGCGGTGTTTCGGTGTTCGCGGGCGTGGGCGAGCGTACTCGCGAGGGCAACGACCTCTGGCACGAAATGCAGGAGTCGGGCGTGCTCGACCCGAAGGACTACGAAAAGTCCAAAGTGGCCCTGATCTACGGCCAGATGACCGAGCCGCCGGGAGCGCGCCTGCGCGTCGGCCTTACCGGTCTGACCGTCGCCGAGTATTTCCGCGACGTCGAAAACCAGGACACCCTGCTCTTCGTCGACAACATTTTCCGCTTCACGCAGGCCGGCTCGGAAGTGTCGGCGCTGCTCGGCCGCATGCCGTCGGCGGTGGGCTACCAGCCGAACTTGGCTTCTGAGATGGGCGCCCTCGAAGAGCGCATCACCTCCACCAAGAACGGTTCGATCACCTCCGTGCAGGCCGTCTACGTGCCCGCCGACGACTACACCGACCCGGCCCCTGCAACGACCTTCGCGCACTTGGACGCGACCACCAACCTCTCACGCGCCATCTCCGAGATGGGCATCTACCCGGCGGTCGATCCGCTGGCGTCGACCTCGCGCATTCTCGACCCCAACGTCGTTGGCGAAGAGCACTACAACGTTGCGCAAACCGTGAAAGGCATCCTGCAGCGCTACAAGGAGCTGCAAGACATCATCGCCATCCTCGGCGTCGACGAGCTCTCCGAGGACGACAAGCTCACCGTCTCGCGCGCACGCAAGATCCAGCGCTTCCTCTCACAGCCCTTCCACGTCGCCGAGCAGTTCACCGGCCGCCCGGGCAAGTACGTGCCAGTAGCCGACACCATCCGCTCGTTCCGCGAGATCGCCGAGGGCAAGCACGACGACCTGCCCGAGCAGGCTTTCTACATGTGCGGCTCGATCGAAGAAGCGGTCGAGAACGGCAAGAAGTTGATGGAGGCCGCCTAAACCATGGCCGGCAAGCTGCGTCTGGAAGTCGCCGCCCCTGACCGCCAGCTTCTCGACGAGGACGTCGACGAAGTGCAGGCGCCGGCGGCGGATGGCTACCTGGGCGTGCTGCCCGGTCACGCCCCGCTGCTCACGCAGTTGGGCTCGGGCGTGCTTTCGTTCAAGCAAAGCTCGGGCGAACGCTACATCGCCATCCACGAAGGGATCATGGAAGTGTTACCGGACCGTGTCCGCGTGCTGACAACTTCCGCCGCCTGGGCCAACGAAGTCGACGTGGAGCGCGCCCGCGAAGCGCTCGCGCGCGCCACCGAGACCCTCACGCGCCAGAAGCGTGACAACAACATCGAACAAGCCCAAGCCGCCGTAGCGCAAGCCCGCGCTCAGCTTGAAGCCTACGAACGCGGCCGATAACTCCATCCCTAAGCAGGGCTACGTTTACATCGCGTTTCTTATTAGCGAATTTTCTGGTGCGGGATTGACCTCTCTTGGGTAGTTCCGGCTCCCCCTCAAAGCTGCTCTAGTTATCCCCTGGGAATCGGCGCGACTTCGCGCGTCGAATTTTGGGGGATATCGTGGATTTTCAGGCCAAATTGAAGCAGGCCCTGCTTGTCGCCTGCTGCCTTCTCCTTTCGCTCAACACAGCGAATGCCCAATCGGCTCGAGGTCTCATTGTCGGCCTCGTTCAGGATGGCACCGGCGCGCTCATTCCTGGGGCTCGTGTCACCGCCACCAACGTCAATACCGGCATCGCGCTCTCGGCGGAAACCGATGCGGAAGGCTCTTTCCGCATTCCGGAAGTCCAGCCGGGCGACTACAAGCTCGCTGCGGAAGCCGACGGCTTCAAGCGCGCCGAAGTCAGCGGCCTCCGCGTCAACATCGGCTCCAGCATCAACCAGACCTTCACCCTCGAGATCGGCGCTGTCACAGAGACCATCGAAGTCTCCGGCTCCGCTCTCATGGTCGAGACCGCAAGCTCCACGGTCGGCTCCACGGTGCAAGTCGAGCAGATCCTCGAGCTGCCGATGCCCAACCGCAACGTGTTCACCCTCGTGAACCTCGTTCCGGGCTCCTACTACAACGGCGGCGATATCGGTCTCGGCGGTGGGCGCACCCAGGCGGCCGGCTATTACATCGACGGCGTCAACAACACCCGCGGCGGCCTAGGCGGCCAGGACATCGAGATGACGCCGCCGATCGACTCCATGCAGGAATTCAAAGTCGAGACGAACAACTTGAGCGCCGCCACCGGACGCACCGCAGACGGCGCCGTCAGCGCAGTCACCAAGAGCGGTACCAACGACTTCGCGGGCAGCTTCTACGAGTTCCTGCGCAACGACAAGCTCGACGCAGCCGGTTGGAACAACGACGAGAAGCCGACTCTGCGGCGCAACAACTTCGGCGCCACCGTCGGCGGCCCCATCAAGAAGAACAAGACCTTTTTCTTCTTCAACTCCGACTTTCAGCGCGAGCGCACCCAAAGCGTCCGTACTCGCTCCGTCGGTCTGCCTGAGTTTCAGAAAGGCGACTTCTCCAACGCAACCGCGCTCCTCGGCGGCACGGTGAAGGTCGTGCCGATCCACGACCCGCTCAGCGGCACCGGAACGTTCACCGCGCCCAAATCGACGACTCAGTTCGCGAACAACATCATCCCGGTCTCGCGCTTTGACCCCGTCGCCGCCAAAGTTCTCGCCGGCAACTACATCCCCGGGGCCAACCGCACCGCCAACAACGTTGCGAACAATGCAGGGAACTGGCAGGAGAACGTCGGCAACCAGCTCAACCGCGACTACTACACCGGCAAGGTCGACCATGTGTGGAACTCGTCCACTCGGTCCTACGCCCGCTACATCCGCACCCAGCCCGACGAGGATTTGACCGGCTACTCGCAAGGCTTTGGAGTCGCGGACCAAAACGGCTTGTCGATTCTCAATCGCCGCACCAACCTGGCCGTCAACACGACCCACATCTTCTCGCCCACTTTTTTGGTCGACTTCACCGTAGGCTTCAACAAGGTCACCGTCGACCGTAAGTCGGGCGACTGCTGCGACACGAACTACTCCGAGAAGTTCGGCCTACCCGTGCTATCGGATGTCGGCGGCGAGGTTTTCCCCCGCTTCAACTTCCAAGGCGGCCTGGTGCCGGTCGACCAGATTGGAGCCGCCGGCAACGGCCATCGGGATGCCGTCTTCGACAACTGGGACTACTCGGTCAATTTCTCGAAGACCGCCGGCGGCCACACCATCAAGTTCGGCGGGCAATTCACACGCTTCCACGGCCAGGAACTCAGCCGTCCTCAACCCAGCGGCCAATGGGGTTTTGACGGACGCTGGACCCAAGCCTGGAACGCGAACGGCGGCCGCAACAACCAGACCGGCATCCGCTTCGCCGACTTTATCTTGGGTCGCATCAACTCCGTGAATGCGGAGGTAGGCGAGCCGGTCAGCCGCAGCATTCTTTACTACTCGGGCTACTTCCAAGACGACTGGAAGGTTTCGCAGAACCTGACCCTCAACCTCGGCGTCCGCTACGAGGTCGAGTCGCCCGTCCACGAAAAGACAGGCCGCATGAACGGCTTCTGCCTCTACTGCCCGAGCCCGCTTGCCGGCCAGAACGGCATCCCCGAAGGCGCCATTGGCACGTTCACCTTCCCCAACCGCAATGGCTACGGCAAGTATCTGTGGCAGTGGGACAAGAACAACATCGCGCCGCGCTTCGGCTTCGCTTGGCGCGCCACCGGCAAAGACAACTTCGTCATCCGAGGCGGCGTCGGCCTCTATTACGGCAACCAGTCCACCCGCAACACGATCCAGATCGCCGCTGCGGGCTTTAACAACCTCTACCAAGCCCGAAACCCGATTCCCTACACACTGGGCGAAGGCATCCCGCAAGGCGCCCTCGACGCCATTCCCGAGTCCGAGCTCACGCCCAACTTCGGCGCCCGCGGCACGCGCTTCGAGCTCTCGAGCGTCCAGTTCCTCGACGAGGACCGCGTCTTCCCCTACAGCGAGAACTTCAACCTCACGGTGCAATACGAGGTCAAGAAGTGGCTGTTCGAGATCGGCGCGATGGCCAACCTCGGCCGCCACGTCTCGTTCGGCAACATAAACCTGAACCACATCCGCCCGGAGGATTTACCCAAGCTCGGACAGGGCGTACCGGAGCTGCTCCTGCGTCCCTGGCAGACCCTCACCAGCGACCAGCCGCAGATCCAGATCATCACGCCGAACTGGGGCCTCTCCAACGCCTGGCTCGGCACCTTCAAAGCTGAGCGGCGCCTCGAGAACGGCTTTGGCGTCACCGTGGCCTACACCCACACGCAATGGATCGACAACATCGTGTCCCAGGGCGCTTCGTTCGGCGACAACGATCAGGTCCAGAACATCTACAACCTGCGCGCGGAGCGTTCCGGTTCGACCAATCGCGTGCCCCACCGTATCGTCATCGCGCCAATCTTCCTTTTGCCGTTCGGAAAGGGCCAGATGTTCGGCTCGAACTGGCATCCGGTCTTGAGCTCGATTCTCGGCGGCTGGGAAGTTTCGACCATCGGAACGCTACAGTCCGGCGCGCCCTTCGGCGTCGAAGTCCTCAATGGCGCGCGCGACATCCTGGGCGACAGCGCCGACGGCAAGACCTTGCGCCCGGACCTCGTTTCGAGCCAACTCTACGCCTCCGACAAGGGCCAAGCCCTCTCGAACGGCAACAAAGGTCTCTCGTGGCTCAACCCGGATGCCTTCGCCGTTCCCGCGCAGTACACCCACGGCAACGCGTCGCGCACCTTACCGGGCGTTTACGGCCCGGGCATTGTCAGCTTCGACGCCATGTTGAGCAAGAACTTCACCTGGGGAGAAGGCTGGCGCGCTCAGTTCCGCTGGGAGATGTTCAACTTCACCAACACGCCACAGTTTGATCTACCCGGCCAGAGCCTAGGCAGCAGCGGCCTCGGCCAGATCACCGGCGCGGGTGGCCGCCGCATCATGCAGTTCGGCCTGAAGATTTACTGGAAGCGCAACTCTTCGTAGGCGAAGGCTCGCGCACCGGGACGAAAACCCCGGCCGTCCAGGCCGGGGCTCGGCGTCACGCCATCCGCCCCGCAGGGTAGTAGACTGAGGTTCTCGTGGCCTCCGCCCACACCGGCCTCGCCTGGAATCCCCTCAGCTGCTCGGGAGCCCCGCTGGCGCCGAACGTCCTGCTCGCGGCGAAGCTCGTCACGCTCTGCGCTCTCGCCGGAGTCGGCTGGACGCGCTTAGCCGGCGCGCCGCCCGTGCCTGCGGTCCTCGCCGGTGTTGCCATCGGAACCGGCCTCGCCCTGCTCCTCAACCGCCGCGTGCAGGTCTCGGCGCTGCTCAGCGGTGCGGCGATTCTCGTCCTCGCGGCGCTCGTACACGGCGCGTTGCCCTATGTCATTCTGTTCGCGGGCTTGTTCCTGTTGGTGGCCGGCGCCGAGCCTGGATGGCTCCGTTGGCTCACGGCGGCGGCCTACCTCGCCTTTGCCGTCCAAGTTTGGGGCGTGCCGGGCGCGGCGCACGGCTGGCCGATCGGCTTTGCCGCAATTGGCCTGCTGCTCGCCGCTTTCGGCGCGCGGCCTCTCATCCTTTGGGCCGGCCTGCTTTTTCACTTCGCCGCGCTGATCGAGTTGGGCGGACACGGCGCGCTTTTCTCGCTCATCCTGCCGGCTTCCTACCTCGCCTTCGCCCAATGGCCCACCGAACAGCTCACGGTCCTCTACGACGGCGACTGCGGCTTTTGCGAGACGACCCGCCGCTTCTTCGAGCGCTTGGACATCGACCGTCTCTATGACTGGCAGCCCTTCCAGTCCGGGGCGGGAGATCGCTGGGGCATCTCACGCGACGCGCTCGCCAAGGCGGCTCACGTCGTCGTCGAAGGCCGTATCTACCCTGGCTTCCGCGCCTTTCAGGCAATCACGCTGTTCAATCCGCTCACCTACCTTGTCCTGGCCGCGCTTCTGCTCGCCGCGAACGCCTTCCGGCCCGGCGCTCTGCCCGTGGTCGCAGCGCTTGCCCTCGCCCTCTACTTCCCCCTGTTTCGCCCCCTAGGCGAAGCCATCTACCAGCTCATCGCCCGCAATCGCCACCGCTTGCCCGGCGAAAAGACCTGCAAGATCGCCTGAAGCCGATTCGCGGCCCCCGCCTTCCAAATCCAAGACGGTTGGGTTACACTCTGTGCCGCGCCAGGGCGCGGTTTCCCGGCGCTCCTCCTTGCTCGGGGACCGTCGGGACTTCATCTCTAGGAAGAGGTTCATAAGGTTTTGAACATGACGGTTTACGGAGGAAAGGACATTCGCAACATCGGTCGTCGGACACGGCGACCACGGCAAGACCACGCTCGTCGCCGCGATGTTGTACACAGCCGGAGTCACCGTTAACGCGCGTCGACGACGGCAACACCGTCACCGACTTCGACGACGAGGAGATCGACCGCAAGGTCTCCATCTCCACCGCCCTGGCCCACGTCGAGCGGAACAAGACCAAGCTCAACCTCCTCGACACCCCCGGCTACAACATCTTCATCAACGAAGCGAAGGCGTCGCTGCTCGCCGACTGCGCCCTCGTCACCGTCGACGCCGTCGCCGGAGTCGAAGTCCAGACCGAGAAGGTTTGGTCCTACGCGGAAGGCTATGGCATCCCGCGCATCGTCGTCGTCAACAAGATGGCCCGCGAACGCGCGGACTTCGAGGGGACTGTCCAGCAGGTGAAGGACGTGCTCGGGGCAGCGCCATCCCTGTCCAACTTCCTATCGACGCCGAACGCGACTTCAAGGGTGTCGTCGACCTCATTGAGAACAAGGCCTACGCCTATGAGATGGACGGCGACGGCAAAGGTAAGGCAATCGACATTCCCGCCGACATGGCCGACGCCGTCGCCGCCGCGCGCGAGGCGCTGACTGAGGCCGTGGCTGAGAGTGATGAGGAACTGCTGAACGAGTACCTCGAAAGAACATGGAGCTCTCGCATCGACAAACTCGTCGCCGGGCTCAAGAAAGGCATTCTCTCGGGCGAGATCTTCCCCGTGCTCTGCACCTCCGGCCTGCAGCCACAACATGGGCGTCGACAAGTTGATGGATTTCCTCGTCGTCTACGCGCTTCGCCTCTGATCGCGGCGAGCTCGCGACCGCCGGCAGCCCGATGAAGATCGACGGACGCGGGGCCGCTTGCGCTGTTCGTCTTCAAGACTTCCGCCGACGCTTTCGCCGGCCGTCTCACCTACTTCAGCGGTCTCCGGCGTGCTGCACAACGACGAGACGGTCGAGAACCATACCCGCGGCGGCCACGAGAAGTTTTCCCGCATCAGCTCAGCGCAGGGCAAAGAGCTGCAGCACGTCGACGAGCTCCACGCCGGCGACATCGGCGTCGTCGCCAAGCTCAAAGACACCCTCTCCGGCGATAGCTTAGGGGCGAAAGATTCGCCGGTCGAGTTCCCCAAAGCCGAGATCCTGCCCGGCCATCGCCTTCGCCATTGAGCCCAAAACGCGGCAGGACGAGGATCGCCTGAGCGCGGCCATCCATCGTGTGCTCGAAGAGGACCCTTCGCTCAACTTCTATCGCGACGAGCAAAACGGGCGAGTTCCTCGCTCGCCGGCAACGGCCAGCAGCACATCGAAGTGATCGTCAGCAAGCTCGCCAAGCGCTACCACTGCGAGGTTGAGCTCAAGGCCCCGAAGATTCCCTACCGCGAGACCATCCGCACCCACGCTGACGCCCACGGCCGCCACAAGAAGCAGACCGGCGGCCACGGCCAATTCGGCGATTGCAAGATCAAGATGGATCCACCGATCGGGGCTGCCGGCTTCGAGAGTTCTCCGACGAAATCTTCGGCGGCGCAATCCCCAAGACCTACATCCCGGCTGTCGAAAAAGGTATTCAGGAAATAGCCGCCAAGGGCTACCTTGCTGGACACCGTGGTCGACTTCAAGGTCACGCTCTATGACGGCAGCTACCACGATGTCGACTCGTCGGAGCTGGCCTTCAAGCTCGCAGGACGCAAAGCCTTTCGCTTGGCGATGGAGCAGGCCAAGCCGGCCTTGCTCGAACCCGTAATGAAGGTCGAGATCGCCGATGGATTCGGATGGGCGATCTCGCCAGCGCCGCGGGCGCATCCAGGGTATGGACACCAAGGGCCAGAACCAGATCATCAAAGCCGAGGTGCCGATGTCGGAGATGCTGACCTACGCCAATGAGCTGACCTCCATGACCCAAGGCCGCGGCTCGTTCGCCATGGAGTTCGACCACTACGACTTCGTGCCGCAACAGATCGCCGACAAAGTGGTGGCAGCGGCGCGCAAAGAGCGTTCCGGTGAGGAGGCCGACGACGAATAAGTCGCTTTTTTGTTATCTTAGGGATCAGAGGAACCAAAACAGGACCGAGACGAAGCGGTCCCAAATTGAACTTGCCCTGTGTTTGCTAGCATTGGCGGTAATCCTCGCCGCTAAGCCCGAGGGCGGTCTGCGCTCCCGTCTGGCGAGTTCTTTTTTGTCCATGACCCGACATTTCCGGGGAAGATCGCGTCGCAGCCTGAGCTTGGCCACGATCTGTGCGCTGATGGCTTCATGCGGCGGCGTCGTCCTGACCGCAACAACCGTTCAGCCTCCCGCGCCCCGGCCGCAGCAACCTTGCAGCGGCTGCCGCTGCGGAGGCGTCGCCGAGACGCAGGCCACGGCCGCCGCGGCTACCAGCGCCAGCGCAGGCAACAGCGCCAGTCGCCGCGCCGCCTGCGCCTCGATCGGCCGCGGTCTCCGGCCAACCTGCTGCGCAAGCCAACGCCGTTACACCGGCCTTCCCGCCCCGGCGCGAGCATGAGCTGTCCATGCGCTTGCAGGCCAGCTGGACAACGACGCGCTCGAGCAGTCGATGGCGGCACGCGTTCCTCGATCCCAACTTGCCCGCGATCGAGGAGGAAGAAGGTTCGCTGCTCGACGAGATCACGCAGGAATCCATCTCGAGACGTCGACATCGGCGTGGCGGGAAGAGCGGCTGCAGAAGACGCAGTCGCAGTTGCCTCTGACTCTTAACGACCAGGTCAAGCGCCTGATCAACCATTTCTCCGAAGGACGTGGGCGCGCAACGCTGCGAGCCACCTTGGGTCGTTCCGGCGCATACCGCAAGTCGATCGAACGCATCCTCGAAGAAGAGGACGTACCCAAAGAGCTGTTCTATCTTGCCCAAGCCGAGTCGGGCTTCCGGCCGAAGGCGCGCAGCTACGCGCGCGCCACCGGCATGTGGCAGTTCATGTCTTTCCGCGGTAAGCAGTACGGTCTGCGCCAGGACCGCTATCTCGAAGAGCGCTACGACTTCGAAAAAGCGACACGCGCCGCCGCACGCCACCTCAAGGACCTCTACATCGAGTTCGGTGACTGGTACCTGGCCTTTGCCGCCTACAATGCCGGTCCCGGCCGAGTGACGCGCGCCATCGAGCGCGGCAACACGCACGACTATTGGGAGATGTGCCGCAGGCAGTTGCTTCCTCGGCAGACGCGCGAGTACGTGCCGATCATCCTGGCGATGGCCTATGTCGACAAGAACCTCGACATGTACGATGTCGGCACGATCGACTATGCGCCCGAACGCCAGTACGATACGGTCACGATCGCTTCGGAGGCCAGTCTCGACCTGATCGCCGACATCGCCGGCACGAGCGCGACCGAGATCGAAGACCTCAACTCATCGTTGCTGCGTTCGGCGACGCCGCCCTACGAGTACGAGCTACATCTGCCCAGGGGCGCTGCGGAAGACTTCCTCGCGAAGCTCGAGAGCGTGCCTGAAGACAAGCGCATGCAGTGGCGCCACCACAGCAGCGACGAGGACGCGCTGTTGGCCGACTTGGCCAAAAAGCACAAGGTCAGCGTTGATCAACTGATCGCGGTGAACGGACTCGAGGCGGGCGCGACAGTCGTCCCGGCCGGCATGTCGATCAACATTCCGACCGAGACGAAGCTGCGGGTGTTTCGCGGCTACGGCGGCGGCGCCGGCGGCTCGACCATCGGCGGCGGTGGCCGCTACCGCATCGCCAGCGGCGATACGCTGGGCGGGATCGCACGCCGCTTCGGCGTCTCCGTCTCACAGTTGCGCGCTTGGAACGGATTGCCGAATACGCGCATCCGAGCCGGCCGCTACTTGATCGTCGACCCCGATCGCGAGGGCGAAGTCGGGTCGTCCTCCGGTGGCTCCTCATCGGGCTCCGCGCCAGACGGCCTGTACCAGGTCCGCCGTGGCGACACCTTGGGCGGTATCGCCCGACGCTACGGAGTGACCACTTCGCAGCTGCAGTCATGGAACGGCCTGCGCTCGACCCGTATCCAGGTGGGCGATCGCCTGAAGGTTCCCGGCGGCTCGACCTCGACGCACTCGAGCTCCAGTTCTTCGTCCTCGCGTGGATCCTCGCCCGCCCCGTCCGGCGGCAAATACCGCATCCGCTCGGGTGACAACCTAGGCGAGATCGCCGCACGCTTCGGCGTCTCGGTCAGCGATCTGCGCGCTTGGAACGGCATCCGCGGTACCCGCATCACCGCTGGCGACTACCTGATCGTCAACCCCGCCGGCGCGAGCCAGTCCGAGCCTGAGCAAGTCGCGCAAACACAAGAGGAATCGGCGCCGTCGACGGGGCGCCGCTACACCGTGCGGTCGGGCGACAGCCTGGGCGGCATCGCTTCGCGGTTCGGCACGAGCGTCACCAACCTCAAGAGCTGGAACGGGCTCCGCTCGAACATGATTCGCCCGGGGCAGTCTCTGATCGTCAGCACGGCCGGTGAGACGCAAACCCGCGCCGAGGCGGCCGCGCCGGTGCGCGCTTCCGCTTCCGTTTCGACCTCGGCTTCGAGCTCGACGCAAGTGGAATATCGCATTCGGCCGGGCGACACTCTCGGCGGTATCGCTGAGCGGTTCGGCGTGAGCGCGAGCGACCTGCGCTCCTGGAACAAGATGCGCAATAGCCGCATCGTCGCCGGCGAAACGTTGATCGTCCGCCCGCCGTCGAGCCGCCCGCAGGCTTCCGCCGCGCCGGCGCCGGCCACGCCTTCGTCCTCCGGGGGATCTTCATCGAGCTCGTCGAGCTACCGCGTTCAGTCCGGCGACACGCTCGGCCTGATTGCGCAACGGCAAGGCGTGAGCGTTGACGACCTCATGGCCTGGAACGGGCTCGCCTCGACTCGGCTGCAAGTTGGCCAGCGCTTGCTCACTCGGCCGCCGGCCAACGGCAGCAGCTACCGCGTGCGCCCCGGCGACACGCTCGAAGTGATCGCCAAGCGCTTCAACGTCAGCGTCGATGATTTGATGCGTTGGAACAGCCTCAGCTCGCCCCGGATTCGCGCCGGAGCGACCCTCACGATTCGCTATTCCGAACGCGCTGGAACAGGCGATTAAAACTTGTTTCTCATTTCGGAACGAATTTCCGAACGCCTGTTTTCTCTCTTCTCAAAACCCGTATAATGGCCGCCTGGACTATCAAAGGGAGCGCCCTTTGAAAGCACCGGAGGCGGAATGTCCGTCCGAGCGCGCCAGCACATCAAACGCATGCGGGGCGGGTCGAGCTCGCACATGCTGCTCGCCGACGACGGGCAGTACTACGTCGTGAAGTTCCGTGAGAACCCGCAGCATACGCGCGTGCTGGTGAACGAGCTGATCTGCTACGTGCTGCTTGATTACCTGCAGCTTCCCGTGCCGGCGTGGGAGATCGTCGAGGCGCCCGAAGAGCTGATCGAAGCTTCGCCGGAGCTGGTGACTGAGCACGGCAAGGAGCTGCGGCCCTGCCGGCCGGGACGGCATTTTGGATCGCGGTATCCGGTGGATCCAACGCGGCAGGCGATCTACGACTATGTGCCGCTAACTCTGCTGCGCATGGTGGTCAACCGCGAGTCGTTTTTGGGGATGGTGGCTTTCGACAAGTGGGTCTCGAACGCGGACGGACGCCAGGCGGTGTTCTTTCGGGCGAAGGCGGCGGATTGGCTCTCGCAAGAGCGCATCGAAGAGGACCCGGAAATCGGACCTCGCTCTCTGGTCTACGTGGCCAACATGATCGACCACGGCTTCGCCTTCAACGCGCACCATTGGGAGTTCTCCGACAACCCTGAGCAGGGCCTTTACACGCGCCGAGAGGTCTATGAGGGCGTCAAGGGTTTCGACGACTTCGAGCCGTGGCTAGGGCGCATTCTCAACATGCCGCCCTCGGTGTTGGACGATGCGTACAAGTATGTGCCGCCGGATTGGTATGACGAAGATTGGGATGCGCTCGAGTCGTTGCTCGAGCGGCTGTACGAGCGTCGAAAGGAGACGCCGGATTTGATTCGCAAGAGCAAGCTCGCCTCGCGCGACCCGTTTCCGGAGTGGCGGTTGGCGGCGGCATCCGGGGGGCGCGTTAACGTGGAGCGCTATTCGTTCAGGCTGCTGCGTTATGCGCCGAACATGGTGAGCGGCGAGTTCTACAACGTCGCTGTGCTGCTCTACGACCATCACGGACGCATCGTGGATGCGCGGTTTACGCCCGACTTTCGCAGGATGCGCTGCAACCCGGCGGCGTCGATCCCTGAGCTCGAGGCGATGCGCGACGAGTTCGAGGACAGGCGCTTGCTGGGCGAGGATTTCAGCGGATATTTAGACTCGTTTGTCGAAAATCTCGCGAATACGCTGCATTTGTCGAACACACAATCGATCTTCGCGGCCGACGCGACGGTCGAGATCGAACGGCTGGTCGGCTGCTACCTGGCGACGCCGCAGCCGCTCGAAGAGAGCCCGGCGGACCCGGTCGAGCGGCCCGGCGGGAGGCGGCGGGTGCGCTTGCGGGCGACCGAGGCGTTCGCGCGCCAGGGGCTGTTTCGTAATGGGCACGGCATGCAAAGAGACGTCGAGGTCCGCTACGGGGCTTCGGGTTTGACGTTTTCGTTCGATTTCCAGTACCTGCGGCCGACCAAGGAAGAACGCTTCGTGCATGCGCTGGGCTTGCGTTCGGCCGATGCCCAGGCGGCGCGGCTGAGCTTCGTGCTCGAGCAATACCGCAGGCTCAGCAAGACTGACGCCGGCCTGACGGTTGTGGCCGAAGATGCGTTGGGCGACGACGTGCGCGATTTGCTTGCTGCCCAGGGCGTGGGAGCGGTGAGCTTGTCGGCGATCGACGGCTATGCCGAGAGCATCAAACTTGAATTAGGCCTCTAGCCCGGACAAATCGCGACAAAAACGGACATTCTGCTGTCCGGACCTTAGATTCGATCCCAACTTCAGAATACCAGGGGGTTCCAAATGCTTTGGGCCTGTGTGGTCTGTCTTCATTCTTGCACCCTGTTGTGTCCTTCAGGGGGCGACGTTTTTGTAGCGTTCGACTGCGTAGGCGGGTTCCGCCCAGGAGACGTGTACGTTGGGATTGGCCTTGCGGAAGGCGGCGACGCCGTCGGGGGTGACTTGGGTTTCGCTGACGTAGAGGTTGCGCAGAGCGGGGAGGGCTTCGAGCTGGGCTAGGCCCTTGTCCGTGAGCGCGGTTTTGGCCAGGTCGAGCGTTTGGAGCTTGGCCAAGCTGCGCACGGTGGAGGCGACTTTGTCGCCCGCTTCTGAACATCCGAACAGGCGCAGCGATTCGAGGTTTTGGAATTTCGCTAAAGCTGGGGCGCCGCTCGCGCCGATTTCCGTTCCGCTCAGGTCGAGCCGTTCGAGCTGCTGCAAGCCTTCGAGGCGCTCCAGACCGCGGTCGCCGATCTTCGAGTCGTGCAAGTCGAGGTCGGTGAGCTGGGTAAGCTCGGCGATGCGGTCGAGGTTGAAATCGGTCAGGTCGACGGTCCAGAGGCCCGAGTCGGTGCGTTGCAGGCCGCCGATGACGACGCGCTTCAACGAAGGCAGCATCTTGAGCAGAGGCAGGGCGCGGCCGCTCATCTTGTCGCCGCCGAAGCCGATCTCTTCGAGCTTGGAGAGCGAGGCGAGGTTCTCGAAACCTTCGTCCTCGACGCGGCTGTGGCCCACGTGGAGCACGCGCAGGTTTTCGAGGTTGGCGATGTGCTCGAACGAGCGGCTGGTGACGTCGGTGCCCTCCAGGTTCAAGACTTCGAGCTTGGACCAGTTCTTCATCGGGATGACGGCGCCATCGGTCAGGTAGTCGCAGTAGCGCAGGTCGATCTCGCGGACGTTGCGCAGCGGCTCGAGGCGGTCCATGCCGAGGTCGCTGATCCAGGTGTAGGCCAGGTTGAGCCGCTCGAGATGGTCTAGGCGCGCGATGAGCTCCATGTCGTCGTCGGAGATCCAGGACGAAGACAAGTCGACGGCGACGATGTGGCCTTGGGCGTCGCGCTCATACGTGCCGGAGACGGAATCGATCCAGCGGGCGACGTCGGTGTGGGCGAGCTCGGCGGCGGGTAGCGTGAGCGCACAGGCGAGAAGGGTGACGAGTAGGCGCATGTCGTTGGATTAGCTCCGGCGGCGAGTGGGTCGGCTCGAGTCGGCGTCGAAGACGATCTTGCACTCGGGCAAGGCGACGTCGAGCTTCTCCTTCGCGCCGGTTGTGACGAGTGTGTGATAGAGGTCGAGCATCTTCAGGTGCGGCAGGCGCGTGAGGGTTCCGAGACTTTCGTCGGAGATGTGCGCGCTGTCGAGTGAGAGGCGTTCGAGAGGCTGCTCGGAGCTGAGAAGCGCGAGGCCTTCGTCGGAGACTTCGGTGTAGTCGAGGTTGAGGTCGCGCAGCGCGGGCAGGGCGGCGACGGCTCTCATGCCGTCGTCCTCGATGCAGGTACGGACCAAGTGCAGCGTCTGCAACTTGTCGAGCGCGGAGAGCTTGGCGAGCCCCTCGTCTGTGACACGGGTGTAGCTCAAGCCCAGGAATTCGAGAGCGCCGAGTTGGCCGACCCCGGCCATGGACTCGTTGCCGGCGTCGGTGCCGGTGAGGTCGAGCGAGGTGAGGCCGCTCATTTTGCCAAGCGTGGCGCCGGCGGAGTCGGTGATGTCGGTGTAGGCGAGCGAGAGCGTGCGCAGCGCGGGCAGATCGACGAGCGCGGCGAGGGCGTCGTCTCCGATCTTCACGTTCAGCAGAGAGAGCTGGCGCAGACCGCCCAGCGGCTGGAGATCCTTCAAGCCGGGGCCTTCGACGAGCGTGTGGCTCAGGTCGAGCGAGCGCAAGGAGCGCAGCTTGCCGATCGAAGCAAGGCCGGCGTCGGAGACGGTGGTGTGGCGCAGGTTCAGGCTTTCGAGCGCGGGGAGGCCGGTGAGCTGTTCGAGGGCGAGGTCGCCGATCTGGGTCTTTTCGAGGTCGAGGCTGCGCAGTTTGGCGAGGCCGGCGAGGTTGGCGATCTCGGCGTCCGTGACAGGCGTGTTGTTGAGCGAGACGGCGACGACTTCTCCGCCGTCGAGCTTAGCCTCGCCTCCGACGCTGCGCACCCACCCCGCGACGGACTGGGGCGAGCGGTCGCTCAAGATGGTGACCTCATGGCCCCCGACGGGCATGGGGGCGGTGTCGAGGAAAGCGATCTCACAGTCAGGCAAAGCTTGGCGCAGGGCGTCGACGCCGCCTTGTGTGACGCGGGTATAGCGCAGGTCGAGCTGGCGGAGTTTCTTGAGGCCCTTGAGAACGTCGAGGCCGGCGTTTGTGATTTTTGAGCGGTAGAGGCTCAAGACTTCGAGGTCGGTCTTGTCACGCAGGACCTCGACGCCGGAGTCGGTGATGTCGGCGCCGAGCAGTTCGAGGCGAGTGAGTTTTTTGAGGTTGGCGACGTGGGCGAGGCCGGCGTCGGTGAGGGGCAGGCCTTGCAAGTCGAGCTCGCGCAGCTCGGTGAGGCCGTCGAGATGGACCATGCCGGCGTCGGTGATGTTGGTGTCGCGCAGCCACAGGTCGCGCAGATTCTTCATGCGGCCGATGTGCTCCATGGCGGGATCGGTGATGGAGCTGAAGATGAGGTCGAGCGATTCTAGGTTGCGGTACAGCGCCAGGGTCAGGCCCTTCATCTGGGTCCGGCGCAGGCGTAGACGCTTGAGAGAGTCGGCGGAGGGGCGAGCATCGCCAGGCCCTCGTCGTGGAACTTGATGGTGGCGAGGAAGGTGTAGCTGAAGGTCAGCTCTTCGAGCTTGGGCAGGGTGGCGAAATAGCCGAGATCGGCGCTGTAGTCCTTGTTGGCGCCCGCGCGCGGATTCCACATGGGGCCCGGCAGATGGATGCGTTTGAGAGCGAGCAGCGGGCTGAGGCGGTAGAGATCCGGCGGGTCGATGTTGCAACCGACCAGGTTGAGCTCTTCGACGCGAAAGTCGTCCGCGGGTAGGCGGTCGAGCCGGCGGATGCGCTCATGGCCGCCTTCGACGACGACGGCGCCGCCGAGACGGATGGCCCATTCGGCCACGTCGCGGTCGACCGAGGGCGGAGGCGTGGCGGCTGGCAGGGTCAGGGAGACAAGCAGCAGAGCAGGCAAGAGCAGGCGCGACATTCTGTCTAAAGTCTACAGGGTACGGCGGGACAGTCCAGGGGGCGGCGGGTAGAATAGAGACTTATGTCGCCCGGCCGCATTGCCGAGAGCGCGCTGGTGGAGAAACTCGGCGCGTTGGAAGCTTCGCTCGCCACAGTCATCCGTGGCAAGGCGGAGGCCTTGCGGCTGTCGGTGGTGTGCTTGCTGGCGCGCGGTCACCTGTTGATCGAAGACGTGCCTGGGGTGGGGAAGACGACCCTGGCGCACGCTCTGGCAAGGGCGGTGGATTGCCGCTTCCAGCGCATCCAGTTCACCTCCGACATGCTGCCGTCGGACGTGCTGGGCGTGACGGTCTATTCGGCGAGCCGCGAAGAGTTCGACTTCAAGCCGGGACCGGTGTTTTCGAACATCCTGCTGGCGGATGAGATCAACCGAACGACGCCGAAGACGCAGTCCGCGCTGCTCGAGGCGATGAACGAGGGGCAGATTTCGATCGAAGGCCGCTCGTATCCCCTGCCGGAGCCGTTCATGGTGATCGCGACGCAGAATCCGGTGGAGTATCACGGGACGTTTCCGTTGCCGGAGGCGCAGCTCGACCGGTTTCTACTACGGATTCGGATGGGCTACCCGGACCCGGCGAGTGAGCGCGAGATTTTGCGGCTGAACGGGGCGCGGCAGACGCCGGGCTCGGCGCCGCCGTCGATGCATTCCGACGATGTGGTCGAGTTGCAGCGCTTGGTGCACGAGGTGAAGGTGCACGAAGACATCGTGGACTACATCATGCGCATCGTCGAGGGAACCCGGGAGCATCCGCAGATGGCCCTAGGCGTGAGCCCGCGCGGCTCGATTGCGCTCTACCGGGCCTCGCAGGCGCTAGCGCTGCTCGAGGGCGTGGACTACGTGACTCCGCATCATGTGAAGACCTTGGCGGCGCCGGTATTCGGGCATCGTGTGATCCCGGATCGGCGGTTCGGGGGCGAATCGGGTTTCGGGGAGAGGGCGGAGCAGATTCTGGCGGAGATTTTGGAGAGCACGCCGCCGCCGGTTTAACCGCCGAGCCGCGGGCCGGACGGCCTGCGGTATGCTGCTAATTCCTGTTGAAGCTAGTGTGGATTCCGGCAGGCCTGCGCCTGCGGCTGTGAAGTTATGAGGACTGCAATCATCGGTCTGCCGCAGGTCGGCAAGACGTCGCTGTTTACCATCCTGACCGGCGTTTCGAGCGAGGGAAAGATTGGCTCGATGAAGGCGCAGGTGGGCGTCGCGAAGGTGCCGGACAAGCGGCTGGACAAGCTCGCCGAGCTATTCGAGCCGCCCAAGGTGGTGCATGCGACGGTGGAATATGCCGACATGCCGGCGCTGTCGCGCGAGGCGCTTGCGGACCCGGCCTACATCGGCTCGTTGCGCACCGTGGACGCTTTCGCACACGTGCTGCGCCTGTTCGAAGACGACACGGTGATGCACATCGAGGGCACGCTCGACCCCAAACGCGACTGGGACGCGATGGAGGCGGAGCTGATCCTGGCCGACTTGCAGGTGGTCGAGAATCGCCTCGAACGGGTGGCCAAGGACGCCAAGCGCTTGAAGAACCCGGACCTGCCCAAGGAGCAGGAACTGCTCGAGCGCTGCAAGCAGACGCTCGAATCGGAGATTCCGCTGCGGGAGCTCGAGCTCGAGCCGGATGAGGCCAAGCGGCTGCGCGGGTTTCAGTTTCTCTCCGAGAAGCCGATGCTGCTGGTGCTGAACGTGGGCGAGGATCAGGCATCGCAGATCAGCGAGATCGAGGAGAAGTACCGCGCCGAGTGGCTGGAAGGCAAGCGCAATGTGGGCGTGACGGCGGTGTGCGGCTCGATCGAGGCTGAGATCGCCGAGCTCTCGGACGAGGACGCCAAAGAGTACATGGAGACCTACGGGTTGACCGAGCCGGGCCTGAACCGCATGGTGCAGGCGACGTACGACCTGTTGGGCTTGATGTCATTCCTGACCGCCGGCGACACCGAGTGCCGCGCCTGGACGATCCCGAAGAACACGCCGGCGGCGAAGGCGGCCGGTGCGATCCACTCCGATTTCGAGAAAAAGTTTATCCGCGCGGAGACGATCCAGTGGGAGCTGCTGCTCGAGCTCAACGGCTACCAAGGCGCCAAGGAGAAGGGCGTGCTGCGGCTGGAGGGGCGCGATTACATCGTGCAGGACGGCGACGTGCTGGTGATCCGGCACAGCTAGCTTTCGCGGAGTTGGTGAGGCCGAATTTTGCGCGCTGCCGAACCTGGGAATTGGCGCGAGGCTAGGCCTATCCCCCGGGCGTTGCGGCTGGAAACGTCTGGAAATAACGGGTCGAAAAGGGCCGGGTAGGTTCCGCAGCCGATGCGGGCCTTCCGCGTAGACTCGGGCTGCATACAGTCGTGCGGCCTAGCTTTTCACCTGATTGACGGCGTTCGCGCTTTCGCTTGGTGATGGCGGGTTGCCAGGCATGGAGCCTGCGCGTAGGCCAACTCGCCTACGAGTCAGGCGACTACGGTGAGCGGCGCCGAATACCTGCCTGGGGTCGCAGAATCGGGCGATGCGCTGGCGCAGGCGTACTTGGGCATGATGTACGACTACGGCCGCGGGGTCGAGGCCTCGCCGGAACTGGCAGTCAAGTGGTACACGCTGGCGGCTGTGCAAGGCAACGCCTTCGCGCAGTATCGGCTGGGGACGAAGTACGAGAGCGGCGAGGGCGTCGCACGGGACTATGGCGAGCTGCACTGGTACGGTCAGCGGCGGTCCAGGGCGACGCCCTCGCGCAAACCAGCCTGGCGCGGCTCTACGAAGAAGGCCTAGGAGCGGATCCGAACGCGGAGATGGCGGCGCGTTGGTACCTAGTTGCGGCGCAGGCGGGTAATGCCGACGCTCAATGCCGTCTGGCGGCGCTATACGAGCGTGGCGCGGGCCTGCCCCGAAACCTGGAGGAAGCGATGCGTTGGCGCTTGCGGGCTGCCTCGCAGGGCGACGGGCTGGCGATGGCGGCTCTGGCGGCGCACTACGCCGAAGGCAAGGGCGTCGAGCGCGACGCGGGAAGGCGGTTCGTGGCAACGCCGCGGCGCCCGGCAAGGGAATCTGGCGGCTCAGTATGAGTTGGCGGAGATCTACGCCATGGGCAAGGGCGGGCCGAGGATCCCGAAAAGCCCTGGAGTGGCCGAACGGCAGCCGAGCAAGGGTACGCGCTGGCCCAGATCGACCTAGCCAGAGCCTATGAGGATGGCCGCGGTGTGGAGCGCGATCAGAGCAGGCTGCCGAGTGGTTGCGTAGGCGGCCGAGCAGGAAACGCTGCGCACACCGCTTGGCGAGCTCTACGCGGCCGGCGCAGGCGTCGAGCGCGATCGGTCGCAGGCGCTTGCGGTTCGAGCGCGCTGAAGAACCCTCAGATGCGGGCTGCGCGGGATTCCGCGCGCGAGATTCGGGCGGTCAGGGTGGCGTTGGGCGCTGATCGCGGCAATGGATTCGGCAGAGCTTGACATTGCGAACGGTCTGCTAGAATAAGGCCCACAATCCCCCGGGAGGAAATAGACGCATGCCGAAGACCTTCTGGCGGCCTTCGCCGCCCTCGCACTTGCCGCGACCGCTCTCCGGCGGAAATTCGCGGCCACTATTTGGAGACCCGCAATGCGGAGATCTATGCTTCGCACTGCTTCGCGAACTCCGAATCAGGCATCCGCGGCGACTTGGCCGTGATGGCTGGAGCGGACCAGGGCGATGTGATGGCGTGAATCTGGACGGCCTGAAGGTGGTGGCGCTGGTCAAGGCCAGCTCGACAATTGGCAATCCGTTCATCAACCCGCTGCCGACCAAGATGATTTTGTTGTTTGATTTAAACGGCGAGCGCTGAGCAGCGCGCCGCGCTCGAGACGCTGGCCCGCCGGTCGGCCGGTGAGCTGATCAGCGAGGTCATCGAGACTCAAACACATGCCGATCGCGCTCGGACTTCCACGGCGACATGCACGCCAAGAACGCGACGCTGACGGCTGGCGATATGGTGAAGGTGACGACGCGGGCGATCGAGGCGACCGATTCGCTGTGCCACCTCGATAACATCTACTACCAGCCGATGGTCGAGCTCGAGCACGCCATGGCCGCGACGGTCGAGCAGAGCTTCCATGCCAAGGCGCTCAAGGTAAAGATGGACGAGCATCGCCGCTCGAGCGTCTACCTGGGCACTTTCGACTTCAGCGGCGCGCAGTTGGAGCGACCAGCTCTTCGAGTCCGCGCGTAGGAAAGGAAGAAAACGGATCGGGGCGGATCTCCCCGGGTGGGCTCCCGCCTCGCGTGTTTCTTCGTAACCCTCCTGTTTTCAGAGCCGTCGAAGCAAATGAGGGGTAGCCCGAGGTGGGTAAGCCTCGGCACTGAAGGAAGACCGATGAATCACTTGCGCTTTTAAAACGCTTCTCGCCGTATCGCTCTGCTCGCCGCTATTCGTGCCGGCTTCCACGATGGAAGGCCGGCGCGCCCGAGGCGCGCCGGCGGCCGCAGTCGCGATGGTCGCCGCCGAGGGTGACGGTCAAGAACGGCGACACGGTCGTGGCGCACGCATTGGGGACGTAAAGACCCTTTCGTGGAGGGAGAGCTGTCTGCGGGATTCGGCATTCGCTATGACACGATTCCTGAGGCGCATTCCTGGCTCTGGTGCATTTCCCGGAAGAGGGCACACTCTGAAGAGCAGGGGATCCCCGCCGGGCTGGTACACTGTCTTCGCCTACGCGCTGCATCCGGAAGACGGCAATCACATGGGTGTCGCCCCGAGTCGGGATTTTTCGGTCTTGACTCCGGGCCGCCGAGGATACCGAAGCCTGGCGAAGGAATTACAAGTTCGCCGATCAGTTGGAGTTGGACCAAGAAGGTAGGCAACCCACCCCACTGTCGAACGCATCGAACTGCCCGAGGGCTCCGACGGTCCCAATTTGTGGAAGATGATTATGAGCACTGGGTGTTGGACCTGCCGTTGGCGGGCGAAGTGGTTGGAATCGTGGTCTATGGCCACTCGGAAGAGTAGGAGATTCGTCGAATCCGCCGTGAATTTCGGTCCGACGCGGGAAATGCGGAAATTTTCACCACCCTGCGGTTGACATAGGGAACTGGCTTCGACAGATTCAGTAGAAGGCAGCGTCTCCCAGCCGTCCGTGTGCGCGAAAGCGCCGATGGAGCCTTAGGGCGGCCGATTTGACTCCGCTGAATTGTCCAAGAGGAAGCGCGTTGGAAGCCGAAAGGCGTTAGTCTTTCGGTCGGAAGTGAGCTCCAAAGGCGTCGCCGATAAGATCCCCCACCGGGATCGTTTATGGCGGCGGAGTTATCAAACGCTGAAGAGACATTGAGGGCGAAGAAGCGTCCGCGTCGACCGCGCGGCCTAACGGTTTGCGGTCTGTACGGCGATGCGGCGTGGAGCGCCCTGGGATGGATTGGTGAACGAATAGTGCCGACGTTCAATCAACTTGTGCGAAAAGGGCGGAAGCCGCCCAAGTTTGGGACGGCGAGCCCGGTTTCAGGTCGTGCCTGCAGCGGCGGTGTCGCACCTGCGTGTGCTATCGGTGACCTGGAAGAAGCCGGAACCGGCGCTGCGTAAGGTTGCGCGTGCTCTGTGGCTCACGAACCAGATCGAGGTACGACCTACATCTGCGCACACAACCTGCAGGAGCACTCGATTGTGCTGCAGGCGCGGCGGCCGTGTGAAGGATTTGCCGGGTGTCGTTATCAGCCGTTGTGCGCGGCGTGCTGATGCCGCCGGCGTGAACGACCGTCGGCAGGGGCGTTCGAAGTATGGCGCGAAGCGCCTGAAGCAGTAGGGATCGAGATGTGCCTATGCCGCGTAGACGAGAAATTCCGCAACGCATTCCGGCCGCCGATCCGGTTTACACCCACGCTCGTGTCGAAGTTCATCAACACGATGATGTGGGAAGGCAAGAAGAGCGTCGCATCGCGTATCTTCTACGACGCCATGCAGAAGGTTGCCGACCGCGGCGAGGGCGAAGAGCCTCTTGAAGTTGTTCAAGAAGGCGGTCGAGAACTGCAAGCCGGTCGTCGAGGTGAAGAGCCGGCGTGGGCGGCGCGAACTACCAGGTGCCGATCGAGGTGCCGCAGAATCGCCGCACTGCGCTGCTGGCGCTGCGCTGGTTGATCAGCTACGCCAGGGGCGCTCGAGAAAGGCATGTCCGAGCGGCTGGCGAACGAGACTGGAGGCCTCCGCCGGACGCGCGGATCGGCCATGAAGAAGGAAGGAAGATGTGCACCGGATGGCGGAGGCCAACAAGGCATTCGCCCACTACCGGTGGTAAGGGAAGAGAAGGGAGCGCGGTTCGGCAGCCGGTCTCAGGGGCGGCAAATCGGCCGGACCCGTGGGCGGTAAGCAACCGCGAAGTTGAAGTAGTGAAAGGGGGCTCAAGGTTTCGACGGAAGTCCTGAGAACGAAGGCGGAGCGCCAGAGGCGTTAGATATCCATGGCTCGTAAAGTCAATCTCGAGAAGTACCGGAACATCGGCATTGCCGCGCACATCGACGCGGGCAAGACGACTACGACCGAGCGCATTCTCTATTACACCGGGCGTATCCATCGCATGGCGAGGTGCACGAAGGCGCTGCCACGATGGACTACATGGAGCAGGAGCAGGAGCGCGGCATTACGATTACTTCCGCTGCGACCTATGCCCAGTGGCGGGACTGCCAGATCAACATCATCGACACTGGTCACGTCGACTTTACCGCCGAGGTGGAGCGCCGCCGCGCGTGCTGACGGCGGATCGCGCTGTTCGACGCTGTCGCCGGCGTGCAGCCGTGTCGTAGACCGTTTGGCTGCCAAGCCGACAAGTATCGTGTTCCGCGCATCGCGTTCATTAACAAGATGGACAAGATCGGCGCGGACTTCGACAACGCGGTGCAGACGATCGTCGATCGCTGGAAGGCGAATCCGGTTCTCTTGCAGATGCCTATCACGCTGAGGATAAACTGCGTGGCGTCGTTGATCTCGTCGATGAAGGCAATCCTGTGGAACGACGATGGCACAGGTGCGACCTATGACGTCGAGGACATCCCGGCGGATCTGCAGATCGAGGCTGAGGCGCGGCGTCACGATCTGATCGAAAAAGGTCGCCGAGCAGGATGACGTTCTGTTTGAGAAGTATGTCGAGGGCGTCGAGCCGACGGTCGAGGAAGCTGCGGAGCGATTTCGCCGCGCGACGATCGGGCTGAAGATTACGCCCGTGCTCGCGGGTTCGGCGTTCAAGTGGTTGTGCGGGGCGTGCAGCGCCTGCTCGACGCGGTCGTCGACTACCTGCCTTCGCCGCTCGATGTTCCTCCGGTCGAGGGTACGGATCTCGACGGCCAGGCGAGGACTGGTGGAAGGCCTTCGGACGACGAGCCGTTCACGGCGCTGGTGTTCAAGATTGTCACTGGACCCGTTCATTGGTCAGTTATGTTCGTGCGCCCCACTGGGCGTGCTACGCTGGCGACTCGGTGTTCAACGTGGCCAAGGGCCGCAAGGAGCGCATTGGTCGTCTGCTGCAGATGCACGCCAACAAGCGCGAAGAGATCGAAGAGGTGCGCGCCGGCGATATCGCCGCTGTGGTGGGCCTCAAGACCGTTCAGACCGGCGACACGATCTGCGACGAAGACAAGCCGGTGGTGCTCGAGCGTATCGACTTTCCCGAGCCCGTGATTTCGCTCGCGGTTGAGCCGAAGACGAAGGCCGACCAGCAGAAGCTGGGCATGGCGCTGGCGAAGCTGGCGCAGGAAGATCCGACTTTCCGGGTGATGACGGACGCCGAGACGGGGTGACGATCCTGTCGGGCATGGGTGAGCTTCACTCGAGATCTTGGTTGACCGCCTGATGAGGGAGTTCAAGGTCGAGGCGAATGTCGGTCGGTCGCAGGTGTGGTCACCGCGAGACGATTACGCCGCGCAACGCAGACGGCGAGGGCCGTTTCGTGCGCCAGTCGGGCGGTCGCGGCCAGTAGCTATCATGTAATCCGGATTGCGCCGTCGAGGCGGGCGATCATTCCGGGTTCGGAGTTCGTCAATCGATTACCGGCGGCACGATCCCGCGCGAGTTCACCGGGCCGATCGAGGCCGGCATCGTCGAGGCCAGCGGAGGCGGCGTCATCGCCGGCTTCCCACGGTCAACGTGAGGCTGAGCTTTACGACGGCAGCTTCCACGAGGTGGATAGCTCGGAAGTTGCGTTCAAGGTCGCCGCCGGTTCGATGGCCTTCAAGGATGGCGTCTCAAAGGCGAAAGCGGTTCTGCCTGGGAACCGGTGATGGCGATCGAGGTCGTCGTTCCGGAAGAGTATGGGCGACGTGATTTCGATGTCGAACCAGCGCCGCGGCCGTATTGAAGGTATGGACGCGCGGCGGCTCACAGATCGTCAAGGGTTTCGTGCTGTTGGCGGAGATGTTCGGGTATGCGACCGATCTGCGTTCGCGGACGCAGGGCCGTGGCAGCTACTCGATGCAATTCCGCACGGCTATGGAGCAGGCCCCGGCCAGTCGCTGAAGAGGTGATTAGTAAGGTTCAGGCCGCGTGGCGAGCCAGCTTGAAAGCTGAAGTAACGGATATGAGTAGCGAGCGAGATGGCGAAAGAGAAATTCGAGCGGCGAAGCTGCACGCCCGTGGGAACGATCGGGCACATCGACCACGGGAAGACGACGTTGACGGCGGCGATCACGAAGGTGCTGTCGAAGCACGACCCGAGTCGAACGTGGTGCGGTCGTTTGATTCGATCGACAACGCGCCGGAAGAGCGGGCGCGCGGCATCAATGATCGCGACGCGCACGGCGTATCAGACGGCGAACCGGCACTATGCGCACGTCGACTGCCCGGGCCACGCCGACTACATCAAGAACATGATCACCGGTGCGGCGCAGATGGACGGCGCGATCCTGGTGGTGGCGGCGACGGATGGGACCGATGCCGCAGACGCGCGAGTACATTCTGTTGGCGCGTCAGGTGGGCGTGCCCTACATCGTGGTGGCGCTCAACAAGGTCGACAGCGCTTCCACGATCCGGTGCTGCTCGAGCTGGTGGAGCTGGAAGCGCGCGAGCTGTTGTCGGAGCATGATTTCCCCTGGCGACGACATTCCGGTCGTGAAGGTGTCGGCGCTGGGCGCGTTGAACGGCGAAGAGAAGTGGGAGAAGACGATCGACGAACGCTGATGGCGGTCGACGACTACATCCTGACGCCGGAGCGCGAGCGCGACAAGCCGTTCCTGATGCCGGTCGAGGACATTTTCTCGATTTCGGGCCGCGGCACGGTGGTGACCGGACGTATCGAGCGCGGCGTGGTGAAGGTTGGCGAGGAAGTCGAGTTGATCGGCATCCGGCTCGACGTGCAGAAGAAGGTGATCACCGGCGTCGAGATGTTCAAGAAGTTGCTGGACCAGGGCGAAGCGGCGACAACGTCGGCTTGCTGGTGCGCGGTTGAAGGCGACCACGTCGGAGCGCGGGCAGGTGATGGCGAAGCCCGGATCGATCAAGCCGCACACGAAGTTCAAGGGCGAAGTCTACGTTCTGAAAGGACGAAGGCGGACGTCATACGCCGTTCTTCAACGGTTACCGGCCGCAGTTTTACTTCCGGACGACGGACGTGACGGGCGTGGCGCACATGCCGGAGGGCACCGAGATGGTGATGCCCGGCGATAACGTGTGGACGCTGACGATCGAGCCGATCAACCTGATCGCGATGGAGAAGGGCTTGCGCTTCGCGATCTGCGAAGGCGGCCGCACCATCGGCCGGCACTGTGGCTGAGATTGTCGAGTAGGAAGGCCATGCCGAAAGAACGCATCCGGATCCGCCTGAAAGCGTACGACTATCGAGTTCTCGATCAGTCGACGGGCGAGATCGTCGACACCGCGCGGCGGACGGGCGCCCAAGTGGCTGGCCCGATTCCGCTGCCGACGGTGAAGAACAAGTACACGGGTGCTGCGCTCGCCGCACACCGACAAGCGCTCACGGGAGCAGTTCGAGATTCGCACGCACAAGCGGCTTCTCGACATCCTCGAGCCGACGCAGGACACCAGCGACGCGCTGATGCGCCTGGACTTGCCTGCCGGCGTCGATGTTGAAACTGTGCCGGCAAGAAGGTAGGCACGGGAAGGAAGAGAAGGAAAGCGGTCATGGTCCCAGGGATTCTTGGCAGAAAAATCGGCATGACGTGCAGGTCTTCGACGCGCAAGGCCGCGTGGCGCCTGTCACGGTGTTGCAGGCCGGCCCCCTGGGTGTCGTCGTCCAGCGCAAGACCCGGGAGAAGGACGGCTATGAGGCCGTGCAGCTCGGACTGGTCGAATTCGTCAAAGAGAGCCGGTTGTCCAAGCCCGAGCTTGGGCGGCTGAAGAAAGCGGGCGTCGATCCGCTGCGCTACTGCCGCGAGCTGCGGCTTGACGATATGCCTGACGCTGAGCTCAACGCCGGCGACCGGGTGTTGGCTGAGGAGTTCAAGCCCAACCAGCGTGTCGACGTGATCGGCACCGAAGGGCAAGGGCTTGTACCTGGTTTGGATCAAGCGCCACAACTTCGCCGGCGGTAAGGACTCGCATGGTTCGATGTCGCAATCGCGCGCCGGGCTCGATCGGCCAGAGCTCTTATCCGCCTCGTGTTTTCCGCGGATTGCGGATGGCCGGCCGCCATGGCGGCGCGCGCGTGACCACGGTCGGGCTCGAAATCGTCGAAGTGCACCTGGCGGAGGACAACGTGATCCTGGTGCGCGGCGCGGTTCCCGGTCCGAACGGGAGTTATGTGGTCGTCAGGAGGTCGAAGAAGTAGCCATGCCGACCATAGACGTGATTGATTTTTCGGGCAAGGTTGTCGGATCGCTCGAGCTCGCCGAAGAGGTCTTTGGCGTCGAGCCGAATCTGGCCCTGCTGCACGAGGCGGTGCGCCACTTCCAGGCCGAGCGCCGGGCGGGTACGCACAGCACGAAGGTGCGGCACGAGGTTTCAGGCTCGGGCAAGAAGCTCTGGCGCCAGAAGGGAACCGGCCGGGCGCGCATGGGTTCGGTGCGGTCGCCGATTTGGCGCCATGGCGGCACCGTGCACGGCCCGAAGCCCCGCAGCTATGCCTTCAAGCTGAACAAGAAGGAGCAGTTGGGCGCGCTGCGCTCGGCTCTTTCGGCGAAGCTGGCGGACGGCGCGATCAAGGTCGTGAAAGATTTCGAGCTCTCCAGCCACAAGACGGGCGAGCTCGCGAAGATTCTCGGCGCTCTCGAGGCGAGCGGCAAGACCTTGTTGGTCAACAACGGCGATGCGCGGAACCTGGAGCTTGCCAGCCGCAACATCCCGAACGTGACCTTGGTCTCGGGTCGCGAGATGCATCCGTATCATCTGCTGGGCCACGAGCGCATTCTGTTCTCGCAGGCTACGGTTGAGTCCTGCAACGAGGTTTTGCGATGAGTCCCTACGAAGTCATTCGCGGACCGCTGGTCACCGAAAAGAGCGAGACGCTGCGCGCCGAGCAGCTCACGATGTCCTTCCGTGTTCACCGGAACGCGACCAAGACGGATATCCGGAACGCAGTGCGCAAGGTGTTCAACGTCGAAGTGGCGGATGTGCGCACGGCCAACTACAAGGGCAAGATGAAGCGCCGCGGCCGCTACTTCGGGTATCGCGCCGATTGGAAGAAGGCGTTCGTCAAGCTCAAGGACGGCCAACGCATGGTGGAGTACGCGCAGGTTTAGGTCTGCGCTGGGACGAAGAACGATGCCGATCAAGACATATAGGCCCACGACTCCTACCCGGCGCTTTCAGACGACGCTGGTCAAGGACGAGATTACGCGGGCCACGCCGGAGAAGAGCCTCACCGAAGGTCTTTCGAAATCCGGCGGACGCAACTCGACGGGGCGCGTGACGCTGCGCTTTCGCGGCGGCGGGCACAAGCGGCGCTATCGCGTCATTGATTTCAAGCGCGACAAGAAGGGCGTCGTCGCTACGGTGAAGTCGGTCGAATACGACCCGAACCGTTCGGCGAACATCGCACTGCTCGAGTACGCGGACGGCGAGAAGCGCTACATTTTGCAGCCTGTCGGCCTGAAGGTCGGCATGACGATCGTGGCCGGCCCCGAGGCGGACATTTTGGTTGGCAACTCGTTGCCGCTCAAGAATATCCCTCCCGGTACGGTGGTTCACAACGTCGAGCTGCGGCCCGGCAAGGGCGGCCAGATGGGTCGTGCGGCGGGCGCGGAGATTCGCCTCGTGGCGAAAGAGGGCGGCTATGCGCTGCTGCGCCTGCCTTCGGGCGAAGTGCGCAAGGTGCTGGTCGAGTGCTCGGCGACGATCGGTCGCGTGGGCAATGTCGATCACCTGAACGTCTCGCTGGGCAAGGCCGGCCGGACGCGTTGGCTGGGTCGTCGCCCCCATAACCGCGGCGTGACGATGAACCCGGTCGATCACCCGCACGGCGGCGGCGAAGGCCGCACCTCGGGCGGTCGTCATCCTGTGACGCCCTGGGGTCAGCCGACGCGCGGCTACAAGACGCGTAATAACCCGCGCACGGATTCGATGATCGTGACGCGGCGGAAGAACAAGAAGTAGGGATTGAGGAGCTCGATTTAGAGATGGGTCGTTCGCTCAAAAAAGGACCGTTTTACGACGAGCACCTCGACCGTAAGGTGCAGGCGATGGTCGCGTCCGGCAAGAAGCAGGTCATCAAGACCTGGTCGCGCCGGTCGACGATTCTGCCCGAGTGGGTCAATCAGACGATCGCCGTGCACAACGGACGGAAGTTCATTCCGGTGTTCATCAGCGAGAACATGGTCGGCCACAAGCTCGGCGAATTTGCGGCGACGCGGACCTTCCGCGGTCACGCCGGCGCGAAGACGGGCAAGGGATAGCACGATGACTGCGACGGCTAGACACAACTATGTGCGCGTATCGGCGCAAAAGGCTCGCCTGGTGGTCGACTTGATTCGCGGGCTGCCGGTCGAGCGTGCGCTGACGACGCTGAAGACGACCAACAAGGCGATCGCGCCGGCGGTGGCCAAGGTGCTGCAGTCCGCCGTGGCGAACGCGGAAGAGAAGGGCGACGTGGACGTGGACGAGCTGGTGGTCAGCGAGGCCTACGTCAACGAAGGCCCGCGGCTAAAGAGAATTCGTCCCGCGCCGATGGGGCGCGCGTACCGCTACTTCCACCGGCTGAGCCACATCGTGATTACGGTGTCGGATGGCCAGACGGCGGTGGACGACGAGGAGACGGAAGAGTAGAGAGATGGGTCAAAAAGTACATCCTTACGGATTCCGGCTCGGATACACCAAGGGCTGGCGTTCGCGCTGGTTTGCCAAGCAGGGCTATGCGGACCTCGTTGCTGAGGATCTCAAGCTGAAGCGGCAGTTGCGTGATCGCTTGAAGGCGGCGGGGCTGAGCTCGATCGAGCTCGACCGGCCGGGCAACAAGCTGCGCATCACGATTCGTACGGCGAGGCCCGGCATCATCATTGGACGCCGCGGCGCCGAGATCGAGAAGCTCAAGGCTGAGCTGCAGCAGCGCACCAAGCGCGATGTCTACATCGACATCCAAGAGGTGCACCGTCCCGAGCTCGACGCGCAGTTGGTTTCCGAGTCTGTGGCGATGCAGATCGAGAAGCGCGTGGCGTTCCGCCGCGCGATGCGCAAGGCGGTCGATTCGGCGCTGCGCTTCGGCTGCAAGGGCATCAAGATTTGGGTTTCGGGCCGTCTGAACGGGGCGGAGATCGCTCGCTCGGAGTGGTATCTGCAGGGCCGTCTGCCGCTGCAGACGCTGCGCGCCGATATCGACTATGGCTTCAGCGAGGCCATGACGACGTACGGCGTGATCGGCGTGAAGTGCTGGATCTACAAGGGTGAGATCATCGAGCGCAAGGATGGATCGGGCGATGAGCTCGAGCCGGCGCGCCGTCGCCCGCAGGGTCGCCGTCCGCCGCGGCGCGAGCAGCCGCAGCAAGAGGCGGCTCCCGCGGTCCAGAGTGCTCCGGTGCAGGCGGCTCCGGTCCAGGCTGCGCCCGCGCAGGCTGCTCCGGCCCAGGCTGCGCCTCAGTCGGAAGCTGCCGCGCCCGTGCGGCCGCCGGTGGCGCCGAGCGCTCCCGAAGGTACGAACGAAGGCTAGAAGCCTAGTCAAGGGAAAAGGGTTTTTAGGAAGAGAGGACGACCGCTATGTTGATGCCACGCAAAGTCAAGCACCGCAAGGTGATGCGCGGCCGCCGGCGCGGCAAGGCCTGGCGCGGCTCCAGTCTCGACTTCGGCGATTTCGGCTTGAAGGCGCTGGAGGCGGCTTGGATCACCGACCGGCAGATCGAGGCGGCTCGCGTGGCGATCACGCGGCACGTCAAGCGCGGCGCGAAGTTGTGGATTCGCATCTTCCCGCACAAGCCGATCACCAAGAAGCCCGCCGAGGTCCGCATGGGTAAAGGTAAGGGCGCCCCTGAAGGTTGGGTGGCCGTGGTCAAGCCGGGCAAGGTGATGTTCGAGCTCGAGGGCGTGCCGGAGGATTTGGCCAAGCGCGCGATGGATCTGGCGGCGCGGAAGCTGCCGATCCCGGTGAAGTTCGTCAGCCGTGAGTCGGGAGGTTTGCTGTGAAGGCCGCAGAGTTTCAGGATCTCGCCGCGGATGAAATGCAGGCGAAAGAGGCCGAGATCCGCGAGCAGATTTTCCGTCTGAAGTTCCAGATCACGATGGGGCAGACGGACGGGATCAAGAAGTATCGCGCGCTCAAGAAGGATTTGGCGCGCCTGATGACGGTGCGACGCCAGAACGAGCTCGCAGGAGCGAACTAACCAAGATGTCGGAAGAGCGCAAGCCGCACAAGAATTCAAAGGTCGGCGAGGTGGTGTCGACCAAGATGGAGAAGACGATCGTGGTCGAGGTGACTCGGCGCGTCGCCCATCCGCTCTACCGCCGCGTAGTGCAACGCAAGAAGAAGTTCTTGGCGCACGACGAAGAGGGCAAGGCGCACGTGGGCGACCGCGTGCGGATCATCGAGTGCCGGCCGCTGTCGAAGCGCAAGTGCTGGATGCTCGACGAGATCGTCTTCGAGGCCAAGAGGGCGGAAGAGACCGTCGAGGCCTGAGGCGGGCGGTTCGCGTCTTTTTGTCTTGAACAGGGAGTGGTAGCGCCATGATCGGAATGCAAACTCGGCTCGAAGTAGCCGACAACTCGGGCGCCCGCAAGCTGCAGTGTATTCTGCCGCGCGGGGGCAACGTCGGCGACAAGGCCGGCTTGGGCGACATCGTGACCGCATCGGTCAAGGAAGCTTCGCCGGATGGAAACGTGAAGAAGGGCGCGGTCGTGAAGGCCGTGATCGTGAGAATGCGCAAGGAGACGCGGCGCAAGGACGGCACCTACATCCGCTTCGATCAGAATGCGGCAGTGCTGGTCAACGACATCGGCGAGCCGGTGGGGACGCGCGTGTTCGGGCCTGTTGCGCGCGAGTTGCGCGACAAGCGCTTCATGAAAATCGTCTCGCTTGCGCCCGAGGTGCTTTAGGAGCTTGGAAGGAACCATGGCGGAACCAAGAGTGAAAACGCGGCTGGTCCGCGATGACACCGTCGAAGTGATTGCCGGCAGGGATGCGGGCAAGCGCGGGCGTGTGTTGGACATCGACCGCAAGCACGGCCGGATTCTGGTCGAGCACGCCATGATGGTCAAAAAGCACGTGCGGCCGAACCCGCAACGGCAGATCAAGGGCGGTATTGCGGAGCGCGAGGCATACTTCGATCTCTCGAACGTGATGATCGTATGTCCGCAGTGCGGACCGGTCCGGATCGGGATGAATCTCGGCGACGGCGGCGCGAAGACGCGCGTTTGCCGCAAGTGCGGTCAGCCGCTCGAGAAGAAGAAGCGGACGACCTAAAGGGCGACGAAGATGGCGACGACGACGAGGCTCAAGCAGAAATATCAGGACGAAGTTGTCCCTGCGCTGCAGCAGGAGTACAACTACTCGTCACCGATGGCGATTCCGAAGATCGCTTACGTCAAGCTCAACATGGGGCTGGGCGAGGCGATCAGTAACAGCCGTCTGATCGACGCTGCCGTCGACGAAATGGCGGCGCTGAGCGGCCAGAAGCCGGTGGTGACGAAGGCGCGCAAGTCGATTGCGCAGTTTAAGTTGCGCGAAGGTATGCCGATCGGCTGCTGCGTGACGCTGCGCGGAGACCGGATGTACGAGTTTCTCGACCGTCTGATCTCGATCGCGCTGCCGCGCGTCCGCGACTTCCGCGGCATCGCGCCGAAGGCGTTCGACGGACGCGGCAACTATACGCTGGGCGTGCGGGAGCACGTGATCTTCCCCGAGATCGACTTCACCAAGGTGGACAAGATCAAGGGCATGAACGTGACGATCGTGACGACGGCCAAGACCGACCCGGAAGCGTACAGCCTGCTGCGCGCGATGGGAATGCCGTTCCGGCAGTAAGCAAGGGATTTTTAGAGGATTCGACGATGGCGACACAGGCCAAAATGGCGCGCGAGCGCAAGAAGCTCAAGTTCAAGGTGCG
The DNA here is from genome assembly GCA_041394905.1 of Bryobacterales bacterium. Classification (GTDB taxonomy): domain Bacteria; phylum Acidobacteriota; class Terriglobia; order Bryobacterales; family UBA6623; genus RI-231. The sequence goes on along the minus strand of JAWKHJ010000004.1, from coordinate 425,003 downwards.
GCACCGCAACCGCTGCCGGCGCTGCGGACGTCCGCGCGGCTACATCCGCAAGTTCGAGATGTGCCGTATTTGCGTGCGCCCACTGGCGTTGCAGGGCGAGTTGCCCGGCGTCGTCAAGTCGAGCTGGTAGTAGAGGAGCCGATCCCGAGATGATGACCGACCCGATCGCCGACTTCCTCACGCGCATTCGCAATGCGATGAGCGTGAATCACCCGCGCGTCGACATCCCGGCGTCGAAGCTCAAGGTCGAGCTCGCGCGCATCCTCAAAGAGGAAGGCTACGTCGCGAACTACCGTGTGGCTGACGATGACGGCAAGCGCACCATCAAGGTGTATTTGAAGTACCGCCCGGATCGCCGGCCGGTGATGACGAAGATCGAACGTGTGTCTAAGCCCGGCTGCCGGGTTTATGTGAACGCGCAGCACATCCCGTCGGTGATTGGCGGCATGGGCATCAACATCCTGACGACCTCGCGCGGCGTGATGACCGGAAAGCAGGCGCGGACGCTGGGAGTCGGGGGCGAAGTCCTCTGCAGCATCTACTAAGAAGATCGAACTAGGGAACGAACGTCATGTCGCGAATCGGAAATGCACCGATCACCATCCCCTCGGCCGCCAAGGTGGAGCTGGGGCCGGACGTGATCAAGGTCAAGGGGCCCAAGGGCGAGCTCACCGCGCCGATTCCCGCGGGAGTCGAGGCGAAGATCGAAGACGGGCAACTCGTGTTGAGCCGTCAGGGCGTCGAGTACGCGGCCAAGCACGGGCTTGCGCGGGCGCTGGCGCAAAATGCGGTCACCGGCGCGACGACGGGTTTCACGAAGCAGCTCGAGATCGTCGGCGTCGGCTATCGCGCTGCGGTCACGGGCAAGGTCGCGGTGTTCAACCTGGGCTACTCGCACCCCATCGAGGTGCTGATGCCCGATGACGTGGACATCAAGATCGAACAGAACACGAAGATCGAGATCACCGGGCCTGATCGCCAGGTGGTCGGACAGATTGCGGCGATGATTCGCTCCCTGCGGCCGCCGGACCCTTACAAGCAGAAGGGTGTGCGCTACGCGGGCGAAGAGTTGCGGAAGAAGGAAGGCAAGACCGGCTCGAAGTAGGTCTTGTAGCCAAGCAGAGAGTTCTAGGAAGAGGGCAAGAGCATGTACACGCCGCCGAATCGGAAGACGATCCGACACAACGTGCATACGCGGATCCGCAAAAGGGTCTCGGGCGACGCCGCGCGTCCGCGTCTGGCTGTGTTTCGTTCGCTCAAGCACATCTACGCGCAGGTGATCGACGACGTGGCCGGCAAGACGGTCGCTTCCGCGAGCACGCGCGACAAGGATTTGGGCGTCAGCTACGGCGGCAACGTCGATGCGGCGAAGAAGATCGGCCAGTTGGTAGCCGAGCGCGCCAAGGCTGCCGGAGTCGAAGCGGTCGTGTTCGACCGCGGCGGTAACCGCTACCACGGGCGCATCAAGGCTCTGGCCGACGCCGCGCGCGAAGCCGGGCTGAAGTTTTAGCAAGACGACCGACGGAAAGATTTAACGATGCTGGAACACCGCGAGATCATCGATCCGACCGACCTGAACCTCAAAGAGCAGGTGGTGTCGATCAACCGCGTGACGAAGGTCGTCAAGGGCGGCAAGAACCTCAGCTTTGCGGCTTTGGTCGTCGTCGGCGACCCGGACCGTCACATCGTCGGCTACGCCAAGGGCAAGGCCAAAGAGGTGCCGTCGGCGATCCGTAAGGCGATCGAGAAGGCGAAGAAGAACCTGATTCAGGTCAACGTCGCCGACTACACGATCCCGCACCAGGTTCTGGGGCGCTTCGGATCGGGGCAGGTGCTGCTCAAACCGGCCCGCGAAGGTAAGGGTATGATCGCCGGCGGCGCTGTGCGCGCGGTGGTTGAAGCGGCGGGGATTCACAACGTGCTGACCAAATCGATCGGCGCGAAGAACCCGCACAACGTGATCAAGGCGACGTTCAATGGGTTGATGCAGCTGCGCGACAAGGCCGAGATCGCGGCGATTCGCGGCATCGATCCGGCGAACATCTAGGCGAGGCGAGAGACGACCATGGCGGAGATGATCAAGATCAAGCTCGTACGCAGCACCATCGGTGTTCCGGCGAAGCTGCGCGCAGTCGTGAAAGGCTTGGGCTTGCGGAAGATCAACCAAGTCGTAGAGCGTCCTGACAACAAAGGGATCCGCGGCATGGTGGCCAAAGCGCCCCACCTGCTCGAGGTGCAACAATGAATTTGAGTGAGCTGCGCCCCGCCGAGGGGTCGCGGAAGAAACGCAAACGGATCGGCCGTGGCCCGGGCTCGGGTTCCGGCAAGACGTCCGGTCGCGGTGAAAAGGGTCAGAAGTCGCGTTCGGGCTATAGCCGCCGGATCGGTTTCGAAGGCGGCCAGATGCCGCTCAACCGGCGCGTGCCCAAGCGCGGGTTCAACAACCTGTTCCGCACCGAGTACGCCACGATCAATGTCGGTCGGCTGGCCGAGCTCGACGGCGACGCCTTCTCGGCGGATTCGCTGCTCGAAGCCGGTGTGATTCGCAAGCTCAAGGCTGGGCTCAAGATCTTGGGTGACGGAGAGCTGGGGCGCGCGATCACGGTCGAGGCGCACAAGTTCACCGCGCAGGCGAAGCAGAAGATCGAGGCCGCCGGCGGCAAAGTGGTTTGGATTGGAGGCGAGCCTGAGGCCGCCCCCGCGGAAGCGCCGAAGGCGGCGACGAAGAAGAAGGCCAAGAAGGCTGAAGACGAAGGCCAAGAATGAACAAGTTTTTGGAAGCCTTCCTGAACGTGTTTCGGGTGCCAGACCTGCGCAAGCGTGTCGCATTCACGCTTGGTCTGCTAGCGGTGTATCGCATCGGCGCCCACATCCCCACGCCGGGGGTGAACACGGCTGAGCTCGAGCGGCTGTTTGAACAGGCTGCGGGCACGGCGTTGGGCTTCCTCGACCTGTTCTCGGGCGGCCAGTTGAGCCAGTTGACGATCTTCGCGCTGGGCATCATGCCCTACATCACCGCGTCGATCATTTTGCAGTTGCTTACCATCGTCGTCCCGACGCTCGAGAAGTTGCAGAAGGAAGGCGAGTTGGGCCGGCGCAAGATCACGCAGTGGACGCGCTACCTGACCATCGGTCTCTCGATCGCGCAGTCGATCGGCTTCGCGGGTGTGGTGCAGCAGTCGGGTCTGGCCTACAACCCCGGAATCGGCTTCACGGCCATGACTGTGTTGACGCTGACCACTGGTACGGCGTTCATCATGTGGCTGGGCGAGCAGATTACCGAGCGCGGCATCGGCAACGGGATGAGCTTGATCATCTTTGCCGGCATCGTCGTCGGGTTGCCGGGTGCGATCCAGAACCTGTATGAGAACGTTTTCGTCACGGGTGAATGGAACATCCTGCAGCTGGTGTTGATCCTGATCGCGATGGTCGCGGTGGTGGCTTTCATCGTGCTCGTCGAGCGCGGCGAACGGCGCATCCCGGTGCAGTACGCGCGGCGGGTCGTGGGCCGGCGGATGATGGGCGGCCAGTCGACGCACCTGCCCTTGAAGGTCAACTCGGGCGGCGTGATGCCGGTCATCTTCGCTTCGTCGATTTTGGCTTTCCCGCAGACGCTGGGTCTGGTAGTCAAGGACAGCCCGTATCTGACGAACCTGCTCTCGACGATCGCCTATGGCGAGCCGCTTTACGAGTTGCTCTACGTGGCGGGCATCGTCTTCTTTGCGTTCTTTTACGTGTCGATCATCTTCAATCCGAACGAAGTGGCCGACAACATGCGCAAGTACGGCGGCTTCATTCCGGGTATTCGCTCAGGTAAGCCGACCGCGGACTACATCAACCAGATCTTGACGCGCATCACGATGGTGGGTGCTCTCTATCTGGCGCTGATCTCGGTCATTCCGGACTTCCTGATCGCCGGAGTGAAGCTGCACCACGTGCCGCTGATCGGCAACTGGGCGGATGCGAATCTGCCTCGCTGGTTCCTGGACGGCCTCAACGTCAACTTTTACTTCGGCGGCACGTCGCTGCTGATTGTGGTCGGCGTGGCGATGGACACGGTCAACCAGATCGAGGCGCAACTGGTCATGCGCCACTATGAAGGTTTCACGCCCCGGGCAGGCCGGATCAAGGGGCGGCGCTCGTTCGCCTAAGGGCGGGCGGCACTGAAGGTTTGGGTACGTGATTTTGGAGCTTCTAGCGCGGCGAGCCGGGATGATCATTCGCAAGAGTCCATCCGAGCTCGAGAAAATGCGAAACGCCGGCCGCTTGGTCGCGCAGATTCTCCAAGATTTGACTGGCCGGGTGGAGCCCGGGGTCACGACGCTCGATCTGGAGGTCGTGGCAGAGAAAATGGTCAAGGACGCCGGCGCACGGGCGGCGTTCAAAGGCTACTATGTGCCGGCAGCGGGCCGGCGGTTTCCGTGCGTGTTGTGTACGTCGGTCAACGAAGAGGTCGTCCACGGCATCCCGTCGAAGAAGCGGGTGCTCCAAGAGGGCGATGTCGTCAAGATCGACATCGGCGTGCAGTTGAACGGCTACTTCGGGGACTCGGCGACCACCGTGCCGGTCGGCAAGATCAGCCCCGAGATCGAGCGCTTGTTGCGGGTGACGAAGGAGTCTCTCGATCTGGCGATCGAAAAGGTCGTCGACGGCAACCGCCTGTTCGACATCTGCGGCACGGTGCAGAAGCACGTCGAGTCGAATGGCTACTCGATCGTGCGTGAGTTTGTGGGTCACGGGATCGGCGCGAAGCTGCATGAAGAGCCGCACGTGCCGAACTATGTGGACCCGAAGGTGCGGAACCCTCGCCTGCGCGAGGGGATGGTGTTCGCCATCGAGCCGATGGTTGCAGCTGGGCAGCCCGAGACGCATGTGCTCTCGGACCGCTGGACGGCGGTGACCTCCGACGGCTCGCCGGCGGCCCATTTCGAGCACTGCGTGGCGGTCACGGAGAACGGTCCGTGGGTGCTGACGACGGTGTGAATGCGGGCCGCGGGGCGGCGGGGAAACTCGTCGAGGCCGTGGTGGAGGAAGAGTTGCCGAATGCGCTGTATCGCCTGACGTTGGCTGACCGCACGCAAGTGCTGGCCCACGTTGGCGAAAAGCGCGCGAACGATTTTCTCCGGCTGTTGCCGGGAGACAGAGTGGAGGTCCGGCTGTCGCCGTATGACGATCGGCGTGGACGGATTCTCCGGCGGGTAAGACAATGAAAGTACGAGCCTCCGTCAAACGGCTTTGTAAAGACTGCAAGGTGATCCGGCGCCACGGCGTCGTGCGTGTGCTTTGCAAGAATCCCAAGCACAAGCAGCGGCAAGGATAACGAGATATGGCACGACTGGAAGGCGTAGATCTGCCAAACAACAAGCGCGCCGAAATCGCGCTCACCTACATCTACGGCATCGGGCCGACGCGGGCGCGGTCTTTGCTGTATCGCGCCGGTATCCCGTTCGACAAGCCGATGGGCGACATCGACGACAACGAGATCACCGCGCTGCGCAAACTCCTCGAAGACGAGGGTGCGGTCGAGGGTGATCTGCGGAAGGAGATCGCGCTCAACATCCGCCGTCTGATGGAGATCGGCTGCTACCGCGGCCTGCGGCATCGCCGCGGCCTGCCGGTGCGCGGCCAACGCACGCACACCAATGCGCGTACGCGCAAGGGTCCGCGCCGCGGTCAGGTCGCCAATAAGAAGAAGGTCACGAAGTAAGCACGGGAAGTTAACACGACATGGCGAAAGCAGCAGCAAAAGGCAAGGGCAAGAAGAAGTTCAAAAGCCGCGTCAAGAAGAACATTCCTGTCGGCGTGGTCCACGTGCAGGCTTCGTTCAACAACACGATCGTGACGATCACCGATCAGGAAGGCAACCTGATCAGCTGGTCGTCGGCTGGCTCGTTGGGCTTCCGCGGATCGCAAAAGGGAACGCCGTTTGCGGCGCAGCAGGCTTGCCTGACGGCGGCGAACGCGGCGAAGGAACACGGTCTGCGGACGGTGAGCGTACGGGTGAAAGGGCCCGGCGGCGGACGCGAGTCGGCCGTGCGTGCGCTCGCCACGGCGGGCATCATGGTTCGTCACATCAAAGACGTGACGCCGATCCCGCACAATGGTTGCCGCCCGCCGAAGAAGCGGCGCGTCTGACGGCGAGAGGAGAACGAACATGGCGAGAAATCGAGGACCCGTCGTCAGGAAATCACGCCGCCTTGGGCTGGCGCTGGACCCCAAGTCCGAGCGCTTGCTCGACAAGCGGCCCTACCCCCCGGGACAGCACGGCAAGAGCCGTCGCCCGAAGAAGATGTCGAACTACGGCACGCAGCTGCAAGAGAAGCAGAAAGCGCGCTTCATGTACGACGTCCTCGAGCGGCAGTTCCGGCGCTACTACGAAAAAGCGACGCACATGAAGGGCGTCGTCGGCGACAACATGATGTCGTTGCTCGAGCAGCGTCTCGACAACGTGATCTTCCGGCTTGGTTTTGCGATGACGCGCCGTATGGCGCGCCAGATCGTCAACCACGGCCACATCGCAGTGAATGGCCGCAAGGTGGACATTCCGTCCTACCAGGTGCAGCCGGGCGACATCGTGGAGATTCGCGAGAAGAGCCGCGAGCACGGCGGAATTCAGACGGCGATCGAGACGCCGGCGCACTCGTTGCTGCCGAGCTGGCTCGAGGTCGAACCGCAGAACTTCCGCGGGCGGGTGATCGGCACGCCGTCCAAGCACGACGTCGAACAGACGCAAATCAACGCTCAGCTCATCGTCGAGCTTTACTCACGATAAGCCGAGCATGGGCGGAGACTGGTACGCCGTCCCCTTCTTCTCGAAGCGGGACGGCGTGCGCGGATAGCTGAGGAGACGAATTACGCGCATGTGGAAAGGATTTCAAAAGCCGAAGCGTCTGGCCGTCGACCCGGACACGCTGACCGACACGTACGGTCATTTCAGCGCGCAGCCGTTTGAGCGCGGTTTCGGCGCAACCATCGGTAACTCGCTTCGTCGCGCCCTGCTCAGCTCGATTGAAGGCGCGGCGATCACCGCCGTCCGTATCGAAGGCATTTCGCACGAATTTAGCCCGATTCCGGGCGTGACCGAGGACGCGACTGACATCATCCTCAACCTCAAGCAGATTCCCCTGAAGCTGCACACCGACAACCCGCGCACGATTCGTCTGCGCGCGACGGACGCTGGCGAGGTGTTCTCCGGCCGCATCGAGGCCGATTCGGAAGTCGAAATTCTCGACCCGAACGTCTATATCGCGACCGTGAGCGAAGGCGGGCTGCTCGACATCGAGATGCGCGTGAAGCAAGGCCGCGGCTACGTCTCGGCTGAGCGGAACTTCGATGAGGATTTGGCGTTGGGCTACATCCCGATCGACTCGGTGCATTCGCCGGTGCGCAAGGTGAATTTCACGGTTGATCAGGCTCGTTTGGGCCAGATGACCGACTACGACAAATTGGGCCTCGAGGTCTGGACCAACGGCGCAATCACGCCGCAGGACTCGATCGGCCTCGCCGCGAAGTTGATCAAGGATCACATGTCGATCTTCATCAACTTCGAGGAAGAGACGGCGGCGGAAGAGGTTCCGGTCGACGCGCAAACCGAGCGCTTCAACGAGCATCTGAATCGCTCGGTGGAAGAACTCGAGCTGTCGGTGCGTTCTTACAACTGCTTGAAGAACGCCAACATCCAAACCATCGGCGATCTGGTGGTGCGGTCGGAAGCCGACATGCTCAAGACCAAGAACTTCGGACGCAAGTCGTTGAACGAGATCAAGGAGATCCTGACGACGATGGGGTTGAGCCTGGGTATGCGTTTCGACGACCAGGGCCGGCTCATTCCGCCGGACGCATAGGCGTTCGGCCCGGGCAAGTCACAAGGATTCTCAGAAACGAAGGTGCATCATGCGGCATAGAGTAGGCGGATACAAGCTGCAAAGGGACGGGTCGGCGCGTCGCGCATTGCTGCGCGGCCTCGCGACCAGTCTGATTCTCGAAGACCGGATCATCACGACGGTGACCAAGGCCAAGGCCGTGCGTCCGCAGGTCGAAAAGATGATCACGCTGGCCAAACGCGACACGCTGCACGCCCGCAGGCAGGCGGCGGCGTACTTGCTCAAACCCGAGGCCGTGAAGAAGCTGTTCGAGCAGATCGGACCGCGCTTTTCGGAGCGGCCGGGCGGCTATACGCGCATTTTGCGGGTTGGCACGCGGCAGGGCGACGGCGCCGAGACGGCGTTGATCGAACTGTTGGGTTCGGAGATCAAGCGCAAGGCCGAAGAGCGCCGCAAGCGTCGTGAAGAGCGCTTGAAGGCGGCCCAGGAAGCCGGCGAACAGATCGAAGAAGACGAGGAATAAGCTCCCTCGGACGAATCGCATCCTGCGATGACCGGACGAATGAACCTCAGACCGCGGCCAGCGCTTGCTTTGTGCTTGGCCGCGGTCTCGCTTTTGGCCTGCCAAGGCGGTGGCGGCGATGACGTCGCCGCGGTCGTGGACGGCTATCAGATCAGCACTGCGGATCTGGACCGCTATTTCCTCAGCCAAGTCGGGGAACAGGCGGGCCCTCCAAGCGAAGATCAGGCGCGTATGATGCGTTTGAGCTTGCTCAACGAGATCATTGACCGCCAGATTCTGCTGCAGAAGGCGGAATCGCTGGGGCTGATGGCGAACGACGAGGAGGTCGACCAGCGCTTTCAGCAATACCGCGCACCGTTCGAGACTGACGCGGATTTCCAGACATCCCTCGAGCAGCAAGAGCTCACTCGCGAGGATTTGCGCGCGGAGATTCGCCGCACGCTCACCATCGAGAAGCTGCTCAACCGCGAGATCAGTTCGCGCGTCGAAGTTTCCGAGGCTGAGATGCGGCAGTACTACGAGGCGAACAAAGCGAGCTTCGCGCTCGCCGAACTGCGTCTGCATTTGGCGCAGATCGTCGTCACCCCGACGCCCGAGACGCCCGTGCCCAATCTGCTCAACGACGACGCCGTCGATGAAGATACCGCCAAGAAGAAGATCCGCATGATCGAGGACCGGCTCGGCAACGGCGAGGATTTCAGCACGCTTGCACAGAACTATTCCGAGGACCCCTCGACGGCTTCGACCGGCGGCGACCTCGGCTTCATCCCACAGTCGTCGCTCGAGAAGGCCGACATTACCTTGCGGCGCGTCGTGGCGGCGCTCGCTCCCGGTGAGAACTCCCCTGTCATCGAGACTGGCGGCCAATATCGCATCATTCGGCTGCTCGACAAGGAGCAACCCGGCCAGCGGGACTTCTCCGACCCGCGAGTGCAGCAAAGCATCCGCGACACGCTGACGAACGGGAAGGATCAGCTTCTCAAGACGGCCTATCTCGAGATGTTGCGCACCCAGGCGAACGTGACGAACCTCTACGCGCAGCGCATCGTGCATTTGTATCGTGGGGAGCTTCGGCGTTTCAGACTAAACGCCTGAGCCTCCCGCCTCGGTGTACAAGGCTACTGCTCCTTCGTCCTGACCCAGACGGCGTGGTGGTCCGAGAAATCGAGCGGCTGGACGCCCCAGTGCGCCGCATCGAGCCCGCGCAGAAAGACCCAATCGAGCTGTAGTCCGAGGAAGTCGTTCGTCGCTTGTCCGCCGGGCTCGAACGGGGTCCGGAAGCCGAGCTGCGCCATGCGTTCTACGACTGGGCCAACCTGATCCTGGACGAAGGGGACGGGGATCAGATGCTCCAGCCAAAGGAACTTGTTCGTGTTGAAGTCTCCCGCAAATACGACTGGCCCTTCAAAGCGATGGGCGTCGGCGAGCGCGGGCTCGAGTTGCGCCATGCGGCTCTCGGTGTTGATGCGCGTATCCAAGTGCAATCCGATCACACGCGTCGCAGCAGTCGGATGCCCGACCGTGGCGGCGAGCGCGACGCGGCAACGTGAGCGGATCCCGAGACTGTTTTGGGGCAGTCGTATCACAGTGGGGTCGGACAACGGATAGCGGCTCAACAGGGCGACTGCGTCCGTGCTGTCGGGGCCCATCCCGTCGCCCGCGCCGCCGACCAATACCGCCATGTTCAGCCGCTCGGCCAGCCGCAAGGCGACGTTGGCCTTGCCATCCTCGCGCCGCACCTCTTGGAGGGCGAGCACGTCGGCTCGGCGTAGAATTTCGTGGCGCTCGATCTCGGCCGCGATGACCGCCTCGTCAGTCTGTTTGGCAATGTTGATCGAGACGACCGTCAGCGGCTCGTCCGCCGAACCCGAATGCGCGCCAGCGGGCGGGCGCTCGATCAGCTCGGGCTCCGCGCAACTGGCTGCGCCCGTCGCTCGCCGCATCGTCGCCCAAAGCGCGAACGCGACTACGGTTATAGAAAGGGCTGTTCGCATCCCTCAACTATTGGACTCTTCCGAGGCCCGTCGGGTTGCTTCGCAGCACGTCCTGATCCTAGAGAGTCGTAGTCGATTGCCGCCTCAGCGGATGTCCTTGTCGGGCAGCTCCATGCGCAGCACGGGGTCGACCGGCATGCGGTCGGGGATGGCACCCGATGTTTCGGTCAGCCGGGCGAGCTCGGCTTTGAGCTCGGCGAGTTTGTCGGCGTGGGCGGGGTCGTCGATCAAATTCACCTTTTCGAGAGGGTCCTCGGCCAGGTGGTAGAGCTCGGCCTTGTGAGTCTCCGGGCGGCCTTCGCCATTGGGGTAGTGGGTGTACTTCCAGTCGTCCGTCCGCACGCCGCGCACGTTGGGCGTATAGGGGAACTGCGTTTCGAAGTTGTACTCGTACATCCAGCTCTTGCGCCATCCGGGGTCTTCGCCCGTGGCGGCGAGTTGCTTGAAGCTTCGACCGTCGACGTCGCCCAGGGGCGCCAGCCCGCAAATATCGACGATCGACGGCGCAACATCGAGGTTGAGCACCTGTTGCTCGATCACGCGCGGTTGCTCGATCAGCGGCGGATAGCGTACCAGCAGCGGGACGCGAATCGACTCTTCCCACATCGTGCGCTTGTCGATCGAGGCGTGCTCCCCGAGCAGGAAGCCGTTGTCTCCAGCGAAGACGATCAAGGTGTTGTCGAGCTGACCAGTTCTCTCGAGTGCGTCGTAGATGCGTCCGACCGAGTCGTCGACCGAAAGAATTGTCGCGTGGTAGTTCCGGATGAATTTGCCGAAGTCCTCGAGACCGTAGAGGTTGCCGTCTATACCATGCCAGGTATTGATGCGCTCGCCCACCCAGTCGGGCAGTGGCTCCAGCAGTCGCGCCGTCTCTGGCTCCTGTACGTCTAGGGAATCGAAGACGTGTTCGTAGGGGGTGTCCGGAATCCAGACGCCGTGTGGCGCCTTGTGCCCAAGGCAGAGCAGGAACGGCGCTTCGTGCTCTTGTTCTAGGTAGTCGACGGCGAAATCGGTGACGACGTTGGAATAGTAGCCCTTCACCTCACGGCGGTCGCCGTTGACGTTGAACGTCGTATCCCAGTACTGGCCTTGGCCCTTGTGGCTGATCCAATAGTCGAAGCCGGGGCGCTTTTCGTCGTTGTCCTCGCCCATGTGCCACTTGCCGATGTAGGCCGTGTCATAGCCGCCGTTCTGGAGCGCCACGGGGAAGCTCGCCAGGTTGGCGGGGTACTCGGTGAAGTTGTTCACCACCCCGTGCGTGTGGGCGTAGAGGCCGGAGAGGAAGCTGGCGCGCGAGGGCGAGCAGAGCGACGTGGTGACGAAGGCGTTGGCGAAGCGCACGCCCTCGTTGGCCAAGCGGTCGAGGTTCGGCGTTTTCAGGAAGGGGTGCCCGGCGGCGGAGAGACAATCCCAGCGCTGGTCGTCCGTCAGGATGAAAACCACGTTGGGCGGCTTGGCCTGGGCGGGCTCAGAAGTGCAGCCTGCCCACAGCGCGGACGCGGCCGTCAGAGAGGTTTGTAGGAACTGTCGACGATTCACCGCCCTAGAGGGTAGCGAAACCGGACCCTTGCGGGCTTCCGATCAGGGCTTCGAGCTCGGAGAACGTCGCAACCTCGGCGTCCGGGGCGGCTTCGGCGCTCTGGGGCTCGGCTGCGGCGTGCAGCCCATCGGGCCGCCGCAAGCGGACCGACCGCATCCCCGCGCGGCGGGCGCCGAGGAAGTCCTTGGCAGGGTTGTCGCCAACGTAGACGGCCTCCGTGGGCGAGACCCCCAGTCGCTCGAGCGCCTTCCAGTAGGGCGCTGGATCGGGCTTCCAGTGCTCGCGGCCCAGCTCGTCGGAGAACACGAGCGCGTCGAGCAGTGCGGCCAGTCCCAACGCCTCCGCCTTGGCGCGTTGTTGCTCCAGCCTGCCGTCGCTGACGAGCCCGAGGCGGAAGCGCATTCGCAAGCGCCGGAGCGTGGCGCGCACGTCCGGTGCGAGGGCAAGCGTGGGCTCGTGGCTGCGATGGATGCGCAACAGCTCCGGCAGCATCGCTTCGCCCAGCCCCTTTTGCTCGAGCCACGCCGAATAGAGTGGCGCTTGTGGGTCATCCTGCTCGATTGCGAGCAGCTCGCCGAGGCGCTCGGCCGGCCGAGCGCTGCTGCCACGGCGCGTGCGCCGCCGCGTGTATAGTCGCGCTCGGGGTAGAGCGTATCGTCGAGGTCGAACACGACCGCACGTAGGCTCGCTAATCGCATATCGCCAACAGATCTATCGGCGGAACTATCGATTTCGGCGCCGCCGCCGAGCCGATTCCGCGTTGCGATCGCCGGTGCATTCCTTCACAGTGAAAAGAAGATGAAAAAACGAGTGCGCAAAGCAGTCTTTCCCGCGGCCGGCATGGGTACGCGGTTCTTGCCTGCGACCAAAGCGCAGCCGAAAGAGACGCTTCCGCTCGTCGACAAGCCCATCATCCAGTACGGCGTGGAAGAGGCGCTCGACTCGGGCATTGAAAACATCATCGTCGTCACCGGACGTGGCAAAGCGGCCATCGAAGACCACTTCGACAAGAGCTTCGAGCTCGAATACGAGTTGGAAGCCCGGGGCAAGAAAGCCGAGCTTGAATTGGTGCGCGAGATCTCCGATCTGGTGCAGATGTCCTACATCCGCCAAAAGGAGCCGCTTGGGCTTGGTCATGCCGTGGGCGTAACGCGGGAGCTGGTGGGTGAAGAGCCGTTCGCGGTGGTGCTGGCCGACGACGTGATCCGCTCGCAGGTCCCGTGCCTCAAGCAGCTCACCAACATCTACGACTATTTCGGCGCGTCGGTCATCGCCGTGATGGAAGTGCCTAAGGACAAGATTTCGGCTTACGGCGTTGTCGACGCCCAGCCGGTCGAGTTTGCGGGCTCGAAGGATCGCCTGTTCAAAGTGAACAACCTTGTCGAGAAGCCGCCTGCTGAGTCGGCGCCCTCGAATTTGGCCATCATCGGGCGCTACGTGCTCACGGCGGACATCTTCGGCGCACTCGATGAGACCGAGCCCGGCCGCGGCGGCGAGATTCAGCTCACCGACGCCATCAAGAACTTGATGAAGACGGCCCCAGTCTATGCCTACCGCTTTGACGGCGAGCGGTTTGACGCCGGCGACAAGCTGGGCTTCTTGAAGGCGACGGTCGAGTTTGCGCTCGAGCGGGAGGACCTGGGCGGGGAGTTCCGCGAGTATTTGAAAGGGTTGAAGTTGTAGCCGCCGCTCAAAAAGCGAACGAAATGGTGGCCTGATCTCGTATAGACGATCAGGAACCATGATTACGACAACCACTCCTTCCATCGACGGCCACGCGATTCGCGGCTATTTGGGGATCGTGGTCGGCGAGGCGATCGTCGGCGCGAACCTGTTCAAGGACCTCTTCGCGGGCATTCGCGACATCGTCGGCGGGCGCTCCGCAGCTTATGAGCGTGAGCTCGAGAAGGCGCGCTCGATCGCACTGGGCGAGCTCGAGCAGCGTGCCGCCGAACTTGGCGCGGACGCCGTCGTTGGCGTCGATCTCGACTACGAGGTGCTCGGCCAGAGCAACGGCATGCTAATGGTCAGCGCTTCGGGCACGGCGGTCAAGCTGGGCTGACCGAGAAGGGCCGCCGCGAGACTACCTTTGTAGGGAAAATGCAGTCCTCGGCGGCCTGCTCTGTTGCCGAAGTGTTAAGATGAGATTCCGACGGCGGTCGGCTCCCCTCCTCTTCCGTGAAATTCGGCGTCGTCATTTTTCCCGGCTCGAATTGCGATCACGATGCGCTCTACGCGCTCGAGTCGAATCTCGGCCAAAAGAGCGTTCCCATCTGGCATCAGTCCGAAGATCTGCAGGGCTGCGACGCGATCGTGCTGCCGGGCGGATTCTCCTACGGCGACTATCTGCGCTGCGGCGCGATTGCGCATTTTTCGCCTGTGATGGGCGCGATCAAGCGCTTTGCTGACGGAGGCGGGCTGGTCATCGGCATCTGCAATGGCTTCCAGGTGCTGACCGAGGCGCGGATGCTGCCTGGCGCCCTGGTGCGCAACGCCTCATTGCACTTCGCCTGCAAGACGGTGCTGCTCGAAGCCGCGACCAAGGATTCGCCGTTTACCTCAGAATGCCCCGACCGTCCGATCGCGATTCCGATCGCGCACGGGGAGGGAAGCTATCAGGCCGATGAGCAGACGCTCGACACGCTCGAACGCGAAGGCCGGGTGGCCTTCCGCTACGTCGACGCCTCGGGCGCGGCGACGCCGCAAGCGAACCCGAACGGCTCGGCGCGCAACATCGCCGGCGTGCTCAGCGAAGGTCGCAACGTTCTCGGCATGATGCCGCATCCGGAGCGCGCCGCCGACCCGGCCTTGGGGCTGACCGACGGCCGCTTCATTTTCGAATCGATGATCGGGGCTCTGAGCCTCGCCCGCTAACTGCAATGTCCGTGATAACGCCTGAGCTCGTCCGCGAACACGGAGTGACCGCGGAGGAGTACGAGCGGATCACCGAGCGTCTCGGCCGCGAACCGACGCTGACCGAGCTCGGGATCATCAGCGTGATGTGGAGCGAACACTGCTCCTACAAGTCGTCGCGCTTTCATTTGAAGGGTCTGCCGACCAAGGGCCCCGGTATTCTAGTCGGTCCGGGCGAGAACGCCGGTATCGTCGACATCGGCGGAGGCTGGGCGGCGGCGTTCAAGATCGAATCCCACAACCACCCGAGCTTCGTCGAGCCTTTCCAGGGCGCGGCGACGGGCGTGGGCGGCATCCTGCGCGACATCTTCACGATGGGCGCACGGCCGATCGCGGTGCTCGACTCGTTGCGTTTCGGCCCGCTAGACGATCCGCAAACGGGCGCAAAGAACCGCCACATCGTCAAGGGCGTGATCGGCGGCATTTCGCATTACGGCAACTGCTTCGGCGTGCCGACCGTTGGCGGCGAGTGCATCTTCGAGCCCGGCTACAGCGGCAACCCGCTGGTCAACGTATTTGCCCTGGGCGTGTTCAAGCACGACGAGATCTTCTTTGGCCGCGCCGAGGGCGTGGGTAACCCGGTGATTTACGTCGGCGCGAAGACGGGCCGCGACGGCATCAAGGGCGCCTCGATGGCGTCGGAAGAGTTCAGCGAAGACTCCGAAGCCAAGCGCCCGAACGTCCAGGTGGGCGATCCTTTCCTCGAAAAGCTCTTGCTCGAAGCCTGCCTGGAGGCGATGAAGACCGGCGCGGTGCTGGGCATCCAGGACATGGGCGCGGCCGGACTGACCTGCTCGACCTGCGAGATGGGCGGCCGTTCCGGCGCGGGCGTCGAGATCGACCTGAAGCTGGTCCCGCAGCGCGAGCAGGGCATGTCGCCCTACGAGATCATGCTCTCGGAGTCGCAGGAGCGCATGCTTCTGGTCGCCGAGCGCGGCCGTGAGCAGGAAGTCTACGACGTCTTTCACAAGTGGGGCCTGGACGCGGCGGAGATCGGGACGGTGACTGACGGCGGTCTCCTACAAGTGAAGGACCACGGCGAAACCGTGGCGCTGCTCGAGAACTCGTTCCTCACCGACGACGCCCCGCTGTATCAGCGTCCGTACACCGAGCCTTACCGCTCGGGGCCGCTCGACGGGCCGGCGGTGGCCGACGTCGACGGGCCAGGGGCCAAGGCTGCACTGGTCAAGCTGCTCGCGTCGTCCGATCTGTGCTCGAAACGCTGGATTTGGGAGCAGTACGACTACCAGGTGCGCACGAATACGCTCTCCGGGCCGGGCGCGGATGCGGCGGTGGTGCGCGTGAAAGAGGCCGGCGTCTCGCTCGCGATGGCGCTGGACGGTAACGGACGTTATTGTTCGCTCGACGCGCGTGAGGGCGCGAAGCTGGCGGTAGCGGAGGCCTGCCGCAACGTGTCGGTGACGGGCGGGCAGCCGCTCGGCGCGACGAACTGCCTCAACTACGGTAATCCGGAGAAGCCGGAGATCATGGCCCAGTTGGTGGCTGGAATCGAAGGCCTGGGAGAGGCGTGCGCGCATTTCGGCGCGCCGATCACCGGCGGCAACGTCAGTCTCTACAACGAGACTCTGGGTAAGGGCATTTATCCTACACCTGTCATAGGAGTCGTTGGATTGCGGCCGGGAATGGAGCCGCCGCAGCCGGTCGACTTCCAGGCGCCGGGGCGGACCTTGCTGCTGCTCGGCGGCCTGCTGCCGGGTTCGGACGATCAACTCGAGCGCCGCTTTGGCAGCTCACAGTACGCCAAGGTCGTGACGGGCGAGCTGTGGGGCTTGCCCCCGGCGCTAGATCTCGACTTCGAGAAGCGCGTGCAAGATGCGACCCGCCAGATTGCCCGCGAAGGGCTGGCCGAGTCGATGCACGATTTGAGCGACGGCGGCTTGTTGGTTGCCGCTGTCGAATCCTGCTTCGGACCCAAACGTTTGGGTGCGCGGCTCGAGATTGAAACAGATCTCCCGCTGTATACGTCTTCTTTCATGAAGCCCCGTCGCGCGTGTTGCTCTCCACGTCGGAAGAGAACCTCGACGCCATTCGCCGGATCGCCGAATCGTTCGGCATCCCGGCGCTGCAGATTGGCCAAACCATCGCCGATCACCGCCTCGACGTGCGGTTGAACGGCGCGGACTTGTTCGCAGCCGCCGTGCCTGAGCTTTTCGAGGCTTGGGATACGGCGCTCGAGAGATGCTCGAGCAATGAAAGACCCCGCCGACCATCGTAAGGCGCTCGCCCGCGACCTCGTGCTCGCCGGCCTGACCGCGCCAGAGAGCTACTGCACGAGCGTCGGCGATCCCGACGACCGCTTTCATGACGAATGCGGCGTCGCCGCCATCTTCGGGCACCCCGAGGCGGCCAACATGGCCTACCTCGCGTTGCATGCATTGCAGCACCGCGGCCAGGAGAGCGCCGGCATCGTCTCGAGCGACGGCAAGCTGCACGCCCACAAGGGCATGGGGCTGGTGCAGGGCATCTTCGAGAAGAGTGTGCTCGACGGGCTGCCCGGCCATGCGGCGATCGGCCACACGCGTTACTCCACCTCAGGCCAGAGCGCGAAGCTGAATGCGCAGCCTTTCTACGTCGAATGTAGTAAGGGCTCGCTGGCGGTGGCCCACAACGGCAACCTGACGAACGCAATCGAGCTGCGGCGTGAGCTCGAAATGTCGGGCTCGATCTTCCAGGCGACGAGCGACACCGAGGTCATCCTGCATCTGATGGCGCGTTCGCGCGAGACTTTGCTGCGCCATGCACTACGAGAGTCGTTGTTGCGCCTCGAAGGCGCCTTCTCGCTCGTTCTTCTAGCGAAAGATCGCATCATCGTGGCCCGCGACCAGCGCGGTTTCCGCCCGTTGGCGATCGGCGTGATGGATTCCGAGACCGGCCCGGGCGGCAAAGCCTACGTCTTTGCTTCGGAGACGTGCGCGTTCGACCTGATCGGCGCCAAGTACGTCGGAGAAGTCGAGCCGGGCGAGATGATCACCGTGACCCAGGAGGGCATGGTGCGCGAATCGTTCGCGCCAGCACTGCCGATGGCGCACTGCGTTTTCGAGGAAGTCTACTTTTCGCGGCCGGATTCGATCGTTTTCGGCCGTTCGGTGGAAGAAGCGCGCGAGCGCATGGGCCGCATCCTGGCGCGTGAGCGCCGGTGCCGGCCGATTGCGTCGTTCCCGTGCCGGACTCGGGCGTGTCCGCCGCGTTGGGGTATTCGTCGGAATCCGGGCTGCCTTATAGGCCTGGGCTGATCCGCAACCACTACGTCGGTCGTACGTTCATCGAGCCGAAACAGTCGATTCGCTCGTTCGGGGTGAAGCTCAAGCTCAATCCCGTGCGCAAGCTCATCGAAGGAGCAGCGCATCGTGCTTGTCGACGACTCGCTGGTGCGCGGCACCACGAGCAAGAAGATCGTTGACCTGATGCGCGAATTCGGCGCCAGGGAAGTCCACCTGCGCATTTCTTGTCCGCCGACCATCTCGCCTTGCTACTACGGCGTGGACACGCCGGATAAAGACGAGCTGATCGCGTCGCACAACACGATCGACCAGATCCGCGAGTACACCGGAGCGGACTC
Source organism: Bryobacterales bacterium (assembly GCA_041394905.1). GTDB lineage: Bacteria > Acidobacteriota > Terriglobia > Bryobacterales > UBA6623 > RI-231. The sequence continues at coordinate 406,630 of JAWKHJ010000004.1, read as the reverse complement.
GCTCGCCTACCTCTCGCTCGCCGGCCTGAAGAGCGCGGTCGGGCCGCGCGACAACGAGTTCTGCTACGCCTGCTACACGGGCTCGTATCCGACTGACTTGGTCGGCATCGAACAGCTGGTCACCGGCCGCTCAGTGGATCGCGAATAAACGGTCGGCGACAGCCTGCCGCCGCCGCCGGCCAAACCCTCGCGGATATAATGAGAGCGTGAACGAATGGGCCGTTCTGTGGCTGCGCGTGGCCCTACTTTTATACTCCTTGGGCCTGTGGCATTCGTTCGCGACCGTCATTGAGCAGAAGCGGCAGATTTTCGTCGCGGCCCTGACGTCCATCTCGGTCGGGTTCGGCTTTCATTTCGTCTCGATCGCTTTCGACGCTTGGTCTATGCGGGGATTGCCCGTGGTGTCGATCTATCAGATGGCGTCGCTGACGGCGTTTCTGATCACGGCGGTGTTTTTGTGGGCGTACCGGCGATTTCGCTACGAGTCGCTGGCGGTCTTCGTTTTTCCGATCGTGTTCATCCTGACGCTGACCGCGAGCTTGGCCAAACCGTTGGCGCCGTGGATTCGCGACTCGGTGCAGGGCGGTTGGGAGGCCGTGCATGTGGCGCTATTCCTTTTGGGATATGCGGCTCTTTTCCTGACGTTTGCGGCCGGCGTGATGTACCTGATCCAGGAGCATGAGTTGAAGTCAAAGCGGCCGCGGGCGTTCTACTATCGGCTGCCGCCGCTGAACAAGCTCGATCAAGTGGCGCACCAGACGTTGGCGCTGGGCTTCGTGTCGGTGACGCTCGGATTGATCGCGGCCAGCATCTACGCTTCCGCGCAGTGGGGAGCAAGCTGGATCGTCGATCCGAAGATTGCGCTGGCGTTCGTGACCTGGATCATCTACCTGGCCATGGTGTTCAGCCGCGTGGCCATCGGCTGGCGCGGCCGTAAGAGCGCCTATTTTGCGATTGCGGGGTTCTGCTGCGCGGCTCTGACGTGGATCGTCAGCGACGGCGCGCACGCGTTCATGAGGCAATGAGCGTTCTGGTCCTAGGGTTGAGCCACAAGACCGCGCCCGTCGAGGTGCGGGAACGGCTTGCCGTCTTCGGCGAGGGCAAGGATGTTTTGCTCGAGTCGCTGGTGGCGCAGCCCGGCATCGACGAGGCGTGCATCCTCTCCACCTGCAACCGCGTCGAGTTCCTGGTGCGCTCCGACCTCGAGGACGGGGCCGAAGCCCAGCTGCTGGCGCTGCTCGGCGAGGCGCATGGCGACCCAATGCGGCACGCCGAGCCGTACCTGTACCGCTACGCCGACCGCGAAGCGGTCCGCCACATCTTTCGCGTCGCCTCGAGCCTGGATTCGATGGTGGTGGGCGAGCCCCAGATCCTCGGTCAGGTGAAGGAAGCCTACCAGTCGGCCAAGCGCGCGGGGACGATCCGCGGGCCGCTCGACCAGCTGTTGACCGCTGCGTTTCGCGTCGCACGGCGTGTGCGCAATGAGACCGGCATCGGGCAGATGGCCGTCTCGATCAGCTACGTTGCCGTCGAGCTGGCGCGGAAGATTTTTGGCGAGCTCTCCGGGCTGTCGGTGCTGATCATCGGCGCGGGCAAGATGTCGGAGGCGACGGCCCGGCACTTGAAGGGCGCAGGCGCGGAGAAGACCTACGTCGCCAACCGCACGTTTGAGCGCGCACAGGAGCTTGCGCGGCAGTTCGACGGCGAGCCGGTGCCCTACGATCGGCTCCTCGAAATGTTGACCAAGGTCGACATCGTGATCAGCTCGACCGGCGCGCCGGGCTTCATCCTGACCAAGGAGACGGCCAAGGGCATTGGCGCCGCCCGCCGTGGCAGGCCGCTCTTCTTCGTCGACATTGCGGTGCCGCGCGACATCGATCCGGAGATCAACTCGGTCGACGAGATGTTCGTCTACGACATCGACGATCTGCAGCAGGTCGCCGAGGCGAACTTGAAGCAGCGCCGCCGCGAGGCGGAGCAGGCTGAACAAATCGTCGAGGAAGAGGTCGAGGGCATGTTGCGGCGGCTGCGCGGGGCGCAACTCGGCCCCACGATCGAGTCTCTGCACAAGCACCTCGAGGAAGTGCGGCTCGCTGAGATTCATCGCTTCCGCAATAAGCTCGGCCAGCTGACGCCAGAGCAAGAGCAGGCGGTCGAGGGGCTGACACGCGCGATGATGAACAAGGTGGCGCACCATCCCATCACTGAGATGAAGAAGATGGTCGGCCACCCAGACGGGCGCCGCTTTGTCGAGTTCGTGCGGCGCACCTTCAACCTCAAACGTTCATGAAGCCTCTCGTCATCGGCTCTCGCGGCTCGAAGCTCGCGCTGTGGCAGGCTCGCTGGGTGGAAGACCGCCTGCGCGAAGCCGGCCGCGAAACGCGCATCGAAATCATCAAGACCTCGGGCGACAAGATCACCGACGTAGCTCTTGCCCAGGTCGGCGCCAAGACCGGCTCGAAGGGCGTCTTCACCAAGGAGATTGAAGACGCTTTGCTGGACGGCTCGATCGACTTGGCCGTCCACAGCTTGAAGGATCTGCCGACCGAGCTGCCCGAAGGCTTGATGTTGGCTACGGTGCCTGAGCGCGAAGACCCGCGCGATGCGCTGGTGGGCTTTCGTCTAGCCGATCTGCCCGAGGGCGCGCGCGTGGGGACGAGCTCGCTCCGCCGTGCGGCTCAGTTGCGCGCGCTGCGGCCGGATCTTCATCTTGGCGACATCCGCGGCAACGTGGAGACGCGATTGCGCAAGCGCGACGAAGGACAGTTCGACGCTACGCTGTTGGCCTGCGCGGGGCTGCGCCGGCTGGGCCTGGAAGATCGGATCACCGAAGCGCTCGACCCGGAGGTGATGGCGCCGGCGGTGGGTCAAGGAGCGCTGGGTATCGAGACGCGCGACGGTGACGAAGAGACATCTGCGGCATTGGCGCCGCTGGAGCATGCGCACACGCGCGCCGCGACGGACGCCGAGCGCGCCTTGCTCGATGCGTTGGGCGGAGGCTGCCAGGTGCCGCTCGGCGCTTTGGCGCGCGTTGAGGGCGATGAGTTGCACTTGCTCGCGGTGGTCGCCGCGCCGGATGGCCAGATGGTGGTGCGGACGCATAAGCACGGTCCGCTCGCCGACCCTGTGGCGCTTGGCCAACTTGCCGCGCAGTCGCTGCTCGCCGATGGCGCCGCCGCTCTCATCGCCGCCGCTGAGCTGCCATGACACCGGCCGCCCCGCAAGGCAAAGTCTACCTGGTTGGGGCCGGACCGGGAGACCCCGGCTTGATCACTCTGCGCGGACTGGACTTGCTGCGGACGGCGGACGCGATCTTCTACGACAACCTCGCCGCACCGGCACTGCTCGGGCATGCGCGCGCCGACGCGGAGATCGTCTACGTGGGCAAGAAGTGCGCCGCCCACGCCTACACGCAGGAACAGATCAACACCATGCTCGTCGAGCGCGCGCGGGCCGGCAAAGCCGTCGTGCGCCTGAAGGGCGGCGATCCGTGTATCTTCGGCCGGGGTGGGGAAGAGGCGGCCGCCTTGGCGGAGGCCGGCGTGGGCTTCGAGATCGTCCCCGGCGTGAGCTCTGCGCTCGGCGCGGCGGCCTATGCGGGCATCCCGCTCACGCACCGCGATCACACCCAGGCAGTCACCTTCGTGACCGGCCATGCCGCGGAATCGATCGAATGGGGCAAGCTCGGCAAAGCGGACACGCTAGTCCTGTTCATGGGGCTGACCGGGTTTGGCGACATCGCGCACAGGCTAATCGCCGGGGGGCGCGCGCCCTCCACGCCCGCCGCGGCCATTCGCTGGGCGACCCGTCCGGACCAACAGACCGTCGTTGGGACGCTCGAAAACTTGGCTGAGCGCATCGAGCAGGAAGGGCTCAAGCCGCCGGCGCTGGTCATCGTGGGCGATGTCGTCAGTCTGCGTGAACGCACCGACTGGTTCGGCAAGCTGCCGCTCGCGGGCAAGCGCGTCGTCATCACGCGGCCCAAAGGTCAAAGCGCGGAGATGGCCGAGCAATTCCGCCGTCTTGGCGCCGACCCGATCGAGCTGCCGGTGATCGAGATCCGGCCGCCGTCCGACAACGGTCCTCTCGATGAGGCGATTGCGCGGCTCGAGAGCTACGACTGGCTCATCTTCACCAGCCGCAACGGCGTCGAACGCTTCGTCGAGCGGCTGGACACGAGCGAGCGTGACTGGCGCGCGTTAAGGGCGAAGATTTGCGCGATCGGCCCGGCGACTGCGGCGGCGCTTCAGGAACTGCACCTCAAGACGGACGTCGTGCCGGAAAGGTACGTCGCCGAAGGTCTGTTGGCCGCGCTCGAGCCGTTCGGGCTAGAAGGCAAGCGCGTGCTGATTCCTCGTGCGCTGGTGGCGCGCGATGTCCTGCCCGACACGCTGCGCGCACGGGGCGCGACCGTCGACGTTGTCGCGGCCTACGAGACGGTTCTGCCGGAGGATTCAGCTGCCAAGGCGGGGAGCTGTTTGCCGAACCGGGCGCGGTCGACTGGGTCACGTTCACTAGCTCGTCCACGGTTGCGAATCTTGCCAAGATGGTAGGAGCGGAAGCGCTCGCCGGCACGCGCTTGGCCTCCATCGGTCCGGTCACCTCCGCCACGCTCCGCGAGCACGGCTTGGCCCCGTCGGCGGAGGCCAAGAACTACACCGCGGACGGTTTGCTCGCGGCGATTGTCGAGGCCGAAGTCTGAAATTCATGCAAGATCGCGTCCAACAGCTTGGCCGAGGGGCCTGGCTCATCCGTCTGCCACTGCCGTGGAAGCGATTGCCCTCGGTCAACGCCTTTGTGTTCCGCCAGGCCGATGGCTGGCTGCTGCTCGACTCCGGGCTCCACAGCGACGAGACGTTTGCGGCGTTCGACGAGGCTTTTGCGCAGATCGGGCTTGGCTGGACGGCGATCCGTCGAATCGTGATCTCGCACATGCACCCCGACCACGTGGGCGGCGCGGCACGTGCACGCAAGCTCTCGGGCGCGCCCATCCACATGCAGCCCGACGAGGCGCGCTGGCTCGCTCCGCGCGACGCCGCGGACGACTTTTCCAAGCAACAGAGCGGCATCTGCTGAGCCACGGCGTGCCCGCCGACGCGGTCGAGAACATGAAGCAGGAAGCGCGCGGCGTCGCCGACGGCATGCAACGCTTCTACGCCGACGAGTCGGTCGACGCCGGAGACACGTTCGACTACGAAGGCGGACGCTTGGAGGTCTTGCGGGCGCCCGGTCACTCGCTCGAGTTGCTGTGCTTTCTCGACCGCGCGAACCGCACGCTCTATTCGACCGACGCCATTCTCGAGAAGATCACGCCGAACATCGGCGTGCAACCCTTCTCCTCGGCGAACCCGCTCGGCCAGTACTTCGATACGCTCGCGACGCTCGAACAGCTCGATGTCGACCGCATCGTCCCTCGCACGGCTCCCTTTAGCGGGCATCGAGAATGGATCGCCTCGACGCGGCAGCACCACCGCGAGCGTTGCGACCAATTGGAGACTCTCGTCAAAGAGCGGCCGCTCGATGGATTCGAGATCGCCCGCGCACATTGGGGCTCGCACCGTCCGGCGGCGCAACTGCGTTTCGCCATGGCCGAGGCGCTGGCGCATCTCGAGTTCCTGGCGCGCAGCGGCAGGGTGGCGAAGGCGCAGGTTGACGGCGTGGTGCGCTGGCAGGCAATCTAAGGACCTTCGCTATGCCTCAAAAACCCCGCGTCGTGGCCGACGGTCCTCCCTTCGCTGAAGCCGTCGTCGAATTTCTTGGCGACCAAGTCGAGCTGCTGCCCTGGAGCCTGACTGAAACGGGCGCCGACGATGTGGACGGAATCTATACCTACGGCCACCTGACCGTAGACGGCGCCGTGATGGACCGGCTGCCGGGGATTCGCATCATCTCGAACTACGGCGTGGGCGTCGACCACATTGACGTGAAGGCTGCGGCCGAAAGGGGCATTCCGGTCGGCAATACGCCGAGTGTGCTGGACGGCGCGACGGCCGACATGGGGATGGCGTTGCTGCTCGCAGCGGGACGCCGCGTGATGGAAGGCGAGCGCTATGCTCGATCGCCTGAGTTTGTGCATTACGACCCGGGCTACATGCTCGGCCGGGAAGTCCATTCGACGACGCTCGGCATCATCGGGCTCGGTGCGATTGGCCGTCAGGTGGCGCGGCGCGCCAAGGGCTTCGACATGCGGGTGCTCTACTTCAATCGCCGCCCGCGGCCCGAGGTCGAGCAAGAGCTTAGGCGTCGAGTACCGTTCGTTCGACGAGCTTCTCGCCGAGTCTGATTACGTCATGCTGTGCTGCCCGCTGACGGCGGAGACGCGCAACCTGATCGACGCGGCGGCGCTCGCCAAGATGAAGCCGACCAGCGTGCTGGTGAACATCGCACGCGGCGGCGTGGTGGATACGCAGGCGCTCTATGAGGCTCTGCGCGACCGCAAGATCTACGCCGCGGGCCTCGACGTGACGGAGCCCGAGCCGCTGCCGCGCGACCATCCCATGCTCGGCCTCGACAACGTGACGATCATGCCGCACTTGGGCAGCGCCACGGTTGAGACGCGGCGCGAGATGGCGCGCAATTCCGTGGAGAACCTGATGCGCGGCTTGCGCGGCGAAGCGCTTTTGAATCAGGTGAAGCCGTAAGGTCCGAACAGAGCCGCGCCCGCGAGGGTGCGGACCGCGCGGGTTGCGCGCGGAAAGCCTCCTCTTGCCGACGGCGAATCGCCGCTACAGCTTCAGCTCCCAGCCTTCGCGGAATTGCGGTTTCACGTACTGATTGGCCTCTTCGCTGTTGGTGAAGCGCAGGTTCGCGCTGTCCCACTCGAGCTTCTTGCCCGGCACGCGGAAGGCGATGGCTCCGAGCACGACCCATTCCGTGAACGGTCCCGCGATACCAAAATGCGAGCACGACGCCTCGCCGCCTTTGCAGAAGCGGATCCAATCCATCATGTGGCCTGGCGAGCGCGTCAGCAGCTCCGGCGGCAGCTCGTAATCCTTCCAGCGCTCGGCGGGCAGCAGTTGCACGCCTTCGCCACGCTCGACCGTCGTCATCAGGCCCTTGGACCCGACGAACACCGCGCCATTGCTCGACAGCACGCCGGGTTCGGTGCCCACGCTGCGCCGTTCCCAGTTGTAGACATCGACGCCGGGGCCGCCCGCGCCCTGTGGCGGTCCAGTGCGCGGCCGGCGCGATCCGCCGGTGCGCTCGCGCGGCTCAGGTCCGCGGCCCTTGTAGCCCAAATTGCCCGAGCGCGGCAGAATCGTCTCGCCGTTCATCCCAGGCACTTGGTAGGCTTCGTCCTCGCCCGGCAGGGCTGAGTCGTGCCAGTAAACCGACACCGGGGGCATGGCTCCGCGCGCCGGGAAGTCGTACTTGAGCACGGCGCGCATCGGGTAGGTCCAGTTGCTCGAATCGACTTGCCGCAACAGCTCGACGCTGATCGGCGCGCCAAGCTGCAGCGCCAGGTTCACCGGCCCCAACACGTGGATGCCCCAGTTGCCGAGCTGGCCGGTGCCGAAGTCGAAGTACCCCCGCCAGTTGTACGGTGTGTAGGTGGGGTTGTACGAGCGCATCTGCGCGCCGCCCAGCCACAGGTCCCAGTCCAGGCCTTGCGGCACGGCCGTCTCGGCGGGGAGTGAGTCGAGCCCAACCGGGTGCGTGCCGGGCGAGGACGAGGCGTGGACTTCGGTGACGTCGCCGATCTCGCCCGACCACAGAATCTCGCCCGCTACACGGATCGCCTCGTGCGAATAGCCCTGATTGCCCATCTGCGTCGCGACAGCGTATTTGCTCGCCGCGTCGGCCATAAGACGCGCCTCCCAAGGCGTGCGCGTCAGCGGCTTTTCGAGGTAGACGTGCTTGTTCGCCTTCATGCAGGCGAGCGCTACGGTCGCGTGCATGTGGTCAGGGATGCCGATGGTGACCGCGTCGATCTCGCGCCACTGCTTGTCGAGCATCACGCGAAAATCTTTGTACTTGGGCTGCTTGGAGTACTTCGCAAAAGCCCGCGCGGCGCGCTGGTCGTCGACGTCGCACAGCGCGACGATGTTCTCGGTCTTGGCAGCCTCTTCGAGGATCGCTTCGCCGCGTCCGCCGCAGCCGACCGCCGCCACGTTGAGCTTGTCGTAATAGGGTTTGTAGCCCATCGCCTTGAGCGAGGGGATCGTGCCGTAACCGCCCGAGGGAATTGCGCCCGCGAGCAGCGAGCCGAGGAAGAAGTAACGCCGGGAGATGGCCATCGTGGGAAATCCTTCAGTAGTCTAGCTCGCCGGAAGGGCGGCTGCGCGAGCCCGCGGTTTCACAGTGCAAGCGCCGAACCGCCGGTTTGCACCGGCGGCTCTTTTGTTGAGAGGCACGGACCGGGCCAGGCGCGTCCTAATTTCCGCCTTCGATATCCAGCCCCGTGCGCTCGGCGTAGGCGTGCCACATCGCCGAAAGCCGGTCGACGATCCCTGGGTGGCTGTCGGCCACGTTGTGGGTCTCGCTGCGGTCCTCGCTCAGGTTGTAGAGCTCCCAGGTGATCTCATACGGCATGCGCTTGCCCCAGACGACCTTCCAGTCGCCTTCGATCACGCCGCGCGCGGCCTGGTGCTCAAAGTAGATCGGGCGCTTGGCGAGCTTCTTGCCTTGGATGGCTGGGATCAGACTGATTCCCTCTTCCGGCTGCACTTCGCGCCCGGCGAAGTCCGACGGATACGGCGCGCCGGCGAGCGCGCGCAGGGTCGGCATCACGTCGATGATGTGGCCGCGCTCGCGCACCCAGCCGCCGGTCTTCGCAAGGCCCGCCGGCCAATGGAAGATGAACGGCGTTGCGACGCCTCCTTCCTGCGTGAAGTGCTTGTAGAGGCGAAACGGCGTGTTGCCCAGGTTCGCCCAGGCGCTGCCGTAGGAGTGGTGCGTGCCGGGGCCGCCCATCTTGCGCAGATCCTCGCCCTCGTGCAGCGTCGTGATGCCTTTACGGCTCTGGCCGTCGAAGCCGAACGGGCCCCACTCGTAGCAGGCGCCGTTGTCGCTCAACAGCATGATTGCCGTGTTTTCATACTGCCCGGTCTTTTTGAGATGCGCCACGATCTCGCCGATGCCGCGGTCGACGTGTTCGACCATCGCTGCGAACAGCGACATCCGCCGCGCCAAATCCATCTGTCGTGGTTTGTCGAGCGTGTCCCAGGCCGGGTTCTGCTTGCCGCTGTAGCCGTTGGCGATGTCGTCGCGGTCGACCGGCACGAGCGATCGCTCAGTGAACGACCAGCGTTTGCCGTCGATCAGGCCGATCTTCTTCATGCGCGCGAAGCGCTCTTCGCGCAACACGTCCCAACCGCGCATGTAGGTCTCGAAGTACTTGTCGGCGTCCTCGGCCGGGGCTTGGACGGGGAAGTGCGGAGAGGAGTGGCCGAGGAAGAGGAACCAAGGCTTGTCCTTCTGCTTCTGGCCCTGCTTAATGAACTCGAGCGCATACTCGTTGAAGACGTCGGTCGCGTAGAACTCACCCTGCGGCCGGTCGATCTCCTTCTTGCGGCCCTTGGGCAGGCGTTCGTAGTAGGCGGCGTCCCATTGGTCGTGGGAGTGGTCGAAGGTGTAGCCGAAAAACTCGTCGAAGCCGCGCTCGGTGGGACCGGTCTCGTTGTGCAGGTGCCACTTGCCGACGTAGTAGCAGCTATAGCCGGAATTGCCCAGCGTCTCGCCGAGCGTGACGCAGCGGTCGTTGAGTCGCCCGAGGTAGGCCGGGCCGCGCTTGGGGTCGGGCTTGCGCGTGGTGAAGCTCGCGATGCCGGCTTGCGGCGGGTAGAGGCCCGTCATCAGGGAAGCGCGGCTAGGGCAGCAGCGCGCCGAGTTGTAGAACGACTCGAACCGCACGCCGTCCTTGGCCAGCGCATCGATGTTCGGCGTATGGAGCTCGCCGCCGTAGCAGCCCAGGTCCGAGTAGCCCAGGTCATCCATCAAGATGACGAGGATGTTCGGGCGGTCCGCGGCGTGCAGTGCGGAAGCCAGCAGCAGGAAGGCGAGCAAACGCAAACAAGGCATCGGAGAAAAGCGTATCACGCAGTCTTTCGGCGTGCGGTTTTGCGCGGGGCTCTTCGTCCAACCGGCGCCCGATCTACTGCCCCGCCCGGCTCATCTCCCGCTTCTTCACATACCGGTCCAGCCACACCGTCTTCTCCCACAACAAGTGCAGCAGCGTCTCCCGCGCCACGTAGCCATGGCTCTCGTGCGGCAGCATCACCAGCCGCGCCTTTGCGCCATGCCCTTTGAGCGCATGGAAGAACCGCTCGCTCTGGAGGGGGAACGTCCCGGAATTGTTGTCCGCCATTCCGTGGATGAGCAGGATCGGCTCATTCACCTTGTCGGCGTGCATGAACGGAGACATCTGGAAGTAGATCTCCGGCGCCTGCCAATAGGTCCGCTCCTCGGCTTGGAAGCCGAACGGCGTCAAGGTGCGGTTGTAGGCCCCGCTTTGGGCGATCCCGGCTTGGAACAGGTCCGAATGCGCGAGTAGGTTCGCCGTCATGAACGCGCCATAGGAATGGCCTCCAATCGCGATCCGGTCGCGGTCTGCCACGCCCAGCCGAACGACTTCGTCGACCGCCGCCTTGGCGCTCGCCACCAACTGCTGCACGTAGGTGTCGTTCGGCTCTTTCGTCCCTTCGCCGACGATCGGCATCGTCGGACCGTCGAGAATCGCATACCCCTGGGTGAGCCAAGCCAGCGGCGACCGCGGGTCCACAAACGCGAACTCATACGGCGATCCGCTCACCTGCGCCGCCGCTGCCGCGTCCTTGTACTCCCGCGGATAGGCCCACATGAACGTCGGCAACGGCCCGTCCGACGGCTTGTAGCCGGGCGGCAAGTGCAAGGTCGCCGTCAGCTCGACGCCATCGTTGCGCCGGTAGCGCAGCATCTGTTGCGTAGCGCCCTTCAGTTGGGGATGCGGGTGCGGGAAGTGCGTGAGCTGCACCCGTTTTCCGTCCGCTAGATTCCGCACGTAGTAGTTCGGCTGCTCCTCCGGCGTCTCACGCGAAGTGAGCAAGCGGTCCGGCCCAAGAACGTAGGCCGCATACTCGTACTCCTCGCCAGAGGCGCGCCACACCCGCTCCGCCGTTTTCGCCGCGATCGCAAAACGGTCGACGAACGGCCGGTCGCCTTCTTCGGAAGCGCCCGCTCCTTTGAAGTAGACTGCCTTGCCGTCGTCCGAAGTCATGACCACGCGCGAGCCGTGCGCGTCGGCCGTCATCACCAGCGATCCCGGGTCGCCGTAGCGATCCTCGCTTGAGAGGTCGAACAACTTGACTGGGCCGCCGTTGAGCGGCAGCATCCACATCCGCTCGCGCCGCGTGCGCCACCATCTCTCCGTGACGAAGCCGACGCCGTCAGCCGTCCAGGCGATGTCGTCAAAGCGATAGCCGAGCGTGACCAAGTCCGTGGGCGCTCCCGTGAAAGGGGCGTCAGCGTCCGCACGACGTCGCGCTTGTCGGCCGGCTGCAGCGGCGCGCCGCCATCGAGGGCCTCCAACCAATAGACCGTCGCATCCGCATCCCCGCGCCAATCGTGCTTGCGTGGCCCAACCGGAACGGCGTCGCGCCCGATCGGCGTCTGCTCGGCCGGCTCGCGGTCGGCAAGCTCGGCGACCTTTTTGCCGTCCCTGTCCCAAATCTCCACGCGCCGCCCGAAGTCGCCCACCTGCACCAGCCGTGAGAAAGGCCGATGCAGCGCCTCGACCAGCAGGTAGCGACCGTCGGGTGAGGGCTCCGCCCTGGTGATGAGGTCGGCTTTCCCAACCGGGCTCACCTTGCCACTTACGTCCACGCGCACCACCTGTGCGCCGACGTAATGCTCGAACAAGTCCTCGTCGTAGGCGGTCTTGAGCAAGTCCTGGTAAGTTCTCGCGGCGGCTTTCTCGCCTGTGGTTTCCTGAATCTCTGGGCCAATCGGGGCTTCGGGTCGAGCCGGCTCCGCGCCTCGCCCGGCAGGCACGGCGCGGCAGACGAGCGAGGAACGGTCCGACTCCCATGCGCACGGCGAAGCGTCCGCGACCCCGCTCAGGCTCAAACCCGCCACCGGCGCTGCGCTGGCGGAGGCGACATCGGCGATCCACAGCTCCAGGCGGTCCGGATGCGACACCGTGAAGGCGAAATGTTTTCCGTCGGCGGACCAGCGAGCGTCGGCAAGGCGCGCGTCCGCCGCAAGTCCCGCAACCCCGCGCTGGTCACCGGTTGCGATATTGAGCAGCGCGGGCTTCTTGAAGAGCGTCTTGCGGCTCTGGCCGTTGTTGCGCGGATCAATTCGCAGCCCCGCAAGACGAAGCTCCGGGCGGGAAAGCTCCTCGATCGACGGCAAACCGTGATGCTCGAGGATCAGCAGTGTCGTCTTGTCAGGGCTCAGCGAGACAGCCGGCGTTCGCGGCGCATCCACGAGCGCGGCGAGCGCCTCGGGCGGCATGCGGTATTCGGGCTCTTCGGCGTGAAGCGCCAGAAGCGACAAGCTGATCGAAACCAAGAGCGAACGCAGGCGGAAGCGCATGCGAGTCTCCTCCACTCTTGCCCGCCTAGCCGCCTTCGGCATCGTAGCCGCAGCCTCGGAGCAAGCGGTTGTCGTGCACCAGTATACGCGGCAAGCCACTCTTGTACCCGCGAAACAGGGGCGATAGCCCGCTTCCGAGCCATGGGCGGAAGCCCATGGTCATCGGGCTTTCATTACCCAGCAAGCGCGACCACCTACTGGTTCTCGACGAGGAAGATGTCGGCCTGATCGGTGTCGCGCGTGTAGATGACCGATTTGTTGTCGGGGAACCAGCCGCCATTGTGTACGTGCCACGATCCTTTGCCGTCAGTCAGTTGGACCGGCTCGCCAATCGCCGACGGGAGTCCGTCTTCTGGATTTGGACGTCCAAGCCGCAGCACGAACAGATTCTGGTTTGCGTGGCTGACTCCATTGCAGAAGGAGAAGGCGCTGCCGTCCGGGGAGACATCGAGCTCGTAATCCGGCCCGCGGTGCAACATTCGCTGCCGCCCGGTCTTCAGGTTCATCGCCAAGGTCTCGCGGGCGCCGTCATTCGCTGCCCGAGTCAGGATGACGCGCTCGCTGTCGAGATACCACCCGAAGTTGATCGCCCCCTTTGTCGACTCGATCGCTTGCGCCTCGCCGTCGAGCGTAGTTACCCAGAGCTTATGACCCTCCGCGGTCGGGGCGATGAAACCGATACGGTTTCCGTCCGGAGACCATCGGGGCGCGACATTGCCCTCGACGGCAGCCGTTCGCATGTCGGTTTGCGGAATAGCGGAGGTCGGTATCTTTTCGGGCGTCCCGCCCGCCGCGTCCACAACCCAAAGAATGGAGTCGCCGTCGCGATTGGAACGGAAGGCGATCTTGGCTCCGTCCGGCGACCAAGCCGGGCGGGTGTCCGAGGCGCGATGCTGGGTTAGCTGCATGTCCTCCCAAGTCCGCAAATCGCGGACCCAGATGTCGGCATTGCCCGCGCGGTCGGACTGGAATGCGATGCGGCTGCCATCCGGCGACACCTGTGCGTAGAGGTCCCCGCTGCTTCCGGCGGTCAGCTGCTCGACGCTTCCATCCTTCAGGTTCGTTCGGTAGAGGTTCAAGGTGTGGCGGAAGCTCGAATAGGCCAAAGCGCCATTCGCGGCGACCGTCGGGAACAGGTGACTTTCGGCTCCGAGCGTAACGTGCGACCACTCCCCGGATTCCAGCTCCAATCGCCATATGTTGATCGGCGATCCCCGGGAGATGTACAGGGCCGTGCCGTCCGGCGACCACGCCGGATGGCCCCCGCCGGTGGCGACTCGCCTCTCTTGTTGACCACTAGCGTCCGCGATCCAAATGCCGGGCTTGCCCTCACGCGTGCTTTTGAATGCAATGCGGCGACCGTCGAACGAAAAAGATGCGTCCCGGTCCTCGACCTCCGTCGGGGGGAATGTGAGCTGTGTCTCCTTGCCGGAGCTCAACTCCAACTTCCAGATCGCGATGCTGCCATCCTCGCGCTTGCGCGGGAAAAGGAGGCTGTCACTGTCCGGCGACCACGGCTGGGCGCCGAGCCCGGAAAGGAGCACGACATCGCGGTGCAGGAAGGTGTCCGCAACCTTCCTCTCTGGCCCCTCGAAGGGTGACATGAGGTAGACGCTTGCTCCTTGTCCGCGATCTGACAGGAACGCGATAAATCGGCCGTCGGGCGACCACCGTGGCTGCAGGTCGTCCGCCGGGTCAAAGGTGCGGCGCAGCGGATCGCCGCCAGCCGTCGCGGCCACAAAGATGTCCGTGCTTCCAAACGCAGTACCTGAGTAAGCGAACGAACGCCCATCGGCGGCCCAGCCCGGCTGCCACTCTGTCCCGTCGAGAGACGTCAGTCTTCGGATGCGCAGGTTCCCGGAACCAGGTTCCAAGCGTTCGGGCGTCTGCCAGAAAATGGCTCCCAGGATGACGGCTGCGCTGGCGGCGACGGCCGCCACGGCCGCGCCGCGCCGCCAGCGGCGTCCGTTCGGCTCGACGTTCGGAATGGGCGGGAGCGCTGGTGTGTTCCCCAGAGTCTTATGGGCCTGGAGCGCCTCTGCTGTTGGATTCAAATGGCCGTTTGCGAATTCGCCGCCGCCTGCAGCAGCAGCCTTCGCAACGAACCGGTAGCCCTGTCCGGGGATTGTCGCAATATATCGCTCGCCGTCGGCCGTTGCGCTGCCAAGCGCCTTCCGTAAGACCGAGATGGTCTGAAACAGGGCCGATTCTTCGACGTTGGTGTCCGGCCACACGTTGTCGAGGAGTTCCTGCTTCTCGACAACCCGATCTCGGTGTTGGACGAGATAGACGAGGGCATCGAAAGGCTTTGCCTGGAGCGGGAATCGCTCGCCTTCCCGAAGGATTTCGCGCCGGTCCGGATCGAGATCGAATGGCCCGAACGACAGCATTTTCAGGCTCTTGCCCGCAGCATGAGGAGATTTTAGAAGTTATGAGAACGTTCCGCAAGACTTCTGAGAGCGTCCCGAGACATGCTGACTCGGTAGCCGAGTGTCCGGCTCTTTCCGTTCCAGGAGGATCAATGATCGATCGAAACTTTCACCTATTTTGGTTGGCTGTTGCAGTGGCTTCCGCGCTATCAGCGAGCGCGCAAACATTGCCCGGAGGAGGTGTGCTGGAGCCCTGCGGCGGCTTCAGCCCCGAACGTCAACTCCAAATCAAAGTCAAGAACGGCCCGTTCCAGGTCGTGACCGGCAAGTTCACCCTGCCCGGTGGCGGCTTCCTCGACTGGCACGACCATCCGGGAACTGGAGTCATTACGGTTACTAAGGGGGCATTCGACGAGTTTAAGGCGAGCGGCTGCGTAGCTCTGCACGGCCCGGGAGGCGTGTTCTTTGAGGTGCAAGGCGAGGTTCACAGGATCGCAAACGCCAGTGCAACCGAACCCGCCGAGGGGCTCATCACGTTCTTCCTCCCAGTCGGCAGTGCGGCCCCCGTCGCCTTCGTCCCTCCTCCGCGGGAGAGGCCTTGCGCCCCAGGGCAATCCGAGGAACCCGACGAAGACGAAACAGCGAGCTTAGAGGAAATCCAGGCGGCAGTCAGCGCAAACGCGACCGCTGTTTCGAGAATCCATGACCTGTTGACACGGGTGGCGCGTTCGTTGTCGCTCAATCCGCTAGAGGCCCGGCTGGAATCCAGCCGGGCCTCAGTCTCTTAGGGCCTCAAAAGATTTCGAAATCTCGGCCAAAACCTAACAAAATCAGCCAATTCAGTCCAGTTGCTCACGGATGAAGGCGATGTTGCGCTCGGTCGCCTCGATCATCTGCTCCCGCGAGGAGTGGCTCGACTCGAACACATACCAGCCGTCGTAGCCGATGCGCTCGAGCGCTGCAAAGGCTGCGCGCCAATCCACCCGGCCCGGCTCTTCGATCAGCCGCGCCTCGTTCTTGACGTGAACTTGGCAGATGCGGTCGCGGCCCAGCAGCTCGATGCCGGGGACGGCTTGGCCCGTGTGCTTGTAGTATTCGCAGTTGTCGAGGTCGTAGTAGACCTTCACCGCAGGGCTCGCGACCAGATCGACGAGCTTGGCGTTGTCGGCCGGGCTGGAGCGAGTTTTCGAGGCCTAAGACGACGCCCGCGTCGCGCGCGAACGGCGCGCTTGTTGCAGCAGCTCGACGACGGGACCGTACTGGCTTTCGTCGTCCATCGCCGGGCAGTTGTCGCGGAAGAAGGCGACCAGGATGACCGTCGAGCCCAAGATCTCCGCCGCGCGAATCGACTGCAACAGCTGCACGCCTGCGACCGGCGAGTTGCGGATCGAGACGCCTTTGCCCCAGATGCCTGAGATCGACGGGAAGGCGATTCCCAGCGGTAGCCCTCGCGCTTGTAGCGCCGGACGGCGTCGAGGTCCCACAGGTTCGGGTCGCCCTGCGCGGTTTGCAACTCGATGCCGCTGAGTCCATGGACCTGCGCGGCGACACGCACGACGTCGAAATCGCCCACCATCTTGAGGCTCGCGGCGCGGTGGCCGAACTTGAGCGGCGGCGAGGCTGCGAGGGGGCCGGCGCAGCAGCGAGCGTGGCCAGGAAAGCGCGGCGGTCGAGCATCGGCTACGCGAAATCCTTGTCGGTGATGATGCGCCCTGGTCGATGCTCATCCAGGCGGCGTAGGCGAGCTTGGTGGCTTCGAGCGCGAAGTCGGGGTTGAGCGGCGGCGGGCGGCGCGTGCGCACGCCTCGAAGAAGCCGCGGTACATCTCCTCTTCGTTCGAATCGGTGTTGTCCGATTTGAGGTCGAGCGCGAAGGGCTTCTTGTCCTTCGACGCGCACAGTCGCGGTCTTGCGGTCGTAGTCCAGCGTGCCCTTCGAGCCGACGAGCGTCAAGCGCCAGGGCACGCCCGGGGCGTAGCCGCAATAGCTGTGCGAGACGCGGACGCCGTTGGCGTACTTGCCGATCACGGCGATGATGTCCTCGGTGGTGCGCTCGGGCCAGTGCACCGCGCCGCCCGTGGCCGAGCATTCGACCAGCGGCGCCTCGATCATCTCGTAGAGGAATCCGTAGGAGTGGACTGAGAACTCGAGCAGGCTCGATCCGGCGTATTTGCGCTGGTAGCGCCACACCTTGCCGTCGACCTTGGTGGTTTTGGGGTTCCAGTCGCCGCAGTACTCGCTCAGCGTCGCCAGATTCAGCTTGCCGATGCCGCCGCCGTTGATGAACTCGCGAATGGCCGCGTAGTCGTTGGCGTAATGGCGCTGCATGCCGACGGCGAGGATGCGGCCCGACTGCTTGGCGGCTTCGGCTACGCGCTTCGCCTCGGCCCAGTTCAGGCCGATCGGCTTCTCCATCAGCACGTCCTTGCCGGCCTTCAAGGCTGCGATGGCCATCTCGGCGTGCAGGTAGTTGGGCGCGACGATCACCACGGCCTGGACGTTCTTGTCGCGTACCAGTTCACGGTAATCGACGTAGGTCTGGGCGTTGGCTGCGGGGCCGTTCTTGGCCGCCGCCATGCGCTCGGGCATCAGGTCGCATAAGAGCCGCGATTTCGACGCCGGAGAGCTCTTTGAGCGCTCCGAGGTGGCGCTGAGCGCGGTTGCCGAGGCCGATGACGCCCAGCTTGGCGAAGACTGTTGCGCGGCGAGCTGTGCGGCGCTGAAGGCGGCCAAGCCTCCGGTCACGAGGGTTCTGCGGCTCAGGTCCATGTCTCTAAACTCCCATCGTCTTGCGCAGGTGCCGGCGCGCCGCTCGACCAGGTCGCGGCTCGGGACGTCCTCGCGCGGATTCACTTCGACGATCACCCAGCCTGCCCAGCCCGTGTCGCGAATCGCCTTGCCAATCCCTTTGAAGTCGACGACGCCGGTTCCGATCAGCACTTCTTCGCCGCCCTTGACGTCGCGCACGTGCAACCCGGTGATGCGCTTGCCGTTCTCGCGGACGAAGCGGGCGACGTCCATTTCTTCATGCAGCACGTGGCCGACGTCAAAGAGCAGTCCGACGTTTTCGTTCGTCGTGAGCTCGAGAAAGCGCCGGATCTCGGCCCCGTCGTTGGCCACTTCGTGCGTGTGGTTGTGGATGCTGAGGCGCACGCCCATCGCGCGTGTCTGCTTGCCGAGGCTCTCGGCCTCGCGCGCCTTCGCCTCGATCGCGGCCTGCTCGGCGTGGCCGTCGCGGCCCACCGGCAGTTGGCGTCCGCTGACGATCACGTGCCCGCCGCCGAGCGCCCGTTTCACGGCTTTGGCCACGCGCAGGATCTGGGCGCGCTCTTCGGCAACCTTGGCCGCGTCGAACAGGCTTGCGCCCATGTGCATGCCGATCAGCGGCACGCCGCGCGCCTCGATCTCCCGCCGCATCGGGGCCGGATTGTCGAAGCTGTGCTCTAAGCTCCGGAAGTTCGTCTCGAAGCCGTCGTAACCGGTCGCCTTCAGGTCTTCGAGAACGGCTAGGAGCTTTGCTTTGTCCGGGATCGGCGAGCCGTAGGCGCGGGTCTGGCAACCGACGCGCGGTTTGGGGCCGGCTGCTGAGGCGAAGGGCTGCCGCCGTGGCGAGCGCCAAGCATTCTCGTCGAGACAGTTTCACGCCCACAAAGCGTAGCCGGAAACCCGCGCCCGGGTAAAGCCGATGCTGTACACTTCAGAGCGCATGATCGTCTCGCGCCGAGCCTTGCTCGCCTCCGCCACGGCTCCGTTCCTGCTTGGGAAGGCGTTTTCCGCCAAAGCCGTGCAATTATTCGACGGCCGCACGCTCGATGGTTGGACGCGCCACGGCGGCGGGATCTGGACCGTCGAGGACGGCGAGATCGTGGGCCGCTTCGACCGCTCGAACCCCGGCGCGGGCTACCTGATGACGGTCGGAGAGTACGAAGACTTCGTCTTCGAGCTCGAAGTTCTGGATCGACAAGGGCGGCAACTCCGGTGTCTTCATTCGAGAGCCCAAGCAGGAGTGGACCAGCAAGGGCAAACAGCGGCCGGCGCAAGGCGACCCCGCCGGCTATGAGGTGCAGATCCAGTATCCTGACCCGAGCCAGCCGACAGGGATGATCTACGGGCTGCAGATGCCGCAAAAGGTGCTCGGCGGCGAGGAGCGTTGGGTTCCGATGGCGATCGAGTGCAAGGGTCCGGTGACGACCGTGCGCGTGGAAGGGCAGGTAGTCAACGTATACCGCGAGACCAAACTGCAGAAAGGAGTACTTGGCTTGCAGGTTCACGGCGGAAACCGCACGATCACATCGTGAAGTTCCGCAACTTGCGCGTTTCGGTTTGAGGGCTTGGCGCCGTCTGGCACAATGGGGGAGAAGTGGAGTCGCACGTGGCCAACGCCGCCGCAGTTCCGGTGGAAGTCGATGACGTTGCTCTGGTTGAGCGCGTGCGTGAAGGCGACCGTGAGGCCTTCAACGAGCTAGTCGAGCGCCACGCCTCGAAGATCTTCCGCCTCGCGCGGCACATCACCAAGAACGACGCTGAGGCTTCCGACGTTCTCCAGGACGCTTTCCTCAAAGCGTACTCGCGGCTCGACCAGTTCCAGGGCGACGCGAAGTTTTACACATGGTTGGTCAGAATTGCCGTCAATGAAGCGCTGATGCGGCTGCGCAAACGGCGCGGTGACAAGACCGTTTCCCTCGACCAGGACGTGGAGACCGAAGACGGTTCGATGCGTCGCGAAGTCGCTGACGAAGGCGAGGATCCCGAAGAGGCCTACGGGCGCGAAGAGATGAGGGAGATCCTTGAGCGCGCCATCGATTCGCTCTCCGACACGTACCGCTCGGTCTTCGTGCTGCGCGACGTCGAGGGGCTCTCGACCGAAGAAACGGCGGACATGCTGGATCTGTCAATCTCGGCCGTTAAATCGAGATTGCTGCGGGCCAGACTCCAACTACGCGACAAACTTAGCCGAAGGTTGCACAACGATGGGACAGACGCGCAAAGTTACCTGTAAGTCCTTCCTCGACGAGATGGCGGACTATCTCGACGGCGAAATCCCGCAGGAGCTCCGGACGTCGCTCGAGTCGCACTTGGCGAAATGTCCGGATTGTTGGGTTTTGCTAGACGAAACCCGCCAGACCGTCGAGATCGTCCAGAAGACAGCCTGCCACCCGATGCCGGACGAAGTGAAGAACCGCCTCGTCGACGCGATCCACAAGCACTGGGAAAAATCCTAGCCCCACCCCGCCTTGCTTGCCGCAATGGGCAAGCGAATTGCAAACCTCCGAAACTTACTCGCGCTTTCGCGAGTCTATCGATGTGGGACAACGCACCATCGCAAGTGGCGCGTTGTAGAGAAACGTCCGCGCCTAGCGTTTTTCGCCTGCGTACCACGCGCAAAGGAGTTTCTGCACATGGCGACTGTTCTCAACCAGCCCGTATCTTCGATCAGCCTTTGGGAAGATCCTCTCGTGCTGCTGCCGCGGCGTAAGCCGCAAAGCTTCTCGAAGGATCAGATGATCTACGACACGCACGATTCCGCCGAGAGTATCTTCCTGTTGGTGGACGGCGCGGTCAAGATCAGCCGTTTTTCCACCGGCGGTCGAGAAACGGTGATTGACGTCGAGTCGCGAGAATCGTTCTTTGGTTTGACAGCCGTTTTGGGTGAAGGCGAAGGGTTGCGTGGCGAAATGGCCGTAGCGCTCGAACCGACGCAGGTGATGGAGTGGAAGCTCGATGAGCTGCGGACGATGATTGCACGCACGCCCGAGCTTGGGGCGGCGCTCATGCGCGTCGTCGCGCGCAAACTGAACGACGCCGACAATCGCATCGAGAGTTTCGCTGTCGATCACATTCCGCAGCGTCTGGTCAAAGCGCTGCTGCGGCTGGGCGACCGTTTTGGCGAGCCGAAAGGGCCGGGCGGAGTGCTGCGCTTGATGCCGTTGACCCACGATTTGATTGCCAAGCACGTGGGCACTTCGCGCGAGATCATCACCCAGCATATGAGCAAGTTACGTCGCCGCGGGTTGCTCTCCTACTCGCGCGCCGGACTCGAGATCGACCCTCTCAAGCTGCGTGCTGAGCTCGAGAAATCGGGCAAAGGTTGATCCCGTTAGAGCCGCGCATTCGTGGTGACCGAACCCTCAGTGGACGTGTTCGCGGACTACAGGCGAGGGCCCGCAGCAGATTTCCGCCGATTCGATGCACTCCAGATGTTCGAACTGGATGGTGGTGTGGCCGATCCCGAAGCGGTCGGCGAGTATGTGTTTCATCCGTTCGAGGATGACTCCGCTCGCCGACGGGGGCAGATCCGCGATCACCGCGTGGCAGCTCAGGGCGTGCTCGCTGGAGGATAGGCTCCAGATGTGCAGGTCGTGGACATCCGCCACACCGTCGACGCTTTTTAACGCACTGCACACATCGTCGCGAGTCAGTCCGCGGGGCAGACCCTCGAGCAGGATGTTGAGCGACTCGCGCACGATGTCGAACGCCGTCCACAGGATCAGCGCGCCGATCATCACTGACAGCAGCGGATCGATCCACTCCAGTCCGGTGTAGCGAATGACGAAGCCGCCGACGATGATGCCCACCGATCCGAGCGCGTCGCCCAGCATGTGAACGAATGCCGAGCGGACGTTGAGGTCGTGCGCGCTCGCCGAGTGCAGCGCCTTCATCACCGCAAGATTGACCACCAGTCCCGCCCCGGCGACGACGATCATGATCGTCTCTTCTACCTGGCGCGGCTCGAGGAAGCGATGGTAGCTCTCGACGAAAATCCAGACCGACAGCGCCACCAATGTCAGCGAATTGACGAACGCGGCAAGCACGCCGGCGCGGTGGTATCCGTAGGTGCGCGACTCGTCCGGCGGCATCTGTTGCCAGCGAAAGGCGGCCCAGGCGAGCGCGAGTGCGAGCGTGTCCGTGAAGTTGTGTCCGGCGTCAGAGAGTAGCGCCAAGCTGTGGGCCTGGATGCCCGCGACGAGCTCAATGACGATGAACGCCGCCGTGATCCACAGGGAGATCTGCAGACGGCGGCCGGTCACCGAGTGATCGTGCGGATGCGCGTGGACGTGCAAAGGAGCCTAGCTGCCCTCACTCTAGAAGAAGGCCGGAAAAACGGTCAACCTGCGCGCTTGCGGCGCTTGGCTGCGGGCGGTTCCGGATCGGGGGCCGGTGCAGGCTGCGCTTGGCTCCAAAGAGCAAAGGCCAGCGCTAAGGAGAACAGACAGAGCGGCGCCATTTGCGACAGCAACCGATCGGCTGAGGTGCCCAGCCACCACGCGAGATCGTTGCGTCCAGTGGCGTAGGCCAGCAAAGCGCCCAGAAACTGCCAAACTACCAGTGCCGGCGCGAGCCAGAACGCTCGTGTGGCGCCGAAGGTGGCGCCCATGGCCGCTGCGGCCGGCAGCAACAGGAACGCCAGGTTGAAGCTGCTGAGCGAAAACGCCTTTTGCAGCATGGTGCGCAGCGCCGTCGAGAACAGCGCCGCCTGGAAGTCGAGGCCGACACTGAAGCCGGCCGCCTCCACTGCGGCGCTGGATCGCACCGCCCACCACAGGCCGAGCAACAGGAGCGGCGGCGCGGCAAGCCAGGCCCAATCCTTGGGCGGGCGGCGGCTTGCAAACATCCATGCCGCTAGGGCGGCCCCAACCCCGACGAGGAAGAACTGGCCTTCGTTCTTGGTCCAAGCGGCGGCCGTGCCCGCGAGAGCCGCGGCTGCAATGTCGGCTCCGTCGCCGTCTCGAACGGCCAAGTAGGCAAAGCCCGCTCCACAGACCATGTAGGCGGCTAGGGCCGTGTCGGCGTAGCCGGCAAGCTCGAAGGCGACGGATTGCAGCATCGGCGTCAGAGCGAGCATGGCTGTTGTGCCGGCCGCCGTCACAGGACCTGCGGCGCGGCGTGCCAAGAAGTGGAACGCCCCGAGCATCGCCAGAAAGAAGAACGGTGAGGTCATCTTGGCGGCGGCATCGTCTACCCCGCCGGCCAGCGCGTAAAGGAAGGTGGAGTAGAGCGGTGTGAGCAGCGGGTAGCCAGGCTGGCCGACGAATTCGGCGGCGCGTGCGAGGTAGGGCGAGGTTGAACCGTCGAGGAAGAACGCCTTGGCTTTGAACAGCCAGATCGCCCAGGCATCCCAGGCTTGGCTTGTCAGCGGCATCATGCGTTCGTAGGGCCACCATGCGGCGCACACGCATACCGCGGCGCCGATCGGGAGAAGAGCGGGGAGGGACAGGCCCTTCAGCGCAGGCCGCTCCCGGTAGGTGAGCCAGGCCGCGCCAAGCGCCCAAGGGATGAGCGCAAGCCAGCCGCACAGCGGCAGCCCCACCAGCCCGAAGACGAACATTTCCACCGAGATGCCGAACGCCGCCAGCAAGAAGCCGAGTGAAAGCCCTTCGAGCGGCGCTGCCGTCCAACGGCGGGGCAGCACGAGCCAGCCGAGGATGGCGGTCAGTAAGAGTCCGAGGAGGATCATGCGCGCGCTTGTCCTCTTTTACCGGCTGCGGTAGATCGAGACGATCTCGTCGCCGCCCAACCGTTCCGCGCCGCGGATGCGTTCAGCCAGCGCGGCGTCATCCCACTCGCCCTGGAAGGGTTCAAGCGCCAGGTTCTGCTGCGTGTCGCGGAAGACGGCGAAGGCGTCGCAATCCTCGAGCGCGCCGGTGACGTTCGGATAGACCTGCACGCGGCGGGGGTAGAGCAAGTAGTCCAGGCGCGCGTTGTAGTAGTCGATCGCCGCCGGTCCGGCGTAGGCTAGCACGGAAACGCACCCGTCGGCCGGTACGGCCGCTGCGATGCGCTCGGCGACCGGGACAGCGGGATTATCGAGCGCTTGGGCCCTCTCTTCGCCAGTCAGCCTGCCGACGCTTGCGCGCAGGGCGCTCTGGCGTTCCCACTGCTCCATCAGCTCAGGCGCGGCGATGGCCGCATAAACGCCCGTGAGCGCGAAGAGGGCCAGGGCCGGGCGCGAGAGAGCCAAATCGGGATGTTAGCAAACGCCGCCGTCTAGCTTTTGGGCCAGTCGAGCGTGCGCGCCGGCCGCCCGCCGATCGAGATCGTCGCGTCCGGCTCGGTCGCCTCGCGCCGCAGGACCGCAAAGCCAGCGAGCTTGCCCGTGCGCGGCGAGACCGCCAAGCTCGTGGCCTGTCCCACGACTCGGCCGTCGAGCAGGACGTCCTTCTCGGCCGGGACCGTGTCCAAGTCGGCTTCGATCGGCGTCAATAGCCGGTTGACGCGGCCCTGTGAGCGCACGCGCTCGACGATCTCTTGGCCCGTGTAGCAGCCCTTGGTAAACGAAATCAGATGGAGTTGCTGCGTCTCGTGGGGGATGTTTGAGTCGAAGTAGTCGACGTCGAATTCGGGCCGGCGATTTTCCGCGCGCACGGTGAGCGCATCTTCGGCCGAAGCGTCGACAGCGCCGGCGCCGAGCAGCTTTTCTTTGGCTTCTGCGGAGCGCTCCCGAGGGACTTCCACCCACAGACCGGGGCCGCCGAGCAACGCCGATCGGTAGATTGTGGTTCCGTCGAGGGTGGCGTGGGCGTCGGGTTGGTCCTCGGGAGCGCGCCGAAGGCTGCCAATACGATCGCGTCGGCGCGCGCGCCCTCGACCGAAAACGCCGCTGTTTGTTCGGTGACGTCTTCGAGCGTCACGTCATCCATGATGATGTAGCTGTCGAGGTAATCCAGCAGGGACTGGCGTCGCTGCGCGCTGGTTTCGACCAGGACATCGTCCGGGAAAACGTAGATGCGGCAGTGGGCCTGGATACGCCCTTGAGGGCTCAAGAAAAACGTCTCGGTTCCATGACCGGGCTGGATCGCCTCGACGGGATTCGTGGCCAGCGCGTGCAGCAGGCGCAAGCGGTCTTCGCCGGTGGCGCGGATGCGCGTCCGTGCGCTGATGTCGAGCAATCCCGCGCCGTCGCGCAGGGCCTGGTAACCGTCGGTCATGAGTTGGAGGTCCGGAGAGAAAAGCCCCTCGGAGGAAGGTTGTTATTATACCGACGATGATGCTCGAGATCCTGCCGACGGGGCCGCTGCAGTGCAACTGCATGATCTTCGGCGACGAAGCTTCCAGCCGTGCGCTGGTCATCGATCCCGGCTCGGACGTTCCGGAAATTCAGGCAATTCTGGACCGCAATGGGCTCACGGTCGAAAAGATCGTGTTCACCCACGCGCACATCGACCACATCGGCGCGGGGGCGGAATTCAAGCCGCCTGACCGGGCGCCGACTTACCTGCACCGCGCCGAACTGCCCGTGCTCGCCACGCTTGCCCAGCAGGCGCAGTGGATCGGCGTCCCCGCGCCCGAGCAGGTCGAGGTCGACCACTTTCTCGAGGAGGGCGACCAGGTGGATTTCGCCGGACGCTCGTTCGCGGTGCTGTTCACGCCAGGCCATTCGCCAGGCAGCATCAGCCTATATTCGCCCGACGACAACTTGATCGTGTCCGGCGACGTGCTGTTCCGCGATAGTATCGGGCGGACGGACTTGCCCGGCGGCGACTTCGACACTCTGATGGAGTCGATCAAGCAGAAACTCTACCCGCTCGACGACGGCGTGCGGGTGCTGCCCGGGCATGGCCCGGCGACGACGATCGGGCGGGAGAGAAAGCAGAATCCGTTTCTGTTGCGGCTGCGCGAGACGGCCTGAACGCGGTTTCTTGCTTGTGGAGCTATTGCCGCGCCCTTGTGCCGTCGCTACCATGAAGGTTGCGGCTGTTATAGCCGGAGGCACCAAGGAAAATGTATCTGTCGGAAGAGTTTCGCCTGAAGGTCGGATTGGCGGAACAGCTCAAGGGCGGCGTCATCATGGACGTCACCGATGCTCAGCAAGCTGTGATCGCCGAGCAAGCCGGCGCGACCGCGGTGATGGCGCTCGAGCGCGTCCCGGCGGATATCCGCAAGGAAGGTGGCGTGGCGCGCATGGCGTCGATCTCGAAGATCCGCGAGATCATGGCGTCGGTCTCAATCCCGGTAATGGCAAAAGTCCGGATCGGCCACTTCACGGAGGCGCGCGTGCTCGAACGGCTGGGCGTCGATTACATCGACGAGAGCGAAGTGCTCACGCCTGCCGACGACGAGCACCACGTCGACAAGCGAGCTTTCAGCGTGCCGTTCGTCTGCGGCGCGCGCAATCTGGGCGAGGCGCTGCGGCGGATCGCCGAGGGTGCGGCCATGATTCGCACCAAGGGCGAGGCCGGCTCAGGCAACATCGTCGAGGCCGTGCGCCACATTCGCACCATCGTCAAGGAAATGAAGCGGCTGACCGTGCTGGGCCATGAAGAGCTGGTTGCGGCTTCGAAGGAGCTGCAGGCCCCGCTCGAGTTGGTGGAAGAAGTGGCCAAGACCGGCAAGCTGCCGGTGCCAAACTTCTCCGCTGGCGGCATTGCGACCCCGGCCGATGCGGCGCTGGTGATGCAACTCGGCGCGGAGGCGGTTTTCGTCGGTTCGGGCATCTTCAAGAGCGAAGATCCGGAGCGCCGCGCGAAGGCCGTGGTCAAGGCGGCCACGTTCTACAACGACCCGATCAAACTGCTCGAGGCCCACGAGGACCTCGGCGAGCCGATGCGCGGCCTCGACATCACGCAGATGCCCGAAGCCGAGAAGATGCAAGTTCGCGGCTGGTAGCGCCGCGATGACTCTTGGCGTTCTCGCGCTGCAAGGCGATTTCGAGGCCCATCAGCGAGCCTTGGCCGGGCTCGGAGTTTCGACCCTTCAAGTCCGCTCGGCGAGTGAGCTCGCTGAAGTCGATGGTTTGGTGATGCCCGGCGGTGAGAGCACGACCATGCTCAAGCTGATGACCGCCGAAGGTTTGTTCGAGCCGCTGCGGGAGTTTGCGCTGCACAAGCCGACCTTCGGCACCTGCGCAGGTGTGATCCTGTTGGCCGCGGAGACTCTTTCGCCCAGTCAAGCTTCTCTCGGCGCGCTCGACGTGACGGTGGAACGCAACGCTTACGGCCGGCAGATCGACAGCTCGATCCGCAAAGTGCTGCCGGCGGCGGCGTTCGAACAGGCTGTGGGTGAAGGTGAACTGGAAGCGGTATTCATCCGCGCGCCGATCATTCGCCGCACCGGACCCGATGTCGAAGTGCTTGCGAGCGATGGAGATACGCCGGTGCTGGTGCGACAAGGGCACATTTTGGCGGCGTCGTTTCACCCCGAGCTGACGTCCGACCGCCGCGTGCATCGCTACTTCGTCGATATGGTTGCGCGTCCCCGATGAACCAGTCCAAACGTTTTCGCGTCCTGTTCGTCTGCATTGGTAACTCGTGCCGCAGTCCGATGGCGGAGGCGATCGCGCGCAGTGAGTACAACGACGTGTTGGAGGCGGAAAGCGCCGGGATTGCGCCTGCTCCGATTGTTCAGCCGCAGACCTACGAGTCGCTCAAAGAGATCAACGTCTTCCTCGAGCCCGGGCGCACGCCGCGCAAGTTGGTCGATGTCGACTGGAACGCGATGGACATCATCGTCAACATGAGCGGCTCCGGCATCCTGCCGCTGATCCCCGGTTACAAAGGGCAACAATCTGATCTGGGACGTGGTGGACCCGATCGGCCAGCCAATGAGCGAATACCGGGCCGCGCGTGACCGAATCACGAAGCTCGTCGCGCGTTTGGCGGAGCTTCTGCGGCGGCATTCCTCCTGACGTTTGAGGAACTTGCCGGGATTTTGCGCCAAGAGTAATATGTAGGTGGCGGGTTAGCTTTCCCGGGAAGCGATTGAGCCGCGAATGATGTAACGCCGCACGGCGGCCGCCCGTCGGTAAGGGTGACGAGACGATCGTCAAGATTACCTCGAGAGCGGATGGATGGCTGTGGATATGGACCCATTGAGAGCTGGGAACGAGAACGAGCAGGGAACGAAACCGGCAGCGCCGGAATTCGGATCGTCATTCGTTGTCGAATCGCTGCACACTCCTTGGTGGAAGACCTTCGCCGCGGATGTGGGCGAGGCCTTCCGCCCTCAGGAAAAATTACCGCCGCTGCCGACGTATCGTGATCCGCTTCCCGGCGAGGATACTCTCGACTTTTCCCTCAACACGGTCCGCGGGTCTTGGTACAAGAACATTGCCGAGTACTTCCGGGTCTCGGAAGAGGAAAAAAAGCTTCCCAAGTTTGAGTCGACCTCGAAGCCTATCGCGGTCAAGAACATCTGGGGCTCATACGACAACCGTAAGGCCGGCTTTCCGTGGTCGATCGTGCTCCACGGGCTGGTCATCGTCATGATCTTTACGGTGTTCCGGGCGCATCCGGTCGAGTTCAAGAGCGGATCGGTGACTTTGCTTATTCCGGTCGACATGAACCCGTATCTGCTCGAGCTTTCCAAGCTTCAGGGCCGCGCGAAGGATTCGGGCGGCGGCGGCGGCGGCGGCCAGAACTCGCCCCTTCCCCCGAGTCAGGGTAAGCTGCCGCGCTTCGACATGAAGCAGCTCGCTCCGCCGACTCCCGTGATTCGCAACGAAAATCCGAAGTTGGCCGTGGAGCCGACTGTGGTAGTGCAGCCGGATGCAAATGTCCCGCAGATTGACATGAACGTGTTCGGCGACCCGCTTGGCAAGATCGGACCGCCCTCGGCGGGGCCGGGTTCGGGCGGCGGTATCGGCACGGGTAAAGGCGGCGGCGTCGGTTCCGGTTCGGGCGCTGGCGTCGGACCTGGGCAGGGTGGCGGATTTGGCGGCGGCGTCTATCGCGTCGGCGGCGGCGTGTCCGCTCCCAAGCTGACCCGTAAGGTCGATCCGGAGTACTCCGAAGAGGCGCGCAAGGCCAAGTATCAAGGCACGGTTCTGCTGCAAGTGGAAGTGTGGCCAGACGGTCGCGCCCACAACGTGCGCGTGATCCGCAGCCTGGGTTTGGGCTTGGACGAGAAAGCAATCGAGGCAGTACAGCAGTGGGAATTCGTTCCGGGCAAGAAGGACGGCCAGTCGGTGAAGGTCGCCGCCTCGGTGGAAGTCAACTTCCGGCTGCTGTAAAGCTCAAACAAGAACCAAGAAATGAAAAACCCCGCCGATGCCGGCGGGGTTATTCATCTAGCGGGCAAGTCTACAGCGAAGCCTCATCCCACGTTGAGGGCTTGATTGGCCGCCGGGACCGAAGCCGGCGGCTTGGCTTGGCTGACCGGCCCCTTATTCTGGCTGATTTGCCGTAGGATCAACTCGCCGAGATGGTCGAGTTGTTGCGCCAGGGCGGTATCCTTCGGCACGAGCCCGCCGCGCAGAGCAGCGCTCGCCACGGCACGATAGTCGTTGTCGAGCGCCCATTCGACGGCGACGCCCGTGATCCGCTCGATCTGTTTTGGATCGAGTCCCATAGTGGAACCGGAGCGATTGAGCAGCAGCCGCAGCCGCTCCTCCGCGACGCCCAGCTTGCGCAGGCGGTCGATCTTGCGTTTGGCGAGATGGAGAGACGTGATTTCGGGCGTACAGACGAGGTAAATGTAATCCGCGGCGCGCAGCATTCCGGTCGTAGAGGAGTAGATCGGCGCCGGAAGATCGACTACGACGCAGTCGTAGCTTTGCCTCGCGGCTTGGAGCAGCTCTTCTACTTTGTCGAGCGGGCCTTCGAAGATGCGGTCCGGGTCGGCGGGACCGACGAGCACGGCGAGGTCGCCCCACCGGGACGGGCAAGAACGCACGCTTTCGACGTCGGGCGCTTCAAGGGCGTCCAGCAGAGTCTTCCTGGGTTCCAAGCCCAGTTGGAAGGCGACTGTGCCCGTGTGCAGGTCGCAGTCGATGAGCAGGGTCTTGCCGGGGAGCGAGGCAGCGATCCTTTCCGCCACGTGTAGGCAAACAGTCGAGGCTCCGCTGCCGCCTTGGGAGGGCAGGAAGGCGACGAGAGCGCCGGCCTTGGGCTTCTCGGGCACGCCTGGGGTCAAACCGAAGTGGTCGGCAAGCTGGGTCAGGTCGGATAGGTCTGTCAGGTAACCCCACACGCCGCCCTGCTTAGCCTTGACGAGAGAGGAGAGCCGACGGGAGCCGTTGAACATGACCGTGAGCGCGGCTTGGTCGACGGCGCGGATATCGCGCAGGCACTGAAGCGCCGGCTGCTCCTCGGCGTAGTTGAGCAGCACGGCGTCGACCGGTGGGTCGGCCTTGAGGATCTGTCTCAAATCGCCGGGATGGGAAGGCGTCCAACACCTCGGCGCCGCTGGCGAATCCGACTCGCTTGAGCCCCTCGGCCACTTCGGCCGCGGCTCCCGCGTCCGGCGAAACGATCAGAATGCGCGTCGTCTTCATTTGGCTACTGCTCGAGCCCCGGAAGCGGGCTTACCCGTGAGCAGCGACGCCGGGCTGCTCCTCTTCGCTGATGGCGGACATCGCCGCTGCGGCCGAGAGCGCCTCACGCAGCGAAGAGGACGCCCTGGCAAGCTCATTCATGGCTTTCGCGCGTTGAGTTTCACGGAAGCGCAACGCGTCAATACGCTCGTGCTGCTCGCGAACCTTCTCTTGCAGCCGCCCGATCTCCTCGGCCAGGCTGTCGAAGCCGCTGCGCAGGTCGGCGGCGGCTGCATTGACGCGCTCGAGCTCTTCGCGGTGCTCGGAGCGGATACGCTCGATCTCGGTCCTAGCCTCGGAACCCATCGCCTCGATCGCCGCTTTGGATTCCTCGCGCGCCGCGGCGATGCTCTGGTCCGATTCTTGTTTGGCCGCGATGACATCCTGCCGCACTTGCTCGCGCATCCCTTCGGTTGCGCCGACGCGGTCGCGAACGCGTGCGATCTCGACGAATGCATCGCCAAGCTTGCCCGAGAGCTCGCGTAGCGACTCCTCGAGCCGCGTCTGCCGGGCTTCGCGCCGAGACTCGAGGTCGCGGATGGGCTCGGCGACGGCCGCTGAAATGCTTGCCGCTAGGCCCTCGATGAGCTGCGCGCTCGAGGTGTCAGGGTCACGCGGCGGCGCGGCCGCGGGCGCGGGCGTTGGCGCGTCTTCGGTCACGCCCCGCAATTGGTCCCGCAGCCAGCGGCCGGAAACCTCTTCCAACTCTTCGGCTGTGCCTTCGTTGTACTCCGCCATGGTCTCGCTCCCTAGTTTCTACCAGCCTGATTTGTGGCTGGGTCACCGCAATCTATGTTCGCGCGTAGGTTCTACTCGTAACATTCGGTTGAAGTCCGTAGTTGCCATAGGGAAAACCCTCAGCACGGGGGTCTGAAAGGAGGCCCGCGGAAGTGCGTTAGACTGAGCCCAGTGGCGCTCGCCGGTTCTCCAAATCGCCAAACCATCTTCCTGTTGGGGCTAGGCGCCGCCTTGTTCGGGTTCGATCGCTGGACCAAACAAGCGGTGGCAGAGTCGATTCCGCTCTACTCGGTGCATGAGGTGATTCCCGGTTTTTTTGACCTTGTCCATACCCGCAACACCGGTATCGCATTCAGCATGCTCAACGACGCCTCGCCAATGGTACGAGAGTGGTTGCTACCGATCTTCTCCGGCGTCGCGGTGCTCGCGATCTTTGTTTTGTTCTGGCGACAGAGCCAGGGCGCGGCGCGGCTGCGTTGGGCGCTGGCGCTGATCTTGAGCGGGGCCGTCGGCAACCTTTACGACCGGCTGATGTACGGTTACGTCGTAGATTTTCTCGACTTTTACGTCGGGTCTTGGCATTGGCCGGCGTTCAACGTGGCCGATTGCTGCATTACGGTCGGTGCGGGTTTGCTGCTGCTCGATTCGCTGGCGAGGCCTTCGGAGACGGACCAGCGGCAGCCGGAGACGGCTTAGCCCGAGCTTTCCGCCATGTGCCCTCGTCTCGTCACCATTGGACCCTTTTCGCTGCCCGCCTACGGCGTGTTGGTCGCGCTGGGCTTTCTGCTCGGTTTGCATCTGGCCGGGCGTCTGGCCAAGCGGTCCGGTCTTGACCCGAACCACGTCACGAACCTGGGTGTCAGCATCGCTATTGCTGCGATCGTCGGCGCGAAGGTCTTCATGATCTTCAGCCGCGCTGGATACTACTTTTCCGATTTGAGCCGGTTGTTTTCTCTGAACACTTTGCAAGCCGGCGGCGTCTTCTACGGCGGCCTGCTGGCGGCGCTGGGGACGGCCTTCTACTACGTAAACAAGCACGGACTGCCGTGGCTGCCCACCGCCGATGTGCTCGCGCCGGCGGCCGCTGCGGGCCACGCTGTGGGCCGGTTAGGCTGTTTCGCGGCCGGCTGCTGCTGGGGGCAACCCTCGGATGCGCCCTGGTCGGTGGTCTTTACCGATCCGGCTGCGCACGACTTTACCGGCGTTCCGCTGGGCATCCACCTGCACCCGACGCAGCTATACGAGTCGTTCGGCACGGCGCTGATCGCTCTGTGGCTCTATCGGCGCTTCGGCAAAGCCCATGCGCCGGGCGTGATCTTTGGCTGGTACTTGGTGCTCTACTCGAGCTTCCGGTTTTGCGTGGAGTTCTTCCGCGACTACAACGCGCGGCCGATGGTGTTCGGAAACGACACGTTGAGCGCGACGCAGTACGTGGCGCTGGGATTGATCGTGGGCGGCATTTTCCTGCTTTGGCGGGCACGCTCGCGTGGACCGGAGTACGCTGAGTCCGGCGCGCACTGACCGCCTCTTCTCCCTCGTCAGAACAAGTAGCTCAGTCCGAAGCGGAAGGTCCTGCCGTCGTTGAGCGTGTTTGTGATCTGGCCGAAGTTTGGGTTGGTCAGGCTGTAGCCCGGCTCGGCGAACTGCGGCGTGTTCGAGAGGTTGATCGCCTCGGCGCGCAGGGTGAGCCGGTCGTCGGCGCCGACGGGGAAGGTTCGCGCTAGCGCCGCGTTGACGTTGTGGATGCCGCCCTTGCGGAAGGTGTTGCGGCCGAGCGAGCCGCGCGTTTGGTCCAGCGTCATGTAGGCAAAGGCCGAGCGCGGGAGCAGCGCTTGAGACTCATCTGGGTGGCCGATTGTCCGTCCCAACACCGACGGGTCGAGCAGATTCGGACGATCTCCTCCGTTTCCGTCCACGTTGCCGAAGCCAGGGGCGTCCGAGCCCGCGTCGACCGTAAACGGCGTACCGGACTTGAACAGCGTCACCGCAGAGAGCTCCCAGTCGGCGGCGAGCTTACGGATCGCGCCGCGCCCGGCCCCGGCGGAGGGCGTGCGGTAGCTTGCCGTCCACAGAAACGCGTGCGGCTGGTCGAAGTCGCTGCGGCCCTTCATGTCGTCGAATTGGTTGAACTCGTCCTGGCTGCGCGAAAGGCGCGAGTCGGCGTCGTAGGCGGTGTTGGTGTAGCCCGAGCCAAGGTCGATCGCCTTGCTGAACCAGTACGTCGCGCGAAACGTCAACCCGCCAAGCTCAGGCGAGACGAGCGAAGCGCGCGCGGCGTCGTAATAGCCCATCGAGCCGTTGTGAACGTAGCGAATGTCGGCCAATCCGTCGACGGCGCGGCGGATGTTGAGCGTCGCGCTCGTCTGTGGGATGCCGGCCACGGGCTGTCCGCGATTGGTGTAGGACATGAGCAAGAGCTTTTGCGAACGGCTGCCGACGTAGCCGAGCTCGAGGCTCCAGTCGCGCAAGGGCTCGAATTGCCAGCTGAAGTTGTACTGGTGCGAGTAGGGCGCGACCAAGTCTGGGGCCAGCACGTAGGTGGTAGGGCGGATGTTGGGGTCTGTGCCGTCGAAGCCGGCGAGCGGGTGGACGAGGTTCGGGTCCGGGACGACGATCTTGCGGTTGCCCGGGGCGCGAGGCGAACCTGCTGGTAGGTGACCGGAAAGATTTGGCCGTAGGTGAGCCCGTAGGCGCCGCGCAGCACGCCCCAGCGTCCATCCAGGCGGCGGGCGAAGCCGAAGCGTGGGGACCAGTTGTTGCAATCGCAGTGGTAGTCGATCTGGTCGCGTCCGTTGACCTCGTTGGGCGGTGGGGCCAAGCCCAGCGAGAGGCCGAAATCGAGCGTCCACTTCGAGCTCAGATTCCAGCGATCTTCCGCGTAGAGCAGCGCCATCCAGTTGCGGTATCCGCGGTGCACGTCTCCGATCGAGACGATGTGCTGCGTGGGCAGCCCGAGCCGGAGGTTCGTGATGGCGTCGTAGCCGAAGTTGTTGCCGAAGGAGAAGAAGCCACGGTGGACATCGGTCTCGCGGCCATTGAGTTGGCGGCGCAACAGCTCGAACCCGCTCTTCCAGTTATGGCGACCACGCGATTGTTGGAGGCGTCCGGCGTAACGAAAGGTGTTGAGCGAGCGGTCGAGCGGGATGACGCCGCCGGGGCCGAGCGCCGTCAGGCCGGCGGTTGAGATTAGCGGCCCAACGGCGTTCTCCTCGGGCCGGAGGAACGTGCCCAACCGGTCGAAGCTTGCCGTGAGATCGCTGATGGTTGACGGGCTCCAAGAGCGGTTCCAGGTGATGTTGGCGCGGTGGCTCTTGATGTCGGCGTCGGGGTTTTGGCCGGCGACAAGCTGGAAGGCGTCCACCTGCTGCGCGGTGAAAGCGTATTGCAGGTAGAGCTTATCCTTCGACCCCAGCGCTTGGTCGATGCGGCCGAGGGCATTGTCGTCGTTGATGCGCTGCGGCGAGTTGGTATTGAGTGCGCGCGCGTTGATGTCGGTCCGGTTGGGCAGCTCGGCCGGGTAGGCGGAGAGATAGCGCTGCACGAGCGCACGGATCTCTGGGTCGGTCGCGAGCGGCGTCCTCTCCTCTGGCATCGGCACGAGGACGTTGCCGTTCACCTGTCCGCGAATCTTCTTCTGGCCGCCGTCGACGGTGAAGTGCGCGCCGCTCCAGAGCGGGCCCGACAGTGCACCGCCGTAATCGTTCTCGTGCGCAGGCTGCACGTCGCCGACCTGGAAGAACGAGCGGGCGCTGAAGATGCTGTTCTGATGCGCAAAGCGCAACCGCCCATGCCAGGCGTCGGCGGGGTCGAAGCGCACGTGGATGGGCGCGGACGGTGGGTTGCCGAACTCCGCCCCGAAGTAGCCGCGCTCGGCATCGAATTCTTTGACGATGGTGGCGGTGACGCCGACACGGGCGTTGAGCTCCTTGAGCGCGTTGTTGTCGACCAGGTTGAACTGGACGTTCTCGTTACGGCGGCTTTCGCCCCCGGCCGTGTTAGTGCGGCCCAGCAGGTTGAGCTCGGTGCGGCGTCGCTGGTCGTTGTCGGGCTCGGGTTCTGGATCGGGTTCCGCGATTTCCTGCGGGGTTTCGACCCCGGGCTCGGGGTTGGGTTCTGGTTCGGAGGGTTGCTGTCCGAAAGCGGCGGCAGCAAGCAAAGCGAGCACAGCCGCGATCGTGAGGGCCTTCATCCAGTCATCGTACCCCGTTGGTCTGGGCGGGGTCTTTGACCAGGCGAAACGCGCGAAAGCCGTCGCCGGGGTTGCGGCCTGGTGTACGCGCGAGCTTGTCGGCGACGCGCCATCGCGGCCGCTCGTGCAATACCGCGGCGATGACCTCTTCGTTCTCTTCGGGTTCGAGCGAGCATGTGGAGTAGACCAAGGCGCCGCCGGGCTCGACGAGATCGAGCGCTCGTGAGAGCAATCGGTGTTGCAGTGCGGCGAGCCGGGGGATGTCCTCTGGCGTGAGCCGCCATTTCAGGTCCGGGTTGCGGCCAAGCGTACCCGTGCCGGAGCACGGGGCGTCGAGCAACACACGGTCGAACCGGCTGCGGAGGGCGAACCCGCGTACGGCGTCCAGCGCCACCATGTTGCCCTGGAAACCCAGCTCGCGCATGCGCCGCAGGCGCGCCGGGTGCAAGTCGCAGGCGACCACGCCGTCGTATCCCCCGAGGAGCTCGACGGCGTGCTGCGTCTTGCCTCCGGGCGCGGCGCACAGGTCGAGGAGACGCATGCCGGGTTCGAGCCCCAGAAGCGGCGCGATCGCCTGCGAGCCAATGTCCTGGATGCGGACGCGCCCTTCGCGCCAAGCGCGGGTATGCTCGGGTCGTCCGCTTGTCAGGCGTCGCGCCCAGAGAAACTCGGACGGCTCGCTCTCCACGCCTTCAGAGCGCAGACTTGCGAGCGTCTCTTCCGTGTCATGGCGTACGTTGAGGCGCAGCCAGGTGTCGGGCGCGCTCCAGGTTCGCCAGCATGAGCGCTTGGGCGGCGTCTTCGCCAAGGTTGCGCTTCCATCGTTCGACGAGCCAAGCCGGATGGTTGAGCCCTGCTTCGTCCGTCTCGTCGGGGGCTGATCCTCTTTGCGCAGAACCGCGTTGACGAGCCCGGCGGCGCTGCGCTTGGGGCCGCGCTTGACCAGTTCCACGCCTCCGCTGACGGCGGCGTGCGAGGGATGCGCTCGAGATAGATCTGCTGGTAGAGGCCCATGCGTAGGGCGATCTCGTACTTCCGCGTCGAGCTTCGCGGCGGCGCGGCGGGCGATTTGCTCGATCCTCGCATCGAGCGCGCCGCGTCGCCGCAGCACGCCCAATACAATCTCAGCGGCAAGTGCACGATCGCGTTCTTCGAGCGTTTCCAATCTGTCCGTCGCAGCAGCTCGTCGACAAACGAGCCGCCTGCTCGACCTGCAGCAGGATTGCGAACGCCGCTCTTCTCGCCGGGGAAACCGCCACCTATGCCGAAGGTAGCAGAGCGCCGGAATGATATAACTCGGCTTGGATCCGGACGTCCCGCAGGCCGGCGAGATTGACCGCGTATGGCCGACGAAGTGGAGATCACCATCTCGAGCCACCCGCGCTGGCTTCGGCTCGTGCGGCAAGTGGTCTGCGAGTACGCCCTGGAGACGGGTTTCGACGCCCATGACGCCCACGCCATCACGTTGGCGGTCGGCGAAGCAGTCGGCAACATCATCAAACATTCCTTTCCGCGGCCGTACCGACCAGTCCTTCGTATTGCAGATGCAAGGCGGAGAACAAGTCGCTAGAGGTCAGCTTGCGCGACAATGGGGAACCCTTCGATCCAAGCTTGGCGCCGCTACTGCCCCCTGATGAGCTGCGGACTGGCGGTCGAGGCCTCTACTTGATGCGCACGATCATGGACGACATCGAATTCAGCCGGGACGGAAGCGCCAACATCGTGCGCATGCGCAAGCAGATCCCCTCGCCGGCCATGAAGAGCTCCTGACCATGGATATCAACGTCAAACGCGACGGCGCACGTTCCATCGTGTACGTTTCAGGGGATATTGACCTGTATACCTCTCCGCAGCTTCGCGAGACGGTGCTCGATCTGCTCCAGAAGCGGGGCCAGGAGCGCGTGATCGTGAGTCTGAAGGATGTGCATTACATTGACAGCTCCGGCATCGCGAGTCTGGTCGAGGGACTGCAGGAAGCCAAGAAGGCCAAGGCGCGGTTCATTCTGGCAGGTCTGAATGAAGCTCCGCGTCACGTGCTCGAGCTCACTCGCCTCCTCAACGTGTTCGAGGTTGCTCCCGACGCAGAGGAGGCGGCCAAGGATTGATCCTTAGGTCGAGCTCGTGTCGTTTCTCGAAGCCGTAGGCCGTTCCGCCATCGAAAAGGTCGAGTATGTCGGCGGCCTGACCATCCAATTCTGGAGAGGCTTGCTGTCGAGCTGGCGTGCGAACCCGATCACGGGCAGCCGCTTACGCTGGAAGTCGACGCTTGCGCACATGGCGGTTGTGGGCGTCGGGGCGCTGCCGGTGGTTTGCCTGATCGCCGCCGCGACGGGGCTGATCATGGCCTTTCAGGGCGGCGCGGAACTGCGTCGCTTCGGCGCGTTGCAGTTTGTCATCAATCTGGTGGGCGTCTCCATGACCCGCGAGCTGGGTCCGCTGATGACCGCGATCGTCGTGATCGGGCGATCCGGTTCGTCGTTCGCCGCTGAAATCGGCACGATGGTCGTCACCGAAGAAGTGGACGCGCTGCGTACGATGGCGATCGATCCGGTCGAGTTCCTACTCGCGCCCAAGTACGTCGCGATGATGGTGATGCTGCCGTGCCTCACAATCGCGGCGGTGACCTCGGGCATCCTTGCCGGCGGGATCTTCACGTATTTCACGCTCGACATGTCGCTGCACGTCTACTTGCGCGCGACGCTCGAGGTGCTCGTGTTGCGCGACATCGTCACGAGCATGATCAAGGCCATCGGATTTGGCACGATCATCGTCCATGTGGGCTGCTTCGAGGGCTTCCACGTATCCGGCGGCCCAGTTGGCGTAGGCCGCTCGACGACGGCGGCGGTGGTCAAGTCGATCTTTCTGGTCGTCCTCGCAGATTTGATCTTTACGGCCTTCTTCTACTTGTTCTGGTAATGAGCGCAAAGGGAAATCCAGCATTGAGCAACCGGCGCCGCGACGGCGTCGAGCCGCTCATTTCCGTGCAGGATCTCATCGTGCGCTACGGGGAGAACGAGGTCCTCAAAGGCGTCAATCTGGACATCTACCCCGGTGAGACGATGGTGATTCTGGGCGCCTCGGGCTCGGGCAAGAGCACGCTGCTGCGCCGCCTGGAGGCGCTCGAGAAGCCGACCTCGGGTCACATCTACATCAAGGGCGTCGACGTGGCCAACTGTTCGTCGGAGGAACTGCAACAGGTCCGCCGAATCATGGGCGTCTCGTTCCAGAGCGCGGCGATGTTCAACTCGATGACGGTGGGCGACAACGTTGCGCTGCCGTTGCGTGAGCACACCAAGCTGGCTGAGCCGACGATTCGGCTGATGACCCAGATGAAGCTCGCGCAGGTCGGTTTGGCCGGCGCGGAGGATCTATTCCCTTCGCAGTTGTCGGGCGGTATGCGCAAGCGCGCCTCGGTCGCACGCGCCTTGGCGATGGACCCGGAGATCCTGGTCTTCGACGAGCCTTCGGCAGGTTTAGACCCGATCATCGGCGCCGGCATCGACCAGTTGATTCTGCACCTCAAGCAAGCCTTCAAGATGACGATCGTGATCGTGACACACGAGATGGCGAGCGCTTTCTTGATCGCGGACCGCATGTGCATGTTGCACAAGGGGCGCATCATCGCGGTTGGGACGCGGGAGGAGTTTGAGAATACGGACAATGCTCGCGTGCGGCAGTTCCTCGACCGCGTTCCCGACGAGCCCGGATCGGGCGAAGCCGGTTTCCTTTCAGGCCTGTCGCCCCACGGCGCCTGATATGCTCAAGTGAACTTTGGGGCTTTTGACCTGCAATGAGCAATGAAGCAAAGGTTGGGCTGTTCGTCGTCGTCGCGTTGTTGATCTTCGTGGCGACGTTCCTGTCGGTCGCGACGGTGCAGCTCGGCGGGAAAAAGATTCCGTACAAGACGTTTTTCCGCTACGCGGCAGGGCTTAACACGGGCGATACGGTACGCTTCGGCGGCCTCAAAGCGGGCGTGATCACGCAGGTGGGCCCTTCGCCCCAAGATCCGACACGGGCCGAGGTACAGTTTGAGTTGAGGGACGACGTTCCGGTGAACGTCGAGTCCGTCGCGACCATCGCAAGCCTGAGCGCGCTGGGCGACAACTACCTCGAGATCACCCCTGGAACCAAAGAAGCCGCCCGTATCCCGCCGAACGGCGAGGTGAAGAGCGAAGAGGCGATCACTTTCAGTGACATCACCAAGAAGGTCTCCGCCGTAACCGACACGGCCAACGCGCTGATGGTGGACGTCAAGGACGACATCGAGCTGCTCATCGGCGACCTGCGCGTGCTCACCGCGAACTTGCAAGAGCTGACCGGCGAGACCAACCAGCGCAACATCCAGCAATTGTTTGAGAGCTCCAACGAGCTCATCGAAAAGCAGTCGCCAAAGATCGACCAGATCACGACTCAGATCCAAGAGCTGCTCGTCAAAGTCGACGCTACGGTCGTCGATCTACGCAAGGTCGCCGAGACTGCGGATTCGACCGTGAAGAACGTCAATCGCACCGTGGATGAGACGCGCGAACCGATCAAGAAGGATCTTGCGGAGCTCGAGGCGACGCTGGTGCAGACCCGTGAGATGATCGAAGACATGCAGGCGCTGGTGTTGTCGAACCGCTCGGACATCGACGCGACGATCGAGAATTTCCGGTCGACGTCGGAGAATCTCGAGCAGTTCTCCGACGAGATTCGCCAGCGGCCGTGGAGCCTGCTGCGGACCAAGGCGAAGCCGGATCGCCAGGTGCCGGTGGGCGCGGGCGTAAAGTAGAACGCAACCGAAATGGTTGCGATCTGCTCACGGCCGATAGACGGCTTTTTCGCGCGCTGGGCCCCACCTTTCCGCGGATCCTTTTGATCGGCTCGTAGCTTGGCTAGCGCTCCAACCCCACCACTTCCAAGAAGCCTTGTGCGGCGTGGGAAAGCTGCCTCTTGGCGGCGTAGACGAGCCGGATCTGCCGACCCATCTGCATCTCTTTGACGCGCACTTCGGAAAGCGCGCCTTGCTCGATCTCGCGCTGGACGCACATGCGCGGGAGAAAGGCGACGCCCAGATTGCGCTCGACGAGTTGGCGGATTGTCTCGATTGTGGGCAGCTCAATCTCCATGTTGAGCGGTACGCGGTGCTCTTGGAAGGTTTCGATGACCCTGCGGCGGTAAGGTCCGGAGACGTTGTGAGCGATGAAGATCTCTTCCCCAAGCTCGGAGATGCTGACGTGTTTGCGTTTGGCGAGCCGATGCTTGGGCGAGACGATGAACGCCAGGTGGTCGTTGTAGATCTCGCGCACTTCGAGTCGTTCGTCGCCCGGGTCGTAGCTGATCGCGCCCATTTCGATCCGCCCGCGCAGCAAATCTTCGGGTATGCGGCTCGAGAGGCTGCGGCGGATCTCGACGCGCACGCCGGGGTGCTTGGCGCGGAAGGCGACCACGTGCTCCATCAAGTAGAGCGCGGTCGACTCGTTGGCGCCGATCGAGAGCTTGCCGGCCTTGAGGCTGCGGAGCTCTGCCAACGCCATCCGTAGCTCACGCTCCAAGCCCTCGAAGCGGTCGCAGTATTCGAGAGCCAAGCGACCGGCGTCGGTGAGTGCCAGCGACTTCGAACCGCGGTCGATCAAGGTGACGCCGAGCTCGTTTTCCAGCCGCTTGAGCGCGAGCGAGACCGCCGGCTGCGTTCGGCCGAACTTCAGTCCGGCGCGGGAAAAGCTGCCTTCCTCGGCGATGGTGCGGAAGATGTCGAGCAGGGAGAGATCCATAGGCGTCTCGCGCGTTATCGATCACGCGATCTTATTCTGATTCCAAGAATAATAAATTTGCATTATCGGTCGCGACCTTGCTTGGATAAGTGGCAGAGAGTAGAGCTCATGCCGGATCGAGTACAAATCTTCGACACCACCTTGCGCGACGGCGAGCAATCGCCGGGTTGCTCCATGAACACCGACGAGAAGCTGCTAATGGCACGGAAGCTCGTCGATTTGGGGGTGGACATCCTCGAAGCCGGCTTCCCGATCGCTTCCGAAGGCGACTTCGAGGCGGTCCGTCGCGTCAGCCAGGAATTTCCGGAGGCACGCGTCGCCGCGCTCGGCCGCGCCGTGGCGGTCGACATCGAGCGAGCCGCCCGCGCGCTTGAGGGCGCGAAGAATCCGCGGATCCATTGCTTCATCGCGACGAGCGAGATTCACCTCAAGTACAAGTTCAACAAGTCCCAAGAAGAGATTCTCGAGCAGGCCGTCAAGGCGGTGGAGCTGGCCAAGAAGTACGTCGACGACGTGGAATGGTCGGCCGAGGACGGCTCGCGCACTGAGATCGGCTACTTGCGGCGGATCTCGCGCGCTTGCGTGGACGCCGGCGCAACGACC
Source organism: Bryobacterales bacterium (assembly GCA_041394905.1). Classification (GTDB taxonomy): domain Bacteria; phylum Acidobacteriota; class Terriglobia; order Bryobacterales; family UBA6623; genus RI-231. Next base: position 365,219 of record JAWKHJ010000004.1, on the reverse strand, counting down.
ATCAACATTCCCGACACGGTCGGCTACTGTACGCCGGACCACTACGCCGAGATCATCGGCGCGATCGTCGATGAGGTAGGCGATCGGGCGATTGTCAGCGTCCATACCCATGACGACCTTGGGCTGGCGACGGCGAATGCGCTTGCTGCGCTCTATGCCGGAGCGCGCCAGATTGAAGTGGCCATGAACGGCATCGGCGAGCGCGCCGGCAATTGCGCACTCGAAGAGATCGCGGCGATCTTGACGGTGCGCTCGGATCGCGTACCGTTCGTCACTGGAATCCGGAACGAGAAGCTCTATGACGCTTCTCAAACGCTGGCGAGCCTGATTACGTTTGGGCCACAGCCCAACAAGGCAATTGTAGGTCGCAATGCGTTTGCGCACGAAGCCGGTATTCACCAGGACGGCTACCTGAAGCACCGCTCCACCTACGAAATCATGGAGCCTGCCTCGGTGGGCGTACCTGAGTCGAGCTTGGTGCTGGGCAAGCACTCTGGCCGCCACGCGCTGCACCAGCGGGTGATTGATCTCGGCTACGGCGACCTCGGTAAGGAGGACATCCTGCGCGTCTACGAGGCGTTCACCGCGATGGCCGACACGCGCAAGGGCGTGATGAACGAAGACATCGTGGATTTGCTCGAAGGCCTGGGCTACCAGAAGGTCGGCGAGCCGGTCGGCGCTCGCTAATCGTTCCGGCCGATCGAGCCGATAATTCTTAGGCGGGCGGAGCGTGCGCCTTGCAGCTCCCTCGCCATGAGCGCCGATCTCAATCCCATCGAGATTCTGATCGTCGACGACGAACCTTCCATCCGCCTGCTGCTCAAGCGTTGGATCGAGCGTTCGTTAACGGCGAAGGTGCGCGAAGCCGCCGACGGCCTCCAAGCGCTCGAGGCCATCGCCGAGGGCGGCGTCGAGATGGTGATTTCCGACATCAACATGCCGGTGCTCAACGGCATCGAGATGTTGAGCCTGCTCCACGCCGATCCCTCACGCAAGCGGATCGAGGTTCTCGTCGCCTCGCAAGTGGCCAACGAGGACAAGGTCCGCCAAGTCATCGAGCTTGGAGTCTCGGACTACCTGCTCAAGCCCTTGCAATACGACTGGGTGATCGCGCGCCTGAAGCGCGCCGCCGACCGGATCTACGAGCGCCGCGCGGTCGCTCCGGATAGCTCCCTGACGCGCGTCCTCGTCTTTGACGGCGACCCGAATTACTGCGCGTTTGCCGAATCCGCGCTTGCCGGAGACTTCAGCGTCGAGACCGCCCGCACGGTGGCGGAAACTCTCATCAAAGCGCTGCGGTTCAAGCCGGACGTGCTGCTGTTCTGCCCGGATACGCCTGGCCTCAACGTGCGCTTTCTGCTGGACCGGCTGGAAGGTCTGCCCGGTGGCGACCCGCCCGCCATCTATGAGCTGACGTCGAAGAAGGAGCCGAGCGCCGAGGGTCTCGCAGGCGTGCTGCCGCGCACGTTCGTCCCCGAGACTCTGCGCCTGGAGTTGATCCGTTTGCTGCGGGGAGGGGAAGCGCCGGAGCACGGGGTATTGGCGTGGGCGTCTTCGCTCGAGAGCGAAATGCGCACGGCGCTATTTCAGGCGCTTGGCATGCTGACCGGCGTCGAACCGGAGGATACCGCCGACGCACCCGATCCTGAGAAGGGACGCGCCTATGGTTGGATTGACATCAACGCGGATGACGGCGACTTCACCATGCGGCTGGACCTCGACTGCGGCCGTGATTTGGCCATCGGCTTGCTCCGCGCCATGGTAGGCGAAGAGCCGGGCGAAGACGACGGATCCGAGCCCTCGCTCGACGCCTTACAAGAGATTCTCAACGTCGTCGCCGGAAGGCTCAAAAACTCCTGCCTAGAGCGCAAGATCGACGTTTCGATCGGATTGCCGGTCACCGGATTTGAGCCGCCCAAGGCGCGCGAAGCGCAGTTTGAGCACGCGGAGTGGTTTCGCTGGAGCGGAAGCCAGCCGTTCCGGCTGCGCTACGACGCGATGCCGTGCCAAGGCGCGTAGCCAGAAGCGCTTGTCACCATGTGCGGTCAATACCGACGACCAGGAATCGGTCGTCGCGCTTGCGCAGGTAGACGGTGACGCTGCGCTCTGATCCGCGCTCGGCGATGTGCGCCGCGAAGTAAGCGCCGTCCGCGGCCTGCCTAGCCTCTTGCGGCAGCTCGGCGCCCGCGTCCACCAGAGGGGCGTGTGTCTCCGCCTGATTGTCAAAGCGGCTCCACGCGATCTCGAGCGGTGGCGGCGCTCGAATCCGTACTTCTCTCCGAGATGCGTCCATTGCAGGCGATTCTCTTCGACAATGAAATCGTCCAGCGGCAGCACGCGCGAAAAGTACTCTCGGCCAACACGATCACGACGCTCGATCAGGCACTGCACCAGCCACGCCTCGGCCTCGGGATCGGAGTATTGGGCGAGCTTGACGATCGCACTGATGGCTTCGTCGGAGAACGCCATCACTTTCTTCGCCGCCCAATAGGTGTCGTCGGGCAACCGGTTGTCGAAGGCGGGATTCTTGTACTCCGGCTTCCACTTGTCGGGCTGGTAGATCTCCCACTCGAACCGCCCGATCGCCGGGAACTTCATGTAGTGCCAGCGGTAGTGTACGGGCACGTAGAAGCCAAGTGTGGCAATCTGCACGAGCGCGGGCTTGAAGGCATACAGATACTGGTTGCCTCCGCGCGGGCTGTTGGCCTCCTCGCTCGCGCTGCCGAGAATCGAGCCGAAGTCAATGAGGTGGTGACGCACGAACTGTTTGCCGTCTTGCTTGACGAGCATGTCGAGCGTGTTGATGCTGCGTGAGTCGTCGTGTCCAAGCCAGGAGCAGAACACGTAGTAGCCGCGCAGGTCGCGTCGATGCTCGTGGGGAACGATGTCATTCGGGTCATCAGACCGGGTGCCGTAGTAGCGGAAACCGCCCAAGGGCTTGCCTTTGAGCAAGCGGCTGGCGAGACCCCGGATCGAGCCGTCGGAGCGCTTGGGGACTGCACGAAGGATCTTTTCGATGTCGTCGACGCGAAGCGGCCGCTCGAGCCCCGTGACGTCGGTCATCATCACGTCTTCGGCGATTGCGAGGTCCTCTTGCCGGAAATGGACGATGTAGTTTTGCGGCACGTTGTAGCCGAGCGCGTGGAAGAACCGCGTGCCGAGCAGGTCGGCGCCCGACGCCATCTCGGGGTTGCTCAACGGGTCGAACTTGAGCAGGTATCGCTCGCCGGTCGCGTCTTTGATCATGAAGCCCGGCGTAACGCCTTCGGTCTTTGCGGACACGATGGTCCACTTTCCCTCGCGCGAAGGCGGCCTGTCGTCGCCGGGGCCGCGAAGCAGTTCCTCGACCGACATCTCGCGATGGCCGATGCGGTTGGTGAACCACTCCGAGTCCGGGACCTCGCCCAAGGTGTTCACCGCTTGGGCCGGGATCAGGCCGGCCCCGTGTTCGCCCTGCCGTTCGGCGGGGCTGGCGAAGGTGTTGACGAAATAGTCGTAGAAGTCGTTGAGCTCGCGCTCCTCGGCAGCCGGCGTGTCGAGCGGAGCGGGCATCTTCCAGAGCGGGTCGTCATCGTAGAATTTGCGGCCCCAAAGCGTAACCGGCAGGGCGGCGAGCAGCAGCAGGATTGAGAGTGTTTGTGTCTTGTGCATGGCGCGCCTCCTGATGGGTTAAAACGGGTTGCCGAAGCGGAACCAGACGCGCGCACCTTCGTGGCTGAAGCCGAAGTCCAGACGCAGAAATGTCGCGTTGCGGGCGTTGAAGCGGAAGCCGAAGCCCGCAGCGGTCTCCATCTCGTCGAGCTCGAACCCGTGCGTGGGCGAGACTTGGCCGGCGTCGAAGAACAGCGCCATGTCGAGGCCGGAGAACGCTTCCCAACGGTATTCAGCGTTGAGCATCAGGACGTTGTCGTCGGTAAAGCGGTAGTTGCGAAAGCCGCGCAGCTCGACCGGTCCGCCGATCCAGGGCTTGTGGTAAAAGGGGACCGTTTTATCCGAATCGTGGAACTGCATCGTAGTGCGTCCGCGCAGCAGGATCACCCGGCGCTTGTTGTAGAACGGGATGTAGTGCTGCACCTCGAGGTCGAATCGCTGGAAGTCATGCTGGTTCAGGTCGAGGTCGCGGTAGATGTTCCATTCGCCATTGAGCAATGTGCCGGCGCGCGGTCCGTGTGGGTCGTCCCGTAGCTCGAGCGTGGCGAAGACGCCGCTGCGGAAAAAGTCCGTCTGGCGGTCGAGGCCCGGAACCTGTGCATCGGTGAAGGACTGTTCGATGGAGGGGATGCCTCCGCGTTTGCCTGGGCCAGTATTGACTTGTTGTAGGCCCCCTTTGACGCCGAACTGCACGCGAGGACCGAACGGCCGAAACCGCGCCAAGGCGTCGTAAGTGGTGTCTTCGAAGCGATAGACGGTGCGATCGTCGAGCTCGGAGTCCGGCCCGAGACCGTAGAAGTCGAGGCGGCTGAAGTTGTGGTGCGCGGCCGTGAAATCGAGCTGTACGCGGCCATCGGAGATGCGCGGTGCGCTGACTCCTAGCTCGAAGCGATAGCTGCCGGACAGAGAGCCCAGAGCTACGCCACGAAAGTCGAGCGCGCCGTCTGCCGCGCCCTGCTGGTCATACCGCACGCCGGCGGACAGGCCTTGTCCGGTCGGAAGGCCTCCGAGGGTGGGGAAGAAGCCTCCGACGCCGGCCGTATAGCGCTCGAGAACGCGATGGTCGGTGAGGATGTTCAGCTGTTTCTCGATCGGGGCGGGCTCTTCGGGCTCGAGATGTTCCGCCTTCTCGTAGCGCTCCTCCAAGATGGCTTCGGCGCGTGTCGTTGGCTTTTCATCCTGCGCATGGGCAGCTGCCACGACGCACAGAGCCAAGCCCAGCGCGCGAACGGGCCTGTAGCGAGATGCGGATTCGGATCGGTTCATCACGATGCTGCGCCGGCGGCCTTGAATCGCCGAGCGGCTCACCCCTTACTTGCTCTATGCGGCAAGAGAGTCGCGGCGCCGACACCGCGTCCTCAGCAAACGCGTGTCCACTCCCGAGTGGCGGCCGAGAGCAGGGCCGCGTCAAGCACACGTTGCGTGCGCAGCCCTTCCGCAAACGACGGCTCCCGGACCTGGCCGTCGCGAATGTTCGATACGAAGCGATACGCCTGATCGTAGCGATAGCTCCAGCGCGAGTCGCCGTCTTGGACATCGCGCGGAGCCCCCGGCAACTTCCAGAGCTCGCGTGGGACTTCGACGGTCTCGAGCGAACGGGCCGTATCGCGCGCCGCCTCTCCCAAAGTCACTCGCAGTGCTCGCGGTTCTTGCATTGAGAACACGGCGCCGCCTTTCGAGCCGTACACTTCGATGAACATCTCTTCCGTTACATCGGCGCCGCGGCCGGGGCAGACGCGTGAGATTTCAAAGGTTCCTACGGCTCCCGAGCTGAACTCCGCAAGGAAGCTGATCCAGTCCTCAACGTCGGAGTCGGGGTCTTCGCGAAAACGCTTCTGCCAGGCGCTGAGCGCGTCGATCTCGCCGGCTAGTCCCAACACGATGTGGATCAGGTGGCTGCCGATATCGCCCAGCACGCCCGATCCCGCCAAGCTTGTCTGCGAGCGCCAGCCAAGCAGATGCTCGGACAGCGCCATTAGGTAGGCGGCGCGCACTGAGCGGATCTCGCCCAACTCGCCTTGCTCGACCAGTTGCTTTAAATAGCGAGCAGCGGGCGCGAACTCGTAGGTGAAGGCCGTCATGTGGATCAGTCCGGCCTTTTCCGCCGCTTCGAGCATCGTCTCGGCCTCGGGTGCGCCCATGGCGAGCGGCTTCTCCGAGAGCATGCTTGCCGGCGGCAATCGCATCGAGCACGACGTCGTGGTGCAGGTGGTTGGGAACGGCGACGACGACGGCATCGACCGGCGGCCTCGGTGAGCAGACGGGACGGGTCGTCGTAGAGGTGCGGCGCGCCTATGGCTGCGCGGCGGCTCTGTCGGGGTCGGCCACGGCGGTGATTTCGACGTCGGGGCAGAGACGAAAACCGGGCGCGTGGATGCGGCGCGCTACAGAACCCGCGCCAATCAGGCCGATGCGGAGCGTGGAGGACATGACGAACCTCCGATTGTATCCCGCTAACGCTCCTCAGGCGCGACCGTGAAGCGCCGCCAGACCAGCCCCGATTCATCCTCTTTGCCCGTCGGCACGAGCGCCCCGAGTACGTAGTCGCCTGGCTGGAGCTTGCCCGTATCGAGCACGGTCAGGTAACGCACCGAGCCGGCGTCGCGATCGACGGCGACGCGGTAGGCCTGCACGGGGATCGAGTCGACGCGCTTCTTGTCGCGGAAGAGCGCGAGCTTGGCGTTGTCCGGCTTGGCGAGCTCTGCCGGTTGGGTAGGAGTAGACGTCGTAGAGCGCGTAGAGCGGGTCGCCGCGGCGGAAGATGCGGTCTGAGTCGGGCGAGAGGCGGTAGCTCTCGATGTCGAACGGCCCGGCGGCGCTTCCTCGGCGTCTCTTCTTGCGCCTGTTGTTGGGCTGCGGGCGGTCCTGGACGCGTGTGGTGACGAGCAGTGAGCTTGCTGGGTAGCCGCCGGGGAAGTCCGGCGCAGTCACCACGGCCTTGTAGCTGCCGAGCTTGCCGGTCGCCTCGTCGCGCACGACGACGCGCCACTGGTAGCGCCCGGCGGGCAGGCGCATTTGCGAGACGTACTGTAGCCGCGCCGATGGGTCCGACTGCATGCGCTCGTAGTAGTCGGCTGGGACGCGCATGCGCAGGCGGCGCTCTTCGACGGCGGAGCCATGTTCGCCGTCCGAGCCGCTCTCGTCGCCGATGCGCGTCGCCTGCGCGGCGATCGAGAAGTCGACTTCCCAACCCTTGCCCTTGCGCTCGGCCGGTAGCGAGCTGGGGTGCAGCCCGATCGAGTAGCCGAGCACGGTTTGCCCTTCGGCCCCGCGAAACAACTCAAACCCGGCTGAAAGCGGTACGTCGCTGAACGCCGTGTCCTGCTCGAGCGCGTGCAGCAGCTCGAGGCGCTTCTCCGCGTCGGTCATCTGCTCGAACGCCTTGTCCTCGTAGTAGCCCTTGCGGTAGTCCAGGCGCAGGCGCTCGCGGTCCACCTCGACGCGAATCTTGCGGAAGCGGCCGTCCTTCGTGACGTCTTGCGGGTAGTAGCCGAGGATGTAGTATTCGCTCGAGTCTTCGAGCACGGCGTCGAAGATCTCGCCCATGCGGTTGGTGTTTTGGATGGCCTTGCCGCCGGAGCTCTTGGCCAGGGTGAACAGGCCGTCCTGCTGGTCTTGGAAGGCTTGGGTCATCAGGCGAGACGGCGCGGCAGAGGACTCGGCGTCGTACTCTGAGCCGGCGGAGAGACGCCTCGTGTCGACCGTGTAGAAGCTCACCCGGGCGCGCATGGCTTCGGCGGCGAAGCGGCTGACGAGGTCGAGGTTGGCGTCATCGACGCGCATCCCATCCGAAAACAGCACCACGGCCTTCTTGCCGGGGAAGCGTCCCAGCGTTTGCGCCAGGCGAATGTAGCGGTAGAAGGTGAGCGCTCCGTAGAGGCTCTTCGACGGGCGTGGCCGCGCTCGGACGCGCCGAAAGCTGCGTTGAGATCGTTGATCTCTTCGACCAGCGGGTCGCTTTCGTCGACCATCGCCATGGCGACGCGGTCGGTCATGCCTCCGGCGCCGGCTAGGTTTTCGCCGGCCATCTCGGCCAGGTCGCGATCGAGCTGCTCGCGGTTGGCGGTGAAGGGCCGGCCGGCCATCGAGACGAAGATGCCGGGGCGCAGCTGCTCGTCGAGGAACTTGCGGACGGCGTCGGCGATGTTCTTGCGGTCTTCCGGGCGCCCGTAGGCGGCGATGTAGAGGAACAGGCTGCGGCGTAGCTGATCCGTAGGCGTCTCCGAGGCGGCGGTTCCAGGCTGCGAAGCCGTGGCCGGTCCTGCTGCGCGCAGGTATGCTTCGCCGGCGCCGGCGGAGTCGACGCGCTCGAAGGCGCGGATCTGCTGGAGCTCGCCGTTCTCGTAGAGTCGAAAGTCTTCCGGCTTCAGATCTTTGACCGGCGCGCCGCCACGGCCGGTGACGCGCACCTCGACCTCCATCAGCACCGTCTCGGACCGAAACAGCGGCTCCTGCGCCGACAACACGAAGGCTAGCAGCGCCCCGAGCGCCGGGATGGACAAACGCAGCATCGACCTTGGAGTTCCAGCCTAAGTGTACAATCGGTGGGGATGGTCGCCCTGTGGATCTTCTGGGTCTCGGCGGCCCTCGTTGTTTACGTTTATCTCGGCTTTCCCGCCGCACTCGCCCTCATTACCGCCGTCTACCGCCGCCCGGTGGAGAAGGCTCCGCACACGCCCGCCGTTTCGCTTGTCGTCCCGGCCTACAACGAAGAAGACGTGATCGCGGAGAAGCTCGAATGCTGCCTGGCGCTTGACTACCCCGCCGACAATCTCGAGATTATCATCGCCTCAGACGGTTCGAAGGACAGCACTGTCGAGCGCGCCCGCCCATTCGAGGCTGACCCTCGCGTACGAATCTTGGCCTTCGAGCAGAATCGCGGCAAGCTGGCCATGCTCAATGACGTGCTGAGCCGGCTCACGAGAGAGATCGTCGTCTTCTCGGACGCCTCGACAATGCCCGAGCCCGATGCGTTGCGGGTTCTCGTTTCGAACTTTGCCGACCCTCGCGTGGGCGCGGTCAGCGGGATCTATAAGATTCGCGACAGCGCCGGTGCAAAGCTGGGCAAGCAGGAAGATCTCTACTGGAAGTATGAGACGTTCCTGAAGGAGCGTGAGGCGGCGCTCGGATCGATCCTTGGCGCGCACGGCGCGCTCTACGGCATTCGCCGGGCGCTTTATCCTTTCCCGGATAAGAAGGTCATCAACGACGACTTCGTCATTCCGATGCGCATCGTCGCCCAGGGCTACCGCGCCGCCTATGAGCCTGGAGCGTTGGCCTGGGAAGAGGCGGAGGATTCGAGCGGATTCGGACGGCGGGTACGCCTGATGGTGGGCAATTGGGCGCAGTTGGCGGAGATGCGCGGCCTGCTTTGGCCGCCGTCGCGATGGCTCACGTTGTGCTTCTTCCTCTCGCACAAGGCCGCGCGGCTATTCGCACCGTTCGCCATGTTGGCCGCGCTCGTGGCGAACCTTTTCTTGCTTGATTCGCCGTTCTTCCAGGTGGTCTTGGCGCTGCAACTGGGCTTCTACACGTTGGCGGCGGCCGGTGCGCTGGGATGGTTGCGGCCGCGCGTCCTGCGGTTGCCCTACTACTTCACGATGATCAATCTGGCGGCGTTCTTCGGCTTCTACTACGCCGTAGTGCGGCGCGGGCGCGTTGGCTGGAAGTAGTCCGCTCGATGCGCGACAATCCAGGGGTCGTGAAGCGTAAACTCTCCTGGATCGCCTGGTGCCTGCTCGCCGGGGCCGGCGTTTATCTTTCCGCTCAAGAAGCGCAGCCATCCCATCGCCCGACTGACGTCGAGCTCGAGATGCTCGGCGTGCAGACGCGCGCGCTGGGCCGCGACGTGGCCGCCTTGCGCGCAAGCGGCGCTGACGATGCGCTGCTGGTCGACGTGGAGGTCTACCACAAGGCCTGTGAGTGGATGCTGCGCTACCCGGAAGAGTACTACCGCAAGATCTACATCCATGACGCGCTCGACGTGGCCGCCGAAGGGCGCAGGCGCGCCGCCGCGTTGGCTAAGGGCGAGACTCCGTGGCTCACGACCCCGGGCCGCATCGCGCGCGGCTACCGCTCGCAAGTCGACGGCAGCGTTCAGCCGTACATCGTCGATGTACCGCCGGGGTATGACGGCAAGCCTTTGCGGCTCGATGTCGTGCTGCATGGCCGCAACTCGCGGCTGAACGAGGTGAGCTTCCTCACCAGCGCCGCCCGTCCGCGCGCCGGGACGCCCAAGCCGGACTACCTGCAGCTCGAGGTCTACGGCCGGACGAACAACGCCTACCGCTGGGCCGGAGAGGCGGACGTGTTCGAGGCGATGGCGGCGGTCGAGCGCAACTACCGCGTCGACCTCGACCGCGTGGTGCTGCGGGGCTTTTCGATGGGCGGCGCCGGGACTTGGCAGATCGGCCTGCATCACCCTGACCGCTGGGTAGCGATGGAGGCCGGCGCCGGCTTTACCGACACGCTGGTCTACACCAAGAACAGCCTGCCCGCCGATGTACCGGAATGGCAGAAGCGCGCGATGCACATCTACGACGCGGTCGACTATTCGGTCAACGCGCGCACGCTCGCCGTGGTTGGCTATGGCGGCGAGATTGACCCGCAACTGCAAGCTGCAGTGAACATCCGCGAGGCGCTCGCCCGCGACGGCGCCCAATTCCGACCGGACGGTCTCAATTTCACCACCGACTCGCTGAATGCCGTGTTCTTGGTCGGACCAGATACGCCGCACCGCTTCCACCCGGATAGCAAGGCGCGCTCGAACGCCTTCCTCGACGCCGCCGTCGCGCACGGTCGCCAGACGCCGGACAAGGTGCGCTTCGTGACGCGTACCACGCGTTACGCGCAGTCCTTCTGGGTGCGTGTGGACGGGTTGGAGCGCAGCTACGACGAGGCCGAGGTCGTCGCCGAGCGCAAGGACGGGACGATCGTTGCGACCACGCGCAACGTCAGCCGGCTGGTGTTCGAAGACGCCGGCGCCATCACTCGCGTGGAGATCGACGGCCGGACCCTCGAACCGCCCGCGCAGCACAGCGCCGTGCTTTGGCTTGGCAAGAGCGCCGGCAATTGGGCGCTCTACGAGTCGCAAGCCGCCATGCGCGGCTCGCCGCGAGTAAAACGGCCCGGCCTGCAAGGTCCCATCGACGACGCCTTCACGCAGCCCTTCCTGGTCGTCGCGCCTTCGGGCAAGGCCTGGAACGCAGCGGCCAACCGCGCGGCTCTCACGCGTATGGAGATTTTCCGGCAGGAGTATCCGAAATGGCTGCGGGCGGACACGCCGTTGAAAACGGATGCCGCGGTCACTAACGCCGACATCGCCGATCACAACCTCATCCTGTTTGGAGATCCTGGCAGCAACGCGCTGATCGCCCGCGTGCTCGACGGCTTACCGTTGCGCTGGACCCGCGAGGCGTTTGAGCTCGGCGGACGCAGCTACGGCTCGGGCGAAGCACTGCCGGTGTTGATCTTTCCCAACCCGCTCAACCCGGACCGCTACGTCGTCCTCAACAGCGGACACACGTTCCACGCCCCGGAGTTCCGCGGTACGAATGCGCTGCTCTATCCCAGGCTGGGTGATTGGGCGGTGTTGCCGGTCGACGGCGGCGCGCCGCTGACGGCGGGTTTTTTCGACGAGTCCTGGCACTGAGAAGAACCCGCACGCTTCCGCGTGCAGCACGGAAAACGATAGCCTCAGCTCTGCTCCTGTTCTTCAAACTGGAGCTCATAGAGTTTGGCGTACAAGCCGCCGGCGTCGAGCAGTTCACGGTGCTTGCCGCTTTCGCGAATCCGTCCCTTGTGCATGACCAGGATGCGGTTGGCGCTGCGGATCGTCGAGAGCCGGTGCGCAATCACGATCGCCGTGTGACCTTTCACGACGTTCTGCAAACCGCGGCGGATGTGCCGTTCGGTCTCGGGGTCGACAGCTGAAGTCGCTTCGTCGAGCAGCAGGAAGGTCGGGTTGTGCGCCAAGGCGCGGGTGAAGCCCACCAATTGGCGTTGTCCGGCCGAGAGCTGTGCGCCGCGCTCGCCAACCTTTGACTCGTAGCCGTCCGGCAACCGCCTCACGACCTCATCAAGCTTCGTGGTCATCCCGGCCTCGACCACGCGCTTGTGCTCGATCGATTCGTCGCCGAGGCGGATGTTTTCGTCGATGGTTCCGGAGATCAGCGCCGGGTCTTGCAAGACCACGCCGAACTGCCCGCGTAGCTGCTGTCTCGGCCACTCGCGGATGTCGCGTTCGCCCACCAGGATCTGGCCGCGCTGCGGCTCATAGAAGCGCAGAAGCAAGTTGAGCAGCGTGGTCTTTCCGGCGCCGGTGTGGCCGACGACGGCGACCATCTCGTTTGGTTCGACAGTGAAGCTGACGTCTTGCAGCACCCAGTTCTCGTCCTGGTAAGCGAACCAGACGTTGCGGAACTCGACCCGCTGGGCGGTCTTGACCGGCGCGGCGTCTCCGGCCGCTTCCTCCGGCTCGTCGGGCGGAGTGTCGAGCAGGGCGAAGATGCGCTCCGCCGCCGCCATCGCGGACTGGAAGATGTTCATCTTCTCGCTCAAGTCCTGGATAGGGCGAAACACGCGCGAGCCGTACTGCAAGAACGCGACCAGTATGCCAAGTGTGAGCGATCCGTTCTCGACCAGCCAGCCGCCGAGCACCAGTAGCAGGCAGACCGCCAGCGTGGCCAGCAGCTCCACTGTCGGGAAGAACATCGCGTAGGCATGGATCGCGCTGACGTTGGCTTGCCGATGCTGTTCGTTCAGGTCGGTGAGCTCGGCCAGGCTTTGGCGCTCCTGGTTGAAGAGTTGCAGCAGTTGCACGGCCGGCAGACGCTCTTGCAGGAAGGCGTTGATGCGACCGATGGCGCTGCGTACTTCACGATAGTCGCGGCGCGCCCGGCGTCGGAAGAGCATGGCCGCGAAGTAAACCAGAGGTCCGACCGCCGCCATGGCGAGCGTCAGCATCGGGCTGAGCCACAGCATGGCGGCGAAGATGAACAGCAGCGTCAACAGGTCGCCCGCCACCGCGACTACGCCCGAGGTGAACAGCTCGCTTAACGCGTCGACGTCCGAGGTGGCGCGCGTAACCAGCCGGCCCACTTGGTTGCGGTCGAAGAACGAAACGCTCATGCGCTGTAGGTGCGCGAAGATCTCGCGCCGCAGGTCGTGCATCACCCGCTGGCCGGTGCGGTTCATGAGCTGGATCTGCCAGCCGCGCAAGAAATAGATCGCGATGAGGACGGCAATGTAGACGCCTGTGATTGCGACAAGCGAGTCGATACGGTCGGCCGGCAACAACGACTCTGGAAAGCTCGCCGTGCCGCTCGTGGGCCGCAACGAGTGGTCGACGGCCATCTTCGTCAACACTGGGCCCACTGCGCCCAGCAGCGAGTGCACCACTAACAACACGACAGAGGCGATCGCCCAACCGCGGTAGGGCTCCAGATAGCCGAGTAGGCGCCGCCCGAGGTCGCGGTCGAGCTGCGTCGCTTCCGCCTTCTGCTCTTCGGGCTTCATCTGCTCAGCCCTCATCGTGCAGCAGCTCCTCTTCGAGCGACCTGCGTCGATAAATGGTCGCGTAGCGCCCGCCGAGGGCAAGCAGCTCGCGATGCGCGCCTCGCTCGACGATACGGCCGTGGTCGAGCGTGAGCACGAAGTCTGCCGCCTCCGCCGCGGCCGGACGATGCGAGACGATCAGCGCGGTGCGGTTCCGCATGTAGGTGCGCAGCCTGTCGAGAATCTGCGCCTCGGTGGCGGCGTCGACGTGCGAAAGCGCATCGTCCAGGATCAGAATCCGCGGATCGCGCATTAGCGCCCGCGCCAGTGCGAGTCTTTGCCTCTGGCCTCCGGAAAGCGTGACGCCGCGCTCACCGACCAGCGTGTCGAGCCCTTGCGGCAGCGCCTGGATGTCTTCCCACACCTGCGCGACGCTGCACGCTTCTTCGATCTCCCAATCCGTCGCGGCCGGGTTGCCTAGTAACAGGTTGTCGCGCACGGTTTGGTGAAACAGGACGCTGTCCTGCGGTACGCTGCCGATCGAGCCGCGTAGCACGGCCAGAGGTGCGGAGCGCAGATCGACGCCGTCCACAAGCACGACGCCGCTCGATGGGTCGACGAGGCGAGCGATCAGCCGCAAGAACGTCGATTTGCCCGAACCCACCGTTCCCACGATCGCCACCGCGGAGCCGGCCGGGATCTCGACTGACACGTTCTCGAGCGCCGGCGCTGCGGCGGATGGATAGTGCACCGTCACGTCGCGCAGCTCAAGGTCGCCGCGCAGACTGTCGATCCCGGCATTGGTCAGCGGACCATCGGCGATCGCCACCGGGTGGTGCAACACTTCGTTGATCCGGCCGAGCGACGCTCCGCCACGCTCGACGAGGTTGATGACCCAGCCCAGGCTGATCATGGGCCAGGTCAACATCGCCATGTAGGTCATGAACATGACGAAGTCGCCCAACGTCATCACGCCCTGGATGACCCGCCACCCGCCGAAGCCCAAAACCACGGCATAGGTCGAACCCACAAGCAGTTCGATACGAGGGTACATGCGCTGCCAAATGTCGATCAGCGCCAGGTTCTCTTTGAGTAGGCGGTCGTTGCGCGCGCCGAAGCGGCGCAGCTCGGAGTCTCCGCGCGCATAGACGCGCACCATGCGAACAGCTGTCAAGTTTTCTTCGATTGCCGAGGTGAGCTCTGCGACACGTTCCTGCACCTTTTGGAAGCGGTCGTGTGTGCGGCGGCCGTAGTGGCTGACCGTCAAAGTCACCAGCGGAGCCGTTAGAAAGACGAGAGCGGTGAGCTGCCAGTCCGTCGCGCTCATCACCGTGAGCGCGGCGGCGAAGGTGAGCGCTGTCTCGAGCAGGAACATCAGGCCCGGGCCGAGCATCATACGCACCGCGTTGAGGTCGTTGACCGAACGCGACATCAGATCGCCAGTGGAGAACGTGGAGTAGAAACGCAGCGGCATGTCGAGCAGCCGGCCGGCGAGATCGTTGCGCAGCTCAAACTCGATGTCGCGAGAAGCGCCAATCAAGATGCGCCGCGTCAGATACTGGAACACGCCCTTTGCCGCCGCCAAACCGAACAGGACTGCTGCATAGCGCATCAGCAGCGGCGTCGTTGCGCGCGCTGCTAGTGCATCGACGGCGAACTTGAGCGCAAACGGGATGGCCGCGGCGAAAAGCGTACGCACGGCAAGCGACGCCGCCCCGCCGGCATAGCGCCAGCGATGGTGTAGCAGGTAAGGCAGCAGCGTGCGCAGCGTGGAGAGCATGCAGGCGGGCGGACGCGCGAAAACGCGCTTACGCGGCGGGATTCGCCTCGCATTGCGAAGCTCGTTCTATTGTAGACGTGGGCGACGGGTCGGATCACTCGCCCGGTTCGGTGTGATCGTCGGTTCCGCCAATGGCCGAGCCGTGCCGGCCCGTACTCTTCATCTCGCGGTAGATCCGCAGCACGTCTTCCTCGTCCTCGGCGCGCAGCAGTCGCACGCGCGGAGACGGCAAGGCGTACTCGTCGGCGCGGATCGGGGCCGATTGGTGGACCTTTGCGGACGGTGCAACGCCGTCCAGGGCCGCCGCGCGGGCCAATCGGCGGATTTGCCGCAACAGGCGATCAGCCGAAATTACGTCGCCCGGGTACACCAGGCGCCGCTTCGCGCCATCCACCATGGTGAGGTGCAAAACGAGCGGTGAGTTCCAAGAGGTGGTGTCCACGCGCAGGATCTGCTTCCAAGGCAGCGCCTCGGATCCGATGCGCAATGCGTCCTCGCCAATCTCGATGGGCGGCTGCGTCCCGAGATAACCCAGCAGCGCTGCACTGATGATGAAAAGCGCCGCCGGCAGGAACGCCAACGCCCACTGTAGGCCGCACCAAGCTGAGAATAAAGCCAGTGCGAAAGCGGTTAAAGAAGCCGGCAAATACTGGCGTGCTGGACGGTAGACTTCCACGCTTTCCCCTAGCCTAGCCGCGCGCGGGTTCGCGGTCAACTAGGCGATTAGGCTCGATGCTTCGGGCTAATGATCTGTTTCCTTTTTGTCCAAAGGCGGGAACGGAAACAGTTCGCTTGGAGTATGTTCGCGCTCCATGACAGTGCGGATCTGAGCCACGATCTCGGGATGCTCAGCGGCGACGTCATGCGATTCGCCTACGTCGTCTGCCAAGTTATAGAGCTCGATCTTGAGCGGGTCTGGGTTGTCTTTCTCCAGCATGTGCTGGCGGACGCCTTTCCAGTCGCCCATACGCACAACTTGCTGGCCGCCGTACGCCGGGAACTCCCAGTAGAGGAACTCATGCTCGCGTTGCTGCTCGGGATGCCCCAGCAGCGTGGGCGCGAAGCTCAAGCCGTCCACGCCCGGCGGCGTATCCGCTCCCACGATCTCGGTGACGGTGGGCAGTACATCCCAGAAGGCAGCCTGATGGTCAGTCGTCGCGCCCGGCGCGATCTTGCCGGGCCACTTCGCGACCAACGGTACACGGATGCCGCCCTCGTAGAGGCTTCCTTTCAAGCCGCGGAACGGGCCGGCGGATTCGAAGAACTCCGAATCCGAGCCGCCCAGCCGGTCGTAGGTTGGACCGTTGTCCGAAGTGAACATGACCAACGTGTCATCGCCCAGACCTAACTCGTCAACCAACGCCAGGATCTTGCCGACGTCGCGGTCGAGGTGGCTCACCATCGCGGCGTAGCCGGCGTGCGGGTACGGGTGCTCGAGGTAGCCGTGATGCTCGTAGGCCTGTTCGGGGATCTTGTCCTTGTACTGTTCGAGCGACTCCTCCGTCGTCTGGATCGACAGATGCGGAATCGTGAACGGCATGTAGAGGAAGAACGGTCCATCCTTATGCTCGCGAATGAAGGCCAGCGCCTCCTCGCGGAAGCGGTCTTCGGAGTAGGTCTCGCCGGTGAGCGTACGATCGTTGCCTGGCAGAGTCTCTTTCTTGTCGTTGCGCCAGAGGAACTTCGGGAAGTGGTTGTGCGCGTGGACCTGGCAGTTGAAACCGTAGAACAAGTCGAAGCCTTGTTTGTTGGGGTCGCCCGAGGTGCCGAAGTGCCCAAGTCCCCACTTGCCCATTGCTCCGGTCGCATAGCCTTTCTTTTTGAGGATTTCCGCCAGCGTCACCTCATCGGCCGCGAGCGGAAACTGGCCTGGAAACTCCCAGCCATACTTGGCGCGCAGGTCGTCCATCCCCTTGGGGTTGCCGTTGTTGCGGATGTAGGCGTGGCCCTGGTGTTTGCCCGTCAACAAGCTGGCCCGCGAGGGAGCGCAAACGGCTTGGCCGGAGTAGAACTGCGTGAACTTGATGCCGTCGCGGGCGATGCCGTCGATGTTCGGCGTCTGGATCCACTTCTGCCCGTAGGCCCCGAGCTCGGCGTAGCCGAGGTCATCGGCAAGCAGCAGGATGACGTTCGGAGAGCGGGTCTCGGCTTGGGGTTCCTCGGCGGGTTTGGAGCTACAGCCGGCGAGGAGAGTGAGGACGGCAAACAGGACGAGATGCTTCATGGGGTCTGTTCGTATCGGACGACAGTGTCTACGATACCGATTTCGACCCGTCGATTCTTTTGTCTTGCCGCCGGGCTTGTGCCCTTCACGCGCGGATCCTTCTCGCCCAGGCCCTTCGATTGCATGATGTCTTCGGGAATGCCGGCGTCGGCGAAGTACTTGCGCACCGCCTCGGCGCGGCGCGCGGACAGTTGCTCGTTATAGGCTGCCGGACCTTGGTCGTCGGTGTGGCCGTAAACGTAGAGCCGGTATCCGCGCGAGGCCAGCAGAACGCCCGCGATGCGGCTGAGCAGCTCTTTGTCCTGCTCGCGGATGCGCGCCTTGTCAAAATCGAACTGCAGGCGATCTTCTCCCAGGCGCATCACCATGCCGAGCGGGGTGCGCTCGGTCTCGACGATCTCGGCGAGCGCCTCCTGCATACGATCGAGCTCTCGTTTGCGCGCGTCACGCAGCTCTTCGTAGCTTTGCTGGGAGAGCGCCGCTTCGGTTTCAGCCGCCTCTTGAGCGGCCTTGGCCCGCTCGGCGTCTTGGCGGGCGATCTCACGGTCCCACTCCGCTTGACCCTGGGCGCGGGCGGCTTCGAGCGCTTGCGTCTCCGCTGCGGACGCTTGTGTGGCGGCTTCGCCTGCGCGCTCTTCGATGCGCACGGCTTCACGGGACTGTTCGCCGGAACGGGCTTCGAGAAGCTGCTCGCGCCGTTCGGCTTCGACCAGGCGTTGCTCAATCTCGTTGGCCCTGTGCCAAGTCCGGACGAGCAGCAGCAGGGCTAACGTCACGAGCGTGGCCAACACGCCGTAGAGCAACGTATTGCGTTCAGGCTTCTGCGCCGGATCCAAATCGGCCATCGGACCTCATTGTAGGGTCTCGATTCGATAGAGGTGGTTCTCGGTGCGCAACAGCAAAGCCGGCCCTTCCACCGCAGGGGAAGCCAGGATGGCGCCATCGAGCTTGTTTTTGGCGAGTTCCTGGAATTCACGCGCTGCGGCGATCACTGTCGTTTCACCGGCTTCGCTCGAAAAGTAGATCCGATCGCCCGCAACGATGGGCGATGCCGAGGCCGCCCCGCCCAGGCGCGCCTGCCACCACCGCCGTCCCGTCTTGGCCTCCAGGCAGCTTGCGATTCCGTTGTCGCTGACCATGAACAGGTCGTCGCCCACGATCACCGGCGAGGGCGTGTGCGGTGCGCCTCTCGTCTCGCGCCAAACCACGTGTGTCGCCGTCACATCCCCTTTGCCGTCGGGGCGAATGGCGGTCACCGTGGGCGTGTAGAAGCCCGTGACGATGAAGACCAGTCCGTGTGCGAAGACCGGCCGCGGCACAACCGAGAAGCCCTCGTAGGTTACGCGCCAGATCTCCTCACCCGTTGCCGGATCGTAGGCTGCCGTCAGGTCTCCGCCCGGGCACACGACTTGCGGCTTTCCGGCGACTTCGATGACGAGCGGTGTTGCGAACGACATGCGGGATTTGCCTCGCGAGGTCGTCCAGCGCGTCTTGCCGCTGTTCTTGTCGATCGCGGCCACGTACTGCTTGTCGCCGCCGTCGCAGGTGAAGATCAGCAGATCCTGCCAGATCGCGGGCGAGCCGCCGGCCCCATGTATCGGGTTGAACACGTGCTCTTCATTCGTCCACAGAATCTTGCCGGACGTGTCGAGCGCCGCAGTTCCGCGCACGCCGAAGTGGACGTAAACGCGGTTCGGCTCGAGGATGGGCGTGGGCGAGGCTTGCGAGTTCTTTTTGTGGGAGCTTGGCAGATCGTCGTCGCGGAAGACTTCGATGTCCTTTTCCACGCGGCCGGAATCGAAGGCGACCGCGACGGCGCGCAGCGATTTGCCGTCTTCGGTTGCCGTCGTCAGCCAGATCGTCTGGCCGTCCAGTATGACTGGAGACGACCATCCGCGTCCTGGGATCTCGGTCTTCCAGGCGATGTTGCGGCTCTCGCTCCACTCGAGCGGTAACCCGCCTGCCGGCGCCAGGCCTTGGCCGCTCGGGCCGCGAAACTCCGGCCACGCTGCGTGCAGTGCTGCAGGTGCGCCAGCCAGCCACATCAACGCGCGGCGCCGGCTCGCGGCGTTTCCTGTCCGATCCATTGGCTCAGTTTCCGCGATGTGGACGCCCGGCGCCAAGGCAGAAGTCGCAGACTCAACGCAATTGCCGAAGCGGCGGCTGCGGTTGACCAAGCCGCGAGCAATGCCCAACTGGCCCCGCGAAGTCCCCACCCGGGTGTTAGCGCCCACGCAGCCGCCAAGCCGACCGCTGACGAGAGCGCGAAGGCATGGAGTTGCAGCTTGCGTTCGCCCGAGGCCATCAGGGCGTAGCCCAGCACGGCCGTGGCATACATCACACCGGCGGCAACCATCAGCCAAACGAGCTCTCCCGCGTATGCTGCGTACTCCGGACGGTAGAGCAGCGCCAGCGCTCGCTCACCGAAGGCGAGGGCTGCCGCCACGCCTGCCGCACCGGCTAGAGTGGCGAACAGCAGCAAACCCGCGAGCTTGCGCGCGAAGAACCTGGGCCCTCTCCCGTAGGCCCGGCTGAGCGGCGCCACTGCCGCCTGCCCTACGGCTTGAACCAACATGTTCCCCGCCAACGCCAACTGCGACAGTGCGGTGAAAACGCCGACCGTTTCGAGGCCGTGGGCGCGTTCGAGCGCATAACGTGGGATGTAGGCGTTCAGGCTGACCCAGGCGGCGGCCGCTCCGAGCGCGGCGTGTGTCCGGATAGTTTCGAGCGCTAGACCGGGGTGCGGCCACTCGAATGCGCCGACCCAACGACGCGTCGCCGGCCAGTCATGCCACAGCGTGATGGACGCTTGCCAGCCGAGGGTCGCTGTCAGCGCAAACGGCAGCGAGGGCCGTAGAGTCAGCGCCGCCCCGAATGCCGCCGCTCCGCCCAGGCCTCGCAGCGCAAGCGAGCGTGCGATCAGTCCCCAGCCGTCGGCGCGCTGCGCCACTCCCAACAGCAGGCCGCCGGCGTCCTCGGCGGTCCGTACGAGCGCAACTAGCGTGACAACCAGCGCCGTCTCCGGAGCGGCTGCGAGCCAAGCGCCGCCAGCCAAGACGCTCACTGCAAGGGCCGTGACCACGAGCCCCGCTTGCGCCGCTGCAGGGAAGCCGAGCTCTTCGTCAACATCCGCCGCCAACGCGTAACGCAGTTGCATCCGTGCCGCCAGCATCACCGGCGCAACCCAGGCGATCGCGAGAGCATATCGGCCTGTCTCCGAAATGAGACACAGTTTTGCAACAAACACAAAACACAGGAGTTGTCCTAGAGCGTAGGCGGCCGTCCCTGCCGCCGCAAGGGCGCTCGAACGGTTAACCCCAATGAACCGAAGCACTTGAAGAAGATCGGCGGAAATGCACTACACAAGTAGCGGGTTGCGGTTATCTCCGAGATAAAAAGCATTGATTGGACTTGCCCCATCCGCGACGCCTAGCGTAAAAGCATGACTGCGCACATCCCAGGTCCGGCTGTACCCGGAGAGCCCGTCGAGCCGACTCAGGCCGTCGATTTTCTCCACGAGATCGGCGGGAGGCTGGCCGCCGCCGAGCCCTTTGAGGCCGTGCTGGAGAGGGTCGTGGAGTTCCTGCTCGACGAAATCGGCCCTGACTCCGTGTTTATCTATGTCCTTGAAGACGACGAGCTGGTGCTCACCGCGTCCAAGAACCCGCACCCGGAGGCGATCCATCGCCTAAAGATGCGGATGGGGCAGGGCATCACTGGATGGGTCGCCGAGCATCGCAAGCCCGTGGCCATCGCGCGAAATACGATGCAAGATCCGCGTTTTCTGGCGTTTACGGAGTTGCCGGAAGACCAGTTCGAGGCATTTCTTTCGGTTCCTTTGGTGAGCCGGGGCCGTCTAGTCGGAGTCATCAACTTGCAGCATCGGCTGCCGCACATGCACACCCGGCGCGAGATTGCGCTCGTGACCACGATTGGCTATCTGGTCGGGTCGGAGATCGAGCTGGCGCGGATGGAAAGCCAGGTGAACGAGTTGGCTGAGCAGCTTGAGACGCGGAAGTTGGTCGAGCGCGCGAAAGGCCTGTTGCAGCGGGATATCGGCCTGACGGAAGAAGAGGCGTATCTCACTCTTCAGCGTCAAGCCCGGCAGCGCAGACTGACGATGAAGCAGGTAGCGGAAGCGATCGTGCTGTCGGATGATGTGCGGCGCTTCCAGGCGGGTGCGAAGGACCTCGTAACGCCGGAGTAGCCTGCCTAGAGGTCGCGACGCGTGAGCGCCGCGCGAGGCGAGATCGATGCGCCGCCCGCCCTTCGAGGCCGGCGGCGCTTTCCTTTTTGCCTGGGGGAGGGGACCGCAGCCTTAGATGGTGGCGTAGTTGCGGCCGCTCTTCTTTCCAAAGTCGTTGCGGATGGAATTGAGCAACGAGCGGTGGAAATTGCAGAGCTTACCGTCTGGCGCGGGGTGCCCGCACTTTTGACAGACGCCGCCATTGGCTGGCGGTTGCGGTTGCGAATTGCGCACGTTGCCGTTGGCCTGCGCAGAGCTTACGTTGCCGTTCGCTCCTGATCCGCGATTGAAATTCTTCCGCTTTTTGTTGCGTCCGCTCTTACCCGGCTTGCGCCTTTGCTGATCGCGTGACTGCGAAGAGGCTTCTCTCATTCGATTGGATGGTCCTCTACGGTGCTGTTAGACACCGTTTCTTTTTTGAATTTTGGGATCCCGCCGGGGGGATCAGCGAGCCCAAGGAGGGGCTTTCAGTCGGGTTCTGGCCCGTGAGGAACGGACAGCCTAGTGAAGCCCGAGAACTAAAGCATGAGGATACCTCAGCCCAGGGGAAAGTTCAAGACCATCGTTCCATGTTTCTGTCTTTCGTTTTTCTGTCGCTTCGCAACCTCAAGCCCCATGGTTGCGAATTCCTTTCTGTTTGCTAGACGCGTCCCGCGCCGCCCCCGTTCCATGTCGGATGAAAACTTGTTCTCCCGCAAGCCTTATCGACCCCCTTTTTCGGAGACGATAGATTCGCGTGTCACAAACCGGGGCGAATCGTCGCTCCCAGAAAACGAAGTCGCCCATGATGCAATTGAGCTCTGTTGAGCGTCCGTCCTCCCCGCTTGATCGTGTGCTCTCGCCCTTTGCCGAGATTCGCCCAGGAGAGGCGACTTCGGCTCTGCTGCTGGCGCTGAACGTGTTTCTCCTGCTGGCGTCCTACTACGTGCTCAAGACCGTCCGTGAGCCGCTCATTCTGACCTTGGGCGGGGCGGAGATGAAGAGCTACGCCGCGGCGTTCCAAGCAGGCGTGCTGTTTCTGGTGGTCGGCGCCTATAGCCGTTTTGCCGCCAAGTTTGACCGCATTCGCTTGATCACCGGGATGTCGCTGTTCTTCATCCTCAACCTCGGCGTCTTCTCCTTGCTGGGCTCCGGAGGCGCGCCGATCGGTTTCGCCTTCTTCGTCTGGGTTGGGGTGTTCAATCTGTTCGTGGTGGCGCAATTCTGGGGTTTCGCAAACGACGTCTACAGCGAAGAGCAGGGCAAACGGCTGTTTCCGGTTGTTGGCGTTGGGGCGTCGCTGGGAGCTTGGGTCGGTTCGCTCTATGCCGGGCACCTGTTCAAGTCGTTGCCGCAGCATTCTGCGCCGTACACGATGATGCTGATCGCCGCGGCCGGCTTGAGCGCCTGCATCGGTTTGAGTTGGGTCGTGCACCGCCGCGAAGGCGTGGCAGGTGCGCAGGAGGGCTCTGGGGCGGCGGACGAGCCGATCGGCGGAGACGGTGCGTTCCAGCTCATTTTCCGCCAGCGCTACCTGCTGATGATCGCCATGCTGCTGTTGGTGGTCAACGTGGTCAACACGCTTGGCGAGTTCCTGCTGAGCAAGGTCGTGACCGCAGACATTGCTCTACAAACCGGCGGCGACAAAGCGGCGATGACGGCGCAGATCGGCGCTTTCTACGGAGACTTTTTCAGTTGGGTCAACCTGCTGAGCTTTCTCTTTCAGGCCTTCCTGGTGTCGCGACTCTTCAAGCTCATCGGTGTGCGCGGTGCGTTGTTCATCCTGCCCGTGATCGCGATGGGCGGATACGGATTGATGGTAGCCGTCCCCGTCTTGGCGTACGTGCGGATGGCGAAGATCCTCGAAAACAGCGTCGACTACTCGATCCAGCAGACCACCCGCCATGCACTGTTCTTGCCCACCAGCCGCGAGGCGAAGTACAAGGCCAAGGCGGCGATCGACTCGTTCTTTTGGCGCTTGGGCGACATGCTGCAGGCGGGCGTCGTCTTTGTTGGCACGCAGTTCGCGTTCGGCGTGCCGCAGTTTGCCACGTTCAACGTGGCAATGACCGCCGTCTGGCTGGTTTTGGTCTGGCGGATTGCGGTCGAGCACGCCAAGCTGACGCGACAGCAAGAGGCGTCTGCGCTTCCTGAAGCCGCCTGACATAAGGGGTGAACGCAAAAGGCGGCGACCCGTCCGGGGCCGCCGCTCTAGTTTTCTAAGATGTCCGTGCCGCTACTGCGCCGGCTTCGAAGCGGCGTCGCCGGATGGCGCGGCGGCAGCGCCGCCCTGCGCGTCGTAGGCGGTGATGATGTCGTTCGTGATGTTGACTTCGTTCGCGGCCCAGAAGACGGGCGTTTGCGGCGAGGAGACGTCGAGCACGATCGAGTATCCCTTCTCCTGCGAGTATTGCGAAACGACCGCGAAGACCTTCGCGCCCACCTCGTTGAAGATCTGCTGCTGTTCTTGGTTGAACTGCCCGCGCGCGTCTTCAACGGCGCGCT
Organism: Bryobacterales bacterium; assembly: GCA_041394905.1. Classification (GTDB taxonomy): domain Bacteria; phylum Acidobacteriota; class Terriglobia; order Bryobacterales; family UBA6623; genus RI-231. Next base: position 341,339 of record JAWKHJ010000004.1, on the reverse strand, counting down.
GCTGGTCGCGCTCCTTCTGCTGAATGCGCCGCATCAGGTCGCGCCGCGCATCGTCGCTCATCGTGTTCTGACCTTTGTTGAGCTGGTTCCGAAGCTCGTTGATCTCGTTGTTCATGCCCTCGAGCTCTTTCGACTTCGGCGCATACTTGTCCTGAAGCTGCTTGATGAGCTGCTGGCCTTCCTGCGTGCGCGTGATCACGTCTTGGATGCTGATGATGGCGACTTTGGTCTGAGCCATCAGCGGGACACAGGAGATCGCGAGGGCGCAAACGGTTGCGCGAAGCAGAGCAATTCGAGTCATTCGAGAGACCTTCCTCGGAAGCGAAAATCGTTCCTTTTACTGGCTTTAGTCTAACACAGCAGGCCTAAAAAACCCGCCGCGCACGGGGCGCTCGACCGTTGGACGCCCCGCCCGCCGGAGTGTTTGCAACGGACGCTCCGGCGGCGGTTTCGGTCGTGCTAAAACGTCCGGCTGATCGTGAAGCGGAACTGCGACCGCTTCTCGAAGAACGGCAGCGCCGTGCCGTAGTTCCTCACGCCATTGACGAACGTCGTCGAGTTGGGGAACAGCGAGCGGTCGGCGACGATCGGCGGCTGCAGAATCTCCTGGACGTGCAACGGGTTGTAGGCCCAGTAGAAGCGGAACGGCGCGTTGACGACCGGCATCATCACCTGGAGCTCGAGGCCGGTCGAGGAGCGCATCTTCTCGGTGGCGGCGATCTGCAGCACCAGTTCTTCGAAACCGGCCTGCGGGAATGCGTCGTTGAGCTCAGCCACACGTCCGGGATTCAACCGCACTTGGTCGTTGAAGATGTTGCGGTTGAATCCGATGTCGAAAAACGGCGCGAGCACAACCGGGCCGAACAGCTTGATGCGGTATTCGAGGTTGTAGACGAAGCGCGTGTCGCCGCCGGGGAAGACCATGCGGTAGATGGGCGCCTTGGTCGTGACGCCGACCACTTGTTCAACTCCGTCGACCACTTGCACCTGCGTGCGAGCCACGCCGTTGTCGTTGTAGAGCTGCACGTTCGCCTCGTCCGGAATCCAGGCCATCGGAGAAACCGACCACAACCGGAAGCCGCGGATGTCATTCTCGCCGCCCATGTAGTTGCGGCGGAACGGCGGAGGCACACTGCCGCCGTAGCCGGTCAGCGACGAGAACATCGCGCGCATGGCGATCACGTTGCCGTGGTGCGGCTTGAAGAACTTCGCCTCGACGGTGGGCTGCATGAACTTCGTGTTGCCGCCAATGCCGGCGAAGGCGAAGCTCGCGAACAAGCTCTTGCCGCGCGAGGGCGTGATCGGGTGGTCGACGGTGTTGTAGAAGAAGGTCGGCGTGATCTCGCTGGGTTTGATACCGGCCAGCGAGTTCGGGCCCGTTACGCCTTCGAAGTTCAGGTAAGTGAACAGGTTGTTCGCCGCCGCCGAGAACGTGGTGACGTTCGACTCCTGGTAGCTGTACTGCAAGCCCAGGCGGGAAAAGCTGCGCCGCATCGGGTAGCTGACAAAAGTCGTGAAGCCGGCCGAAGACTGGCGGTAATCGAGCAGGTTGTCCTGGCCCAATTGGTTGAACAGCGGAATCAGGTTCTGGCCGGAGAAGATCGAAGCCTCGCGCGCTTGGTTGAAGCTGAAGCGCCGCGTGAAGACCGTGAAGCCTGCTTGGATCGGCCGGTCGAACAGGTAGGGCTCGGTGAAGCCGAACATCAGCACGCGCTCGCGGCTGCCTAGCTGCGTCTCGAACGAGAGCGTCTCGCCAAGGCCCAGGAAGTTGTTCGTCGAGTACCCGAAGCCGATGAAGCTGCCGGCGAAACCGGACACGCCGCCGTTGAGGTTGACCGTGTTCTTGCCGCGCTCCTTGACCGAAAGCGTCAGGTCGACCAGGCCGTTGCGCGTGTCGCGGCGAATGTCGGTCGCCTCGTCTTCCTTCAGCGGCTCGAAGTAGCCGAGCTGGTTGAGGCGCAACAGCGACAGGTCCCATAAGCGCGTGTTGAACATGTCGCCTTCGTCCAGCAGCAACTCGCGGCGGATGACCTTGTCACGCGTGGTGTCGTTACCCGAGAAATTGATGCGCCGCACGAAGAATTGGCGGCCCTCGTCGACCGTTAGGTTCAAGTCGATCAGGGCCGGGTCTTCGGCATCGCGGAACTCAAACGACGGCTCGGCGACGAAGTCGATGTAGCCGAACTCGCCGTAGAGCTTCTTTAGATTCTCGAGGCCCTTCCGCAGCTTCTCGACGTCGAACACGTCGCCCTTCTGCATCTGGAACACGGGAGCCAGCACCGATTCGGGTGTGCGGAATAGCTCGACGTCCGTGAAGCTCAAGCGTCCCAGGTTGTACTGCCGGCCTTCCTCGACGTGCATTGTCACGTCGGCGCGCTTCTTGGTCTTCTTCCAGATGAAGGGTACCGGGAAAAGGCGGTAGGCCTCTTTGTCGACCATTTCGAGGTCGTGCGTGGGGACCGAAGCGCGGAAGTAGCCCTGCTTCTGATACTCGTTGCGCACGAGCTCTTTGTCGGCCTCGAGCTTGCGGACGTCGAAGGTCTTGGCGAAAAGGTTCTCAAACAACAAGCTCTTCGGGATGCCGATCGGCTTGAGCGCCTTCATCGAGCGCTTGAGCGTGCGGTCCGAGAGGACGGTGTTGCCCTCGAACTCGACCTTACCCGTTTTGACCTTGGGACCTTCTTCAATGTTGAAGACGATCTCGACCGAGGAGGGCGGGATCTGGCGAACCTGAGGCTCGATCTTGGCGTACTGGCGGCCGCGTTCGCCGAGAAGCTCGCGCAGCACAATCGTTGCGCGTTGGACAGTCGTCGGATCGTAGCGGCTTTCGACCGACAGGCCGACCTTGCGCTCGGAAAAGCGTTCGAGGATGTCCGATGTCGTCGCGGACTTGTTACCTTCGTAACGGATTGTCCGGACTACGCGGCGCTCCACGACGACGAAGCGCACGATCTTGCCTTGGTCGCCGTCCTCGACTTCGAGCCGCAGATCGTCGAAGTACCCGGAGTTCCAGAGCACCATGAAGTCGCGGCGCAGAGCTTCGGGGTCATAGCGGTCGCCGGGTTTCGAGAAGATCCGCGCCGTCAGCGAGTCGCGCGGAATGCGGCGCGCGCCACGGAACTCGATCTCTTGGATGAAGTCCCCCGATTTGGGCCGCTCGCCCGGTTGCACGTCCTCGAACGGCGAGGCTTGCTCCGTCGTGGGGATCTCCTCAAACGGATTGGCCTGCTTTTGCGGCTCCGACTCCGGGATCTCCTCGAAGGGGTTTTTCTGTTGTGGGCGCTGCGCCTGGGCCAAGACGAGCACAGAGCCGGCCGCTCCGCGACTAGGCTCCATCCGCTCGACGAATTCGACTTCGTCGGCTTCTTGGGCCACGGCTGCGGGCGCCATCGCGAACAGGGCCGCGAATAGGGGAAGAATCAGCAAGACGGGCATGGATCGGTTTACAGCGTCGTGACCTGGTTAGATTTGGGCGTTGTTCTGAGAGCGACGCGTCTCTCGGGCTAGATACGCACCGCCTAGCGGGGCGGTTTCACGGCTTGTCCCGGGCAGGCCCGGTCCGCAACTTCCTCATTCTGAGAGGGAAACCCTATTTTAGCGAACCCCAAGGCCCGAATGCGCAAGCGGCGTACGATTTCACAACCGTGGCGCCCGGGCGTTACTTTTCAAACTTGACCTGAAATTCCCCGTATTCCCCATCGTAGTAGAAAACGATGTGCTTCAGCTTGTTCTTCGGGTCGAGTTGGAAGTAGAGGTAGCCGTGCAGGTCCTGGTCGGTCTCGGGCAGCGGCAGCTCGAGGCGCGCCAGGGAGTCCTGTAACGTCTCCGGAGCTGTCGACTCCGTCTGCTGTACTCGGATCTCGCTCGTGCCGCTGCGTGCGTTGCCGACCGCCCCCGGCGGGCCGCCCACACGGCGCGGAGTCGAACCAGTGCCTGGAGCGCCTCCAATGATCAGCGGATCGTTCGACTGCCCGAAAACCCCGCCGCCGCTCGTGCGGCGCTGCTCGACCGAGTAGACGCCTTTGCCGGCGATTCGTGACGGGGATTGCGCATAGGAATGATCGTTGTCGGCCCGGGTGCGCAGCATGAAGTCGTCGCGGGAAAAGTGAATCTTCGAGCCGTAGAGCGGCTTGACCTCGAGCTCGACCAGCATGAACTCTTTGTCTAGGTTATTGCCCACGATCGCTTCGATTTGATCGGGCTCCTGGATGAGGCGTACGCGGAACTCGACGTCGGGCAGCCGCTCGGTCACCCACTGCGTCTGCGCGAGGCCTGTTTGGGCGGTCGCGGCGACGAGAAGCGAGAAGATCCAGTAGCGGGATTGCATGACGAGCTGCGCTCGCGGTGATTATGGCACAGGGCCCGAGACCCTGTTGAGTTACGATCGAAGCCTACCGTGGACCTTCCAATCAAAGCCAAGATCGGCGCGGGCATCGCGCTGGACCTCGCCGGGATGGCGCTTGTGGTCTCGGCCATTCCGGATGCGGATTGGAAGCTTGGCGCCGGATTGGCGCTGCTCCTTGTCGGGACGTGGCTGGTCTCATCCTCCCTGCGCGGGGCCGTTCCGGCGGCACCCCCACCAGAGCAGGTTGAGCGCGCCAAGAAGCGCTGGAACCCGGAGCGTGAGCTCCGATCCCCGCCGCCGCGCCGTGTAAGGCTCAGCCCGATCGCGAAAGTCGTGGTGATGGCTTGGTCTCTGATGCTACTGGTCGGCGGCGCCTACGCCTATTTCGCCGTATTCTCGCGGAATCCTGGGCCGCCCATGCGCAACCTGATCGATGCCGAGGGTCAACGCGCGGAAGCGACGGTCCACCGCCGCGAGATTCGCGAGAATGCCGGCGGCGAGCCCCGCTACAGCCTTTATTACAACTTCAGCGAGAGCAACGGCTCTGCTATTCGCTCGTCGGTCATAGTCTCGAAGCTGTTGTTCGACCGTTTCCACGAAGGCGACCATCTCGAGGTGGTCTACCTGCCCGGCGATGCGTTGGCGCACTACCTGCCGGAGTTGACCCGGCCGCCATTCGCCGAGCGCGGCCTGCTCATGGCGCTCGTCGCGTTGGCCTTCGTGGTCTACTTGCTCGAAAGCCGCCGCCGTCGCCATCACCGGCTGGTGGAACGTGGGACGGCGACGGCGGGCGTGGTCGAAAAAGTCAGGCGGCGCGGCGGGGCGCGAGCCTACGAGGTGCGCTTTCGCGTGAACGGTCGCGAAGGAACCCTCAAAGCGACCGAGCGCAACCCCTTGCGGCGTAACGGCGATGTCGTAACGGTGTTGGCCGACGGCGACGACGCGGAGATCTACCAGCAGTGCCTCTACCGCGCCGTCTGACCGTCCGCCGTTAGCGCATTTCGATTCGAGCGCCGCCCTTCTGTTTGGAACGCTGAGCGGCGTCCATGAACGAGAAAATCTCGAGCGTCACGGCGTTGTCGACCGGCGGCTTGCCCGTCTTGAAGAACTCGACCACGTTGCCCAGCAGCGGCCCGTAGGCGCCGCCGGCGTCGGTCGAGACCTTGATCTCCTTTTCGCCGAAGGCCACCACGCCGTAGTCCTTCTTGCCTTCGCGAATGGTGCGCACCGTGCCCAGACGGCCGTCGGCCCACTCGCCCACGATCACGTCCCAGCCTTCGTGTGAAGTGCGCTGCACGCGTTTGCAGCCCGGGCCCATCACCGAGTAGAGCAGCTCGACCGGGTGGATGCCGTACCACGACAGGTCGAGCTGGTGCGTCTTCTCGAACGTCGCCGGGCCCCACGAAATGGCGCCGGTCAAGCCCTCGACCTTTACGTCTTGCACGGCCTTGGAGTAGCGCAAGCTCGAAGCGCTCCACCAGGGCGTGTTGTGCTTCTTGCCCAGCCGTGCGATCTCCAGCGCATCTTCGTAGGTCGAAGCCAGAGGCTTGTCGATGAACACGGGCTTTCCGGCGGCGAACACCGGCTTGACCTGCTCGAGGTGTTTGCGGCCGTCGACCGATTCGAGCAGCACGACGTCGACCTTCTTGAGCAAGGTGTCGATGTCGGGGACGATCTCGACGCCCCAGTCGTCGTGCAACTGCTTCGTGTAGCCCTCCAGTCGGTCGCGGCTCGAAGCGATATCCGGGCTGCCGCCAGGGTAGGCGGCTACGACCTTAGCTCCCGGTACGTGATCGGGGTTCTTCGGATCGTTGAGGATCTTGGTGAAGGCGGCGACGTGTGAGGTGTCGAGCCCGATGATGCCGACTTTGATCTGTGCGGCGGCGGGCAGAGCGGCCAGAGCCGCGAGAAGGAGGAAGCGCTTCATGGACCGCATTGTAGCCCGGCTACAATCGGGAAAACCCGATGCACATCGACTCTCACCATCACTTCTGGAAATACTCTCCGGCCGAGTACGGTTGGATGACCGACGCGCTCGCAGTCATCCGCCGGGACTTCGGCCCTGCGGATTTGGAGCGTGAAATCGCCGCCGCCGGAATCGACGGCGTGGTCAGCGTACAGGCCCGGCAAACGCTCGAAGAGAACGATGCGCTGCTTGCCCACGCGGAGAGCCACGATTTCATCCAGGGCGTTGTGGGTTGGGTACCCTTGATCGACCCTGGCGTGGGGGACGATCTCGAGAAGCTCGCCCAAAGACCCAAGCTCAAGGGCGTTCGTCATGTGCTGCATGACGAAGCGGATGACGATTACATGCTGCGCCCCGACTTCAACCGCGGGATCGGGATGCTGCAGGATCTCGGGTTGGTTTACGACATCCTGATCTTCGAAAAGCACCTCCCGCAGACGCTCGAATTCGTCGACCGTCACCCGGGCCAAGCTTTCGTGGTCGACCATGTCGCCAAGCCTAAGATCAGAGCGGGCGAGATGTCCCCTTGGCGTGAGCGCATCGCGGAGCTTGCCAAGCGGCCCAATGTCTACTGCAAGGTCTCCGGTATGGCGACCGAGGCGGACTTTCAGGCTTGGACGCCCGAGCAACTGAAACCCTATTTCGAGACGGTTTTATCTTGTTTTGGCCCTGAGCGCTTGATGTTCGGCTCCGACTGGCCGGTGTGCAAGGTGGCAGTCGAGTATGGCCGCTGGGCGCAGATCGTGCGGGATTGGGTGAGCGCACTCTCCGAGGATGAGCAGGAGCGCATTCTCGGCGGCACGGCGGTAGAAGCCTACAAGCTCTCCTGACCTTCTATGGCTGGCGATAGCGCGGCGCGTTCTTCCACATCCCGAGCTCGATCTCGACCACGCCGCCCGAGCCCGGCGCCAATTGCGCTTCGAACGCATTGCCGTCCACGGCGACCTCGCCGACGCGTCCGAAACGGTGCTCGCCGTAGGCTCCGGCTTGCACCACGACCGCACGTGGCTCGACCTGGTTCAAGTTCACGAGCCGAAGGCGCAGTCCTTTCGGCGTAATCGTTTCGACCAGCGCGGCGACATCCTCGGGCAGGCCAACTCGATCTCGGCTGGATCGAAGTAGAGCAGCCGACTGTGCAAAATGTTGCCCGACCCTCCCGGAGCATTGCCGCCGAGCGTCAAGTTGACCAGCGACGAAACCTGCGCTGGGTTGTAGCGTTGTGGATGGTCCGAGGGGCGTACGTCTGCCGGGAGCGCATCCGCCCGCAACCCCGCGACGCGACGCCTAACCCCTTCGAGGTCCGCGCGCAGCGCTTCGCCGGGAAGCTTGGGTTGTCGCCTTCCAGGTAGCGAATCCAAGGGTCGCGGTCGAGCCCGTCAAGGCCGGTGCGATCGAAGCTGAACAGCCAGATGTCGCGCTGCACGTCGGCGTGGTCGTTCGCCGAGTAGCCGTACCACCCGTCCGGCCCGTGCTTGCGCGGCAGCAGAGTGCGACCGTTCTCTTCTTGCTTGACGGAGTAGAGGTTCTGGATCTGCCGGCGCAGCGGTTCCATCCAGCTCGCGTCTCCGGTCAGCATGGCCGCGATGCCAAAGGCGATGCGCGGGCCGCGGATGAAGTAGTTGCGCGAGCCGGACTTGGGATCGAAGTTCCAACCGAAGACGCCGCCCCACCAGTGGCCCCAGTCGCCTCCGATTACGCCATCGAGCCCGATGTTGGTCGGGATGTTGCCGCTGTTGTTGAGGATGCGCTCGCGCCACGCGCCGGCGTACTCGAGCGTCCAGTCGCGGAAGCGCTTGTCGCCGCTGAGCGTGAAGGCGTTGAATCCCAGCGCCGTGGTGCAGAGGTTGAGCGGATGATCGCCCTTGATGTTCGACGCCTCGTCGTAGCGCGCAAGCCGCTCGGGATGGCCGGCGACCGGAAGGCCGCCCCAGTCCATCGGCGTCGCTGGGGTCACTTTAGCCCCGCGGCTGCCGTTCTGGATCGACTTGATGAGCTTGTGCTCGCGATCGTAGTTGTCGGCGTGCGGGTCCTCGCCCGTGTAGAAGTCGGCGAAGCGCAGCACCCGAGTCTTATAGAGCGGATCGTTGGGCCGCGCGAGCCCGTAGAGATGGAACGCCGCGAGCGCCTCGCCGGTATGCTCCCAATCGAACGCAGTCACGAACTCGCGCCAGTACATGCCGTTCTCGGCCATGGGGATGCCTGGCGCCTTCGCCGCGGTGAACTGCAGCAGATGCCCTTCCCACGCCTTCTCGAAGAGATGGAGCACCTTCTCGTCGCCACCGAGGGCGTAGAGCAACGTCCAGCCCGCGAAGTTTTCCATCGCATCGTCTGGGCCATCGTTGCCGCCCCAGCGTTCCACGCATTCCAAGTAGCCCTGCGGGTCGAGATACTTCTGCGCAAAAGCCTCCGTGCCGTCCGAGGCGGCGCGAAGCAGGGCTCTCTCGGCGAGCGCCCAGTCTGGCGGCGGCGCCGGCTCGTCGAGAACCACGACGGGCTGTGCAGTGGCGTAGGGAAGGGCGGCGAGCGAGGCGAAGGCAAGCAACAGGGCGGGACGCATCACCGGGACAGCATGGCAGAATCCGACCGGCATTGCGAGGCGGATGCCCGATTAGAAGCACGATTCCCAGGAGTGTCCATCCCGAAGGTGCAGTCGGGCCAAGCCGAGGTGCGCCTCGACAGTACACCGCGGTAGCTCTCCCGGCGGAGAATTCACTGGGGCGGCAAGCTCGCCCCAGTCCTCAAGTTATGGACAAGCGCGCTACTGCACCTGGATATCCACGAAGTCGGTGAAGGCGTTGCCGGTCTGGATCGCGACTGCCACCGTGCCCGAAAACCCGGTCGAAGGGATGCGCGTGTTGATCTGATAGAGACCCACACAGCAAGGCGCGGCCGGAAAGAACACTTCGCCCGCCGTGCCATCGAACTGCACGATTGGCACCGTCGTCCGCGCGAAAGGCTCCGCGCTTGGCGGTTGGGCGCCGTCGGCCAGCGGCGGATTCGTCGCGCCCATGCCGGTCAGGAAGATAGTCACCACCTCGCCCAGCTGCGCGGGGTTCTGCGCCGAGATCAACGAGAAGTCGCTGCTGTGCGTAATGATGCCCGGGCCGAAGCCGGTCTGCTGCACGGTGAAGATGCCGGGGCTCGTGGCGGCCAGCGGCGCTTGGACCGTGTTCGAAGCTTGGCCGTTCTTGCTCACCACGATATCGACCGTATCACCCTGCAAGGCAAACGGCGCCTGCAGGTTAATCTGCCCCGGAGAGACGAAGAACAGCGGCGCCTGGATGCCGTTGAACGTCACGGACACGCCGTTGAACTGCGTCGGCAGCGGCACCGAGCCCGGCTGACCAAAACCGTCCGCCAGCCCGGTTCCGAACAGGGACAGCATCGAGCCCGGCGAAATCGGGTGGGTCGTCGGCGCGAATGATGCAGCGTTGACCACGCCGAGCGGATTCAAGAACACGCCGCTGCCGCTCAACTGTGGCATCTTCACGCCGATCGAGAGGCCGTGCACGTCGTAGAACGCCCGATTTTGCGCGACTTCGGCGGCCACGAAGCCATTGGCGCCCACTGCCTGTGCGACGCCCTCTTCGCTCACTGCCGGACGAGCGCCCGCTGCGCCCAAGGCGAAGTTCGACAGATTCGGCGCGGGGAGCCCGCGCAGATAGCCCGTCCCATCGCTCGAAACGCCGTAGGAGTTGACGCCGGAGAAGTCGAAGTTTGCGCCTGCCCTCAGCCGCTGCGCCAGCGAGACGACGCCCGCGCCGTTTGCGCTCAGTCCGCCCACCGCTGCGTTGTAGCGGCTGCTCGCCCGATCATTGAACAGATCGACTACCCAGTAGCCGCCTGAGAACGAGCCGTTCGCCGCACCGGAACCCAAGTTCCGAATGGCGACGAACACGTCGCGCGCGCCAGCCGCCGTCGAGAAGCCAACCACATAGTTGCCCGTCATCGAGACGAAGAGCGTGCGCGAGCCTTGGAACAGCGAGGAGCTCGAGCCCAGGCTGAGGGACCCCGTACCGTCGCCGGAAACCGAATAGGTTGCGCCGGAGATGGTCTGCTGCTGCGGCACGTCGCCCTGGTCGGCGGCGTGGCCGTCAGCCAGCATCGAAGAGAAGGCGCCGTTTCCGTTCGGCGTCATCTTGACCAGCGCCGTCTTCACCGCCAGGTCCGAGCCATTCGGCAGCCACAAGGAAGCCCCGGTGTAGGCGCCGCTCAACAATCCGTTGTTCGCGCCCGAGTTGGGCAGCCGCACGGCTACGAAGAAGTCGTAGACGCCCGTCGGGCCCTCGGTCGATGAGCCCAGCAAAACGTCCGCTAGATCGCCGACGCGGGCGTTGATCTCCACTGCGCTGTTGATGGGCGACTCGATGCGCAAGAAGCCATTCGACGAGACCGAGTATGAGCCGTTGCCGGCGCTGGCGGTCGCCGCCGCCGAACCCGTTCCGAGCTGCCCCTGGAAGGTGTAGCCTCCATTGCCGTCAAAGGTCATTACGCCCCCCAGGTTCGATGCGTCGTTCGCAAAACCGGAGGCGTTGACGTCCACCCAATAGTGGACGAACCCGTAGCGTCCGCTCAGCGCGGAATCGTCCAGCGTTTGACCGCTGAGCAGCAGCGGGAAGAGCGCACAGAGCGCGGCAAAAAAGGTACGCATGAGAAATTCAATCCCGGCGGGCGCCGAAAAGTTGCCAAGGGGCTGGAACAACCCCATTCAGCCCGTTATGCTGACCCATTAGAAAGCGGAACCGCAACTTTCGCCACAGGCCGCGGGTTGAGGATCGTAACCGGGGCGCCTCGAGTAGGTTCCCGGGGGGAGCGCGCAATCGATGCAATTCCGAGGTTCTGGCCCATTTTGGCTTGCTCTCGCCCTAACCGTGGCGGGCGCCGTGTGGGCCGGGGGCGCCATTCCGGCCTTGGCCGGCGAGCCCGCGGAGAGCGACGCCGCAGTAGACGACCTCGAGCGCGGAGGTTGGATTTCGCACGTCGGCTGCTCTTTTTTCGGCGAACATCGCGAAGACTACCTGCTCTCGGGGCTCGGCGCCGAGATGCTCGCGGCCGAGCAACGCTCTAAGCTGACCGCCGCCGTGACGGCGCGGCTCGACTCGTCCGTCGCCCCGCCGCTGCGCAGCCGTACCTCGGCGCGCATGGCAGAATCCTCCGGCCCCATCGCGGGCGACTCGATCGACGCGTTCATCTTCGGCGAGCTTGAGAAACAAGGGATCCCTCCGGCGCCGCCAACCACCGACAGCGAGTTTCTGCGCCGCGCAACCCTCGATCTTCTGGGCCGCATTCCGACCGAAGCCGAGTCCTTTGCCTTCCTCTCCGATGCGCGGCAGGACAAGCGCGCTCTGGCCATCCAATATCTGCTCGCCGACAGCCGTTGGGCCGATCGCTGGGCGATGTTCTTCGGCGACCTCTACCGCAACACGCAGCTCACGGCGCAGGTCAACCGCTTCCCCGGCGGCCGCGATGCGCTGCACTTGTTCCTGCTCGAGTCGATGCGGTTGAACAAGCCCTATGACCAGATGGTGCGCGAGATGCTGGCATCCGGAGGCATCAATGACGGCCGGGCTTGGCCGGCGGCGACAACCGAGTCGCCGTTTGCCAGCTTCGCTGACTACCAAACCTTCCTTCGCACCTCCCCGCCTCAAGCCAGCGGCGCAAGCTATATCGTTGGCGGCCGCATGACCGGCGGGCCGATGCACGACACCTATGACAACCTGGCCACGGTCGCCGCCCGCGATCTGCTCGGCATCACGCACATGGATTGCGTCTTGTGTCACAACGGAGCGGGACACCTCGAGTCGCTCAACTTGTGGGGCGTCAACGCCAAGCGCTCCGACGGTTGGGGCTTTGCGGCGTTCTTCCAGAAGGTGCAGTTGCAGCGCGCACGCTACCGCGTTCCTCCACGTACGGGCGACACCGTGGGCCCGGTCCCGCCCTACTATGTCGTCATCGAGCTGCCCGACGGCCGCGTCATCCGCAATCGCAACGGCGATCTTGTCGCCGGCGAATATTCGCTCGACACCGACAGCGGCAACCGCCCGTCGCGCACGCCCGATCAGTTCGGCGGCAAGACCAAAGTCGACCCTCTCTACCCGTTCGGCGGCGGAACCCCAGGTGCTGGCGAACCTTTGCGCCAGGCGTTGGGCCGGCTGCTGACGGCGGACCGCCAGTTCGCGCGCGCGGCCGTCAATTACGTGTGGCGTGAATTCTTCGGCCGCGGCATCGTCGATCCTCCCGACCAGTTCGACTTGATGCGGCTGAGCGCGACCAATCCTCCGCCTGAACCCTGGTCCGTACAGCCCTCGCACCCAGAATTGCTCGAGTGGCTGGCCAAAGGTTTTGAGGAACACGGCTACGACCTGAAATGGCTGATGGCGACAATCACGAGCTCGCGCGCTTATCAGCTTTCGTCGCGCTACGACGGCGCTTGGAGCCCAAGCTACGACCGCTACCTAGCGCGGCATCAGGCGTCGCGGATACCGGCCGAGGCATTACTCGACTCGGTGACAATCTCGAGCGGCGTGACGATCAACATGCCCACCAACAGCGTGGTTGGGACGGTGGTCTTTGCTCTCCAGCTGCCGGACGTGCAGAACACGCCCAACCAGAACCGCAACCGGCCCGAGCTCGCCCAAACGGTCGGAATGCTCGACGCCTTCTTCCGGGGCGATCGCCAGGAGTCGCAGCGCTCGAGCGAGGTGAGCATCCTGCAAGCCCTACACCTGATGAACAACCCCGTCATCGTGGCGCGCATCGAGCAAAGCGGCCGCACCGGATCGCTCTCTAGGCTGCTCGGCGAGAGCGATGACGCGCTCGTTGGACGTCTCTACTTGACCGTGCTCAGCCGCTTCGCCACTCCGGACGAGCTGGCGGCAGGCGTCGCCTACCTGCGCGGCGGCGACCGCCGACAGCGCGCGGAAGACCTGATGTGGAGCCTCTACAACAAGGTCGATTTCGTCTTCAACTATTAGGAGCGCCGAGCCATGAACGAAAAACAACGCTTCGACAAGCTCATCGCCCGGCGGCCGCATCCGCACTTCGGTTTCTACAATCGCCCGCATTTGTCGCGGCGGCAGTTCTTCCGCAGCGCAGGCGCTGGCCTGGGCGGGTTCTATCTGCTCGACCGCATCCTCGGCGGCGAGCCGGCTAAGGCCGCCGAGGTCGAGACGAAGAACACGGCCAAAAACTGCATCTTCTTGTTCCTGGCCGGCGCGCCGAGCCATGTGGATACCTTCGACTTCAAGGAGTATCCCGGCGTGACCCCGGCGGACTTCGCGCCGGAGACCATCAGCGGCCTGCGCTTCCCCACTGGGCTCATGCCCAACACCGCTCGTGTTCTCGACCGCGTTGCTATCGTACGCTCCGGGTTGAGCTGGGCGCTGGCCCATCCGCTGGCGCAGACCTGGGTGCAGATCGGTCGCAACCCCACTTCGGCGCTAGGACGCATCGCGCCGCACATCGGCAGCGTGATCGCCATCGAGAAGGAAGCCGAGCGGCGCCCGGACCAGATCTTCCCGTCTTTCATCGCCTTCAACGCAGGCGGCACGCCCGGCGCGGGCTACTTCTCGCAGCACTACGCACCGTTCAAAACTTCGCCCGACCCCGAAGGCTTGGCGAACACCGCCCACGCCCCTGGCCAACAACGCTTCGAGAGCCGCTGGGAGCTCCTCAATGCAATGGACGGAAACTTGCGCTCAGCCAATTCGCCCTACGGCGCCGAACCCGCTGCGATGGGAAAGCTTTACGACGGCGCCCGCGACTTGATGTTCAACCCCGTCGTCACCCAGGCCTTCAGCTATGCGCCCGAGGAGAGCGAGCGCTACGGCTCGACCGCCTTCGGCGACGCCTGCCTCCTCGCGGGCAAGATCCTCAAGGCCGACCAGGGCACGCGCTTCATCCAGGTGACTCTAGGCGGCTGGGACCAGCACCAGGACATCTACGACCCGGCCGCGAACAATAGCATCTACGGCACGACCCGCATCCTAGACCCCGCCTATGCGGCGCTCATCGAAGATCTAGAATCGGCGGGCCTGCTCGACGAAACGCTCATCGTGCTCTGCGGCGAGTTCGGACGCACCGTCGGTAGCCTCTCGAACGTGCGGAACGGCCGCGACCACTACCTCCAGATGTTCTATGCACTTGCCGGCGGCGGAGTGCAAGGCGGCAAGGCGATCGGCGCAACCAACGACGAAGTCATCGGCTCCATCCAGCCCGGCTCCTTCACAGTCGAACCTGGCTGGTCGCGCAACCGCGACATTCGCCCCGAGGACATGGAAGCGACCATCTATTCCGCGATGGGCGTCAACTGGACGACGGTCCGCCGAGACGACCCGCTCGGTCGCGGGTTCTACTACGTGCCGCTCTCCGACGACGACGCCTACGCCCCCGTCCACGAGCTCTGGGAGGCGTAAACCGCCTTGCCCGCACAATCCGTTTTGTATTGACAGCCGTAACATAGGTGTACTATCTAAACTAGTACACCTGTGTTACCTTTTCGCGTTCAGTTCGAGCCGGGGGTTTCCGCCTACCGCCAAGTCATCTTCGCGGCGCAAAAGGCGCTGGTGCGCGGCGCGCTAAAGCCCGGAGACCGTTTCCCTTCGGTCCGCGAGCTGAGCCAAGAGCTCAAGATCAACCCCAACACGGCGCATAAGGTCATCGCGGAACTGGCCCGCGACGGCCTGCTCGAGATGCGCCCCGGCGTGGGCGCGTTCGTCGCCGCCGCGCCTCGCGCATCGGCGCGCGAACGGGCGGCCCTGCTCGGGGGCGAGATCGAGAAGTTGGCAGTCGAGGCCAAACGCCTCGGTCTCGATCTTGACGATGTACTCGCAGCGGTTGAGCGCCAATGGCGCAGTCTTTCGCCCGTGACCGTCTCGTCGAAGAGGAAAACCCGATGACCACTGCAATATCCGCGCACGCGCTGAGCAAACGATTCCCACGGGTTGAAGCCCTAGCAGGGCTGACGTTTGAGGTTCCTCGTGGAGCGGTCTACGCGCTGCTCGGGCCGAATGGGGCAGGCAAGACCACCACGCTGCAAATCCTGATGAACCTGCAGCGCCCGAGCGGGGGCTCTGCGGAGGTCTTGGGCGTGGATTCGCGCAAGCTCGGCGCCGGCGATCGCGAGCACATCGGCTACGTCTCGGAGAACCAAAAGCTGCCCCTTTGGATGACGCTCGACGAGCTACTCGCATTCTGCAGACCGCTTTATCCAAATTGGGACGAGCAGCTAGCAGATCGCCTTGTCGACATGCTCGAGCTGCCGCGCGCACGCAAGCTGCGAGAATTCTCGCGCGGGATGAAGATGAAAGCCGCCCTCGTCGTCTCGCTCGCGTATCGCCCGCGCTTATTGTTGCTCGACGAGCCCTTTAGCGGTCTCGACCCGCTCGTTCGCGACCAGATGATCCAGGCGCTCGTCGAGATCGCGGCTCAGGACGGTATGACGACTTTGGTCAGCTCGCACGACATAGCCGAGATCGAGAACATAGCCGACTACGTGGGCTTTCTTCGTCAGGGGCGATTGTGCGTCTCCGAGCCGCTCGACTCTTTGTGCGGACGCTTCCGCGAAGTCGAGACGCTGCTGTCGGACGGCTCGACGCCCATGGCTCCGTTCCCGCGAAGCTGGCGAAACGTCGAGCGCACAGGAGCAGTGTTGCGCTTCGTCGAGAGTCGCTACGAGCGGGGTGAATCCGAGGCGCGCTGGGAGCAACTCCTTCCGCAGGCCTCGGGGATCGAGGCTTCGCCCATGACGCTGCGCCAGATCTTCATCGCGTTGGCGCGCGGGGAGGGGCAGTGATGCACCAAGCGCTGCACATCTTGGTCAAAGACCTGCGTCGCGGTTGGCCGCCGCTCCTTCTGTGGGCAGCATTGTTGATTTGGTGGATCGCTCCCGTTTGGACGGATCCGCTCTCGACCGACGATCTGGCTCGGGCCGACCCCATGCGGGCAGCGATCCGTCGTTCTCGCCGGCCTGATCGTGACCGCGCTTGTGATCCAACAAGATGGCTTAGTCGGTGCGCAGGCGTTCTGGATGACGCGTCCCATCCGCTGGCGATCGTTGCTCCTGGCCAAGGCGATCTTCATTGGTCTCTTCGTGGCGGCGCCCCCGCTGGTGCTCGAGTGTGCTTTGCTGCTGCGCTTCGGACTGCCGCGTGAGCTGTGGCTCTCGCAGGCTGTCGAGCTGGCTCTGCCTTGGGTGACCGAGCTCTTGCTGGCCGCGCTCTTAGCGGCGTGGACGCGGGGGCTGCCCAGTTTCTTTGCCTTCTCCGGGGCGCTGATTCTGATGCCGAACTTCCGGGTTTGGCTGCAGACCGTGGCGGGAACCGCTTTCGGTCTACCGGCTCTGTATCTTCCCGCGCTTGGCCTACTCGCGCTGTTTTTACTCGTGGTGCAGTACGCCACGCGTCGCCGCACGCTGGGGATTTTGATCGGAGTTCCTCTGGCTTGCGTTGTCGCCATAGGCGCCTTTCGCTTCGATCCCTATGCGGCGCTACGCCAGAATCCTGTGCCGGAGCTTGAACCAATCCAGGTCCAGTTGCTTCCCGGCCCGGGCCGGAGTTCCTTCGCGGTCGAGAGCGTGGGCGCGATGGCCGGGCGTGTGATGGATGTTTGGTTCGTGCCTGAGGGCCTGGCGATCACGCCGGACCGCGCGCTCGAGCTTTCTCGCATGGAGGGCGAAATCGAGTGGGACGACGGGCGTACGAGCCCCTTCTATGCCACCGGTGATTGGTCTCTGGAGTCTCGTCTCGGCGAGCTTCCTCTCTGGTGCGCTCTAGCTGTTCAGGGCGACGAGGCCTTTACAAGCCTCCTCGGGCGTAGCGGCAACCTACAGGGGCGCGCTGTCGCAAGCGTTTGGCGGGTCGCCTCGACGGAACGGCTGCGGCTCGAGCCCGGCGTAGAAGCCCGTTACCAAAGCGCGGGGTTGCGGATACTGCACATCGAGCGCGCGCCGGGCGGACTACGAGTGCGACTTCGCTCGCGCGAGGTCGTAAACTTGTGGCACAGCTCGCCACGACTACGCCTCGCCCTGGTGGACCCAGTCGGAGGCGAACGCCTTCCGCTCGAGTTTGATGGCGACGGTAAGGGCTTTCGTTGGGGCGGGTTGCTCATCTCGCCGCCGTTGCTGGTTGCGGCGAAGCAAGGGCTATGGCGGCCCTTTGGCACAGGAGAATCCGCCCCGGACTGGTTGGCCGAGGCCGAGCTAGAACTGCGTTTCTACGAGTTCAGCGGCCGGGCGGAGGTCAACGTCAAAGCGGCTGACCTGCATCTGGCGGAGGAGGAAACCGGAGCACCAGGTTTGTACTCGCTGATGCGTGTTCCCTGGTTCTAGGCTCGCCGTCGCGGCGTCAAGCCGCGGCAGGCGCCGGCCGTTCAACGTGCCACCCTGCTCGCGGCCCGAGCCTCCCCAAATCCTTAGGTCGCTCTAAAGTCGCTTCGGGAACGGGTCCAGGCCTTCTTTGCGCAGCTCGGTAGTCCAGGCGCGAAGTTCATCCTTGGGAACTGGTCCTACGTAGACCCGCACGAACTGGTCTTGCGACGCTTGGTCGACGCGCACGGGGTAGCCCTGTTGCTCGAGCTGCTGTTGCAGCTCGACCGCAGCCTGGCGATTGCTCAAGGCAGACACTTGCAGATGGAGTGCGCTGACTGCACGAGGTTCTCTTACTGGCTGTGGAGCTTGCTGTTCCGCGGGCGCCGCCGCTTCCGCCTTTAGTTCTTGGCCGGGCAGGGCCAATGCTTCGAGCCTGGGAGCAGTCCTCCCGGAAGCCTCCGCCACTCTTACGCCTGCTTTGCTCCCCCCGGTCCCCACGGCGTACCCCGCCCAGTAGCCGACCACCAATGCGCCCAGGGTTGCGATAAAGGCTAAGGTCGCGGCCAGGGGCGGTCCCGCCTGGCGCCATTGCTCCCTAGGAATCGGAGCCGCCGTCGGCGCGCCCGATTGCGCCTCAGGCGACTCCGCTTCCCTGGGGGGGACAGGCAACAAAGGAGGAGATGCGAGCGGAAGAAAGGGTTGGACCTCACCCGTTGAATCGGATTCGAGTTTGCGCTTTGGCCTTGCCGAGCGCTGCCAAGCGGTCCTCGGTTCGGCTTCCGTCTCCGCGGGTTTGCTCGTCTTCGGTTTCCGCGCGCGGCGCGCTTTCGGCTTGCCCGTGAGGGCGCTCTCAGAATCGTTCTTCGCTGGCATGGTCCAACCTCCAGGGGTCGTATGTCGAGGATATGCCTCCGGACATATGCCAGCTATCGGAGGATCGCCGCATAACCTACAGTCGATCCGCCTAGAGAGGCGCTAAGGGAAAAGACTTACGAGGCCTATCCAGGAGAGGCCGGTGCTGTCACCCGGCGGTAGCTCGGCAGCGTCTTCTGCTTCGAGCTCTTCCACATGTCGGGGTCGTCGCAACCGAGCGCCGCAAACCAGGCGTCGAGCTTTTCTTCCAAGCGCTTGCGCTCGTCGGAGTACGCGGCGTCTTCGAACAGGTTCTTGCGTTCGTCGGGGTCGTCGGCCAAGTGGTAGAGCTCGCTATAGAAGCCTTCCGTGCGCCGGATCAGCTTCCAGTCGGGCTCGCGCACCATGCGGCAATACTGATACTCGCCGTAGACGGTGTCGTCCCAGTTTTCGACGGTTCCGCCGGTCAGGAACGGCGCGTAGCTGTGGCCTGCGAGCGGTTTCGAGCTTTCCATCGGTGGCAGCCCGAGGTAGTCGAGCACCGTCGGAGCAAAGTCATAGAAGCTTGTGCACGGCGTGGGCCGCTGCCCCGGCGGAATCGTGCCCGGCTGGTAGAAATACGCGGGCACCAGCATCGAACCGTCGAACATGTTGTACGGCCACGACGTGTTGCCCTTGCCCCACAGGCCGTGGTCCTCGAGCAAAAGCCGTGGTCGCTCAAGTAGACGAACAGCGTGTCCTCGTCAGCCCCAGGTCCTCGAGTTTCGCCGCCAGCCGCCCCACGTTGTCGTCGATTGCGGTCAACATCGCGTAATAGTGCATCTTTGAATCGCGGTTGCCCACGTTTTGCTTGGAGAGGTTGTGGGCGATCGGTTCGTTCAGCGGCTCCCCTGGGAACGTGAGGAACTCGGAGTCGCGGTACATGTCGAGGTACTTCTCCGGCGTTCCCGAGTAGGGCGTGTGCGGCGCGTTGTAGCTGACGAAGGCGAAGAACGGTTCGTCTTTGGACTGCTCGATGAATTCGAGCGCCTTGTCGGTGATCACGTCCGTCGCATAGCCCGGGTAGACGCTCTTTTTGCCCTCGAAATACATCTCCGGGTCCTGGTAGCGCGAGCCGCCGGTCGGCATCGCGAACCAGTAGTCGAACCCGGCCTGCGGCGTGGCGCTGTCGCCCATGTGCCATTTGCCGGAGAGGCCGCAGCGGTAGCCGGCTTTGGCGAGCTCGCCGGAAAGCGTCGCTTGCCCGTCCAAAAAGCGCAGTGACTTCTCGCCCTCGTTTTCGTCGCTGATCCAGTCGTGAACCTCGTGCTGCGAGGGAATCTGCCCAGTGAACAGCGTCATGCGCGATGGCGAGCAGACCGGCGTCGTGCAGAAGCTGTTGAGCATCAACGCTCCGCCCCGCGCCAGGTAGTCCGAGCGCGGAGTCTGAACCTCCGGATTGCCTAGGGCTCCCAACGTGGCCGGCGCTTGATCGTCGGTCAGAACGAAGACGACGTTGGTCGGGCGTTTGGCGGGCTTAGAGGCGCAAGCCGCTAAAGCGGCGGCCGAGGAGGTGAGAAAGTCGCGACGACGCACGCCGACATTGTAGTCGGGTCGGGCGCGAAGGCATCAGCGACGAAGGGACAGGGACCTACAACAAAGATCGGAAGTAGTTCAGCACCTCGGGACGCATGAAGTCTTCGCCGCCGGCGTATTTGCGCACCACGATCCCATCCGGGTTGATCAGGTAGGACTCGGGGATGAGCTGCGTGCCGTACTTGATCTTCGTCGTCTTGGTGGTGTCCCGCACCGTGGGGAAGGTGATCCCGAAGCGGTCGAGGAAGGCATCGTAGGCCTGTTGCGAGTCGTCTTCGCTGATGCCGATTACGACGAGACCTTTGTCGCGAAACTCTTCCTGCAGGCGGTTGAGCGACGGCGTCTCTTGGATGCAAGGCGGGCACCAGGTGGCCCAAAAGTTCAACAAAACCCACTTGCCCTTATAGTCAGAAAGACTGATGCCCTGGCCGCTGTCCGTAGTGAGCGAAAAGCCCGGCGCGCGGTCGCCAGCCTGTACGTCGTAGATGTGGAGATATGGCTCGATGCGCCACACCAAAAGCACTGCCAACAAAGCAGTTACGGCCCAAACAGCGGTTTGGCGAGGGGAACTTGCCATAATAAATCCGTCGAGTCTCACTCTAGCCCGCGCACTGGGCTCGCTGCAATGGTTCTGATCACCCGCAAGGCCGAGTTTTCTTCTTCTCACCGCTTGGTCAACCCCGCCTGGAGCGACGAGCGCAACTTTGAGGTTTTCGGCGATGAGTCGAAGACGCACGGGCACAACTATGTCCTCGAAGTTACTGTCACGGGCCAGGTCGATCCCGCGCACGGCATGATCATGGACCTCAAAGAGCTCAAGGACATCATGAACCGCGAGGTCGTCGAGCCCTGGGATCACCGCCACCTCAACCACGAGGCGCCGCCGTTCGACCACGTGATCCCGACGGTGGAGAACATGGCCGCCGAGATCTGGAACCGCCTCGAACCGGCCGTCGCCGGCGAAGGGCGTCGTCTCTATTCCATCCGGCTCTACGAGACGCCAGACCTGTACGTCGACTACGCCGGTCCGGCCGTGGCCGCCTAAGCCGCCCAGGAGGTTGTTCCATGTTGCGTCTAACCCGCTGCTATCCCTTCTGCGCCTCGCACCGACTACACCTGGACTCGCTCACGGAGGAAGAGAACCAGGAGCTGTTCGGCAAGTGCAACAACCCTTACGGACACGGCCACAACTACCGTCTGCACGTGACCTTGAGCGGCCAGGCCGACTCCGAGACCGGCATGCTCGTTGACCGCGACGCCCTCGACCGCATCGTGCGCGAGGACGTCTTGGCGCGTATCGACCACAAGGACATGAACAGCGCCGTACCGGAGTTCGCGGAGTTGAATCCCACCACTGAAAACCTTGCCAAGGTGATCGGCGGCTGGCTGTGCCGCGCCTGGAACGAGCGTGGCTCTGGTGCGAAACTGCAACGCCTGACCCTCGAGGAGACGGCGCGCAACACTTTTACGCTTGAAATGGAGAGTGCGAATGGAACCGAGGATCGCTGAGCTCGAAGAGCGCGAGAGCGCAGGCGGAGATTACAACCGTCGCATTGCAGATCTCACGCGCGGGCTGCTCGGTGAGATCGGCGAAGACGTTTCGCGCGACGGCCTCGTCAAGACGCCGGAGCGTGTGGCCAAAGCCTGGGGAGACCTCACAGCTGGCTACAGGATGAACGCCAACGAGGTGCTCAACGGCGCCTTGTTTGACGTGGCCTACGACGAGATGGTCATCGTCAAGGATATCGAGGTATTCTCGCTCTGCGAACACCACTTGCTGCCGTTTTTCGGCAAGGCGCACGTCGCCTACATCCCGACCAACAAGGTGATTGGATTGAGCAAGACGGCGCGTCTGGTCGACATGTTTGCGCGCCGGCTGCAAGTGCAGGAGCGGCTAACGCGCGAAGTCGCCGATGCGATCCAGGACGCCATCCAGCCAGCCGGCGTCGGCGTCATCGTCGAGGCGCGTCATCTTTGCATGATGATGCGCGGCGTCGAAAAGCAGCACTCCTCGGCGATCACTTCGACCATGCTGGGCGAATTCCGCGAGAACCCAACAACGCGGAAGGAGTTTCTCTCGCTCGTCGGCCGCCGCGACAACGGCATCTGAGCGTTAGACAGATCTGGCTCCGCCCGCTATCACCCCGTGCCGCGCCCGGAAGGGTGGGGGTTCTTCGGCCCTACGGCAACACCCGCCCGCCTTCGAGCGTCAACAGAAACGGCTCCCGGCCAAGCGCCCGCGCCACCCCTTCCACCCTCACGGCGCGCCCGGCGGGAATCGGCGCCCGTAGCCGGTTCGACAACTTGAGTACGACCTCCGCCTTGCCGCCCTTCTGGGGCGAAAGGCGCAGCGCCAGCGGCCGATCCGCGGGCTCGTTCCCGACCACGTAGAGCTCGATCTGCGGCGTGACCTTCTCTTGCAGTTCGGCCCAGGTTTGCGGACCGTCGGGGCCTGTGAGCGCTGCGCGCAGGTTCTCGTAAACGCAGGCCAGAGGTTTGTCCGTGCAGAATGCGCGGTGCGCATCGTCCTCACGTTCCGCCGCCGAACGCACTCGCGGCATCTCCGCCGGAGGCAATGCCGACAGCGCGGCCAGACGCTCGATCTCGTCGAGACCGTCGAGGGTCCCAGCGAACGCCTGGTAGGTTTTTTGCAGATAGGCGCGGATCTGCTCACGGCTCTCGGCAGGTAGTTCGCCCGGTCCGGTCAGCGTGGCCGCGCGGGCGAGTGAGAAGAATGCCAACTCGTTCTTGCCCGGATCGCGCTGTGCCAGCACGCTCTGCGCCAGCCAATACGAGGCTTGCGCCGATGTCGGGTCGATGCGGAGAGCCCGCTCGAGCTCCGACTGCGCCTCGGCGGGTTGCTTGCGCTCCATCGCCAGCCAACCGAGCGTCCGCAGACTCGCCGCCTCGCTTTGCACACGCGCACTCTCCCAAGCATCCGCCGTCACGCCGGTCGGTTTGTTTGATAGGTCGAACTGGGTTGCGATCCCGCCATCGAGCAGCTCGCGGGCTGACCGCTCCGCCCGCGCTCGGTCAGCTTCGTCGATTGAGCCCAACGCAGGCGCAAGCGAGGCCAGTGTATAGTGCGCGGCAAAGTCCTCCGGCGCGAGCTCGAGCACGCGCTCAGCGGCTGCGACGGCGTCGGCGTGGCGTCCGGCTTCGCGGTAAGTCTGCAAGTAGAGCTTCGCCCGCATCTCGCCGAGCGCAGTCGAGGGGTACTCCTGGCGCCAAGTTTCGAGCGTCGCCAGCCGCTTGGCCGGGTCACGTTCGCCTAGCGTCCCTTGCACCAGTTCGTACTCGCGGGTGTCCTGCGCGCGCGGCGCCTCTTCGGCCGAGGCCAGTCCGGCGGCGAGCGCCGCCACGAGAAACAAACGAAAAACGGACACACTTCCTCCTAGGCCGCCGGACGAGCGGCTGCTTGTCTGGTCATCACAACTGGGCTTTGACGGGCCCTACAACACGCGCAGGCCCAACAGACCCACCACGTCCGGCGGCGGGCCGCGCCGGCTTGAGCGTTGGCGGGTTTATGCTGCTGAGCGCGGCCAGCGGAACCGGCGCCCTCGTGGATTCCTCGGCGGCTGGGAAGCGCTCGAGCGGGGCGGATCCGGCGGCAGGGGCGGCTGCGTTGTCGGCATCGAAAGCCGCACGCCAGGCGCCCTCAGCATCGGCGGAGTCCAATCGGCCTCCACCGCATGCGGCGTCGGAGCCGTCACGCGCATCGGCGGCGCCTCGTAGCGTTCCGGCGTGCGTCCGCCCGAGAGCCAAAGCCCCATGACGAGCGTCGCCGCAATGGCCGCTGCCATCGGAGCCGCGAAACGCGGCTGCTGCGGCTTGTCCGTCCGCGTGCGCCCTGGCAATGGCGACACTGCGCTACGTGCCGTGCTTCGGGCTCAGACAGCTTGCCGCGCGCGAGCGTCCCCAAGCTTGGGCAAGTCGGAGTGCGCATGGATGCCGCGGCGGCGCTGCCCCTGCGCCCGCGGCGCTTCAGCCAAGCCAGCTCAGCTGTCACGTGCTCGTATTCACTCGTCATGATTCCGCTTCCCGTCGCCGGCGCTGCGATCAGTCCCGCATTCGCCTTCGAGTATTCGTCTGAGGTTCTTGAGCGCCTTGTCGCGGTACGACCGTGCCTGGGCCTGATCCCAGAATTTCTGCCGTCTCCGCGTAAGAAAACCCTTCCCAGCAGGTGAGCAACATCACATCGCGCTGCCGCTCGGTCAGCGCGCCCAGCGCCCGCGTCACGCGCTCCTCCCGCAGCATCCGCTCCTCGATCGAACAATGCGGATCGGCCGTCTCCGCTGCGCGCTCAGGCGAGGCCGCCCACAGCCGCTCGAGCCGACGCGTCCACGATCGGATCAAGTCTCGCCGTAGGTTGGTCGCGATCGCGTAGAGCCAGGGTCGGAAGGCGCCGCGGGCGGGATCGAAGCTTTCCACCTGCACGGCCGCTTTGTAGAGCGCCGTTTCGGCCAAGTCTTCGGCGTCATCCTGCGCGCCGGCCGGCAACCGTCGCCGCAGGTAGGCCGTCAGCTCGGCAAACCGCCGCGCGTAGATCGCTTCGAACGCCTCGTCGCTGCCTGCGCGGTAAGCCGCGATCAGCTCCTCGTCGGTGCGCCCGGGATCGTCGAGAATTGGCATCTCTCACTCGCTAATACGCCTTTAGACGCCGCTGGCTTTACTTCGCACCGAAAAAAATCGCTAGCCTGTGTGCGATGCGGCGCCTTCTGCTCCTTCTCGTCATCGTTGTTGGGCCCGTTCTCGCGCAGCGCGCCCGCGATCTCGGCGTCGCGCCTGGACTCTACCCGCCGGGCGAGCACAACGCCATCACGGACGTGCCGGGAGTGCTCGTCGGCCAGCGCACGCTCATCGAAGGCGACGACATCCGCACCGGCGTCACCGCCATCCTGCCCCACTCCGGGAATCTCTTCCAGGAAAAAGTTCCCGCGGCGGCCTTCGTTTTCAACGCCTTCGGCAAGTCGATCGGACTGCCCCAGATCCAGGAGCTCGGCGTGATCGAGACGCCCATCCTGCTCACCAATACCCTCGCCGTCTGGCGCGCCGCCGACGCGCTTCGCCACTACACCCTCACCCAGCCCGGCAACCAAGACGTGCGCTCGGTCAACGTCGTCGTCGGCGAAACCAACGACGGACGCCTAAACGATATCCGCGCCGAGCGCCCCGTACGCGGGGATTTTCTCGCCGCGCTCGCGGACGCCAAGCCCGGCCCGGTCGAGGAAGGCGCCGTCGGGGCGGGGACGGGGACCATCTGTTTCGGCTGGAAGGGCGGCATCGGGACCAGCTCGCGCCGCCTGCCGGGCGGGTCGATGCTCGGCGTCCTTGTCCAGACGAACTTCGGCGGCACGCTACTGTTCGACGGTCTGCCCTTGTGGAAGCTGCTCAAGCCGCCCGCTCCCGACAACGGCGACGGCTCGATCATGATGATCGTCGCCGTCGATGCGCCGCTCGACGCCCGCCAGCTCCAGCGTGTCGCCCGCCGTGCGACCTTCGGCCTGGCGCGCACCGGCTCAAACGGCTCGCATGGCAGCGGCGATTTCGTGATCGCCTTCTCGACCAATCGCGATCCGTCGAAGTTCGTCGACGACGGCGCGCTCGGCCCGTTCTTCCAAGGCGCCATCGAGGCGACGGAAGAGGCGATCTACAATTCCTTGCAGGCGCGCACGATGACCGGGCGCGGCGGATACCAGGTGGATGCGCTGACGCCCGGCGTCTGCGCGAGTTGCTCGAGAAGCGTAATGCGGACCTGAAATGACAAACGCCCAAAGAACTTCCGAAAATCAAGCTGCTCCCGGCGATCGACCTGCGTTAGTCTGAGAGGGTCTGCGCAAGCCGGCGTAGCTCAGTTGGTAGAGCATCTGATTTGTAATCAGACGGCTGGGGGTCTGGAGTCCCTTCGCCGGCTCCACTTTGCTGGGTGCGCCGCGCTAGGCAATTACGGTTTTCAGGCGGGAGTAACTCAAAGGTAGAGTCACAGCCTTCCAAGCTGTTGGTTGCGGGTTCGAGTCCCGTCTCCCGCTCCAATTTGCGACGCCGTTTACAGTCGGGCAAGGCCTTTGGGCCGATGTAGCTCAGTTGGTAGAGCGCGTCCTTGGTAAGGACGAGGTCAGCTGCTCAAGTCCCGTCACCGGCTCCAGCCTTGCGGCTGGCGGTAAGGGAAAGGTTTCGCGGGGCGGTTCGGCTCGCCGGCAGCCCCGGTTTTTTTGAGTCTTGTTTCGGCAAGGCTGCTGAGCTGGCGAGGACGGTTGGCCGAGCGGTCAATGGCAGCAGACTGTAAATCTGCCGGGCTACGCCCTACCTAGGTTCGAATCCTAGACCGTCCACCACCTCCGGTTTCAAAGCTATGCGCTAGGACGCGCGAAGAGAGAGCGAAAAACGATGGCGAAAGAGAAATTCGAGCGGACAAAGCCGCACGTAAACGTGGGAACGATCGGGCACATCGACCACGGGAAGACGACGTTGACGGCGGCGATCACGAAGGTGTTGTCGAAGCACGACCCGTCGAACGTGGTGCGGTCGTTTGATTCGATCGACAACGCGCCGGAAGAGCGGGCGCGGGGCATCACGATCGCGACGGCGCACGTGGAGTATCAGACGGCGAACCGGCACTATGCGCACGTCGACTGCCCGGGCCACGCCGACTACATCAAGAACATGATCACCGGTGCGGCGCAGATGGACGGCGCGATCCTGGTGGTGGCGGCGACGGATGGACCGATGCCGCAGACGCGCGAGCACATTCTGCTGGCGCGTCAGGTGGGCGTGCCCTACATCGTGGTGGCGCTCAACAAGGTCGACATGGTCGACGATCCGGAGCTGCTCGAGCTGGTGGAGCTGGAAGTGCGCGAGCTGTTGTCGGAGTACGATTTCCCTGGCGACGACATTCCGGTCGTGAAGGTGTCGGCGCTGGGCGCGTTGAACGGCGAAGAGAAGTGGGAGAAGACGATCGACGAGCTGATGCAGGCGGTCGACGACTACATCCCGACGCCGGAGCGCGAGCGCGACAAGCCGTTCCTGATGCCGGTCGAGGACATTTTCTCGATTTCGGGCCGCGGCACGGTGGTGACGGGACGTATCGAGCGCGGCGTGGTGAAGGTTGGCGAGGAAGTCGAGTTGATCGGCATCCGGCCGACGCAGAAGAAGGTGATCACCGGCGTCGAGATGTTCAAGAAGCTGCTGGACCAGGGCGAAGCGGGCGACAACGTCGGCTTGCTGGTGCGCGGGTTGGACAAGGACGACGTCGAGCGCGGGCAGGTGATGGCGAAGCCCGGATCGATCAAGCCGCACACGAAGTTCAAGGGCGAAGTCTATGTTCTGAAAAAGGACGAAGGCGGACGTCATACGCCGTTCTTCAACGGTTACCGGCCGCAGTTTTACTTCCGGACGACGGACGTGACGGGCGTGGCGCACATGCCGGAGGGCACCGAGATGGTGATGCCCGGCGATAACGTGACGCTGACGATCGAGCTGATCAACCCGATCGCGATGGAGAAGGGCTTGCGCTTTGCGATTCGCGAAGGCGGCCGCACCATCGGCGCCGGCACTGTGGCTGAGATTGTCGAGTAGGAAGGCCTAGGGAAAGGCGGAGGATCGATCGATGGCGCGCGACATCATCACCTTGCAGTGTACAGAGTGCAAGGAACGCAACTATACTAAGACGAAGAACAAGAAGAAGACGCCGGGGCGCGTCGAGATGAAGAAGTACTGCCCCCGGTGTCGGCAGCACGCGCCTCATCGCGAGATCAAGTAGCGGATCTCGGCTCTCGAGGTGTGACGTAGGGGCGTCGGTTAACGGTAAACCAGCGGTCTCCAAAACCGCCAATGGGGGTTCGATTCCCTCCGCCCCTGCCACCTCCAAGTCGTTTCGATTCCTGGAGTTGGGTGAAAGTTTTCGGAGTGGCGCAGTGTGCGCTGCAGGGTGGGCATAGATTTGGCAGTCATGGCGGCAGATAGGAAGCAGCCTGCAAAATCCGAGGCGACCCAGGGCTGGGTCGACAAGGTGCGGAATTATATCGACGAGCACCGGCGCGAAATGCGTTTGGTGACGTGGCCGAGCCGTGAGCAGGTGCAGAGTACGACGATTGTCGTGCTCGCGACCGTGGCGTTTTTCGGCGTGTACTTCGGTATCGTCGACTATATTCTCGCCCTCGGTCAGACTCGGCTCTACCAGATGTTTTCCAACTGACGCGAGTCCCCTCTTTGGGCTTGCGCACTGAATGAAGAAGTAGGTTTTCTGTGAGCGACTTCGGTCAGAACCCAGAGCTCGAGCAGGATGTCGCGGCTGAGGCCGCCGACGCCCAAGCTGTGTCGTCTTCAGTTGAGGATGGCGCGGCGGCGGACGCTGCAGCCGGCGACGGCGAGGTTGCGGCCGAGGGTGAGGCTGAAGTTCAGCCGATCGACGAAGTCGGCGTGCCTGGGCTGGATTGGTACATCATTCATACCTACTCCGGCTTTGAGAAGAAAGTGCGCGAGAGCTTGAGTACGCGTTGTGATGCATTCGGTTTCGGCGAGCGCATTGGCGAGATCTTGATCCCGACCGAGAAGGTCGTCGAGATGCGCAACGGCAAAAAAGTCGAGACCGAGCGCCTGCTCTATCCCGGCTATGTGCTCGTGCAGCTCGATCTCGATGACGAGCTCTGGCACGTGGTGAAGAATACGCCGCGCGTCACTGGTTTCGTCGGCGGGGGGGTTGAAGCCGAACCCGCTGACCGCGGACGAGGTCAATCAGATCCTCTACCGCCAGACGGCTTCGGCGGAGCGGCCGCGGCCGAAGATGCACTTCGAGCGCAATGATCGCGTCAAGATCATCGACGGACCGTTCGCGAACTTCTCCGGCACCGTGGAAGAAGTCAACGAGGATCGCTCGACGTTGAAGGTGATGGTTACGATCTTCGGGCGCGGAACGCCCGTCGAGCTTGAGTACTTCCAGGTGGAGCGCGAAGGCTAAGTCCTTTCGCAGGTAGGGTTTCCCAAAATGGCGAAGAAGGTAAAACAGCAAGTCAAGCTGCAGATCATGGCCGGCAAGGCGACGCCGGCGCCCCCGGTGGGTCCGGCGCTCGGTCAGGCCGGCGTGAACATCATGGAGTTCTGCAAGGCGTTCAATGCGCGGACGCAGCAGCCGGACTTGGTGGGGTTGACGGTGCCGGTGGTGATCACCGTGTATCAGGACCGCTCCTACGACTTCGTGACGAAGACGCCGCCCGCGGCTGTTCTGATCAAGAAGGCCGTCAAGCTTGCGAAGGGCTCGGGTGAGCCGAACCGCAACAAGGTTGGCAAGATCACGAAAGCGCAAATTGAAGAAATTGCCAAGGCGAAGATGCCCGACCTCAACTGCCATACCGTAGAAGCGGCAATGGTTTGCATCGAGGGAACTGCTCGCTCGATGGGCGTGGACGTAGTAGGCTAAGAAGAGTTTGGACGAGCCGCCGGAGACGGCGGACTTTGGGAGGCGCGAGGCGATTGACGCACTCGGCCGTTTGGACCAAGGGAGGAACATGCCAGGCAAGAAGTACCGCAATGTGGCGGAATTGGTGGAGCAGCGCCCGTACGCGCTGACTGAAGCCATTCCGTTCTTACAAAAAAACAAGATCGCGAAGTTCGACGAGACCGTTGAGGTGCACATGAACCTCGGGGTCGATCCGCGTCACGCCGACCAGATGGTGCGCGGCACGGTTGTGCTGCCCCACGGCCTGGGTAAGGCGAAGCGCGTGCTGGTTATCGCCCAGGGCGACAAGGCCAAGGAAGCGCAGGACGCGGGTGGATTTCGTCGGCGGCGAAGAGATGGTCGAGAAGATCCAGAAGGAAAAACTGGCTCGACTATGACGCCGTCGTTTCGACGCCGGATATGATGCGCCACGTCGGCAAGCTGGGTCGCGTTCTCGGTCCGCGCGGGTTGATGCCTAACCCGAAGACCGGAACTGTGACTACGGACGTCGTCACCGCGGTCAACGAAATCAAGGCCGGTAAGGTCGAGTTCCGTGTCGACAAAGGCGGCGTGATTCACGCCCCCGTCGGCAAGCTCGGCTTTGACGCCGACAAGCTCAATGAGAATGCGACGACGCTCATTCTGGCCGTCGTTCGCGCGAAGCCCTCGGCAGCGAAGGGCAAGTACGTGAAAAAGATCAGCATCTGCTCGACGATGAGCCCCTCGCTCGAAGTCGAAGCGAACGATCTGATCGCATAAAGGAGGGCTCGACGAAATGAAGACAAGAAGCGTCAAACAAGCCGAGCTCGACAGTCTGCGCCAGGCGTTCGCCGAAAATCCCGTCGTCGTGCTGTGCTCGTTCCAGGGCATCAAGGTCGACGAGGACTTCCAGCTTCGCAAGAAGATTCGCGAGACCGGCGCCAGCTATCGCGTCATCAATAACCGGCTGGCTAAGCTCGCCTCTGACGGCACCCCCGTCGCCAAGGCGTTCGAGGGCCTCAAGGGCATGACTTCCCTCGTGCTCGCCGATGATGACCCGGTCGGGCTGATGAAGGCTCTGGTCGAGCAGGCGAAAACGACCAAGGTGTTCGGCTTCCGCGCCGGCGTCGTTGAGGGGCAGATCCTCGACGAGCAGGGGCTCGACGCTTTGTCGAAGATGCCCGGCAAGCCGGAAACGCAGTCGAAGATCCTGTTTCTGCTCAACTCCGGCGCGCAAAACATGGTGGGCGTGCTCAATGCTCCGGCTCGCGATCTGGTGCGGGTCCTGCAGGCTGCCGTCGACGAGAAGAAATTCGCCGAATAGAGGAATCGCAACGAGTTCGCGGGCTCGCGCCGCCGCCCGGTCTGCCGCGCCCGCAAGAGTCAAATAGCGCAATCGCAAGGATCGAAGGAGAGAATCACAATGGCCGACATTGCAGCAATTTCTGAACAAATCCAGGGTCTGACGCTCATGGAAGCCGCGGCTCTGGTGAAGGACCTCGAGGAGAAGCTCGGAGTCTCCGCCGCCGCTGCGGCGCCGATGATGATGGCCGCTATGCCGGGCGCTGTTCTCGGGCCGCTGCCGAAGCCGAAGAGAAGACCGAATTCACGGTCGTGCCCAAGGATGCCGGCGCGAACAAGATCAAGGTCATCAAGGCTGTGCGTGAAATCACCAGCCTTGGCTTGAAAGAAGCCAAGGACTTGGTCGATGGCGCTCCCAAGCCGGTGAAGGAAAATGTCGAGAAGGCCGAGGCCGACTCGATCGCCGAAAAGCTCAAGGAAGCCGGCGCTACCGTCGAGCTGACCTAGTCTTTCCGTGGAGAGGTGCGGGCTGTTTCCGGCTTCTCCCGCACCTCCGCCGATGTGCGCCGCTCGGGTGCTCTCGACGTCGCCTCAGGAAATTTGGCAACGGACTTGCATTGCATTTTCGCCGTTGCTATAGTACTGAGGTCGTTTCTTCGACTACGTCGGTCACGGTTTGCAAAGCTCTGAGGCGTCGTTATTGCAGGCCCTTCACGCGCAAAGGCGACTCCCGGTAAGGGGATGTGCGCCTCTTTGGCGTTTCACGGCGACGCGCGTCATGCGTCTGTCTTGTCCACTGCGGTACCAATCCGCACACTATGTCGTCTAACGGCGTAGGTCCCTGCCAAGGGTCCGCGCCGCTTTTCGGCGACTTCAGCGGCTACTTTCGTCCGCGCTTCGGCGCTGGCGACCGTGAGGCCGGCGACTCGGTCGGCGCGGCGTTAAGGCGCCAAGACGTCGGCGGCGGTTCGAAGCAACCCGGGAGTTCTCAAATGGCTCAAAGCGCGAATGGCTCTCAGCAAAGCGGAAAGGCCTTTGCGTGTTGATTTCACGCATTCCGGCCGCAATCCCGATCCCCAATTCATCGAGTGCAGAAGGACTCTACGAGCGCTTTCGCAGATGGACTTGCTGGGCCGAGCGAGCGCGACGACATGGGTCTGCAGGCCGTGTTCACGTGTCCGTCTTTCCGATCACCGATTTCCGGGTCTGAGCGAGCTCGAGTTCGTCGACTATTCGATCGGCGATTGGGAGTGTAAGGTGGCCATCTGCGCGGCCTGCACCACCGTCGCTCGACCTGCTCGCATTGCGGCTCGACTATCAAGACCGATCCCTACGGCCCGGCGATGATTCCCTGTCAGGCGTGCGGCGAGTACAACGCCAACTGCGTGACCTTCTGCCCCAAGTGCGGCGATCCGGTCGGTTTGGTCCCCGGCACGACGTCGAGGAGTGTCAGGAGCGCGGCATGACCTATGCCGCCCCGCTCGCTGGTCACCATCCGGCTCACGATTTACGAGAAAGACGCCGAGGGCGGCGAAAAGACCATCCGCGACATCAAGGAGCA
This sequence comes from Bryobacterales bacterium, assembly GCA_041394905.1. GTDB lineage: Bacteria > Acidobacteriota > Terriglobia > Bryobacterales > UBA6623 > RI-231. The sequence goes on along the minus strand of JAWKHJ010000004.1, from coordinate 309,021 downwards.
GGAAGTCTTCTTCGGCGAGATCCCGCTGATGACGCGCAACGGCACGTTCATCCCGGGCACGGAGCGCGTCATCACCGCAGCTCCACCGCTCGCCGGGCGTGTTCTTTGAGACGGCTAACCGCCGCACCTACTTCCTCGGCAAGATCATTCCCTACCGCGGGAGCTGGGTCGAGTTCGAGTTCGGACCAGAAGAACCTGCTCTACGTCCGCATTGACCGCAAGCGGAAGTTTCGGAACAGTCTTCCTGCGCGCGCTCGGCCTCAAGAGCGACGCCGACATCCTGCAAAGCTTCTACGCCGTCGACAACATCAAGGTCAATGGCGCTGCGCTATCCCGCCAGGTGAGCGAAAACCCGGCATGCGTCTCTCCGACGAAGTCAAGGACGCCAAGGGCAATGTAATCGTCAAGAAGGGCCGCAAGGTCACCAACTTGGTGCTGCGCGAGCTGCAGAAGGCTGAGGTTGAGACCCTTCCGCCTCGCCTGAGGATTTCGAAGGCGCGCTCTCGACGCTGATGTCGTCGACACCGAGTCGGGCGACGTGCTGGCAGAGGCGAACTCCGAGGCGACTCCCGAGCGTATCGCCAAGCTCATCGAAGCCGGCGTCACCGAATTCGCCGTCATCTACCCCGAGCGCGATCCCGTCGGCATCGTGCTCTCGGAGACGCTCAAAAAGGACACCGTCTCGACGCAGAACGACGCTCTGATCGAGATCTACCGCAAGTTGCGTCCGGGCGATCCGCCGACCCTCGAGACGGCCACGCAGTTGTTCCAGGGCATGTTCTTCGACTCGCGCAAGTACGATTTCTCGCGCGTGGGTCGCATGAAGTTCAACATCAAGATCCACGGGGCCGAAGACGCCACCGGTCTTGACCAGCGCACGCTGACCGCGGACGACTTCTACGCCACAATCCGCTACCTGATGCAGCTGCGCCGCAACATCGGCGAAGTCGACGATATCGATCACCTCGGCAACCGCCGTGTGCGAGCCGTCGGCGAGCTGCTCGAGAATCAATTCCGCATTGGCCTGGTCCGCATGGAACGGGCGATGAAGGAAAAGATGAGCGTCTACCAGGAAATGTCGTCGGCGATGCCGCACGACCTGGTCAACGCCAAGCCGGTCATGGCCGCGATCCGCGAGTTCTTCGGTTCTTCGCAGCTCTCGCAGTTCATGGACCAGACGAACCCGTTGTCGGAGATCACCCACAAGCGCCGCCTGTCGGCGCTCGGACCGGGCGGTCTGTCGCGCGAGCGAGCCGGCTTCGAGGTTCGCGACGTCCACACCACGCACTACGGTCGCATCTGCCCGATTGAGACGCCGGAAGGCCCGAACATCGGTCTGATCTCGTCACTGTCGTGCTTCGCGCGCATCAACGAGTACGGCTTCATCGAGAGTCCCTACCGCAAAGTCGAGAACGGCTACGTGATCGACGAAGTGCAGATCACGCACCCGGGCGACTCCGGTCTCAAGAGCGGCCAGGTGCTCAAGCGTGAGGAGGCCGACAAGGTCAACGCCGGCTTGGCTAAGAGCAAGACCCCGGCCCAGTTCGAGGCGCACTGCCACTACCTGTCGGCGTGGGAGGAGGATCTTTACACCATCGCGCAGGCGAACATTCCTGTCGCCGACGATGGCCGTATCATCCCCGAGTTTGCGAACTGCCGCGTGGCGGGCGACTTCCAGCTTAAGAAGAAGGCTGAGATCCAGTATCTCGACGTCAGCCCGAAGCAGCTCGTCTCCGTTGCGGCCAGCCTCATCCCGTTCCTCGAGAACGATGATGCGAACCGCGCCTTGATGGGTTCGAACATGCAACGGCAGGCCGTGCCTTTGCTGCGCGCCGACTCTCCTATTGTCGGCACCGGCCTGGAGCGCATTGCCGCCCGTGATTCCGGTGCGGTCGTCATCTGCCGCCGCGACGGCGTGGTCGACTCGGTTGACTCCGAGCGCATCATCGTCCGCGTCGATGGCGGGCAGCATGAGGGGCAGATGTCGCGCGAAGTTGGCGCGGACATCTACCAGCTCGTCAAGTTCAAGCGCTCCAACCAGAACACCTGCATCAATCAGAAGCCGATCGTTCGCGTCGGACAGCGCGTCAAGGCCGGAGAGGTGCTCGGCGACGGACCTTCCACCGAGCTTGGCGAGCTCGGCCTCGGACGGAACGTGCTCGTGGCCTTCATGCCCTGGCGCGGCTACAACTTCGAGGACGCCATCCTGGTCTCGGAGAAGCTCGTCAAGGAAGACTTCTATACCTCGATCCACATCGAGGAGTTTGACGTCGAGGCGCGCGACACCAAGCTTGGCCCCGAAGAGATCACGCGGGACATCCCGAACATCTCGGAGAGCTTCCTGCGCAATCTCGACGAGAGCGGCATCATCCGCATCGGTGCAGCGGTCAAGCCAGGCGACATCCTCGTCGGCAAAGTCACCCCGAAGGGCGAGACACAGCTCACGCCTGAGGAAAAGCTGCTCCGCGCGATCTTCGGCGAGAAGGCCGGCGACGTCAAGGACGCCTCGCTCTACTGCCCTCCAGGCATCTCGGGCATCGTCGTCGACGCGAAGATATTTGCGCGTAAAGGCGTCGAGAAGGACGAGCGTGCGCGGCTGATCGAGCAGCAGACCGTCGAGCGGTTGCAGCGCAACCTCGATGACGAGAAGCGCATCCTCTTCGACGAGCGCGCCAAGCGCCTCGAAACCATGCTCGGCGGACAGGTCGCCCAAGCCGACCTGCACGACGAAAAGACTAATCGGCGTCTGGTCGAGAAGGGCGACACGCTCACGCGCGAGCTCCTCGAGACCCTTCGCGCCCGCGACATCAAGCGCTTGCGCTTGAAGGACAAAGACCCGCACCTGCACGAGAAGGTCGACGAGATCGAAGAGATGACGATCCGTCAGATCCAGGTGCTCGAGAAGCTCACCGACGAGAAGATCGCCAAGCTCAAGAAGGGCGACGAGCTCTCCCCGGGCGTCATCAAGATGGTCAAAGTCTACATCGCCATGAAGCGCAAGCTTCAAGTCGGCGACAAGATGGCCGGCCGTCACGGCAACAAGGGCGTCATCGCCCGCGTGCTGCCGGAAGAGGACATGCCGTTCCTCCCCGATGGCCGCCCGGTCGAAATCGTGCTCAACCCGCTCGGCGTCCCTTCGCGTATGAACGTCGGTCAGATCCTAGAGACGCACTTGGGTTGGGCCGGTCAGGCTCTCGGCCTCAAGTTCGCCTCGCCCGTGTTCGAAGGGCCCGGCGAAGAGCTGATCAAAGAAAAGCTGCGCGAAGCGGGCTTGCCCGAGTCGGGCAAGATCGGCCTCCGCGACGGCCTCAACGGCGAAGCCTTCGAGCAGCAGACCACCGTCGGCATCATCTACATGCTCAAGCTGAGCCACTTGGTCGACGACAAGATCCACGCTCGCTCGATCGGACCGTACTCGCTGATCACCCAGCAGCCGCTGGGCGGCAAGGCGCAGTTCGGCGGCCAGCGCTTCGGCGAGATGGAAGTCTGGGCCCTCGAAGCCTACGGTGCGGCGCACATTCTGCAGGAGTTGCTCACCGCCAAGTCGGACGACGTCTACGGACGCGCCAAGATCTACGAGTCCATCGTCAAGGGCGAGGCCGCGATGGAGCCTGGCGTTCCCGAGTCGTTCAACGTCCTCATCCGCGAGTTGCAATCGCTGTGTCTGGACGTCGAGCTCATCAAGACGCAGAAAGACGTCATCGAGACCGCCTTGGCGGCCGACTAACGAGAACCGCCGCTAGCCCGCGCCCCCGATTGGGACAGTCACCCTTGGGCGCGGGCCGCTTGCGGCAAACCTTGGGCCAAACGGCCGGGTGGCTGTCCAGGAAAGAATGGGGCGGCGCTTGAGAACGCCCACCCCGCGTAGCGCGCCGGTTCGTGAGAACCGGCCGGAGCAAGACTTGGAGGGACGCCGCTTTGTACCGATCCAGCCCTTACGACCGCGTCAGCCTGATCTCCGACTTCGACAGCATTCGGATCTCGCTCGCTAGCCCCGAGAAGATTCGCAGCTGGTCGCACGGTGAAGTCACCAAGCCGGAGACGATCAACTACCGCACGTTCAAGCCCGAACGCGACGGTCTGTTCTGCGCGAAAATCTTCGGTCCCGTCACCGACTGGGAATGCTTGTGCGGCAAGTACAAGCGCATGAAGCACCGTGGCGTCATCTGCGACAAGTGCGGCGTCGAAGTCACCCTGAGTCAGCGTTCGCCGCGAGCGCCTCGGCCACGTCGAGCTCGCCTCGCCCTGCTCGCACGTCTGGTTCTTCAAGGGGCTCCTCAGCCGTATTGGGCAGCTCCTCGACATCACCCTGCGCGACCTCGAGCGCGTCCTCTACTACGAGGCCTACATCGTCGTCGACTGCGTCGAGGACGAGATCGTCCTCGAGAAGGACAAGGTTTCGGTGGGCAAGGTCATCGGCGACGACCTCAAGCGCCGGCTCGACCTGGATGCGCCGGATCAAGTCGTGGCTCTGATGGGCTGCCGAAGGCGTCAAAGAGCTGCTCAAGAAGATCGACCTTGACAAGCTCTCCACGGAGCTTCGCCAGCAGATGAAGGATGAGACTTCACTGCAGAAGAAGCTCAAGTTTGCGCGCCGCCTCAAGGTCGCCGAGAGCTTCCGCAAGTCCGGCAACCGTCCCGACTGGATGATCCTGGACGTGCTGCCGGTCATTCCGCCCGAGCTGCGCCTGTTGGTGCCGCTCGACGGCGGCTTCAACGCCACTTCGGACCTGAACGATCTCTACCGCCGCGTCATCAACCGCAACAACCGGTTGAAAAAGCTCATGGAGCTGAACGCGCCGGACGTGATCGTGCGCAACGAGAAGCGCATGCTGCAGGAGGCAGTCGACGCGTTGTTCGACAATGGCCGCCGCGGTCACGTGCTGCGCGGGCCAACAACGCCCGCTCAAGTCGCTCTCGGACACGCTCAAGGGCAAGCAGGGGCGCTTCCGCCAGAACCTGCTCGGTAAGCGCGTCGACTACTCCGGCCGTTCGGTCATCGTCTGCGGCCCGAACCTCAAGCTCAATCAGTGCGGCCTGCCCAAGCTGATGGCCCTCGAGCTGTTCAAGCCGTTCATCTATCAGCGACTCGAGCAGCGTGGCCACTGCACGACACTAAAGCAAGCCAAAGAGCTCGTCGAGCAGCAAGACCCGGTCGTTTGGGACATCCTCGACGAGGTGACCAAGGACCACCCCGTCCTGCTCAACCGCGCTCCCACGCTGCACCGTCTCGGCATCCAGGCCTTCGAGCCGACGCTGGTCGAAGGTAAAGCGATCCGCCTTCACCCGCTCGTCTGCCCGGCCTTCAACGCCGACTTTGACGGCGACCAGATGGCCGTCCACGTGCCCCTGTCGCCCGAGGCGCAGATCGAGGCTTACACCTTGATGCTGGCCTCGCACAACATCCTGTCCCCGGCCAACGGCGCGCCCATCGCGACGCCCAGCCAGGACATGATCCTGGGCCTCTACTACCTGACGAAGACCAAGCGGAACGCCCGCGGCGAAGGCCGCACGTTCGGCTCGATCGACGACGTCATCCTTGCCCTCGACATGGGCGAGGTCGAGACGCTCAGCCCGATCAAGCTCTACTACACCGGTTGGGTCATCGATCTGGCGCGCGACAACGACAGCCAGAAGGTCACCACCACCGAGCCCGTGTACTTCCGCAAGCAGTACATGGAAACCACCGTCGGCCGCGTGATCCTCAACTCGCGCTTGCCGCACGAGATGCCCTACGTCAACGGCCTGATGAAGAAGGGCGGTCTGCGCGAGCTCGTGCAGTACGCCTACCTCAAAATCGGCCGCGAAGAAACGGTCAAGATGCTCGACAACCTCAAGGATCTTGGGTTCGAGTACGCGACGCGTTCCGGCATCTCGATCGGCATTGACGACATGGTCGTGCCCGAAGCCAAGCAGGACATCGTCGTCGCCGCTCAGAAAGAGGTCATGGCGGTCGAGCAGCAATACCTCGACGGCGCCATCACCCACGGCGAGCGCTACAACAAGATCATCGAGATCTGGTCGAAGGTCACCGAGCGCGTCTCCGACGGCATGTTCTCCATCATGGAGGCGCAAGACAAGGACGGGGCCAACCTCAACCCGATCTACGTCATGGCCGACTCCGGCGCTCGCGGTTCCAAGCAGCAGATTCGTCAGCTCTCCGGTATGCGCGGCCTGATGGCCAAGCCCTCCGGCGAAATCATCGAGACGCCCATCACGGCGAACTTCCGTGAAGGCCTGAACGTTCTGCAGTACTTCATCTCGACCCACGGCGCCCGCAAGGGTCTGGCCGACACGGCGCTCAAGACCGCTGACTCGGGCTACCTCACGCGCCGCCTGGTCGATGTTGCGCAGGACGTCATCATCACCGAATCCGACTGCGGTACCGCGGACGGCATTTGGGTTGAGGCCATCGTGCAGTCGGGTCAGATCATCGAGCCGCTGCGCGACCGCATCGTCGGCCGCGTCGCTACCGACTCGATCACGGACTACGAAGGCGCCGAGATCGTCGGCATCAACCAGGAGATCAACGAGCGGCTTGCCGTTCAGATCGAACAAGCCGGCATCGAGCGCGTGCGGATCCGTTCCGTGCTGACCTGCGAATCCGAGCGCGGCGTTTGCCGTCTCTGCTACGGCCGCCACCTGGCCACCGGTCGCTTGGTCGAACGCGGCGAGGCCGTCGGCGTCATTGCGGCCCAGTCCATCGGCGAGCCCGGCACGCAGCTCACGATGCGGACGTTCCACATCGGCGGCACGGCGACCAAGATCTCCGAGCAGTCGACCCAGGACGCCAAGTCCGACGGTTTCCTCAAGTACATCGGCGTCAACGCCGTGCACAACGAGACCGGCGAGCTGATCGCGATGAACCGCAACGGCATCGTTGCCATCGTCGACGAGAAGGGCCGTGAAAAGGAACGCTACCAGGTCGTCTACGGCGCGAAGCTCCGCGTCAAGGACGGCGATCCGGTCAGCAAGAACCAGATCCTGCTCGAGTGGGATCCCTACACCTTCTCGATCTTGACCGAGAAGAGCGGCAAGGCCCACTTCAAAGACCTGCAGGAAGGCGTCACCTTGCAAGAGCAGGTCGACGAAGTCACCGGCATGTCGCAGTGGGTCGTCACCGACTCGCCGGACGAGAAGAAACAGCCGACCATCGAAATCCACGATGAGCACGGCAAGATGCTGCGCAAGTACCTCATCCCGACGCACGCCCACTTGATGGTCCGCGACGGCGACGAGATCCACGCGGCCGACACGCTGGCCAAAATCCCGCGTGAAACCGCGAAGACGAAGGACATTACCGGTGGTCTTCCCCGCGTCGTCGAGCTCTTCGAAGCCCGCCGCCCGCGCGAAACCGCGGTCATGTCGGAAATCGACGGCGTCGTCCGCTACGGCGAGCTCGCCAAGGGCCAGCGCAAAGTCTACGTCGTCTCCGACGTCGGCGACGAGCGCGAATACTCCATCCCCCGCGGCGTTCACATCAACGTTCAAGAGGGTGAAAAGGTCCGCGCCGGCGAGCCGTTGATGGATGGCCCGCGCGACCCGCACGACATTCTCGCCGTACTCGGCGAGCGTGAGCTGCAGAAGTACCTCGTCGACGAGATCCAAGAGGTCTACCGTCTGCAGGGCGTGCAGATCAACGACAAGCACCTCGAGGTGATCTCGCGTCAGATGATGCGCTGGATCAAGGTCGAGGACGTGGGCGACACCGAGTTTCTGCTCGAGGAAGTGGTCGACAAGTTCCGCTTCCGCAAGGTCAACACTCAGGTGCTCGACAAGGGCGGCAAGCCTGCCCTGGGTCGGCCCTTGCTGATGGGTATCACCAAGGCCTCGCTCGCCACCGACTCGTTCATCTCGGCGGCGTCGTTCCAGGAGACCACCCGCGTCCTCACCGAGGCGGCGATCTCCGGCAAGGTCGACACCCTGCGCGGCCTCAAAGAGAACGTCATCGTCGGTCGCCTCATCCCGGCCGGCACCGGTCTCGACATGTACGGCAAGGTCAAGATCGATGGCGAGGACGAGCCCGACGTCATGGCTCCCGAGGTCGAATACCTCACCGGTATGCCGACCTTCGGCGACGACGCTCTGACCGACTTCACCTTCGGCGGCTTCGAGGACGATTCGTCCTCCCAGTCCAACGACGCCGATGCTGCATCGGCTGGCGACGGCGACTAAGCCACAGAGCTCCGACCCAATAACCGCGAGGGCCTCCGACTTCGGAGGCCCTCGTTGCGTTTACGTGACCTAGCGCACGCCTGCCAATGCCATCGATGTCACATTCCGGTTCTCTGCGTCCTCAACCTGGCGAGCCGGAAGCCGACTCGCGCCCTTCGACCTTCGCGCTCCAAGAAAGGAGAAAAGACATGGCAAACACATCCGTATTTGGAATATACGCAAATCGCGCCCAGGTCGAAAAAGTTGTCGACCGCCTGCGCACCGAAGGTTTCCGCTCGACCGACATTTCGATCCTTTTGCCGGAAAACATCGGCAACAAGGACATTGGCGTCGAAGCCGCCTCCAAAGCCCCTGAGGGCGCCACCGCGGGCAGAGCCTCCGGCGCCGTCGTCGGCGGCGTACTCGGCTGGCTTGCCGGCATCAGCGCCCTGGCGATTCCGGGCATCAGGCCCGCTGTTGGCCGCGGGCCCCATCGTGGCCGCTTTGGCCGGAGTCGGCGCGGGCGGCGCGAGGCGGCGCTCTCGTTGGGGCTCTCGCCGGTTTTGGCATCCCCGAATACGAAGCCAAGCGCTACGAAGGCCGCATCCGTTCCGGCGGCATCCTCGTCTCAGTCCACACCGATGACTCGGATTGGAAAGACAAGGCCGAGCAAATTCTAGAAGACTCCGGTGCCGAGCATGTCAGCTCGTCTTCGGAATCCCACGCCGACTACGCCGCCACCGAAAAGCCGGTCGCTCGCGACTAGGTGCGCCCACACAGAAGCGAGGTGAGCCATGTATATCGCTCTAGCCCTGATTCTGATCTTGCTCCTCCTCGGCGCACTCCCCACCTGGCCGCACAGTCGTAGTTGGGGCTACGGGCCCAGCGGCGGCGTGGGCTTGGTCCTCATCATTTTGATCGTGCTTATCCTGATGGGGCGCATCTAGCGCCCATCTTCCTCAGTACGACTTCTCGCCTACGTCGGCCGCCCCACGGAACGTCCAGTAGATCGCTGCCGTATACCCGAGCACAAACGGAATGCCGATCATCGCGATCGTCAACATGATGCCGAGCGTCTTTTCGCTCGAGGCGGCTCGGTAGATCGTCAGGCTGTTGTTCGGGTCGTTTGACGCCGCGATCATGTTTGGCCACAGCGCGACCGCCAACAAGAACACCAGCGCAAAGATCGTCGCCACCGACGACAGGAAGGCCTGTCCTGCCTTCTTCGCGAACAGCGCCCGCGGAATGTTCGCGACCGCAAACACGTTCACCGCGACCACTGCGAACGCCCAAGGCATTTGCTCGAAGTTCTTCGTCGCGTGCGGCAACTGCATCAGCGTATAGATCGTCGTCAACAGGTAGAGCGCCAGGAACACGCCCCAAGAGTGCCAACTCCAACCGCGAATGCGCTCGCGTAGCTCCTCGTTGTGGATCTTCAGCCCCAGGTAGAGCGATCCATGCAGCGTAAACAGCGCGACTGTCAGCACGCCCGTGAGCAGCGCATAAGGATGCAGCAGTCCCAGAAACGTTCCTGTGAACACGCCGCGCTCATCGAGCGGCATGCCCAGCACGGCGTTGCACCGCTGCCACCCCAAACAACAACGAGGCCATCAGGCTCGACCCGAAGAACGCCCAGTCCCACGTCGCACGCCAAACCGGGCTCGGCCGCTTCGAGCGGAACTCGATCGCTACCGCGCGAAAAATCAGCGCCGCCAACACCAGCATCAGCGCCAAGTACATCGCCGAGAACGCCGTCGCGTAGGCCATCGGGAACGCTGCGAACAATGCGCCCCCGAACGTAATCAGCCACACTTCGTTGCCGTCCCAAATCGGCCCGATCGCGTTCATGAACGTACGCCGCTCCGCGTCCGTTCTGGCCAGCGGGTGCAAAATGCCCACCCCAAAGTCGAACCCGTCCAGCGCCGCGTAGCCGCCCAGCAAAACGCCTAGCAGGATGAACCAAATCGTTTGCAGATCCATCGCCTTTAGCCCTCCTGCCCCGTCGCGCCGCGCAGCAACGCGCCGCCGCGGCGGCTTCAAGCCCTTCGCTGTCGTCTTGTCCGGCGGGTGCACCGGTTGGGGCCCGGCCGAGATCTTCTGGTGCAGCACGAACAGCCACACCCAGAACAGCAACCCGTAGATCACCCCGAACAAGATGATCGAGGTCAGCACCTCCGCGCCCGACACATTCTCCGACAGGGCGTTCCTCGTCATCAGGCCCTCTTCCAGGTGGTACTGCAACATGCCGTTCGCATCCAACGCCGGCGCGCCCGAGGCGTCCGCACTACCGTCGGATGCACGATCCACGGCTGCCGCCCGACCTCCGCCGCCACCCAGCCGATCTCGTTCGCCACGAACGGCCCGATCACCGCCACCACGAACACCCACAGCAGCCAGCGCTTCTCGAATAGCTTGCCGCGCATCCGCAGCCACGATGCATACAGCGTCAGTGCAATGAACGCCATCCCGAGCCCCACCATGATGTGGAAGCTCCAATAGGAGAGCTTCAGCGGCGGCTCGTACTCGTCCGGCACCACGTCGAGGCCGATCACCGTCCCCGTCGTCGAACCCGTGAGCGCATAGCTTAGTGAGCCCGGGATCACCAGCGCCGAGTCGAGCGTCTTCGTCTCTTCGTTCGGCATCCCGAACACGGAAAAACCCGCCGGCCCCGTCTCGAAGTGGCCTTCGAATGCCGCCAGCTTCGCCGGCTGATTCTTCGCCACCATCTTCGCGTTGCTGTCGCCGGAGACCAGCGCCGCCAAGCTGAAGATCGTGGCGAAGATCAGCCCGCCCGTGAACGAGCGGCGCGCGAAATCCTGGTGCTTGTCATGCAGCAAGTACCACGCCGAGATGCTCATGATGAAGAACGCCCCGACGATGAAGCAGCCGATCCAGACGTGCGTAATGCGGTCGAGCGTGGACGGGTTCAGCACCATCGCCCAAAAGTCGGTGATCTCGGCCCGCATCACCGGCTGGCCGTCGACGAACCACGGCTTGCCGTCGCGCGTCATCTGCACGATGTGGTGGCCCGCCGGCGTCTGTTGCCAACTGTTGGCGACGACGATCCAGATGGCGGAAAACATCGAGCCCATCGCCACCATCGTCGTTGCGAAGAAGTGCACCTTCGGCCCGACCTTGTCCCAGCCGAAGACCAGAATCGCGAGGAAGCCTGATTCGAGGAAGAACGCGAAGATGCCTTCGGCCGCAAGCGCAGACCCGAAGACATCGCCGACAAACCGCGAATAAGCGGCCCAATTCGTCCCGAATTGAAATTCCATGACGATCCCTGTCGCGTCTCCCACGGCGAACGTCACGGCATAGAGAGAAGTCCAAAACCGGGCTGCCGTCTCATAAATCGGCTCGCGCGTCTTCAGGAACATGCCTTCGAGATAGACCAGTACCACGCCCATGCCGATTGTCAACGGCGGGAACAGGTAATGGAACATGATCGTGAGCGTGAATTGCAGGCGGGAGAGGATCAGCGGATCGAGCTCCATGAGGGCCTCCGAAAATCAGTCTTGTAAGGGTGATGCGCCGGTCTCTACGGCGGTCGCACTTTCTTTCGAACCTTGACTCTAGATCATCGGTGAATCAGTCCGGCCGATGTAGCCGCCCGCCCACCCCAGTGGCCGCCGTCCGGGGGGCGGTCCCAGCCGGGGTTTAGCCCGGCAAGCCTCGCTGGCGTGCACGTGTCCCGGGATACAATGCGGATCGCCCTCGCCCATGCCGCGCCGCTTCGATCCCCACCCTCCCCTCTCCCCGGAAGGGCGCGAGGCCATCACAAACCTCGTCCGCCACGGCAACGCCCTCATCGAGCAGAGAAAGCAGCTCGGCGACCCGACAGTCCAGCAGGTCCAACCGCTCGGCGAGAGTGACATCGAGGTTCTGCTCGACGCGGTCGTCAACCTAGACTGCGGCGCCCCCTCGTTCGCGCCTCCGATGTCCTTCGCGCACGTCGGCGACAACCTTACGACTGCATTTCAAGGCGCCGAGCATCTCGAGCCCGCGCACCTCGCGCGGCTCTTTGCCTTGTACGGCGCCATCCGCTTCGATCCCCCCGTCCGGTTTGACTGGGGCGCCGTGCGCATCCTCGAGTTCCTTCACACGGGTCCACTCGCGGACTGTTCGCTGTCCGACTTTGCAGCACTGTTCGAAGCCGTCGGCATCGATCCAGGCGTCTTCGCCATCGCCTATCTCGACTCCCATTGGCCGACCCTGCGCTGGGACGAGGAAGGCACTTGGCGGTACTTCTCCGCTCATCTCGACAAGCTCGCCGCCGCGCTACGGGGCCGCAGCCAGTGGAATTCGATAGCTGACCCGCAATGCACCGTCAACGCCCTCCACGCCCTCGACTGCTTTCCCCGCGTCCCGCCACCTCTGCTCGACGAGCTCTGGCGCATGGCCTTGGGATCCGCGAAGACGCACCGCGGCCGCGCCCAAACCGTCGTCCAAAAGGAACCCGACGCCTTCGAGCGCGTCCTGGCCGCTCTTTCTGATTCCCGCCATGCCACCCGCGCCGTCGCCGCGGAATGGCTCGGCCGCTGGGGCCTCCCGGAAGCGGTCCCTGCCCTGCGCAAAGCGCTCGCCGCTGAGAAGCACGATCTGGCGATCGATGCGCAGTTGACTGCGCTCGAGCGCCTCGGCGTCTCGATCGACGATGTCCTCTCCCCCGCAACTCTCACCGAAGAAGCCGCCCGCAAGCTCGCCAAAATGGGCCCTCCCAACGAGCTGAGCTGGATGCCGTTCGAGACCTTGCCCGCGGTGCGCTGGCGAGGCTCCGCTGAGCAGATCCCGCAACAGACGTTGACCTGGTGGCTCGCTCAAGCCGTCAAGCTCAAATCCCCCGAGCCCGGCCCGCTGCTGCGCCGCCAACTGCGCCTGCTCCACTCCGAGGACCGCGAGACTCTCGGCCGCGCCATCCTGCAGTCTTGGATGGACTACGACACCATGCCGATGACCTACGAGCAGGTTCGCCAGGCGGCCGAGCGCCAGCATGCGCAGCTTCGCAAGCTGCACGAATCCATCCCCGGCCTCGATTGGGAGTTGCCGTCGCTCGAGGACTACGAGCGCCAGATGATGCACCAGCCTGCCGGGTCGGCGATCAAGTCCAAGGGGTGCTCGCTTTCGCCGCCGCTTGCGGCGAGATGCGGTTGTCGATTTGGCGACTGCGTTCATCCGCAAGTGGTACGGTCTCCGCGCGGCGCAATCGAAGGCGCTCGTCCAGGCGCTGGGCTGGATCGAGACTCCCCAAGCGATCCAGTTCCTCACAGCCACCGCGAAGAGCTTTCGCACCAAGGGCGTCCAGATCGAGGCGCACAAGGCGCTCGAAGGGCTCGCCTCGCGCCGCGGTTGGACAGTCGACGAGCTGGCCGATCGCATGGTCCCCGACGCCGGCCTCGACTCCGCCGGCCGCCTGACGCTCGACTTCGGCGCCCGCAGCTTCGTCGCTGAGCTCGACCCCGGCTTTCGGCTCCAGGTGCGCGACGAAGAAGGTAAGCTGCGCAAGGACTTGCCCAAGCCGGCCAAGGCCGACGACGAGGAGCACGCCAACCAAGCGCGCCAGTCCTTCTCCGCTGCCAAGAAGCAGATTCGAACTGTCGTGCGCGAGCGAACCGACCGTCTCTTTGGCGCCATGTGCGCGGAGCGGGAATGGCCGCTCGCAAACTGGCGCGCGCATCTGCTCGCGCACCCCATCGTCGGGCGCTTGTGCTCCAAGCTCGTCTGGCGCGCTGTCTCGGGGGAGGGAACCTCGACCCTGCGTCCTTTGAGTGTCGCGGAATGGATCGATGCGCAAGGCCGCCTTGTCTTACGCCTCCTGACGATGCGCAGATCACGCTCGCGCATGACGTGACCGTTCCTCCGGCCCAAGCCGTGGCCTGGCTCGAGCATTTCGCCGACCGCGCTCTCGAACCGCTGTTCCCACAGCTCAACCGCGGCCTGCCGGAGCTGGATGCTGTGTCCCTGTCCGCCGACTCGATCGACGACTTCGATGGGGTGCAGCTTGGCGCGAATGCTCTGCGCAACATCGCCAAGAAGCTCGGCTACGCACGCGGCCAGGGCATCGACGGTCCGACGTTCTACGACTATCGCCGCTCGTTTCCCTCGCTCGGGCTCGATGTCAGCGTGGAGTTCTCCGGCCAGGACTTTCTCGAGCCAGACCGGCCTGTCACCCTCGAGCGCATGACCTTTTGGCGGCGCGATGACCACTCTCGCGTCCCTCTCGGCGCAGTGCCGCGCATTCTCCTGCTCGAGTCTTACCGCGACCTTCGCGAGATCGCTCTAACAGGCGCCGCCCCGTCTAGCGTGTGGCGTGGCGCCATCACAGCGAAGTTCAAAACAGGAAGGCGCAGATTCAAAACGACTTACGTTGGGGTAGGCAAGTCCATGCTTGCAGCCTCGCTTTATCCTGGAAGCAGGAGGGCAATCGTAAGCGCCGAGTTCCTCGCTAGGGGCGCCCGCTTTTGCCCGCTTCTGTCGGCATTTGTCGCTGTATTCGAAGACTTTTCTGTCGCCGCCGTGCGCGACGCCAGCGCGATCCCGGCCAACACCGCCGCCAGACCGAAAAGCAGGCGCGGCGCCAGCGGCTCCCGGAACAGCCACGCCGACAGCAACACCCCGCAATCGGCGTGGCGAACGAAAACACCGACACCGAGCCCGGCGTATGCCGCCGCAGCAGAGCCACCCACGCCACCAGCGCCAGCCCGCCCACGACGATCCCCTGGTACCCGATCGCCGCCGCTGCTCGCCAATCCACAGGGCCGCGCGAGCCCCAATCATCGAAAAACAGGCTGCCGAGTCCGAATAGCGGCAGCGAGATCCCCATCTGCCACAAAACGGCCTTTTCCGGACTCATCCGCTGCACGATGCGCTGGATGTAGACCGTGCGTGCTCCCACCAGCGCGGCCGACGCCAGGATGATCCAGTTGCCGAGCCGCGGGTTTGTCGCAATCTCGAGCTCGGGCCGCCCCAAAACCACGCCTGCAACGCCTGTGAACGCCAAGAGCAGCCCCACCGCGCGGCGCAGCGTCAATCGGTCTTCCGCCACGAAGAACGGCGAGATCAGATTCGCCCAGATCGGATTCGTGTTGACGATCGTGACCGCGTAGGCCGGCGACGTCATGTCCGCGCCCCAATGCAGCATCGCGATCTGCACGCTGAATAGCAGCCCGAGCAGCAGCAAGGGCTTGCGTTCTTCCGCGGACGGCGTCAGGCTCAGCCCGCGCGTCCGCGACCACAGCCAAACCGTAAACGAGCTGAGCGCCATGCGAGCCAGCGCCGAACCAAACGGCGCCAGGGCAAAAAGGGTCAATTTGATCGCGACTTGATTGCCGCCCCGTGCAACGCCCACCGCGAGCGCGCTCAGCGCTCCCGGCCAATCCAACGGCTGACCTGTCTTTGTGGGACGATCCATCCTGCGCGCCAAGCGGAGTTCACCAGCTTAGTACGCCTCGAGACAATGCGAGCGTTCTCCGCTGCTTGATCAGCCTATATCGAAGTCGTCGAGCAAGGCCGACCCGGCAAGCTCCGAGATCGTGCTTGGCGTTTGTCATCGGACGTGAGGAGCTGAAATATCACTCAGTCCTATGTCTGGGGATAGACGGTTTGCCCAGGTCTTTCCCCAATTTTAATCTGAACGTCAGGGGGCTACGATTAGTACCGTCGGTCCAGACATGGAGTGACGAAAGTCCCTGCGCTACCTAAGTGTTCTTTTCAGGCGCACGGACGGGAGATGTTTTTCACATGCAGACCAACGGTCCCAACGGCTTGCGTCGGCCTCGATCTAAAGGACAGGTGATCGTGCTGATCGCAATCATGTCCACATTCCTTATCGGCCTGGCTGGAATTGCGGTGGACCTTGTCTTGGTCTACTCCGTCAAGACATTTCTATCGACGGCGACCGACTCCGCGGCCATGGGCGGGGCCCGAGCGCTCGAGCGCGGGGTGACCTACTCAGATCAGGCGGCGGAGATCGAGCGTGTGACCGATATGCTCTTTGACGCGAACTTTCCCGACGGCTTGATGCTGACGGGCTCGACAGGCCAGTTGACCCAGAACGTCGTAGTGGCGGCGGCCAACATGGATCCCTTGGCCGGACCAAACTTTCTCCAAGACCCCGACATGACACCGGGCATGCGCGAGATTCGAGTTCACTCCGAAGCGCTCTCGCCCACGATGTTCATGCGCGTGTTGGCGTGAATTCCGTCCGCGTGCGCGCCAGCGCTACGCTGCTCGGAGGGACGTCAATGTAGTGGTGGTGATCGACCGCTCGGCTTCGCTCAAGAACGCCGGCGCATGGGATGATGTGCAGGACGCCGCGATCACCTTCATCCAGCAGTTCGACAACAACCGTGACCACGCAGGCGTAGTCACCTTCGGAACCGGGGCCAACGTCGACTATCCGCTTTCGTCAGGATTCAAGACCGGCGACGTCGCCAAGAACTTGATCCTTTCGCAGATCGTACCGGACTCGGCCGGCACGAACTATTCGACAGGCTTGTGGCTAGCCTACTCAGAGCTGCTGCGTGTGAATGACTCTGGCGCGCTCAACGCGATCGTGTTCTTCACCGACGGTCAGCCCTCGGCGTTCTCGGCCGCCTTCAAAATGAAAACTGGAGGGACGGGGGCGCGCTGCAACAGCTCAACGGAGGAGGGGACGCTGGCGGCGGCGCAGGACACTTCGGTTCCCAATACAGCAGTCTTCCGTGATATCTACGGATTTTGGAATCGGCGCGCCGGACCGCGCCGGTGAACGGCGGTAATACCTCGTACGATCATCCGCCGAATCCGAACTGCTCAAATCTCGGCAGCCCGTCCTACATCGGGCCCAACACGGAGCTGGCCTTCAACTCGTCGCAGCCCTGGCCGGCGGTCTGGACGGCGACGGAGTCGGCGGCATCTCGAAGACGTTCTGCATCCAGCCGGGAGCGGGTGGCTGTTCGGGCGACGCCGGGGACTTCTTCTATTCGGTGAACGACAGCCGGCTCTACAACAACAGCAGCGGGAACAGCGACCGGCTTTTCCGCGGGTCGAACGTCCACAACGCCGCGAAGAATCTTTCGTTGAACATCGCGCAGACGGCGCGCAGGGACGCCGCGTTGGGAGGTGTGAATGTCCACGCCATCGGACTCGGCGGCTACGGCTACGACGCGGACGCGGCGCTGATGAAGCGCATCGCCAACGATCCGTCCGACTCCTACGGCGTGGTCATCACCGCGGCCGGCGACGAGCCGCAGGGCACCTATACCTACGCGCCGACTGTGGCCGACCTGAAGGAAGCTTTCAATCGAGTTCGTAGCGAGGTCATGCGCTTGACCCGCTAAAACTCCCAATGCGTTGCTTACTGTGCTGATTGTGGGAGGTCGGGGTGACCCGGCCTCCCTTTTCTTTGGCGCAGTAGGGCTGAACAAACAGAAACCGGGCCGGCGTGTCGCCGGCCGGTTTCGTTGGAATCCTAAAGCGCTCGCTAGACCTTGACGCCGTTACGGCGCAACTCGGCGACGACGCTCTCGATGCCGCGCTTGTTGATGATCTTGATCGCCTTTGCAGTAAGCCGCAGGCGCCAGCGCTTCTCGCTCGGCAGCCAGAGCCGCTTCCACTGCAGATTCGGCTCAAAACGCCGCTTCGTCTTGTTGTTCGCGTGCGAGACGTTGTTACCAGAGACGGGGCGCTTGCCGGTTAAAACACAAACTTTCGCCATGATGCGGTATCCTCCGCCGCTCGCTGCGCACAAACCTCCCCCGCTTCCATCTCACACGAACCGAGTCTGCGGTTGAAGGGGGGCGACAGCCTCCAAGCCATCGCGTGCGAACGCGTCGAGCGATCGACTCCTCACAGAATAGCACGAATCGTCAATGGGTTCACGCAAATGCAACCCGTGTCGCCGAGCCGGTGTGCTAGAACCGTAGGCGATGCTTCGCACTTTGCCGTCCGGGCCGGATTGCCCGCGTTGCTGTTCGCCGCCTGGGCGCTGGTTCCCGACGCTTCGTCGCGGCCGGCGGGCGAGTTGCGCTGGTTCAAGGGCAACCTGCATACCCATACCATCAACTCAGACGGCGATAGCGCGCCGGACGCGGTGGCGCGCTGGTATAAGGAGCGGCGCTACCACTTCCTCGCGTTGACCGATCACAACTACTTCACCGATCCGCAGGGGTTGAATTCCTTTCTCGGAGCTCGTGACCGCTTTCTGCTTATCACGGGCGAAGAGGTGACCTCGAAGTACGAGTCGAAGCCGATCCACATCAATGCGTTCCGGCTAAAGGAGACGATCCAGCCGATGTTCGGCGGCTCCGTGCTCGAGACTATCCAGGCGAATGTCGATTCGATTCGCGGGCACGGTGCGCTGCCTTCGCTCAACCACCCGAACTTTGGCTGGGCGGTGACCCCGGACGAGTTGGCGAAAGTGCGCAACTTGCCGCTGTTCGAGGTTTATAACGGGCATCCCGGCACGAATGACTTCGGCGGGGGCGGAGAGGCTGGGCTCGAAGAGGCCTGGGATCACGTCTTGACGGCCGGGGTCCGGAGCTGGGGCATTGCAGTGGATGATGCCCATTCGTTCAAGACGTTTGCACCGGACTTGTCGAATCCAGGGCGCGGATGGATCCAGGTGCGGGCGGCTGAGCTGAGCGAGTCGGCGCTGCTGGCGGCGATCGAAGGCAGGGATTTATGCCTCGACGGGCGTGGAGCTTGCCGATGTAGGTCGCGGCGCGGGCAAGCTTGCGTTGCGCATCGAGCCGGAAGGCAACGTGAAGTACCGTGTGGAGTTTTTCGGTGCGGGCGGTAAGAAGCTTGGTGAGAGCTTCGGGACGGAAGCCGAGTATGCGCTCAAGGGGGGCGAGGCGTACGTGCGCGCACAGGTGCTGGACTCGAATGGATTGCGAGCCTGGACGCAGCCCGTGTTTGCCAACTAGACTGAGTCGCCAGGCGGATTAGGAGAGCTCGGCCAGAGCTGCTTCGAGCTCGCTGCGGGCGTGCAGATCGCCGGTGCGGAGCGACGTCTCGATGCCGCGCTCGAAGACTTCGCGAGCTTGGTCGGGTTGACCGAGCTTGCGGTAGGCTTGGCCGGCGTGGAAGTAGGCCGCTTGGTAGTCCGGGTTAATCTCGAAGATGCGGCGATACTCTTCGATGGCGGCCTCGAGCTGGCCGGACTTGCCGTATTCCTGGGCCAGGCCATAGCGAACGAAACAATCGTTCGGGTTGGCCTGTAGGAACTGCTGAAGTTTCTCGAGTCGCTTGTTCTCCATCGCGATTCGACCCTATGATAGCAATCGCTTGCGTCATGTCCTGCCCTTACTTCGAACCGTTGGCCCCGATGGAATGGACAAGCTGGCGGGGGTTGTTGCGCCCTCCGTTGGGGGCGCCGCATTCCGGGATATGCCGGTGTGGGGCGGAGGAGGCGCAGCCGAGCCCGGCTGAGCTGTTAGAGAGTTGCAACATGGGGTACGCCGGCGGGCGTTGCGCGCGCTTTCGGCCAGGCGCTGGCGATGCGGTGCGATTTACGATCGCCGGCGGAGCTTTGCGTTGGCTGATCGAGGCGGACGGATTGCCCGTGGCGGCGGGAGAGCTTGCGCTTGACGCTGTGGATGCGGGAGCCGAGCCTGAGGGAGCGCCGGCGGCAGTCGCAGTCCAGATGCGCGCCTATGTTGCGGCGTATCGCGCTTCGCTCGAGGACGTAGAGTAGCGTACCGGCTTTCCGCGGCCGAATGTTTGCGGCATGATACGCTGAGCTTGCCCCGCGAGGCGCTTTTGTTTGGAAATTGACCGCTTCGTAAAGGAGAAATAGACGATGAGCAGGACTTTTTGCTGGGTCGCGACATTGGCTTTGGTTTCGAGCTTTCCGCTGGCGGCGATGGATGAAATGAGCGCCTCGGCAGAGGGGCGCGGCTCTATTGCGATTGCCGGTCAGACTTTGCCGGTGAGCCGGGCCGAAGTGAGCCTGATTCCCGGCGGGCGGTTCATCGTTTCTCTCACGGGCGACCAGCGCTATGCGTTCCGTGGCCAGTGGCGCGAAGAGGGTAGTCGAGTCGTGCTCGACATTACGGAGGCGCAAGGGGCCGCAGCGCAGGGAACCGGCGAGCTGCGCTTGCGCAGTAATCGTTTTCGCACGATTCAAATGAACGGCGTAAACGGCTCGTTTTCGGCGAGTTTCTCCGTGACTGGTTCTTACAAAGACTTCACCAGCGGAGCGACGACGGCGGATGTGATCCGCGCGCCCGTCGCCCCGACGCCTCCAGCGGGCGCCGCGCCGGTCGCGCCAAAAATCCCAGGCGGGGTTACGGCGCCGGTGGCTCCGGCCTCCCCGGTTGCGCCCAAGGCGCCGGTCGCGTCCGGCGTGCAGCCGCCGAAGGTGACCGTACAGGGTGCGGGCGCGATCAGCAAGGGGCGCAATGACCGCCAGACGATCGACGCGATGGAAGTTTTCCTCGAGCCCAACGGGCAGGTCAATCTCAAATCCTTCGGGCCGCAGGGCGAGAGCGTACTGAGCGGTACTTGGAAAGACGGCGGAAACACCGGTGGGCTGCAGCGCTTCGATCTGACGATCGTTTCGGCATTCGGCTCCTCGGCCTCGGGCCGCGGCTTTGTGCTGGTGAACAAAGTGGGCCACATCGACCGTGTCACTGTGCAGGGCGCCGGGCGCAACTTGCGGGGCGGCTACAGCCTCGATTTCCGGCAGAAGTAGACCTTTTCGCTCTGAAACGGTTCCGAACCGTTCAAAAGCGTGTTAGGCTCGAATCATGAGCGAGCCCTGGCAGGAGCGTGGACTCTCGGTCGACGAGGCGGCGCGCAAGCTCGGCGTGACGCCCAAAACGGTGAACGAACGCATCCGTTTGGGCTATCACGAGGAGTGGAAAGCGGTCGATAACGTCCTCAGAGAGACGGAAGGCGTCCGCGTATTCGTTCGTGGCCACGGATTTCGCGATTCCGATCAAATTGAGCTCGAAGGCGTGCAAAATGGGGCCGGAGAGTCGCCGTTGAACGCCCGATGGGCGGTTCGAGACGCGGAATCGGACAGTTTTCGCCTCGAGGGCTCTGAATCGGTGGGCGAAGGCCCTTGGCAGGGGGGGCGAGCCCGCCGTGTGTTGACGATTCGGACGGCGTCGTTCCGCCGCGCCGATCTTGGCCGCAAGATGCGGCTATGCCATCCCGATGACATCCGCGCCCTGGAGCGCATCACCCGCCCGGCGAACGGGCGGCATGAGGAACCCATGACCCATCGCGAGCGCTCCGGCGCCGACTCGACCCCAGAAAGCGGCGGCATCTTCGACGACAAGCCGTTCTATCGCATCGGCAAGCTGCCCCCTTACGTGTTTGCCGTCATCAACGAGATGCGCCACAAGGCGCGTCGCGCCGGGCTCGACGTCATCGACCTCGGCATGGGCAACCCCGACGGCGCAACGCCGAAGGCCGTCATCCAGAAGCTCAACGAGGCTTCGAAGGACAAGCGCAACCACCGCTACTCGATGTCGAAGGGCATTCCGCGGCTGCGCGACGAGATCGTCAAGCGCTACCACAAGAATTACGGCGTCGAGCTCGACCCTGAGACCGAGGCGATCGTCACCATGGGCGCCAAGGATTCGCTGGCGCACTTGTTGTTTGCGGTGATCGGCCCCGGCGACCCGGTCGTGATGCCGGACCCGGCTTACCCGATCCACCAGTGGGGCGCATCGATGGCCGAGGGCGAGCAGCGCGCGTTGCCGATGCCCTCGCCCGAGGAGTTTCTGAACCGGCTCGAGGACGAGTACAAGAAGGGCACGCCGCCGAAGATGATCCTGGTCTCGTTCCCGCACAATCCGACCACGCAGGTGGTCGACCGAAATTCTTCGAGACGCTGGTTGGCTGGGCGCACCAGCATGGCACGATGATCGTGCATGACTTTGCTTACGCCGACCTGTGTTTTGACGGCTACAAGGCCGTCGATACTCGAGATTCCGGGCGCAAAGGACGTTGCGGTCGAGATCTTCTCGATGTCGAAGTCGTACAACATGGCCGGTTGGCGCGTGGGCTTCTGCCTTGGCAACAAGAAGATGATCAACGCCCTGGCGCGGATCAAGTCGTACCTCGACTACGGCGTCTTCCAGCCCATCCAGATCGCCTCGATCATCGCGCTGCGTGAGTGCGAGGATGACGTAAAGCAGATCTGCGAGGGCTACCGGCACCGCCGCGATGTACTCGTCGAAGGTTTGCACCGCGCCGGCTGGATGGTGGAGCCGCCGAAGGCGACGATGTTCCTCTGGGCCAAGATCCCGGAGCGCTATGCGTGGGCCGGTTCGCTCGAGTTCGCAAAACTGACGCTCGAAAAGGCTCTGGTCGCCGTATCGCCCGGCATCGGCTTCGGCGAGCAGGGCGAAGGATACGTGCGCTTCAGCTTCATCGAGAACGATCAGCGTCTGCGGCAAGCCTGCCGAGGGATCAAGAAGCTGCTGGCGGACTGATCACAGGCCGCAACGGGCTGACCTCTTCCAACTGCCGCGGGCTTGCGCCCGCGGCACGGATCTCTGGATAGCTAGACGCTGATGACCGGTAGCGGCGAGAGCCGTACGGTGTCCGTTACGTCGATCGATGCGTCCGCGCGGTGGCGGTTGGTGACGATCACGTCTGGTTGCCCAACTCTCACCAATTCGAGCAGCGCCTCCTCGAAGTGGGCCAGCCGGATGTTCACCGGCGCTTCGACTTCGGCCTGCTCCATCAACGCGTGGATCCGTTCGCGCGCATGTGCGGTCATCTCGGCGCGCATCTGCTCGGGCACGTGCTTGCCTAGGCTGGTGAGCCAAGGCAGGGCGTACAGCACCACGGCTCTGCGTCATATGCCGCAGCAAAATCGCGAGCCCAGGCGAGCGCGGTCATCGCCGGGCTCCAGCGTCGCCAGCCAACCGATGCGGCGGTAGGGGTGCTCGGTGCGCGCCGGCACGCGCTTGGCGTGCACGCCAGTCATCACTGGACAATCAAGGTCAAGCAACGCTTTGCGCGTGACCGAGCCAATTGACGACTGCCGGAAAACGCCCCGTCCAGCCGTGGGCAGGACCACCAAATCGGCCTGACACTGTTTGGCTGCGCAGTAGATCTGCTCCGACGGATCGCCCTTTCGCACGACACAATCGGCTTCGGACCCGAGGCTCAGTCTGCCGGCCATCTCCGGTGAGCGCTTGCTCGACGCCCCCGCGGATTTCGGCCTCAAACTTGTGCTCATACGCCTTGGCCGCCGTGGGATCGGCAGGGTGGGGATAGCTGAACATCGGGATCACGTGCAGCAGCACGACCTTGGAGTCGAAATGGCGGGCAAGGTTCACCGCCGCCTCTCCTTGCGTTTCGGTGTACTCGGAGAAGTCGACTGGGGCGAGGATCGTGTTGATTTTCAACATTGTTTTGCCCTCCTTGCACCCAAGGCAGACGCAATTCGGGCGCCACGACCGCCGTCTATGCCCACGGCTCGGAATCCAGCCCCCCAAGCTCGACTACAATGGTCGGACTACGCCCACGATGTCTACACAGAAGATCACCCGCGCTCTGTTGAGCGTCACCGACAAGTCCGGTCTGCCCGAGTTTGCGAAAGGATTGGTCCGCCACGGAGTGGAGCTGATCTCAACAGGCGGCACAGCGCGGCTTTTGCGCGAGGCCGGTCTGACGGTCCGCGATGTGGCCGAGGTCACCGGCTTTCCTGAGATGCTCGACGGACGGGTGAAGACGATGCACCCGCGCATCTGCGGCGGCGTGCTTGCCGTCCGCTCGAATCCAGAGCACATGGCGGCGCTCGCCGAACATTCGATCGAGCCGATCGACATGATCGTGGTCAATCTCTACGCCTTCGAGAAGACTGCGGCGAACCCGGACGCGACCTTCGACAGCAAGATCGAGAACATCGACATCGGCGGGCCGACGATGATTCGCTCGGGCGCGAAGAACTTTCGCGACGTCGCCGTAGTCACATCGACCGCCGACTACGCTCCGCTGCTCGAAGAGATGGATGCAAATGGAGGCGCCTTGAGCGAAGCGACGCACTGGCGCCTGGCGCAGCAGGCGTTCCAGACCACCGCCGCTTACGACCGCGCCATCGCGACGACGCTTGCAGGGCTCTCACCCGATGGAACGACCGAGGAGACGGGGGCGCTGCCGCCGATGCTCGACATCCTGCTGCCCAAGGCGCAGTCGTTGCGCTACGGCGAGAATCCGCACCAGCAGGCGGCGCTCTACTCCGATGGCAAGGAAGGGGTCGCGGGCGGCAAACAGCTCCATGGCAAGGAGCTCAGCTACAACAATCTGGTCGATCTCGATGCCTGCTGGGCGCTCATCCAGGAGTTTGACGAGCCGGCCTGCGCCATCATCAAGCACACCAACCCTTGCGGTTGCGCCGAGCAGGCGACGCTGGTCGAGGCGTACCGGATGGCGCTCGAGTGCGACCCGGTGTCGGCGTTTGGGTCGGTGATTTCGGTCAATCGGACCGTGGACGCGGAAACGGCCGAGGAGATGGGCAAGCTTTTCGTCGAAGCGATCGCCGCGCCGGGTTTTGAGCCGGACGCGCTCGAGCTCCTGACAAAGAAGAAGAACATTCGGCTGGTCCAGATCGCGCCGACCAAGCCCGGGCTGGTGCTCAAGAGCATCTCCGGCGGCATGCTTGCGCAGACGGAAGACCGCCGCGAAACCAGCCCCGAGACGTGGGACGTGGTGACCGAGAGGAAGCCGACGCCCGAGGAAGAAATCGCGCTGCGCTTCGGCTGGAAGGTGGTCAAGCACGTCAAGTCGAACGCCATTCTTTACACGCGCGCCGGACAGACGGTGGGCGTGGGCGCGGGCCAGATGAGCCGCGTGGATTCGGCGAAGATCGGGGCGATGAAGGCGCATCTGCCGGTGGAAGGATCGGTGGTCGCCTCCGACGCGTTCTTCCCGTTCTCGGATGGCGTCGAAGCATTGGCTGCGTCCGGCGCGACAGCGGTGGTTCAGCCGGGCGGGTCCAAGAACGACCCGGCGGTGATCGAGGCGGCGAACCGGCTGGGGCTGGCGATGGTGTTCACCGGCGTGCGGCACTTCCGGCACTGACGGGATCTAATGAATCGCAGGGACTTCATGCAAGTGGGCGGCGCGGGAGCGCTGCTGGCCGGGCTGTAACGTGACACGAGGTCCTGGGCTTGCTCGGCAGGGCGTGGTCGTTGGCGAGCCGATGGGCGTCGAGGACGGCATGGCGGCGCTCGATGCCGGCGGCAACTGCCGTCGACGCGATCGTGACTGCAGCGCTGACTGCCGGCGTCGTCGCTGCCCTCATGCGGGATCGGCGGCTACGGCGGCCCATGACCATTGCGCTCGCCGAGTCAGGCGGGTCGTCTCGATCGACTTCAACTCGGAGGTGCGCCCGCCGCGCAGACGGGAGGCTCGCTTCTCCCCCGGTCCGGACGGCATTGTTGCCGGCCAGGTGAACCAGTGGGGTTGGCTGGCCTCGGGCGTGCCGGGCACGCTTGCCGGCATGGAGTTGGCGGTCAGCTACGGTTTGCGTTTGTTCGCGGACGCTTTGCAGCCGGCGATCCGTCGGGCGAGCGAGGGCTTCGAGGTGAGCACGGGGCTGGCGCGCGCGATCGACGGCCGGAGCAACTGCTGCGCGACCCAGGCGCTGGGACGCTGCTGTGCCGGGCGGTCAGCCAGCTCGCCGAAGGCGCAATGTTTCGCAACCCCGACTTGGCCGCGACGCTCGACGAACTGGCCGCGGCGGGCTCGGCGAACCGTTCTATCGCAGGCCGATCGCCGAGCGTATTGTTGCCCAGTTCCAGAAGAACGGCGGAATCGCGACCGTCGATGACTACGCCGCATACCGGGCGGAGGTCGTCGAGCCGTTGCGCATGGAATGGCAGGGGTACGAGCTGTTCACCGCGCCTTTGACCGCCGGTGGCGCGACGATGTTCGAGGCGCTGTCAATTCTCCAGGCGCTCGATTTCTCCTCCATCGAGGACGAGTCGAAACGGACGCATGCCTGGCTCGAGGCGTTGCGGTTGGCCTGGCGCGACCGTCTCGGGCTCTTCGGGGACCCCACTCAGGTGGACGTGCCGATGAAGCGCTTGCTCTCCGGCGCGTACGCGGAAGGGAATGCGCCGGCCAGGTGCGCCAGGCTGTCGAGGAACACCGGCTGCTGGGTAGCCGATGTCGACTGGCTCGAGCAGGCCCGATCCACTTGAGCGCCGCCGACTCTGCAGGCAACATGGCGGCGCTGACGTTGACCCACGGCGGCGGATTCGACGCGGGTGGCGGTGGAGGGGATGGGGCTGATCCTGGGGCATGGCGTCTCGCGGTTCGACCCGCGGTAAGACCGTGCGAATTCGCCGGGGCCGCACAAGCCGCTGCACAACATGTGTCCGACGATCGTGCGGCGCGAGGGACAACCTGTGCTCGCCGTCGGCGGTCGTGGCGGACGGCGGATCCCGAATAGCGTGTTGAGTGTGCTGCTCGATTTCTGCCGCAACGGCGGAGAGGTGGAACAGGCGGTCGCGGCGCTCGCGTCTGCGTGGAGGGCGGGTTGCAGGTGCGTCTGGACCAGCCCTGGGAGGAGTCTGCGGTTGAAGAGGTGCGCGCGATCGGCTACGATGTGGCCCGCTCCTCGATTGCCGTCGCGAGTGCAGTGGGACTAGACGCGGCGACCGGGCGCTGGGTCGGCGTAAACGCTGACGTGGTATGAATCTCGAGCTTTCCGAACGCCAACGCGCGACCTAGCGAGCGCGCTCACCATCGTGGCCGCGTGCGTGATCCTCGCCGCGGTCGCTTTGGTGTTTTGGCTACCGGCGATGTTCGTCGCCCGGACTGCGGCGTGATCATGCCACTCGCCGTGGCGGCGATCGCGGCGCTGGTCTTCAAGCCGTACTTCCGATTTGCTCAAGCTGCCAGCGCCGGGTTGTCGCCCACGCTTTCGTTGGCCGTGGTTCTGGCGTCCATCTTGCTTCCGCTGATCGCTTTTGGATGGTTCTTCGGCGCGGGGTGCTGTAAGGCAACGACATCGCCCGCCGCCTGCCAGAGCTGATCGATACGGCCAATCAGAACCTCCGCTCGCAGCTGCCGGAAGTGATCGCGTTCTTCGAGCGGCACGGACTCGACAAGCACTCGATTCCGCAATCGAGGCGGGACGTCAACAAGCGGTGCAGGGTTTGCAGACGCTTGGCTCGGGTATGATAATGCCGGTACAAGCGTCTTTCGTTCATCGGCTCGGCAGTGGCGTGGGTGGTGTTGCCGGTCTACTTCGGCTTCTTTCTGATGGCGGACGGGCTGAAGCTCGAGCGGCTTCACGATCACTTGCCATTCCTGAAGACGGAGACGCGCAAGGATGTGGTCTATCTGATCCAGCAGTTCGTTGACATCGTGGTGGCGTTCTTTCGCGGGCAGATCATCATTGCGTTCCTGCAAGGGCTGCTGTTTGCGATCGGGTTTTCGATCGTGGGTTTGCAGTACGGGTTCTTGATCAGGCTGGTGCTCGGATTTCTGAACATCATTCCTTATCTGGGCAACATCGTCGGTTTGGGCGTGGCCGCTGCCGCTCGCGCTGTTGCAGCCTGAGGGGTGGATGGGTGCGCGTGGGCGCGGTGCTGGTGGTGTTCGCGATCGTGCAGACGATCGAGGGCTACTTTCTGACGCCGAAGATCTGGGCGAGCGCACCGGTTTGCACCCGATGACGATCATCGTGGCGATCTTCTTCTGGGGCACGGCGTTGTCGGGGATCTTGGGGATGATATCACAGCGATTCCGCTGACGGCGTTTCTGGTGGTGTTTTGGCGGCTGGCGAAGAGAAGTACGTGCAGGAGTTGGTGTAGCGGGCGAAGAACCCGCAAGCTGCCGCTCGCGGCACGGGAAGGACGGGCGTACGTTGTGCGCAACGCGCCGGCGCGGTTTAGCTCAATCCTTCAGCGCCGGTCGAATCCCCGAACGACTTGTCTTGGACGCCCATGCGGTGCATCAGTGCGAGCAGCATGTTGCACATCGGCGTCTTCTCGGGCGCGCGCAGGCGGCGGCCGGTTTGATCGTGCCTTTGCCGCGGTAAGCGAGCACCAGCGGCAATTCTCTTCGGTGTGACGGTTGCCGTCGCTGAGCGACCCGCCGTAGAGCACCATCGAGTTGTCGAGCAGGGACGTTCCGCCCTCGTCGAGCTTGCGCATGCGGTCGAGGAAGTAGGCGAACTGCTCGACGTGCCAGAATGACGATGCGCTCGTACTCGGCGCGCTTCTCGGGGATGTCGCGGTGGTGCGACATGCCGTGGAAGGAGCCTTTGGACACGCCGTCGAGGAAGGAGTAGTCTTGGCCGCTTTGCGCGTCGCCGAACATGAACGTGGCGATGCGCGTCGAGTCGGTCCAGAAGGAGAGCAGCAGGATGTCGAGCATCAGGCGGACGTGCTCGGTGTGCGTCTCAGGCAGACCCGGGGCGGGACAGCTCGAGTTGCCTTCGTTGATCCAGCGCTTTTGCGGCTTGAGCGAAGCCTCGAGGCGGCGCTCGACTTCGCGCACGGAATCGAAGTACTCGTCGAGCCGCGCTTGGTCGGCTTGCGAGCCTTTGCGGCGCAGGTCATTGGCTTGATCGAGGACGGCGTCGAGCAGGCTGGTCTCGTCGCGCTGCAGGGAGGCGAGGAGGGCAGGTCCCTGCGGGTTGACGCTCGAGACGACCGGAGCGCAGCGCGTGCGGAAGAGGCGGTCAAACGCGGCTGCGGGACGATCTCCTCAGGCACGGGCGTGTTGGGCGTCGACCAGGACAGGAACAGGCGAGCGCGCGCGGGAAGCCTCCGCCGGCGGTGTCGATGCCGGTGCGCGGCGCGTCGTTGCCTAATTCGAGCGACGGCAGAGGCGTGCCCGAACCGACGCATTGGGCGAGCAACTGGTCGACGCTGGTGCCGCCGGAGTCGAGGTCGCCGCCGGTGGTGCGGTCGACGAATCCGCCTGAGAGCCAAGCCGGCACTTTGGGCCAGTGCCCGTTGCGGCCGACGGTGTTCTCGTTCCAAAGATTCTCGAGCAGCAGGAACTCGCTCTTGTGGGCCCTAGGCGGCTCGAGGTGCGGCGTCAATTCGTAGTCTTCGCCGTCGCCGGGCGGGGTCCAGTGGTCGGGCCGGACGCCGTTGGGGACGAACATGCAGGCCAAACGCACCGGTGGCTCGCTGAGCCGCTCATCCGAGCCGACGGGAGCGCCGTCTGCGAGCGATTCGAGCCAAGGGAGCGAGAGCACGATCCCGGCGCTGCGCAAGACGTTCCGGCGGGTGACGCGGTTGGGCATGTCGCTGATTAGGCTAGCATTGCGGGAGGTTTTCGCGGTCATTTCTTGCCCAATAATCGCTTGGGAGCGCGTTTGATGGGTTCGGCGGATTCGGTGATCTCGACGTTTGTCTGCAAGTTGCGGAAGGGCGTCGAAAGGACGACCTCGCGGATGAGCGTCCGCGCGTGGTAGCCATCGGCTTCGAGCTTCTGCAGGATCGCCTCGATGGTGCATTGGTCGCCGTCCTGACGTCCGCGGCCGACGGCGTAGCCGAGCGTGCGCACGACGAGTTGGCGCAAGAAATCCGTCTTGCGGTCGAGCAGGACCTGGCGCAGCTCGGCGGGGCCGTCGAAGGATTCGCCGGTAGGCAGCGAGCCGGTGGCGTCGACGGGAGAGCCGTCGGCGAGCGTGTCGCGCCAGCGGCCCATCCAGTCGAAGTTTTCGAGGCCCAGGCCGATGGGGTCCATCAGGTTGTGGCAGGCCGAGCAGGCGGTCGAGTTGCGGTGCTGCGCGAGCATAGCGCGCATCGGTAGCTCTTCACCTTTCTTGGGTTCGGGCAACGGCGGGACGTCAGGCAGCAGGGAGCGTACGGGCGTGCCGAGCAACTTCTCGAGCACCCAGGCCCCGCGCAGCACCGGGCTCGGCTGCTTGTAGTGCGAGGTCATGGCGAGCACGGGCGAAGCCTAGGACGCCCGCGCGGCGCTCGTCCGGCCACTCCACGCGGTGAAAGCCGTTGTCGCCGACCTGGACCTGTCCCTCGAGCTGGTAGTAGCGCACCAGCCGCTGGGTGAAGGAAGGTGTAGCGTGAAGTCGATCAGGTCGATCAGGCTGCGGTTGGCGGTGAGGATGTCGTGGTAGAGCAGCTCGGGCTGCTCGCGCTGCAGGTCGGCAGCGGTCTCGGGCGTGTAGAAGTGCTGCAGCTCGGTGAGCAGGGGGACGGCGCGGTACCGACGTCCTGCGTGCCGAGCCACTGGCCCATGAAGGCGCCAGCGAAGGCGCGCGAGCGCAGGTCGTCGAGCATGCGGTCGACCTGCTCGGCGAGCACGTCGAGTCTTGCAGCTTGCCTTCGCGTGCGAGCTGGAAGAGCTCTTCGTCCGGCATGGCTGACCAGAGGAAGTAGGACAGCCGCGAGGCCATCTCGTGATGGCCGAGCGGTGCGATGCCGTCGCCTGTCAGAGCCTCTTCATAGCGGAACAAGAACTGCGGCGAGATCAGCACGGCTTGCAGTGCTGTACTTGACGGACTCTTCGAAGGGGGTCGCCGCGTTCGAGTGAGCGGTCATATAGCGCGAGGATGCGTGCGCGACCTCATCCGGCGTGACCGGCCGGCGGTAGGCCTTGGGCAGCGAGCGCCGTAACATGCGCTCGGCGGCTTTGCGGTAGATCGAGCGGCAGCAGCCGGCTTCGAGGCCGAGCAGGCCCGGTAGTGCAGTGCGGCCTGATCTGGGGTGGGCTCGTCCTGCTGCTGGGTGACGGTGAGGCTGCGCCAGAGATCCCGATGGGCTCAGCCGTTGACGAGGGAAACGCTGTGGAGGCCCGCGCACGAGCGTGGCGTTCTGCGGAGGAACGCGCCGTACGGACGCCCGCCGTTTTTGTCGACCTGGTAGGAGAGCGTGCCGACCGTGCCGTCCACATCGAGGTCGATGGTGAAAGGCGTGAGCGGAGGCCGCTCGGCGGAGACGCGCAAGGCGTACGGCCCATCGCCGAGCACGGCGACTGCACGGTCAGCTTCTCGCCCGGCTCGACGCGGCGGCTGGGCTTGAGCTGCTCCGGCGGCGGAGGCGGCTGTGTGAAGCGCCTTCGTGCGAGAGATACACGCGGTTGAGCGGCGGCGCGACGACCACGCGGTCGACGACGGTGCGCGCCGCTTCCATGTGGCGCTCGATCATCAGCGGCGGCAGGTAGAGCGTGGCGCCATTGGTGTCGAAACCGCTCCGCCGGCTTCATCGGCGGCAAACAGCTCGGCGATGTCAGGCTCGACGCCGAACAGGTCGCGCACGGTGTTGTGATACTCGCGGCGATTGAGACAGCGCGGCCGGCAACCGGCGTAGTCGCCGGTGGTGCACCCGGTCGATTGCAGGCGCTTCTCGATCCAGCCGGCGACCATCATGCGGTCTGCTTCGGAGATACGGGCGTCGCCGGGCGGCATGGTTCGGTTGCGCAGCTGCGTCGCGCGACGTCGCGCCAGAGCGTGCGGCGGTTGGCGTCAGCCACGTCTTCGGAGCGCAGAAAGTCGTGGCGGTTCTTGCCGTCGCTCTGGGGCTGGCGGCGCGATGCTCGGTGAGCACGGGGCGGACTTTCTGGCCGTAGAGGGCCGGGTCGGTAGATTTGCGCGTTCGCGGCGAGGGCGGTGAGCGCCGCCAGGGTCAACCAGGTTCGAAGCATTACGGGGCCACCGTAATTCTAGCTTAGCCGAGGCGAGCCGCGGTCCCCGCGTTGGCGGGGGGTGTGTGAAAGGGTCTCGAGAAGGATTGCCCACCAACCACAACGGAGCCGCCGGTGCAAACCGGCTGGCTCTCGTTGTGGACGGCGACTTGCAGCTGGAGATCGGTCTTTGCCCGTCAGCGCAGACCGAAGCAGTAGAGGTGTTCGAGAAGTCGACAGCGAACACTTTGCCCTCGGACATGGCCAAGCCGCTGAAGTGCGTCCAGGTTTGGATGTCGTCCGCGCCGGACTCCCACAGCGTCTTGCCTGTGCGCGCGTCGAGGGCCCGCAGGACGGCTTTGCGCTCCTTGGCGTTCTCCTTGCGCGTTTCGGCGGTCAAGAGTCCGCCGCTGGCGCGCAGCTCGGTGCGGTTGAAGACGCCGCCGATGTGGGACTGCTTGGTGTCTTCTCCGTTCGAGAGGGCGAAGACGACTCCGTTGGCGACGACCACAGGCTCGGGAACGGCGAAGTTGCCGCTGATCCATTGGCCTTTGAGATAAGGCTTGCCGGTTTTCGGGTTCGGCTCTACGGTGAACGCGGCGACGCTGCCGTCCGGGTTAGGGCCGTTGGTGATGGGGTAGCTTTGGGTCGAAGCCGGCGGGCCCCACAGCGGGACGTAGACCCAGTGGCGTCCGTCCGGGTCGAGCCAGTAGGAGAGGCCGCCCCAGACGCCGCGTCCTTCGAACCACTCGTCCTCGTTCGAGAGCAAGGGCGAGGTGTAGAGCGCCTGGTGATGCGTCTCGCCGCCCATCCGCGCTCCCTTGGCGCCCCGCACCAGATAGACCAAGCCTTCCTTGCCGCCGACGGCGATGAGCTCTTTGCCTTCGTAGGTGAAGGCCACGGGCGACGTGCCGATGTCGAAGTCGCGGTCCTTGACCTTCTGCCAGTTCTCAGGGGTGAAATAATCGACCAGGGCGAGCGTGTCCGGGTTGAGCGCGAGGATGGACTCGCCGTAATTTCCGATGCTGGGGTCCCATTCTCCATCGCCGGTGGCGGCGTAGACGAGGCCGTCATTGCCGAAGATGGCTCCGCCGCGGCCCCACACGCCGGCGGCGAACTTTGCGGTGCGGAAGTGCTGAATCGTGAAGCTGCCCGGTGTGGAGACGTCGATCGAGATGACCCCGGAGGGCGTCTCGCCGCAGTTCTGCGAGATCGAGGTGTAGATCTTGTCCTCCCACAGGTTCAGGCTCCAGGCCTTCGCGTAGGGCGGCACGACCTGCAAGGCGCGGTAGCGTTCTTCCCCGGTGGCGAGATCGAGCGCGTAGAGGCGTCCGTCGTTGGAGATGACGTAGACGACGCCGCGGCGGCGGTCGGCGGCGGGCGTCGCGTTCAAGCCGTTAGGGCAGAGCCAGAAACTGTCTCGGACGGGCTTGACTAGGCTCTTGAACTCCTTCTGCCAGACGATCGAGCCGGTCGAGGCGTCGATGGCGTAGAAAACGTTGTCTGTTCCGCCGATGTAGACCAGGTCCTTGACGCCCTTCTCGGTCTCGATGCCGGTCATCACGATGGGCGCGGTGAGGGCTGCCAGAGCCTTGGTTTCGTTCTTGACGGTGGTCTTCCACAGAAGCTTCATCGACGAGGCGTTCTGCGGGGAGATCGCTTTCTCCTCGCGCGCCCAGCCGGTGCGCTGCGGGTCGGCGCCGAACATCGGCCAGTCCGCCGCGGAGGCGGAAAGAGCGTTCAGCAGGACGACGGAAGCGACGAGGGTTGTTCGGAAAACGGAGTTTTGCATCGGAAAGGTCTTTTAGTGCTTGCCCGCCGTGGCGGTCGCGGAGGTCGTGCGCACGGCGTCGAGGATCTTCATGAGTTGCGCCACGATCTCCGGCTTGTCGACGTAGGCGTTGCTGCGCTCTTGCGGATCCCTGGCAAGATTGTACAGTTGCCCGGCCGGATTGCCCGGGCCGCCTTCGACGACGCGCGGCTGTGTGAAGCCGCCCGACCCTCGACCTTCGATCATTTTCCAGTCGCCTTTTCGTACGGCAAAGACGCCGGCGATGGAGTGGTGAATGGCGAAGGGCCGGCCGGGCGCGTCGCCCGCGAGCAAGGGCAGGAACGAGAAGCTGTCCATGCCGGAGGTCCCCTGCCGTTCGACGCCGAGCAGATCGGCGAGCGTGGCGTAGATGTCGGTGACTTCGAGCAGCTTGTCGCTCACGCGCCCCGGTGCGATACGGCCCGGCCAGCGCACCAGGAAGGGCACGCGGTGTCCGCCTTCCCAGATGTCGGCCTTGGTGCCGCGCCACTGGGCGTTGCTGTGGTGGTCGAAGTCTTTCGTGTATTCGCCGCGCTTAGTGAGCGGAACCTTGCCCCCGTCATCGTCGGCGCGGAAGTCCCAGGAGTGCCTCAGCCCGCCGTTGTCGCTGGTGAAGATGACGAGGGTTTCGCTCGCGACGCCATTGCGGTCCAGGGCGTCGAGCACGCGGCCGAGCGTCTTGTCGGTTTCGACGACGAAATCGCCGTAGCGGCCGGCTTGGCTTTGGCCGCGGGCATCCGCGTTGGGCACGATGGGCAAGTGCGGCGAAGTGAGTGGCATGTAGAGGAAGAACGGCTCGGGCTTGTTGGCGTGCAGACCGATGATGCGCTCGGCCTCTTCAGCGAGCGTGGGCAGCACGTCCTTGTGACGGAAGTGCGGTGCAATCATGCCGGCGGACAGGCCCATGAAGATGTCGTCGTGCTCGTCGACCCTCGGCGTAGTCGGGATCTCGACGACGCTACGGTTGCGGATGAAGCAGTACGGGCTCATGTCGAGCGACGCGGCGATGCCGAAGTAGGTGTCGAAGCCGACGTCGACGGGGCCGCCCTCGAGGACGCGCGTGTAATCGACATCGTCGCCGGGGCGGGCGCGCCGCGGGCGTATCCCGACCACGTCGCCCTTCTTGTCATGCCAGGTCATTCCCAAGTGCCACTTGCCGATGCAGGCGGTGCGGTATCCGGCGCGCTTGAGCATGGAGGCGAGCGTGTCTTCGCCCTGCTCGATCAGCGGCGGGTCAAACCCGTCGAGCACGCTGGACTTGAGGCGCGTCCGCCAACTGTAGCGGCCGGTCAACAGCGAGTACCGCGTGGGCGAGCAGACGGCCGAGGGCGTGTGGGCGTCGGTGAAGCGCACGCCTTCGCGGGAGAGGCGGTCGATGTTCGGCGTGGGGACTTTCGAATCGGCCTGATAGCAACGCGGGTCGCCCCAGCCGAGGTCGTCGGCGAGCACGATGACGACGTTCGGACGGTCGGCGGCGACGAGGAGCGCGGCGCAGAAAAGGCCGTAGAAAGCTCCCGCGGCCCTCAGCAGGGAGATGGGTCTTGTCTTCATGAAGATGGATGCGTTCGAAATTAGAACAGGATCTTGAGCCCGAGCTGGATTTCACGCATCTCGCCGGCAAGCGACGTGATCCGACCGCCTTGCGGCAGATCGATGCGCGCGTTCGGGATGTCGAACTGGGGCGTGTTGAGCCCGTTGAAAAATTCGGCGCGGAACTGCACCTGGCCGCGTTCGCCGAGCGCTTGCACCGGGAAGCGGCGGAAGAGGCTGAAGTCGACGTTGACCGCTCCGGGGCCGATCAAGACGTTCCGGCCGGAGTTGCCGTAGTTGTACTGCTGGGCCGCGATGAAGGCCGTCTTGTCGAAGTAGTTGCGGATGGTGCGCTCGTCGCGTGAGAGGTTGCCGTCGGCGATGCGGTCCGGACGCGCGGCCCCGGCGTTCGCCGTGCTGAAGCCCATTGTGGGCGTATAGGGTTGGCCGCCGCGCAACGTGATGACGCCGTTGAGCTGCCAGTCGTGTAGCAGCCCGCGCAACACCGGATTGCTGAGCTCGACGGCGCCGCGCCGGAAGGGCAGGTCGTAGATGTAGCTAGTGACGAAGCGATTGCGCATGTCGAGCCGGTGAGCGAGCGCTCGGCCATCACGTCGCGCACGTTGCGGTAGCTCAGGTCGCCGCCGCCGAGCTGTTCGCCGCCAAAGTCGATGGCCTTGCTGCGGGTGTAGGCGAACAACACCTGGAAGCCGTTGGCGTACTTGCGCTCGACGCGCGCTTCGAGTCCCTGGTAGGACGAGTTGCCCATGGGGTCGGTGTAGGTGACGTTGCCGAACTGCTGAAACGGCCGGCGTGACGCGACCGAGCCGGCGCCGGCGTAGGGGTCGTTCACGTTGTAGAACACCCGGGCAGGTGCGTCCCCTTCGTGCCCACGTAGTTGGCTTCGAAGAGCCAGCCGGCGAGCTGATGCTGCAAGCCGAGGCTCCACTTGGAGACGTAGCCTTGGTCGAAGTTGGTCTGGAAGGCCCGGATGGCGACAGTCCGCGGATTGATGTTGGTTGCGGTCAGAGCGTCCGACGGGAAGCCTCCTGCGAAGGTGACGTTGGGGGTGACTTGATCGGTGGGGAAGGCCGAGCTCAACAGAAACGGTGGGTTGCCGGGCAGCGTGGGCGCCCACGCCGGGGAAGGCCGGAGACATGTAGAACATGCCGCCGCCGCCGCGCACGACGGTCTTGTTCGAAAGTTGGTAGGCGAAGCCGAAGCGCGGCTAAAGTTGTTCAGATCCGACCGCACGAGAGTGCGTTGGCCGACGCCGTCGGGGATGTTGGTGACGACATCGCTGGCGAAGGACGTGGGAATGTTGTCATTCGGGAAGATCAGCTTGGCGGGACCGGGCAGGAAGTTGGCCTGCAGGTCGCTGCGTTCCACGCGCGGCGTCCAGATTTCGTAACGCATGCCGAGGTTGAGCGTGAAGTCGAGGCGAGAGCTTCCAGTCGTCCTGCACGAAGAAGGAAACGTAGTTCTGGATGACGTCGCCGATGGTTGTCTTGCTCAGGCTGGCGTTGGAGGGGTAGCCGAGTAGGAAGTCACCGAAGGAATCGCCGGTCGCCCCGCGATTTTGCGGGTCCTGCGTGAAGACGTTGGTGAAGGCGAAGGTCCCACGTGCTTGGGCGGAGAGGTCAAAGTAGCTGCCGACCCACTGGTATTGGCCGCCGGCCTTGAACGAATGCGCGCCGTGGATCCACGAGATGTCGTCTTTGAACTGGAACACGCGGGCGAGCTTGCCGTTGGGTACGTAACCTGCGGAGCCGTAGCTGTTGTAGCCGGAGACGGTAACGCCCGGGAGTCCCGCGATGCCGTCGCCTGGGTTGGCGGGGATGCCTTTGAAGCCGAACTGCGGTCCGAGGAATTCGCCTTGCGCGATGTCGCCGCGATTGTCGAACACGCGGCTGTAGCCGAACCGGAATTCGTTCACGGCGGCGGGTCCCAGGACGTGTGTCTCGCCGAGGGTGAATGAGTGCGCGCGGGTGGTCTTGAGGTGACGGGCGTTGCTATTCGCCGAGCCGATGAGCGGGGCGGGGAAGGGGCCGAGGTTGAGCCATTCGCGTGTGAGGTAATTGTAGCGGCCGAAGACGCGGTCCTTGCTCGAGGCGTTCCAGTCGCTGCGGGTATCGAAGCGGTGGATGCGGTCGGTCTGGTTGGGGTTGGCGACGTAGTTGTTGGCGTTGCCGGGCAAGTTGGGCAAGGGGACCAGATCGATCAGAGTTGGAGGAGACCTCCGTGAAACGGCTTTGCGGGATTTGATTTCCGACGAAGGGGTCGCGAATGATCCCCGAGCCGTTGGGATTGGCACGTGTGGTGTCGGTGTCGAACACAGGGAGCGTCGACGAAAAGTCGCCCTGGCGAAGAGCGGCGATAGGCACGGTCTCAACCATGGTGAGGCCGCGATTTTCGGAGGTGCGCTCCC
This sequence comes from Bryobacterales bacterium, assembly GCA_041394905.1. Lineage (GTDB taxonomy): Bacteria > Acidobacteriota > Terriglobia > Bryobacterales > UBA6623 > RI-231. Next base: position 271,540 of record JAWKHJ010000004.1, on the reverse strand, counting down.
AACTGCCGAACAGGAACCACTTGTCGCGCACGAGCGGACCGCCCACGGTGCCGCCGTACTGATGCCGCTGCAGCTTGGGCATCGGCGTATCGGACGGCTGAAGAAATCGCGCGCATCGAAGGCTTGGTTGCGCGCGAACTCGAAGGCCGAGCCGTGGACTTGGTTCGTTCCGGACTTGAGCGTCGCGTTGACGACGGCGCCGGCGGAGTAGCCGTATTCGGCGGAGTAGTTCGCCGTCTCGATCTTGAACTCCTGCAGGGCGTCGACGGAGGGCTGTATGACTTGGTGCGAGCCGTTCTGGATGTCGACGATGCGGGTGTTGTTGTCGGCTCCGTCCAGGTTGTAGTTATTGAGCGCAGCGCGCACGCCGTTGGCGACGAAGGAACCCGAGTCGGCGCCGAGGCCGCCGCGGCGTTGCTCGACTACGCCGGCGCCGAGCTTGGCGAGACCAAGGTAGTTGCGCCCGTTGAGCGGCAGGTCGTTAATGGTGCGCGTGCCCACGACTTGGCCGAGTGAGGCGGTTTCGCTCTCGAGTAGGGGCGCATCGGCGGTCACCTCGATCTGTTCGCTGATGGCGCCGACCTCTAGCTGGAAGTCGAGCCGGGCAACCTGCGCGACCGCGAGGGTGACGCCCGCGCGCGAGAATGCCTTGAATCCGTCCGCTTGCACGTTGATGCGGTATTGACCCGGCGGCAGCAGCGGGACGGTATAGTAGCCGGCGGGTCCTGTCTGGGTGTTCCAGACGTCGCCGGTCGCGACGTTCGAGACTGTTACCTCCGCGCCTGGGATCGCGGCGCCGCTCGGGTCGGTGACGGCCCCAGTCAGTTGCGCGGTAGAAACCTGGGCGCGACAGGGCGTGAGTGCGGCGGCGAGGGCCAATAGAATGAGGGAGAACGTTCTCAGGGCGGACATGGTGAAAAGCTCCTAACTGTGGCCTGCGAGCGCTCCCGACGTGGAGCGGGCTTGCTGGGCCGGTATTCTTGCGTTCCGCGGCTGCTGCTGGCAACAATGCGCACGTCCTTTTTGCGCACCCTTTGCGTCGCTTGCGGTTCTCCGGCTAACCAATTCGTGATACGCTACTTAGCGCCTTTTGTCTCCTGCTGGAGAGAGGGCTTGGGATGAGGGTTGGAAGCCCAGTTGCGCCGTCTGGGGGGCTCGTTCGGTTCGGGCCTTACGCGGCGAACCTCGACACCGGCGAGCTTTTCAAAGGCGATGCTCGGATCCACATTCAGGACCAACCCTTCCGCGTGCTGGCCGCTCTGCTCGACCAGCCCGGCGCACTGATCTCACACGAAGAGCTCGTCCAGCAAATCTGGTCGGACGGCACGCACGTCGAGTTCGAGCGCGCGCTTCGCAACTCGATCGCCAAGCTGCGCGCGGTCTTGCACGACTCGGCCGACCATCCGCTCTATGTCGAGACCGTGCCGCGCAGAGGCTACCGCTTCGTCGCGCCGGTGCAGTTGGACACGCCTGAGGAGCCCACTACGGCGAAGGCCGAGCCCGTTGGAGCCGAGCCTCGCCCGCCGATCGAAGGCGAGTTGCGACGGATCGTACGTCATCGCAACGTCCTGTTTGGGCTGTTGCTGCTCGGCGCTCCGGCGCTGTTCCTGCTGGCGCGCACGACCACGGGCGAGGCGCCTTCCGATCCTCAAGTACGTCTCTCGTTCCAGCCGCACTCTCTACATGCGCTCTCCCACGGCCGAGCCGCCATTTCGCCCGACGGGCGTACTGTGGCCTATGTTTCCGGCGGCGTTGAGGCCTCGATCTGGGCGCGCGATCTGGACTCGGATCAGCCGCACGAGGTGAAGGGCACGGCTGGGGCGAGTCGGCCGTTCTGGTCAGCGGACGGTCGCTACATCGGTTTCGCCTCGGGAGGCTTCGTGCGCAAGGCTCCTCGGGAAGGAGGATTTGCCAAGGCGCTGTTCGAGATTCCCGAGAAGGGCGTGTTCGGCGGAGCAAGTTGGCTGCCGGATGGCGAGCGGCTGGCGGTATGTTCCAACACGGGCGGGCTGCGCATCGTCTCCGAGGCGACGGGAGCGTTTGAAACGCTGGACGCCGAAGGCTGCGTCCATCCTTCGCCGATCTCTGTCGATGGCAAGCTGCGAGCGATCGTCTACAACCGCTGGCCCGCGCCGGGGCGCGAGGTGCGCGTATGGGACGTGGAGACAGGAACGTCGAAATCGATCGTCTACGGCTCGCACCCGAAATACGCTTCGAACGGCCGGCTCGTCTATCAAGGCCACCCCTATGGCGGGCGCGGGCTATGGGCGTTGCCGTTCTCGGCGGAGACGCTAGAAGCCACCGGAGAGCCGGTTCTGGTCAGTGCGTCCGGCATGGAGCCAAGCTTGTCAGCGAATGGGACCTTGACCTTCATCGAAGAGGATTCGCTGGAAACCCTGCGGTGGCGGACCCGCAAGGGCAAACTGCTCGGCGCAGTGGGGCAGCCCCACCGCCGCATCGAGGGCGTGCAACTGTCTCCTGACGGATCGGTCGCCGTCGCGCGCGCGATCGGGCCCGGCCTGCCGACGCTTTGGCTGCACGACATGGACCGCGCGACCGCGGTGCGGATCACGGAGGATTCACAAAACGTCGAGGCGCCGGCCTGGATCCCCGGACGCGACGCGCTCGCCTACTTGATCTCCGGACCGGGTGAGCGGGCGGTCGTGACCGCCGCACCTTCTCCCTACTCTGAATCGAAACCGATCGTGCCCGGGTTGGCCTATCCGTGGGACGCCTCCGACGACGGGCGTCACCTGCTCTACGGAGTCAGCGTCGGCGGCTCGCGCGACATCTATACCACTTGCCTCGATGCAGCCGAGGCCGATTGTGGGCCGCGGACCTTCGTGGCGACGCCGTCGGACGAAATCACGGCGGTATTCTCTCCCAGTGGGCGCTATGTCGCATACGCGTCCAACCTCACAGGTCGCTATGAGATCTACGTGCGACGGTTCCCTCAGGGCGATGGCCTCTTCCGTGTTTCGCCGAATGGGGGCATCCAGCCGCGCTGGAGTCGCAATGGCAAGGAGATTTTCTTCGTCGAAGGCGACTCGCTGGTCGCGTGCTCGTTCCACGACGAATCGGCTCCGGCCGTGGGCTCGCCAGAGCCTCTGCTGCGGGTCTCCGAACGTGTGGTCGACATGCCCGACTCGTTCCGCTACGACGTGAGCGCCGATGGCGCGCGCGTGCTCGTGGTTGAGGACCTCGAGGAAGGCGAAAGCGGGTCCGCTCGCGCCCCGAGGATCAAGGTGATCCTCAACTGGCAGCCGGGCGACTAGCGAGGGTCCTGCGTCCGGGGGCCAAAAAAGGACCGCCAGCGCCAAAGCCGCTGGTACAATACTGGCGGCTCAGAGCATGGCCCATTCCGACATGATGAGAGCGCCCGCATCCCTGGGTTTGTTGTTGCTTTGCCTTGTCGCACCATGCGGGGCGCAGACCGACGCCGGCGCGGCTGCTCGGCAGCCGCTCCAAGCCGACGCCCAAGAGTCCTTCAAAGAGCAGGTCACGCCGTTCATCACGACCTATTGCCTGCCTTGCCACCAGAACAAGAGGCCCACGCAGGCGGGGGTCAATTTTTCGCCGGCGCTGAAGGCTCCAGGTCACGCCGCCTTTCACGATCAGTGGAAGCGAGCGGTCGCCAGGGTCGAAGCACATGACATGCCGCCCAAAGGCGCGCCGCAGCCGAGCGACGAGGAACGGCAGATGTTCGTCGATTGGCTAGCGAAGCTCAAATACCTCAGCGAAAAAGATCCGGGACCTTTCATCATCCGGCGGTTGACCAAAACCGAGTACGGCAACACGTTGCATGACCTGTTCGGCGTCGAGCCGTCGATTGCCGACGGGCTGCCTGCCGAAGTCAGCGGCGAGGGTTATCTCAACTCGCTATCGCCGCTTCAGCTCGAGCAGTATCTGGCCATCGCCGACCGGGTTTTGGAGCGCATCCTGGCGCCGCAAGGCGCTCCGCCCACTGAGGTCCAGATCCGGTTGTTCGGCGAGCCCTCCGCGCTCGAGACAGGCTCTCGAGAAGCGGCGCGAGAAGTCGCCTGGTCCCTTGCAAGGAAAGCCTTTCGCCGGCCTCCGACGGCGCCTGAAGTGGATGTCCTGCTGGCGGCGTTCGACCTAGGGATGGAGAACGACCTGGGCTACGAACAGGCGTTGCACTTGATGCTCAAGGCTGTCCTCGTTTCTCCGCAGTTCCTCTTCATCACTCCCGCTGGAGAAGCCGAGTCGACCGCCGGGATCGCTCCCCTGGACGACTATCAACTCGCGTCACGCCTGTCGTACTTGTTGTGGGCAACGATGCCGGACGACGAGCTGATGGCGCTGGCGGACAACGCGACTCTTCACGAGCCGGCCGTTCTTGAAGCGCAGGTCGCGCGCCTGCTACGGGATCCTCGTTCGCGCGCACTGTTCGACGGGTTCGGCGCACAGTGGCTCGGAGTCGGCGGCTTGGAAACCCAGGTCTTCGATCCGCAGATGTTTCCGCAAATGACGGCGGAAATGCGCGAAGCCATGTACGACGAAGTGCGTCTCTACTTCGACAGCATCGTGCGCGAGAACGAGCCCGTCATTCGTTTCGTCGACGGCGACTACACGTATCTCAATCAAACCCTGGCGGGGACTTACGGCTTGGAAGAAACCGTCAAGGGATCGGAGATGCGCAGGGTCCAACTGACGGACCCGAATCGCGGGGGAGTTTTGGGGATGCCCGGCGTGCTCGCTGCGACCTCGTTTCCCAACCGAACCAGCCCTGTGAAGCGCGGCGTCTGGGTGCTTGAACAAGTGCTGGGCGAGCGCGTGCCGGCGGCTCCTCCCGATGTTCCGGCCTTGGAGCAGCAGGACGGCGCCACGACCGCGCAACTGACGCTACGTGAGCGTACGGAGCTGCACCGTACGAACGCCGTTTGCGCCAATTGTCATCAGATCCTGGACCCGATTGGATTCGGCTTGGAGAACTTCGACGCCATCGGGCGCTGGCGTGACCAGGACGACAACGGCCAGGCGATCGATGCGTCGGGCGAGCTTCCCGAGGGGAAGAGCTTTTCCGGGCCCGAGGATTTGAAAGCCATCATCGCCGGACGCAGCGATGACGTGGCCCGCAACCTGGTGGAGAAGCTCCCGGGCTACGCCTTAGGCCGCAGGTTGGAAGGCTACGACGAGATCGTGGTGGACGATTTGATGCACGACATTGCCCCGGACGGTTACCGCATGCAGTCACTGATTACCGCCGTCGCGACCAGTTATCCGTTTACCTACCGCCGAATCGAAGAACCGAGGAATCTCAATGAGTCGAAGAGCGAGGATTGATCGACGAGCTTGTCTGAAAGGATTGGGCGTATCGCTCGGCCTGCCGCTCATGGACGCGATGGGTTGGGCCGACACGCCGAAGCGCCAGGCCCACAAGCCGCCCGTCCGCCTCGGCTTCATGTACATGCCCCACGGCGTGATCATGGATCAGTTTTGGCCCAAGGATGCGGAGAGCTTCCTTTCGTCCCCGCCGCCGGCGCTCGAATCGTTGCGTCCGGTGCTCGACCAATGTCTGGTGATGAAGGGGATTTCCGGCGTCCCCATCGCTCCGTTCAACGGGGCGCCCCATGCGCTCGAGCTGTCGACTTGGCTTACGGCGACGTTGCCGGCCGCAGACAGGCGGGCTGAGATCAACATCGCAATCTCCGCGGATCAGATCGCCGCCAATCACGTTGGCGCCTTCACCACGCTGCCTTCGTTGGAGTTGGCCACGATGCCGCAGAACTGGAAGGAAAACCAGGAGGGGCTGAACGAAGGGTACTATTCGCACTGCAGCTATCGTTCTCCCACGCAGGTGGTTCCGGCTGAGATCAACCCGCGGAACGTGCTCGATCGTCTGTTCCACAAACAGGACGAGAACGGTGATGGGAGCGATTCGACTCCGGCGAACGCTCTGGACCGAAGCCTGCTCGACATTGTGCTGGGCGGCGCGAGGGATTTGCGGCGCAGCTTGCCCGTATCCGACCAACGCAAGCTGGATGAATATCTGGACAGCGTTCGCTCGGTGGAGCGACGTATCGCCGCGATCGAGTACCGCCAGAAAGAAGCAGCCTTGGAGAAGGCCGGCGTGCGCCCGAGCAAGCGTCAGGACACGGATTCGCCGCCGATCGAGATCAAGATTCCCGAAGGGGACAAGCGCAGCGAGTACATGCAGGTGATGTGCGATTTGAACGTGCTGGCCTTTCAGACCGACACGACCCGCGTATCGACCTACATCGGCTCGAGGCCGAACGGCGCGTCGTATCCGGAGCTGGGCTTCAACGATCAGCACCACTCGCAAACGCATCATCGGTACGATCCGGAAAAAGTCGGAAAGGTCGCCAAGATCGTTGAGTTCAACGTCGCGCAGTTCGCCTACATGGTGAAGAAGATGCACAGCCTGCGCGAGGGCGACGGCACGTTGCTGGACAACTGCATCATGATGTGGGGCTCAGGCCTCGAGGATGGGGATCAGCACACACGGGAGAATCTCCCCTTCGTCATTGCCGGCAAGGGAGGCGGGTCGATCAACACGGGACGCTTCCTTCCCGACATTCAGGGCAACCAAGGCGACTTGCTGACCACATTGCTCGCCTGCGCTGGGATACCTATCGACCGTCCTGTTGGGATCGCGACGAAGCAGATCGCGGAAATCAAGGCCTAAGCCAACATGACCCTTCGCCCGTACTGGAACTTCCGGTCCGGCCCTTCAGTCTCGTAGTCGGAACGCAACCATGCTGCCGCCGGCGGGTCGACCCGACTTGCCGCCGCCCGCCGAAATGACTACATATTGCTTGCCGGCGACCATATAGGTGCTCGGCGTCGCGTTCCCGCCGAACGGCAACTTCGCCTTCCACAGAATCTCTCCTGTATCTTTGTCGAACGCGCGAAACGTCTCATCGGCGGTGGCTCCGATAAAGATCAGTCCCCCTGCCGTTACGACTGGCCCTCCGTAGTTCTCCGTGCCTGTCGGTGGAATCCCGCGGGCGCTTAGCTCGGGATACTCGCCCAAGACGACCTTCCACTTGATCTCGCCCGTGTTCAGGTCGACGGCATTCAGCGTGCCCCAGGGCGGCTTGATCGCCGGATACCCTTCGTCATCCAACCAGCGCTCAAATCCGGCGTACGAATACGGCGGGTCTTCCAACCGGGCGCCACGCGCGCCTCGCCCGGGGTCGGCGTACTCCGACTCAGGCTTCTCCCGGCCGAACAAGTAGTCCACGATCGCCTGTCGCTGGCCCGCCCCGAGCGAGCCGAACCCCGGCATTCGCCCTCCGCCGCCGTCTTTGACTACGCCGGCGACATAGTCGGCTGTTCGCGATTTCGCGAGCTCGAGCAACGATGGAAAGCCTGCATCGATAGCGCCTGCCCGGTCGAGCCCGTGGCAATACGAGCAGTGGATGCGGTATCCTCGCTCGCCCATCGAAAGCAGCTCCCCGTCCTCGCCTCGCGTCGGGACCATGCGGTAGATCCAGGGCATCTCGTTCACGTTCACGTAATAGATCCCGTCCGGGTCCGCCGCTCCGCCGCCCCATTCCATCCCTCCGTCGAATCCAGGAAAGATGATCGTCTCCTTCAAGCTCGGAGCCGGGAACGGCCCATACGAACCGACCAGCCCGTAGCGCAGCTTGGTCATGGCAGCCGCTTCCGACGAGACGTTTGAGACGTCATCGGCCGTATAGATCTGCCGGGTCAACGGCGGCGGCTTGGTCGGAAACGGCTGGGTCGGCCAAGTCTCCACTCCAGGCAAGTTGCTCTGCGGAACCGGCTTCTCATGAATTGGCCACAGCGGCTCGCCAGTTACGCGGTCGAAGACGAACAGCAACCCGTTCTTCGTTCCTTGCGCCACGGCGTCGATCTCGAGCCCATGGTGCGTCACGGTCAGCAGCACAGGCGGCGTCGGCAGGTCTTTGTCGAGCAAATCGTGGTGAACCAGCTGCTGATGCCAGATCCTCTTGCCGGTCTTGGCATTCAATGCGATCAACGAATTCGCGAAGAGATTTGCGCCATGGCGGTCGCCGCCCCAAAAATCCGGCCAGGCGGTCTCCGTCGGCACATAGACGATCCCGCGCTCCTCGTCGAGTGACAGTCCCGACCAATTCGACGCCCCTCCGGCTGTCTTGTAGGAATCCGGCTCCCAAGAGTGATAGCCGTATTCGCCGGGCCGCGGAATCGTGTAGAAGATCCACTCCATCTCACCGCTGCGCACGTCATACGCTCGAATCGCGCCTGGACCATTGGTATTTCCGCCGACGATATAAAGGTTCTGGTAGATCACCCCGGGCGTGTTGATCACCACGCTCGGAGGCCCCGGCTGATCGTGAACCTCGACGCCTTCGCCAAGGTGAATCGATCCGCCTTTGCCAAAGCCCTCGATGAGCTTGCCCGTATCGGCGTCAAGCGCATACAAGTACGTGCCCACGCCGGTGAAAATGCGCCGATCCTCGCCGTCCTCCCAGTAGACGACGCCCCGCTGCCGTGCGGCTATCCTTCCGCTAAAGACGCTCGCCGGATCCCAGCGCCAGATCTCCTTGCCCGTCGCCGCATCGAGTGCGATCACTTTCCGCTTTGGAGAAACCGTGTAGAGCACGCCCCTGACGACGAGGGGGTTTGCCTGAAATTCCCCGACGTCTCCGGTATCGAATGTCCAGGCAGCCTCGAGTTGGCCGACGTTCCTCTTGTTGATCTGGTCCAGTGTCGAATAAAGCGACCGGTCCTTGCCGCCCAAATAGACCGGCCAGTCGAGGTCACTCGCGCGGCCAGCCGCACACGACAGCAGCGCGCAGACCAGGACTGGCTTTGGAATTCTCATATCGAGAGATTGTCACAGGTTCGATGAGGTCTTCGCTGAATCCCAGCGGAGCGAACCGGCGGCGCGTCGAGCGTATTGACGCAAACGCTCGCGGCCCATGCAGGGACTACTGCTTGCAGTGGCTATTGTTTCAGTCGGATCGGCTCGAGGGGTTGTCGGGCGCGTAGACGCGAATCCAGTGGTTGGTGAAGGCTAATGGCCGGTGCGGCTTGACCGTCGGCATGTGGCGTTCGACGTACCGCGCGGAATCCCTGCCCAACAACGGCCGATGGGCAGGGTGACAGTTCGAGCGTCCGCAATCCGGCGTCCGGCTCTCTCACAGGGCAGCAGAGAGCCGGACGATTTCGGTACGTGTTGTCAGAAGATCAGCTTCATGCCGAGCTGGATGTTGCGCGGTGAGCCGACGCCGCTGATCCTGCCGAAGTTGGCTGAAGTGATGCTGGTATTCGGATTCGCGAAGACCACCCGGTTCAGAGGGTTGTTCATTTCGAGCCGGAACTGATGCGTGAATCGTTCGGTGATCTTGGTGTTCTTCATGATCGAGAACGACTCGTCGAGGGCGGCCGGCCCCGCACGTTCAGGCGCGGCGCAGAGTTGCCGAACTGTCCTGGCGCGGGGTTGCTGAAGGCCGCAGGGTTGAGGAAGCGATCCTTTGCGGGATCGAAATCGCTCATGGATACGTTCGTGCGAATGTCGTTCGAGATGATGTCCGGCCGACGGCTCGCGTTGAAGTACGGCAACGTGTTGTTGGTGGTTACCGCCAACCGCTGGCCGGAGCTGTAGAAACCAACTCCTCCAATCTGCCAACCGCCCACGATCTTGTCGATGGCGCCCGAAGCCCCGCTCAACAGCTTTTTGCCTTTTCCGAACGGCAGTTGGTAAAGGAAGCTCAGGCTCACGACGTGCGTGTGATCCTGATCGCTATAGGAGTAGTCGCGATGGTTGTAGCTCTGGAAATTCAAGTCGTCCAGGTTCTTCGACCAGGTGTAGGCGAAGGTGCCTGACAGACCGCCCTTATAGCGCTTGTCGATCTTCGACTGAAACGAGTTGTAGTTGGAGTTCCCCAAGTTATCCCCGTACAGGTCGAGATTTCCAAACTGCGGATACAGGCGCAGAGATTGGGCGACCGTGGCGCGCGAGCCCCACAGGTCCGAGAATCCGGGGAACGGCTCGCCGAAGCCGTTCTGAGCGGCCAACGCCGAATTGATGTTGGCACGAAGAACGTTCTCGGGCAGCGACCTGTATTGCGCCGGGACCTCGCTGATGCGGTTGGTGGTGGCCAGGTGAGTCCCCTTGTTGGCGACATAGGCGACGCTGACCCCGAGGTCGTCGCCGAACTGCCGTTCGATGGTGAGGTTCCACTGCGTTTTGTAAGGGATGCTGTAGTCGTCCCGGATCACAGCGCGCGCGTTCTGGCCGTTGAGCTGATAAGGGCTGAAGTTCGGCGGCGCTTGGAAGTTCTGTGGGAACCCGTTGTCCCAATTGAACGCCGGGTTGATCCCGTTGTTTCCAGTCGCGAAGCTGACGTCGGTCTGGAAACCCGTGGACGGAATGCCGTTGGAGTTATTGGTGTAGTTCCCGTTGAAAATGCCGATCGCTGCACGCACCACGGTCTTGGAGTCGAGCTTGTAGGCAAAACCGAGGCGAGGCGCGGGGTTCCACAACAGCGGCTTCAGCAGACGTTTGGGGACTTGATCTCCAGCGAAAACCAACTCGCCGGGTAGATTGCCCGCTTCGGCGTTCGGCCTGTTCAGGTCGATGTAGGAAAGTCGTCCGGCAGGCTCACTGTGCGTAGAGAACATTTCCATGCGCAGACCAAGGTTGAGAGTTAGCTTCGACGTCACCTTCCAGGAGTCGTCGATGAAGAAGCCCCAGTTGGTGTAGCGCCCGGTCGGCTGCGAAGCGCGGTAGGTCGTGGAGGCATTGTTGACTTCGCCCAACAGGAAGCTGGCCCAGGCATCGCCGGTGGTGTCGAAGGCCTGTGGATTGCCGGTGCCGTTGCGCCGGAATCGGAAGTCCCCGCCGCCATTGCCGAAGTTGCGGAAATTGTCTTGGTGGTACTGCCATTCCGCACCGATCTTGATCGTGTGCGAGCCACGGATCAAGGTGGCGGTGTCGCCCAGGGTCGCGGTGTTGAAGAAGTTATCCGAGGCGATGTTGTCACCGTAGCGCGTGTAGCCTTCCGTATCGAACTGAATGGTCGGGAACAAGTCGAACGGCAATCCCGTCAGCCCCAACTTTCCGCCGTCCGGTCCCAGCCATCCCTGGTTGAAGCTCTCCGAGAAGTTGGGGTTGCGGAAGCGCGAGTAGCCGATGCGGATGTTGTTCAGCGTCGTTGGGCTGAGCGTGCTGTCGATGTTGGCGTGAATGATACGCGTCGTCACGCGTTGGATGTTGTAGTTCGCCAGCGCGGTCGTATCGCCGACAGGAATCAACCGTGACGGCCCAGGGCTTTTTTGAGCCGGTCGATCCGTTGCGTTGAACATGCCGCTGATGCGGTGTTTGTCGTTTATCCGATGGTCTAGTTTGAACCCCAGAGTGCGGTGGTCCTGGAAATTGCTCGAAAGCGGCGCAATGTCATTCTGCGCGATGCCCGGCAGCGACGGTTTTGGATGGTACGGCAGCATAACAGACGTAACGCGGCTCCAGCGGGACTCCGGGATTACCGCATTGGGGAACGGATTGCGCGTGGCGCCGTTCGCACCGACCGTGGTTGTCGCCGGATCGTAGATCGGCCGATTTGCCTCGGTGACGAGCTCGCCGAAATCACCCTGTTGCATTTGGGCCGTCGGCAGCGTGTTCAGGCCGCTGACCTGTCCGCCGCGGCGGTAGAACTGATCGAAAGAGAAGAACCAAAACGTGCGGTTCTTGACCATCGGCCCGCCGATCGTGCCGCCCCATTCGTTCTGCCGCACCGGCGACTTGTCTGCTGAGAAGAAGCTGCGTGCGTCTAGCTTGTCGTTGCGGAAGAAATGGAAGGCGGTGCCGTGTATTTGGTTGGTTCCGCTCTTGAGCGTGAAGCTTGTGATCCCGCCGACCGCGTGTGAGTACTCGGCGGAGTAGTTGTTCGAGATAAGCTTGAATTCGGCGATCGCATCGACCGACGGGTTGACCTCGCCGTCGTTGCTGAGGTCGCCTCGGCTCAGAGCGATGCCGTCAAAGTAGGTTTCGTCGTCGAACTGTCGGCCGCCGTTGATCGACTTGTTCCAGGTGCTCGTCGACGCTACTCCGGGAGCAAGCTTGATGAAGCTCGAAGGATTGCGAATGCCGCCGCCCAGGGTGAGCGGCAGATTGAGGAACTTTTTCGACTCGACGACCACGCCCACTTCCGAGCTCTCGGGCGAGATGAGCGGAACAGCGCCGGCGACGACCGTCACGGTCTCGCTCACGGCTCCGACCTGAAATGCGATCTCGACGATTGTCGTTTGGTTGCCGTTGGCCTGGATGTTCTGCCGCTCGTAGGTTTGGAAACCCGGGGCGGTTGCCGTCAGGGTATACATGCCGACCGGCACAGCGACGAAGCGGTAGTTGCCCGTCTCGTTGACAACGGTGTCAAGCGTCAAGTTGGTGTCGACGTTTACGATGCGTACCTCCGCACCAACAACCGCCGAGCCACTCGAATCGACAGCTTGCCCGGCGATGGTCGCGCGATCGGCCTGAGCAAATGCACGCGGCTGAAACGCGACGATCGACAAGGCCAGAAGCAGGATCAGCTTTTTCAAGGTAGTTCTCCCTGGTGAAGTCCATCGCATGATGGGCGTGAATTCAACATCACGAGAGTATACGCTTCTCGCCTACCTGGGGCAAGGAAACTTGGGTCTTTTCCTAGGGCATCTGGGCTAGCGCACGTTTGTTCTCAATTGGCGCTCCTCGAGGGAGCTAGCTCGCTGGCCGGAGGACTGCGCCCTCCTGTTGTCGGGCCTGTCTTTGCATTGGGTCAATGACCCTGGGCAGCCGAAGAAGGTTTTCTGCGAATCGGCCTGTCGCAGACCCAGTGACGGAAAGGCGCACCGATCTCTGCCCGGACGCTATTCCTCCAGACGCGATTCTCTCTGGCTCTGCCATCGCTTGAGGAAGCGCGGAGCCGTGGCGCGGCTCCAGCTAGAGCGCCCGCGCGCGATCTGCGTGAACCAAGTTGAGCAGCAAGGTCGGGAAAGGGGGAAGGATTGGCTCCTCAGGTAGGATTCGAACCTACAACCCTCCGGTTAACAGCCGGATGCTCTACCGTTGAGCTACTGAGGAGCAGCGGTATTTTTTAGAGTCGCAAAACGCCTCGTGAGTGTCAACTCTCGGGGCGCTCCTGCGAGCTAGAGTTTCGGGCGGTAGCCGTTCCGGGTTCGGATGCGGTAGCGCTTTACGTCGTCGCCGCCAACCAGGCTGACCTCGATGTTGCGCCAGCTACGGTTGGGGTTGGGCTGCGGATAGTAGGTCAGCGTGTAGGAGCTGGCCAGCTCTTCGCGGATGTTCACGAAAGCTTCCGATTGACGCTGCCAAGTTTTCGCGAAGTATGCGCGGCCGCCCGTGCGCGATGTGAGGCGCCGGAAGGCGTTCGAGGAGATCGGGTCCTTGTTCAGCTCCTTGGTCGAGATCACGTAGATCGGGATACCTTCATCCTCGGCGATGGCGCCCACGTCGTCCGGGCCGACGGTGGAGGCCGTGTCAGGCCCGTTGGAGAAGACGATGACCACCTTGCGGCCGCTCACCTTTGCCGCGTCGCGCAACGTCAGCAGCAGCGAGTTGTAGAGCGCGGTCTCATCGCCGGCGACCGAGCGGCGCAGGCCCTTGATCGCGTCCAGACGCTCGTCGGTCAGGCCGGCATGCCGCGTGAGGTTGCGGCTGAAGCCATAGACCGCGACCGAGTCGGCTTGATCGAGCCCGCGGATGAAGTCGGCAATGGCGTCCTCGGCATAGACGAACGAGCGATACATGAAGTTCGACGTATCGAACAGGATGAACACGTTCGCGCCCGCGAAGGCGTCGCCCACCGGCAACGATTCCTCGGGCTCGCCTGGTGAGGGCTGCTCTTCGTCAGGGCGGTCCACCTGACGCGTTCCCAACGTCGAGACGCGCACAGGAGCGGCGTTGCCGGCGCCAAAGGTCGCTAGTTGTTGCTCGATGCCGTCTTCGAGCACGCGGAAATCGTCCGGCTTGAGGTCAGTTACGTAGTTGCCGCGCCGATCCGTAACGGCGATGTTGAGGACGACGAGGTCGACATCCACGCTAAACAGCGTGTTGTCGCCGCCGAGGTTTTGTCCGAGCGCCGGCGGTTGCAGCAGTGCGATCGCGCCGGCGGCTCCCGCTACAAGCGCGACAGTGACAAGGGTGCGAATCGATTTCATACGAATTGCCTCAAAAAACCCATGAGCCCGAATCGAGTCCGACTGCTCAGTTCGCCGCCGCGCGAGTCTCGGCGGCGAGCTGCGACTGCATGCGCGTGCGGTACTCCTCGCCGATGATGCGCATCGAGCGCAGCAGGGCCGGCCAATCTTCCAGGTGCGTCGCGAATATGCGCTCGATGGCGCGCTGCGTCCACTCCGGAGCACGCAGGTTGAGCATCGCCGGCTCCAGGTGAGCAGCGTCGGCGAGGGCCGCCCAATAGAGGTTGGTCGATTCCCAGCTCTCGGCCAGCACGCGGCTCGAGTAACCCATCACGGTTGGAAACAGCGGCAGGTGGAGCAGGTCGAGACGATAGGAATGCGAAAGCTCGGGGTGCGGCGAACCGAAAAGCATCGCGACGCGTTCGTAGTTGACGCCGTCCGGCATGGCATCGAGCGCCTCGGCGAACGGCGATCCAAGCTCCCGGACCCGCTCAGGCTTGTTTTGGCGCATGCGCATCGCTAATTCGTAAAGCTCTGCTGGCGCGATCTCAGCAATCGCCTCCCCGAAGCGGCCGGTCCTAAAGCCCTGCTCGACGGCCCAGCGGCGGGCAGGCTCAACCCGTGTTTCCAACACCTCCAGCACTTCGCCGCGGAGGGTCGGATCCAATGCGGATTGCGTCAGCAGTGCACGGCCAAGCCGCAGGTGCAATCCAACGAAGTGCATCGCGTTGGGATCCACGCCCCACCAGCGGCCTACTGTCGCGTTGAGTAGCACTTGTGGCGCCAAGTCTTGCCAGATCAGCGCTTGGCGTTCCGTGGGGATGAGAAAATTCTGCTCGGCGTCGTTCAGGGCGTAAGCAAGCCCGACCAGCGATCCGGTCAGGCGTCCCCCGGCGCTTGTCGGCCAGCCCGAGCCTTGCAGCCGCGGTGCGGACCACGAACGGCTGCCTTCCGGACCGAGGAAGTCGTGACTGCGCACGAAGAGCGGATTGGCCCGAATCAGCTCTGCGCCGGGCGGCGAGTAGTAGATGTAGACGAGCCCCACGAGCGAGTCGCGTAGGAGCGGCGCAATCTCGCCCAAGATGTCGATCATCGACGACGGGCTGGCTTGCGCCTTGTCGACCGAGCGTCTCAGGTTCAAGGTGCGCTGGTCGCGGATGTGATCGTCGACCCAGTCGCCCCGCACCAGCGCGTTCGCCTCCGGCGTCGAAAGTTCGGAGCTCGGAAGAGTGACTTCGGAGATCGTTGCGGCCAAGCGGTTGGCCATCTGCGCGTTGTAGCTCTCGCCGCGCGACACGCGCTCGAGGTGATCGGCCAAGTCGAACAAGGTCTTCACCGAAACGAGCCGTTGCTGGTTGAACAGGGTGTTCATGCGCCGCACGATCTCGCGGTGGGCGGTCTCTTCTCCGGTAGCTGGTTGGCCCGCGAGCAGCGCGAGAATGGCGTCCTGCGGCGAGGCGTCGGCGGACGCTCCGGCGGAGGCAAGCAACCCGGTCAGGCCATCACGGCCTGCGCGGAAGATCGTCTTCTCGTCCTCGATCGCGTCGAACAGGGCCATGGTGCGGGCGAGCGAAGCATCGGCCTGCGCGGGTTGGATCTGCCCTTGCCTCACGAGAATCGCCCAGAGCGAAGCGAGCGCCTGCTGCGTGCCCACGGCGTTCGCGCGGCGCGTGGTGCGGCCGATCTTCGAGATCTTCTCGAGCGTGTCGAAGTAGGCGGAGATGGTTGCGTCGCTCAACACCGCCTCGTTGAGCAGCGCGAACTGCCCGCCAAACTGCGGATAGGCCAACTGCATCCGCCGCACGGTGGCCTCGGCGAGCGGAGTGGGGCGATCACGCTCGAGATCGGTGATGGCCAGGAACATCTTCAGCGGCTCGTTCTCGATGACCTTGCGGCACATGGCGAACATCGCCTCGATCACGTCGTCGCCGTTCTGCCAGTTCTGTGCGGACTTGGTGAGCTTTCCGTCGTACTTGCCGTGAGGGTGCTTGACGAAGAGCTCTTGCCAAGGGGCTACGCCGCCAGGGACCAGCGGAGAGCCGTCGGCCTTGAACGCCATGCGCGAAGTGAGCAGCAGTAGGTCGCCGGTGGCGCGGAAGATGGGCCGCGCCGGGCCGGGGCTGGTGATGCGTCCGCGCAGAGCGTCATAGAAGCGCTCCATGCGCTGCGGATTCGTGAAGTAAGCTTGCGCCGGACCGTCCACGCGTTGCAGAGCGTCGAAAAATGCTGCCATCCAGCCGTCGTCGCCTTCGATCAAGCCCTGATAGAACTCGGCGCCCTGCGCGGGCGCAACGCCCACGAGCTTGCGCCAGAACTCTTCCGGGCCCGGGTAGGTCGCTTTTCCGTTGCGGATCTCGAAAGAAGCGCCGAAGAAGTCGAGTACGTTTGCGTAGTTCTTCAGTCGTTCGGCCGGGATCTGCTCCTTGAGCGCCAGAGCCGTCGGGCGATGGAGCTTCGACATCGCGACGTAGAGACGCGCCAGCAGCAGGTCGCCCAAGAAGGCTTCGATGAACGAGCCCGGGTCTTTGCTCTTGGCCGCGCCCACCCAATACTCGGGCCCAAACAGCACGGGCAATTGGGTCGGCTTGTAGTCGAGGTGAAAAGCCGCTTCGCGCCGATAGGCGTCCTCGAGCTCGGCCAGAGGGAAAGCGGAGTCGATCGAGAGGAATGCGCGGGATGGATTGACCGTCTCGAGCACAGCCTCAGGCCCGCATTCGCCGCGCAAGCGGTAGCCCAGGATCTTGAGGATCTCGGCAGTTTCGGCGGACTCGCAATCAGGGACGTCGAGCGCCTGGTCGCCGCCGGCGAACACGGTGAGCTCGCGTGCCTGCGTCAGGTATTGCTTGAGCAGCTTGAGATACTCGGTCTCCTGCATCGCCTCGCCGCCGCGTGAGCTGCGGTAGCCGCCGGTTACGAGGTTGCGTGCGAGCGCAGGCAGGATTTCGTGCGGATCCAGATCGGTCGAGAGCGCCGCCATGCGCAGGAACGATTCGTAGAGGCCCGGGACTTCTGTGTAGCCGTATCCAGAGTCGTCCGAGCGCGGCGAGGCGTTCAACGCGATCGCGGCGTCGGGAAGGTTTGAGCCGCCGGCTTCGCGGAAGGCGTCGGCGGCTGCCCGCGCCTGGGAGAGTTCGTTGGCTTCGAGGCTGAGCGCCAGCAGCCGTCGGGCGGCGGCGCGTTTTTGCTCCTGGGAGGGCGAGGCGGCTAGGACTTTCTCATAGGCGGCGCGGCTTCCGGGTCGCCGTAGCGGTCAAGCAGCTCGGCATTGGCGAGCAATGCTTCGGCGTCGTTGGGGTTTTCGGCCGCGGCGCGCGCCAGCAGCATGCGAGCTTCGCGTCCGCGCCCCTGCCGCTCCGCGCGCAACGCCTGCTCGATCGTTTCCCCAGCAGGCCGCCCCGAGTGCGGCGGCGCTCAGAAACAAGACCACTGCAAGACGGCTCATCCTACCCTCCCGCGGCTCTCCAACAGTTCCCCAGCCGCAATTTCTATTTCGATTTTGGGCCTCTAGGCAAGCACTCCAAGTGCGCCTGATTGTAAAGACTGTCACGCCAACCTGGCAACTCGTCAAGCTTTTCCACGCCCGCCAAACCGTCTTTCGAGGCGAAAAGTTACACCGGCGCGTCGGACGAGGCGGGGGCCCCGAGCTTTTCGTGAATGCGCTGGGCGAGCGGAAATGGAGCTACCTCGGCGAGCTCATCGAGCGAGGCTTCCTTGACTCGTTGCAGGCTGCCGAAATGGCGCAACAGCTTGCGCGCCGTCTTCTCTCCCACGCCCGGAATGTCGAGCAATGAGGAGCGCACCCGCGATGAAGAGCGGCGCTGGCGGTGAAAGGTGACGGCGAAGCGGTGCGCCTCGTCGCGGATGCGCTGCACCATGTGCAGAATGGGCGAAAAGCGATCCAGGCGAAGCGGCTCGTCCTCCTGCCCGTAGACGTAGATCAGCTCTTCTTTCTTTGCGATGGCGGCCAGCGGTTGATCCGTGATGCCCAATTCTTCGAGCGCTTCGGCGGCGGCGTGCAACTGTCCGATGCCGCCGTCGATGAGCACCAGGGCCGGGAAGGGACGGTTCTCCGTCTGCAATCGCCCGTAGCGCCGGCCAACGACTTCCCGCATCGAAGCGAAATCGTCATTGCCGCGATGACCCATGCCCTCGGCCCGGTTCACGATGAATTTGCGGTAGTCGTTCTTCTTCATCGCGCCGTCTTGCCATACGACCATCGAGGCCACCACGTCCGAGCCCTGGATGTGGGAGATGTCAAAACACTCGATGCGGTCCGAGACAGGTTTGCCCTCCTCGGGCTCGGGCAGGCTCAGCGCGTCACGCCAGGCGCGGGCTAGTTGTTCCGCCGTGGGCTTCATCACGCGGAAGCGCTGATCGAAGGCGTGCTTGGCGTTGGAGACCACAAGGTCGAGCATGGCGCGCTTGGGCCCGCGCTGCGGCACGGCGATCTCGACCTTTTTGCCCCGGCGCTCCGTGAGCAACTCGGCCAGCACGTCCTGATCTTCGAACCTTTCGGGCACGTGGATCAGTGACGGCACGTACTGCTGATCGAGGTAGATCTGCATCAGCAGGTTGCCCAGGAAAACCGACATGTCGAACGACTCGATCTCTTCCCAGAAGAACTCGCGCCGGTCGACCACGCGGCCATTGCGGACGTGGAACAGGTTCGCCGCGACCAGAGGCGGCTCGGCGTAGACTCCATACACGTCGACGTCGGCGCCCTCGGCTGCCGCGACGCGCTGGCGTTCCTTCATCTCCTCGACCGTGGAGAGCAAATCCCGCAGACGCGCCGCCCGCTCGAACTCCATCGCCTCGCTCGCTTGCAGCATGCGCTGCTTGAGGTCGCGAACGAGGTCCGTATGGCGGCCTTCGAGGAAAGCGCGCACGTCGGCGACGGCCTGACCGTACTCTTCACTCGTCGTCAGACCTTCCACGCACGGCCCCAGACAGCGCTTGATGTGGAACTCGAGACAAGGCCGCGGATGGAAACGCGTCAGGTCCACACGGCAGGACGGCACCTTGAACCAGCGTCGAATGAAGTGGACGAGCCGGTGCGCTAAGTTCCCCGGAAAGTAGGGCCCGTAGTAGGTCGAGCCGTCTTTTTTGAGCCGGCGTGTGACGTAGACGCGCGGCCACTGCTCGCCGGTGAGTTTGATGTAGGGGTAGGTCTTGTCGTCGCGCAGCAGCACGTTGAAGCGTGGCTTGTGCTGCTTGATCAGGTTGTTCTCGAGCGCGAGCGCTTCTTTCTCGTTGGCGACGGCGATGTAGTGGATGTCGCGGGCCTCGTAAAACATCGAGCCCGTCTTGATGTCGGCCAGCTTGTCGTCGAGAAAGTAGCTGCGCACGCGGTCGCGCAGGCTTTTGGCCTTGCCGACGTAGATGACTTTTCCCGACGCTGATTTCCAGAGGTAAACGCCGGGAGAAGCCGGTAGAGAATCGGCGATTTCCTTGAGCGAAGACCAGTGCGCGGAGCGGGACAAGCCGCTCTCATCTTAGCGAGAGCAGGTGTTTTGAAATGGCGGCGCCGCAGTCGAACGTTGCGGCTGGGGCTCTGTGATTCAGCGGTTCGCCACAAAGCGTACGCACATCGGCGAGGGGACTTCCACCGAGACGCCCGTCGGCGTCAGCTTGCCCGTGGTCGCATCCACGCGAAAAACGACCACCGAGTTGCTTTGCTGGTTCGCCGCGAACAGATACCGCCCGCTTGGGTCCATGCGGAAGTTGCGCGGCGTCTTGCCTTGCGTCGGCTCGATCTCGACCGGCGTGAGCTTGCCCGACGCGTGGTCGATCGAGAACACCGCGATCGAGTCGTGACCGCGGTTCGAGCCGTAGAGGAATTTACCGTCCGGGTGGACTTGGACTTCCGCCGTCGTGTTGTCGCCCTTGAATCCTTCAGGTAGCGTCGAGATGGTTTGGATCTCGCTCAAGGCCGAGGTCGCCGCATCGTACCGGAACGCGGTGATCGTCGATGCCATCTCGTTGATGACGTAGCCGAACTTGCCGTCGGGCCGGAAAGCGAAATGGCGCGGGCCCGAACCCGGCGCGACGGTTGCGAAGGGAGGGTCGTTTGGCGTGAGCTTGCCGGTGGCAGGGTCGGCATCGTAGAGCATCAATTTATCCAGGCCGAGGTCCGCCGCAACGACTACGCGATTGTCCGGCGAGAAGTTGACCGAGTGCGCGTGCGCTTCGCTTTGGCGGCGCTTGTTGACCGATGAGCCCTCGTGCTGGATGAGCGCCGTGCGCTGCGCCAAGCGTCCGTCCTTGGCGAGCTTGAAGGCCGCGATGCTGCCGCCGGTGTAGTTGGCGACGACGACCATGCGGCCGGTTTGGTCGACCGTGACATGCGCGGGCCCAGGCGCGCCGGTGTCAAGGCTGTTCAGGCGCTCGATGTCGCCGGTCTTGGGATCAATGGCGAAAGCGATGACGACGCCCCGCGCATCGGGACCATTCGCGGGCTCGCGGCTACAGACGTACATGCGCCGTCCATCCGGTCGAATCTCGAGGAAGTTTGGGCGAGAGATTTCGGCGACGGCTCTTGGCTCGCTCAGCGACCCGGTCTTGGGATCGAACTTCGAGACGTAAAGAGCTGTGTCGCCGGTGCCGAAGTAAACCCACTCGGCGGGGGAGATCGAGGTCATCAAGAACAGTCCTAGGGCGAGGAAGAACGTGCGCGCCATGGTCTAAATCAGACCGCGAAACTATGTCGCACTGCAAGGGCGTCGCGGATATGTTTCTTGGTGATTGACCAAAAGACGTCTATCCTTGGGTCGCCCTATGGCTTGAGGAGAACCCAATTGCTTAAAACCAACATTCCTTTCAGTTCGGGACGATTTGCGCGACCCCCTACCGTGATTCTTGCAGTGATGCTCTCTGCGAGCCTCGCACAGGCCCAGCATGAATGTGCTCCGTACCAGCCGACAGAGGCTGGCGAGGAGATCAACAGCACCTGGGGCATGCAATTCGAGAAGGACACCTACGAGTTCACCGTGCCGTCCGATCCAGGCGGCGGCTATGTGATTGCGCAGGTCCAGACGACCGCTCCCTCTCGCGCGCAGATGCGCATCATTCCGCCGTCGGGCCTGGGGGTCGTTGCCAGAATGCTCGAATGGTCAAGGACCGAGTCCGCAAGCTCTCGAAGTTGCCTTTGAAGTCGATGCCGGAACGACATTCAAGGTGGAGCTTTTCGAGGACGCAGTCTCTTCACCAGGAGACTTTCCTGTCCCGTACAGGTGGAGCTGGCGATTCGCCGTAGAATCGACTGCTACGAGCCGAACGACACGGCTCGCCGAACACTTGGCCGGACCCGATTGCAACGGCGGGCTCGATCCCCATCAACCAGGTGCTGGAAGCTTACGCCCTGGCGGGACACCGCGAGCTTCTCGATCTCCCGGCGCGGTGCAGGACTACGACTGGTATGGTCCCGCTCGACGAACCGACAGACATTTGGCTGTCCACGCTCTCGGTTCCGTCGGACCAACGCTTGCGCGTCCGGCTCTTCGGGAGTGCAGGGAATGTGTTGGTGGACAAAGTTCCGGAGGTCGGCGAGACCGCGACGGTTGGGCCGACGAAATTGCAGCCTGGCTCGTATTACTTGGATATCCATCAGAGCTCAGAGGAGATGGGGCGGTCACCTCAGCGAGGGAGACTCGCTGCCTCCCCACTTCAATCAACCGTATCGCTTCATCGTCAGTACCTCGGATCCCCGGTTTGCCAGTCTGAACGGCGCCAGTTTCGCAGCCGAACACGGCCTTGCGCCCAACTCGTTTGTTTCCGGTTTTGGCGCCAGCATCGTGACTCCGACCTAGTTGATTCTTCTCTGCCTGGACATTGGGGGATTTGTGAGTCGAGGTCACCGGTAAGCTGGTGTGCTCCGCAATGCACGTCTCTACGTAGTCGCGAACGGTCAGATGAACTTCTTGATGCCTCCCGAAGCCGCTCCTGGAACGGCTACCTTGCAGGTCCTGCAGAATGGCCAATTCGTCGCAGCGGAGGCATCGAGATTGAGGCCGACAGAATTTTCTCTGCAGCCAGTAGTGGATCCGGTGTCGCCGGCGGTGTATCTCTCCGTCGGCTCAGGGTGATCGCGCCCAGGGCGTCATCTTCGACGCGAACCTTGTCCCAGTTCCACTCGATCTGGGTTCGGCCGGGTCGAATACATCTTTCTGTTCGGCACCGGATTGCGCAACGCCTCAGGAGAGGTCACGGTCGTTGATCCCCGTGCCCTTTAGCGGCCCGGTGGCGCAAGGACAGTTCGATGGGCTCGACCAGCTCAACATCGGCTTGCTGCCGCTTTCCCTCGCCGGACGCGGAGAAGTCGACATCGTCGTCACGGTCGACGGGCGCCAAGCCAGCATCGTGACGGCAGCTTTCCTGTGAGTCGGAGCAGGTCGCGTCGCGGCCTTGGCGTGGATTTTGGGCAGGCGGAAGCGCTAGACTAACTCTCGCCATGAACAGCCCGATCACCCGCCGCGAAGCTCTCAGCGCCATGCTGGCCACTGCTGCCCTGCGCGCCACGCCGCCGTCGAACACCCGCCAAGCCTCCGGTGTGCGCGTCGGCGAGCTCACGCCAACGTCGGTCGTTCTGTGGACGCGGCGCACTACAGCAGCCTCGCGCTTGGCGGACGGTATCCCGCGCATCGCCGGCGCCCGAGGCCAAGCCGGTCTGGCCTGGCGGAACATCACCAAGTTCGAGGGCGCCTGTCCGGGGGCGGAGGGGGCGGTGCGGGTGCATCTGGAACCGGCTTCTGCCCGTGGCCGCCGTCGCACGCTCGAGTGGGTTGAAGTGCGGCCCGAAGCGGATCATACGCACCAGTTCCGCATCGATGGGCGCCGAGCCGGACACGAATACGTCTTCGCGGTGGAAACACGCGGCGCCGCCGGCAAGCGTGCGGACGACAGCCTGACCGGCCGCTTCCGCACCGCACCGCGCGAGGATGCCGCCGCGCCCGTCCACTTCGCCCTCAGCAGCTGCCAGATCTGCTGCCGACAAGACCGGCCCGACGGGTTCGCGATCTGCCGCGCAATCGAGAAGCGCAAGCCTGCATTCCTGCTCTCCTCCGGCGACAACGTCTACTACGACTCAGAAGACCCCGTCGCCAATTCGGTCGACGCGGCGCGCTACCACTGGCAGCGCATGTACAGCTTGCCGTCGCTTTACTCCTGCCTGCGCAACGTGCCCGTCTATTGGCAGAAGGACGACCACGACCTCTACAGCGACGACTGCTGGCCGGGCCGGGACAATCCCAAGATGCTGCCGTTCAACTTCGAACAAGGCCAGCACGTATTCCGCGAACAGATCCCGTTGCCGCCGGCTGGCGAGCCGCTCTACCGGCGCTTTCGCTGGGGAACGGATCTCGAGGTGTTTTTGCCCGACTCGCGCGATTACCGCTCGCCGAACGACGCGCCCGACGGTCCACAAAAGACGATTTGGGGCGAGCAGCAAAAGCGCTGGCTCGAGGACGCGTTGCGTTCGTCGACGGCGCGCTGGAAGTTCCTGATCAACCCGAACCCGATCGTCGGTCCCGACCACGCCCGCAAGAACGACAACCATGCCAACCCGGCATTCGCCGAAGAGGGTCATGAGTTCCGGACGTGGTTGAAGGAGAACGTTGAGGGACAAGTCATCCTCATGAACGGCGACCGCCACTGGCAGTACCATTCGGTCGACCCGGAAACGGGCGTCGAGGAATTCGGCTGCGGGCCGGCGAGCGACGAGCATGCCGTTTCGCCCAGCCGCGGCGAGGACAAACGCTATCATCGCTTCCTGCGCATCAAGGGCGGTTTCGTGAACGTGGCTGTCAACCCAGCGGACAAAGAGGAATCGCTCGTGATCGAGCACTGCGACGTGGACGGCAACCCAGTGAACCGCCGCGTTCTGCCTCGTCGCGCATAACCGAGCCCTGGCAGCAATGCCAGGGTTCAACGTCACGATTCGACGAGCGCTTCGCCCCCGCCATTGCTGGCGGGGCTCTGTTCATTCGCGGGAATGCTAATTCGCCGCCGGCTTCACCACGCCCAGCGACTCCCATTCCTTCAACGACGTCCGGATCTTCTCCGCTGCCGTAGCGTTCGGGTCGAG
Source organism: Bryobacterales bacterium (assembly GCA_041394905.1). GTDB lineage: Bacteria > Acidobacteriota > Terriglobia > Bryobacterales > UBA6623 > RI-231. The sequence continues at coordinate 247,329 of JAWKHJ010000004.1, read as the reverse complement.
CTCGAGGAACTTGCGGAGATCCGCTGCCGCGAGCTCGAACTGCCGCATGTTCGTAGCGCCGCTCCCCGAAGCTGACAGGCCTACCCGAACCGTGGCGGCCCCGCTCGATCATTTGGCTGGCAGTCGCGGCCGCGTTCTCGTTGTCCGGCCTGGTGCGCCGCGCACATGTAAGCGCACGTCGTCCATGTTGGGATTGAGCTCAGGCGCTTTTTTGCCGATGGCGGCGGCGCGCTCCATGTCGCCCGTGGCTGCGACCAGTCGTAGCAGCCCAGGAGTAAGGGCAGGATGAACTGCGGATCCGCTGATACGGCGTTCTCGTAAGCCGCCAACGCCTGATCCTGCAGGCCGAGTTGCATGCGCATGTCACCTAGCATGTTCCAAGCAGCGGCGTACTTGGGGTACTCCTTCACGGCGCTTTCGAGCATCGACGATCTTGTCGCCCTTGGGCTCCTTCTTGTGCGCCTCCTCGAGCGCCTTCTCGTAGTTCTTGGCGGCCTTCTTCGGCGCTTCGAGCGAGGTGGCGCTGACGGTGTCGCCGACTAAGCCTTTCTGGCGGGTGAGGATGATTTCGCCGACATCGGGGCTGTCCAGGGTCGAGTGCATCGCGAGCGCGATCTCCGAGGAGTCGTAGCCAGGCAGCTCGGCGCGCGACGCAGCCGCTCAGGTTGACCATGCCGAGGGCATTTCGCTCCGGCAAGCCTGAGGCGCGGCGGAGGCGCGTGGCGTCGGTCACGCTGCGAGCCGCCTTCGAGGTCGATGTCGAATTCGCCCTTCGGGTTGACGAAATCGCTCGCACGCGGAAAGCCGCCGCAGAACATACTGACCCGCGTCTCCTTGGGCACGGGCGAGCCGTCAGACATCTTCACGCCACCGGAGACGAAGGCCGGCTGTGCGGTGTCTGGCGCCGACAGCGCCGCCATGTTGTTGTTGCCGCCCAGGTCTTGCTGGTCCATCCCCACGCGGCGGGACCGGCTGAGTTGGCCCAGAGCCAGAGTCGAGGCGAGCAGCAAGAAGCAGGCAAGGCGCGGCGCTTGGCGGTACATGGCGGTTGTTCGGGCGTGGATCGCCCCAGGAGGGTTACATTCCGGTCCGCAATGATCCTACGACGCGTCCGGCCAAAGCGCAAGGCAACCTTGCGCCCGACCGGTCAGAGATTCAGAGGGTGGAACGCTCGCTGCTGCGACTCTGCCACCGCCGGGTGGGCGATCAGGCCGGCGTACGTGTTGGAAGGCGCGCATCTGTACCAGAGGTCGGCGTCTGGCCGCCTCTTCCCTCCCAGGTTGGCCAGCTTTTGCAGATAGGGCAGCGTGGCATTGGTCAATGCGAAGGTCGAGGTGCGCGGCGCCAAAGCGGGCATGTTCGTCACGCAGTAGTGAATCACGCCGTCGACAGTGAACACCGGATCGGAGTGCGTGGTCAGCTTGGACGTCTCCGAGCAGCCGCCTGTGGTCGATCGCTACGTCGACGAAGACCAGCCGCTGCGCATGCCGGATGATGTCGCGCGTGATGATCTTCGGCGCCGACTTGCCCGCCACCAGCACCGCCCCGATCAACAGGTCGGCCTTCAGGCACGCCTCTTCCAGCACGGCCGGATTCGAGACGAGCGTCGTGATCTTGCCGGAGTAGAGGTCGTCGAGCCAGCGGAGCGGTCGACATTGAGGTCGAGGATTGTGACGTGCGCGCCCGTGCCAATAGCGACCTTGGCGGCGTTCGAGCCGACCGTGCCCGCGCCCACGATGACGACTTCCGCAGGCGGCACGCCCGGAACGCCGCCCAGCAAGACGCCACGTCCGCCGTGCGCGCTCTCCAGGTACTCAGCGCCTTCTTGCGGCGCGAGCCGGCCGGCGACCTCGCTCATTGGCTCGAGCAAGGGGAGGGCGCCGTCGTCGCGCTGAACCGTCTCGTAGGCGATGGCTGTGGTGCGCGTATCGAGCAGTCGCTGGGTCAGGTCGCGCAGCGGCGCCAGATGCAGGTAGGTGAACGGGGTCCCAGACCTGGCCGTAGGCCGCCGTACTCACTCGGCTGCGGCTCCGGCTGCTCACCACGATGTCGGCTTGGCCCAGACGTCCGCAGCAGAATCGACCACGACAGCCCCGGCGGCGCGATATTCCTCGTCCGGGATCGAACTGCCCTCGCCCGCCGCCGCCTCGACGACCACCTCGTGGCCGGCCTGCCGCAGCGTCTTGACTCCGGCGGGCACGAGGCCTACGCGAGGTTTCGTGGTCTTTGACTTCTTTGGGCGCTCCGATCAACATGGCGATTCCAAATCTCCTGTTGCACGTTAGGTCTTGCGGGCGCGCGGGGTTGCTTCGGCTATGATGGCTCTCGCAATGCGCTGGCTGTCCATAGTACTTGTGACTTCCGCTCTCTCCGGCCAAGTTCCTTACGACCGATTGCTGAACGCAGAGCGTGATCCGGCCAACTGGCTCAGCTATAACGGCTCTTACAGCAGCACGCGCCATACCACTCTCGAGCAGATCACTCCCGAGAACGCCCCCGACCTCGAGCTCGACTGGGTTTTCCAAGCTTCTGCGCTCGACAAGTTCGAGACCAGCCCGGTGATAGTCGACGGCGTGATGTATATCACAGAGCCTCCCAATGACGTCGTCGCGCTGGACGCACGCACGGGGCGGGTCTTCTGGGAGTATGAGCACGAAGTTCCGCCGAACGTTACCCGTGCTGCGGCAAGGTCAACGGCGTCGCCGTGCTGGACGAGCTGGTCTACCTGGCGACACTCGATTGCCGTCTGATCGCGCTCGACGCCAAGACCGGCGCCAAGGCCTGGGATGTAGAGGTTTGCAACTACCCGATCGGGTACGCGCTGGCGCTCGCGCCGTTAGCGGTCAAGGACAAGATCATCATCGGCACAGCCGGCGGCGAGTTGGGTATACGCGGCTTCCTGGCGGCTTATGACGCCAAGACAGGCGAGCAGGCATGAGTTCTACACCGTGCCCGGCCCGGGCAGGCCGGGCCACACGGGAACTTGGGAAAACGACGCTTGGAAGACGGCGGCGCTTCGATCTGGGTAACCGGCTCCTACGACCCGGAGCTGAACCTGACCTACTGGGGCGTGGGAAACCCTGGCCCGGACTGGAACCCCGATGTCCGTCCCGGCGACAACCTCTACAGCTCGTCCGTGGTGGCGCTCGACGCTGACACAGGCAAGCTCGCCTGGCACTTCCAGTTCACTCCGCACGACAAGTGGGACTGGGACTCCGTGCAAGTGCCCGTGCTGGTCGACATGGATTGGCAGGGCCGCCCGCGCAGTTGATGCTGTGGGCCAACCGCAACGGCTTCTTCTACGTGCTCGACCGCGTGACGGGCGAGTTCCTCCCTGGGTAACCCTTCATCCACCAGACGTGGGCCAGGGTTGGACGCGAAGGCCGCCCGATCTGATCGAGGGCAAGGAGCCCTGATGAAGGCTCGTTGACCTTCCCCGGCGTTCAGGGCGGGACGAACTGGTATTCGCCGACCTATTCGCCGGTCACGGAACTGTTTTACGTCAACGCCTGGGACGCGTATTCGAGCATTTATTACAAGTGGGACGAGGTCTGAGCCTGGACGCTGGTACGCAGGCGGCTCGCCCAAGTCCGTCACTTCCGGCACGCGGCGCAGCGAGCCCAACATCCGCGACGTCGACACAGGCTACGCCGCGGTGCGCGCGATCGAACCGCGGACGGGCAAGCGCCTGGGAATTTCGCCTGGGCGATATGAGCGAGAGCGGGATCCTCTCGACGAAGACGAACGTGCTGTTCGCCGGCAGCCGGGAAGGGCATTTCTTCGCGTTAGACGCGCGGGACGGCAAGCTGTTGTGGCGGCGGTATCTGGGCGGCCAGGTGATTGCGGCCCCAGTCAGCTACGAAGTGGAGGGCAAGCAGAAAGTGGCGATCGCGGCCGGCCACGCACTGTTTGTGTTGGAGCTGGATTGAGCTAGGTCAGGCGAAGGGTCGAGGACGCGAACGCTTTCTGAGAGCGCAGCCAACCTCGTATCGAAGGTGGCGGAAACTCCGCTCCTCTTGTTCGGTAGCGCAACCAAGTACGCATCCGTCGTCTGCCTTGGTCCGAGAATCCGCCCAAAATGGGCTCCCATAAGCTCGCCATGGGAGGCCCTAGGGCCTCGATGTATTGATGCCTGGAGCCCCGACGTCATCCTGTAAAGCAGGCGCTGCGCATCGATGAGGCTGATCGGTACGCCAACCACCTTGGGTGTTGATGAAAGGCGGATAAAACCCAACTGTGTGATCGCATGTCGCCCATCGTCCCTGCCACTGCTTCATATGCTTTATCGCGCAGTGGTGAACTGATGGTTCGGCCACGACAAGGGCAGCAATACGCTTACGTCGAGAAGCGTCAGCTCCAGAGAATGCCTTCTTCATCAATGTACTTCTGGACTGTCGAGGCCAAGATTGCGGGTGCATCGGGCGGAATGTCAGGGCTTCAGGAACTCTCTCCTCGCTCTTCATCGGTTCGCGAGGCGTCAGAGCGCGACGGGCAAGCTCCGAAAGGACCTCGCCCAAGCGTTTGCCCGACGTCTTCGACAATTGGAGGCAGCCTCGTAAACGTCGTCATCGAGGCTCAATGTCGTCCGCGTACCTTCAGCGTGATGCAGTGATGCGGTGATGTCAATTGCGAAGTTGCCAGGATGACCCGACGGCCCCCACACCCCTGGCCGAGCCAGCCTAGGACGGCAAGTAGAGCATGTAGAGCGAGAACAGCAACGTGATCCCCATGCCGAAATGCATCAAGGCCGAAGGCGGATGCTCCTTGCGATCCTGCGCGAGATCAGAATCAGACGAACGCCACGAGCAGCATCGCCAGGGGCTGACCGCCTGCGAGGCGATCATGATCGGCACCGGGCGTCCGCCGAGGCCAGGACGATCACATGCCGCAGCTGCCTCGTCCGAGCGACCAGGGCGCAGCCCGGTCGGCTCATGTCGCGCTCCACTCGAGAAAAGTCGAATCATCCAGGGACCGAGCAGGAAGTTCGGGAACGGTGACGACAGGCCGGCGGCCATGATGCCCAGCACGAAGCCTGCCACGGCGACTTTGCCGGCGAGCGGCTAGGGTACGCACCATGTCGATTGCTCGACCGGCTGATGCTCGAGGAAGAGCGTCCCCGCGGCGCAGGCCATGATGGCGGCGTTCAAGAAGAACAGCAGGGTCATCGCGATGCCGGAGTCGCGGATCACCTCGCTCCAGTCGCTCATCTGCCAGCCTTTCTCCCGCACCATGCTGCGGGTGATCAGCACGACCAGGCCATCCGTAGGTGCCCTATGCCAGCGTCAGCAGCGCCAGGTCGCCGTCGGGTATGGCTGGAAGCCCTCGATCATCGAATCGACATCGGGGGCGACCATGGCCGCCGTGAACACGAACGCCACGCCCATCAACGCCACCAGGGCGGCCAGCACGCGCAGGAAGAACTGGTGCCGACCCACCCAGAACAGCGCCAGCAACAACCCGATGAAGCAAGCCCCCGAGATGACCGTCAGCACGCCCGAGCCGCCGAAGATCGCCGTCCACTCGCGAAAGACGTCCGTCATGATGGCCGTCACGCCGATGATCGAAGCGATCTGCGTAGCGGCCAGCGGAAGATGATGAAGACCGTGACCGGCGACCCGAAGCCTTGCGAAAGCTGTGCAGCGATGGTCTCGCCGGTGAGGATGGTCAGGCGGCTGAGCGCGACGACCATGATGTGGGTGAACAGGGACGCCAGCACGAGCGTCCATGTGAGCGACATGCCGTAGCTCGCCCCGGCCGAAGCCATCGTCGTCACCGAACCGGTGCCGATGACGTAGCCGATCATGAAGATCCCGGGCAGGATCGAGGCGAGGAAGCGCATGGGGAGGATGGTAGCAGGTCAGAGCGCTCTCAGCGCGTCCCACAACAGAGCCCCGGCAGCAATGCCGGGACCGGCACACGCAGCAGAAACCCCGGTTTGCACCGGGGGCTCTGGCTCGTTTGATCGAGGGTCTCGTCAGGCTTCCGTCATGCGCTTGTTGAGCTCCACAACCGATCGTTCGACGCGCCTTGTCCCAGTCCGGCGTGGGCTCGAAGTAGCCGGGTTCATACAGGTGCTCCTTGACCACCTCGTCCACTAGCTCGACGCCCAGGCCGGGGCCATCCTGCACCGGCGCGTATCCGTCCTTGAACAAAGGCAGCCCGGCTTTGCCCGTGGTCTTCACCATGCTCGACCACCAGGGCATCGGCAGGTGATTCTCGAGCGCGATGAAGTTCTCCGTCGCCGCCGCACGGTGGACGTTCGCCATGAACGAAATCGGCGTGCCCGCGAAGTGCATCGCCATCCCGACGCCGGCTTCTTGCGCGTAGTCGCCGATCTTCTTCGTCTCGAGCAGCCCGCCCGAGCTGGCCAAATCCGGATGGACGATGTCGACGGCGTGACCGTCGATCAGCCGTTTGAACTCTTCCTTCAAGAAGATGTCTTCGCCAGTCAGGATCGGGATGTCGACGGCGTCGGTGATCTCCTTCATGATGTCCATGTGCTGCCAGGGAACCATGTCCTTCGAGCCAAGCCATGTTGTACTTTTCGAGCGCTTTGCCCAGGCAGATGCAGGAGTTCACGCCGATGTGGCCGAAGTGGTCGGCGGCGAGCGGCGTCTCCCACCCGATCATTGTCGCGTACGGTGCGACGTAGTTCGCCAGGTAAGTCGACGCCGGCGGGCGTCAGCTCTCGCCGGTGAACATGTGCATCGCGCGTCTTCTCCCACTGGCTGCGGCCGATGGGTTAGGTGAGATACCTCGACGAGTCCTCCGGGAACAGGCGCGTGCCGAGGTCCATCTTCAGAAACGTGAACCCGAACTCCTCCTTGCGCTTCTTGAGGCGTGCGGCAAACTCTTTGGGATCGCGAAATCGTCGTGTCGGCGTAGCAGCGCTGAACCTGATCGCGAACTTGCCGCCGAGCATCTGGTAGGCGGGGATGTTGTAGGCCTTGCCGGCGATGTCCCACAGCGCCATCTCGACGCCGCAGACGCCGCCGGCTTGCCGCGCGTGTCCGCCGAACTGCTTGATCTTGCCGGAACAGGCGGTCGACGTCGCAGGGATTCTCGCCCAGCAGGCGCGGCTTGAGCATCAGCGCGTAGCGCGGGTCGGCCCCGTCGCGCACCTCGCCCAACCCGACGATGCCTTGATTGGTGTAGAGCCGGATCAGCGGACATCGCATCGGCGCGTCCCTTGACGTGCGCGATGCGCAGATCGGTGATCTTCAGCTCGGAAGGCCGCGACATTGCGGCGCGGCTTGCATGGCGGCTTCGAGGTCGCCTTCGGTAGCGAAACTGCCCGCAGTCACCGCAGCCCCAACAGCGGCGGAACGCCGGAGAGGAGCGGCGGTCGAGCAGGCTCGCAAGGGATCGTTTCATTGCGGCTCTCCTTGCGGCAGCCGCGGTCGTGCGCAGCGCCGACCGCCCGTGCCAGCGCCTCCCAGAGCGAGCGCCTGGCTCGCCCGCCGCGAAAACGGCTACGTTTTCAGCGTGATGTGTCTGGAGCAACCGAGCGTGTCGATCGCCTCATCGCCGTCGTGCGGACGCCACTTGAAGCTGCGGACCGTCACGCCCGCTCTCTTCGAAGTCCACGATCAGGAAGCCGTTCTCCTCGAGCGCCGGTTGAGGCGTTTCCACCGTCACGCGCGACGGAATTACAGGCGGCGTCTTGCGCCATCCCGAGGGCCAGCCGCCCACGTCCGTCGACATCGCGCCGCTGGAGACGTTCACCGGATTGCGGCTCAGGTCGACCTCGCCCGCGCGCAGCGCTTTGTTGCCGTGGGCGTGCATGTCGCCGCTGATCCACAGCGGAATGCGCTCCTTCTGCTCGGACGTCGCGTTCATCAAGCGGTCATGTTGCCGCGCCCAGCCCTCTTAACAGTAGGGCTTCTGCACCTTGTCCGTCAGCTCGCCGTCAGACGAGCGTCCAGGCCCCAGTCGCCCATTTTGCCCGCGGTCCACACGGGCGGCATCGAGCAGTTGACCAGGTTTCGGACCGAGTTGTCCGCCATGCGGTCATCAGCCATTGCTCCGTCTCCGGCAGCGATCGAGCGTTCGCCAGCGAGCAGAAGATAGCGGCGGCAGTCGAACAGCAGAATCTCGGCGGCGAAGCTTGCCGTAGCGCAAAGTCCAGCAGCTTTCGCCGTCCCCGGCGGCGTGTCCGGCGCAGACGCCCCAGGCAATCCGGCGGGCCGGTTCGGGTCGGGCAGAAACTCGAAACCACAGCCGACGCACGCCGCGGCCGAGCTGCAGCATCAGATGGTCGGGCGGGAGGGTGACCATCTTGTCGTTGGCTTCATCGTTCTCGAAATAGTCGTGGTCGTCCTGGGTAAAGAACATCGGCGTCGAGCGGAAACGCACGCCGTAGAGGCTGGCGATCTGCGCTTCGCCGACGTGCTTGAGCACGTCCTCGTTAACCGTGCCGAGGATGGGCAGCGTGCGATCGAACTCGCCGACCGCACGGCGCAGCTCGTCATTGCCATAGCGCGGCGGGAAGCCGGTGCGGTAGAGGTCCCAGTAGGTGTGATCGCCGTTGCCGATCGCGGCGTCGGGCTGGAAGGTGAGAGCGCGGTCGAACAGCCGCTGCCTGCGCGCAATCGACAGGAAGCTCACGCCACCGGTCGAGGCCTGGACCCGCTCGTCGCCCCCGGCGCAGGTGTAGACCAGCAGGCGCAAGCGCTCGGGTCAGCGCGTCCAGGGCAGGGAAGGTTTTCAGCGGCCAGGGGTCGCACAAAGCCGTCCGCGGTGGTCTTCGAGCGCCAGCCGATGCTCCTCACCCGGCGGCAAACCGTCTGCATCGAAGCGCCAGTAGCGGCCGGCCGTATCGGTGCGCACGCCCGCGACCTTGCGCTTGCCCACGAGCAGCTTGGGCGGCTCGGCGAGCGCGCGGCGGAACGAAGCCTTGAGCAGAATGCGGCGGTCGTTGGCGGCCGGCAGCAGGTGGGCCACGTCGCCGGCCTGCCAGGAATCGGCCGCGCGCAGCGTCGCCACGGACGCGGCGGAGGCGGCGAGGAACTCTCTTCGCGTCATACCGGCGTCATGATCACCCATCGCCCCTGTCACGGGCAAGGGCGGACTGGTTAGCCGTCGTCGACTTCGCCTTCGGCGGCGCGGAAGAGCCGGTCCCAGACGGCCAGCCCCAGGCCCTCCCGCTCGGGCGCGCGGGCGAGGATCACGTCGAGCCGGAGCCGGTCCAGCCGGCGCAGCTCATCAAAGAGCCTCTCGGCCGCTTCCGCTGCCAGGCCGCCCAACAGGCTCCCGCCTCGACATCGAGTCCCGCGACCAGGCTCCGGTCCGCGTCGAGCAGCAGCACGCCGACGCGCTCTCCCGCCGCGAGGCGTCGTTCGGCCAACGCGCGCAGCCGCTCGCCCGCGCCCGCGACCAGCGTGAGCCGGGTGCGCGGGGAGTAGTGCTTGAGCAGCATACCCGGCGCCGCCCCAGCTTCTTCGATGCGCTGCTGGAAGGCGACCTCGCCCAAGACCTCGCGCAAGCGTTCGAGCGAACGCCGCCCGGCCCGCAGCATCTCCGGCGGGTCCGTCGTCAGGTCGAGCACGGTCGACTCGACGCCGACCTGGGTCGGACCGGCGTCGAGGATCATGTCGATGCGGCCGTCCAGGTCTTGAGGGACGTGCTCGGCGCGCGTGGGGCTGGGACGAGAGAACAGGTTGGCGCTAGGGGCGGCGAGCGGCAGCCCCGCCGCTTCAATCAACGCCCGCGCCACCCGATGCCGCGGCGCCCGCACCGCGACCGTCCCGCGACCTGAGCTGACGATCGCCGGAATGGCCGCGCCACGCTGGCAGCACCAACGTCAGCGGGCCCGGCCAGAAAGCCTCGGCCGGCGCAGCGCCTCGGGCGGAACCTCCGCGGCGACCGAGCCAAGCTCGCTCGCGTCGGCGATGTGGACAATCAACAGGTCTGACGCCGGCCGGCCCTTGGCGTCGAATATCCCTTGCACCGCCGCCGCGCTCGTCGCATCGGCCCCAGGCCGTAGACGGTTTCGGTCGGGAAGGCGACCAATCCGCCGCGACGCAGGATCTCCGAGGCCCGGCGCACGGCTTCTCGCGGGTCTGCCGGATCAACTCTCAAGACGACCGTACGGCGATGTGAAGATGCGCTCACCAGGAAATTCCAGCTTACCTCCGCCTTCGCGCAACCATCCGGAGCGGCGATACTTCTAAAGGCTTGAGAGCGGGCTCGAGTCGGGCCCGTCCAAGGAATTTTGACGCCATGCGAACCCTGCTCCTCGCGAGCCTGCTGCTCCCCACGCTCGCCTTCGCCGAAACCCGCACCGGCCTGATCGCCTACGCCGAGTGCGCCGAGGACGGCAAGGTCACCGAAGCCGAGCACGCCAAATGCGCTCAGGGCAAGAACCGCGATGACCACGTCCTGGTCTTCGTCGACCAAGGCAACCCGAAAAAGATCTTCGAGCTGCTCATCGAGGACCCGGCCGACGACTTCGTGGGCAAGTGGGTGAAGGTCGAGGGCAACGTGGACGACAACTTCCTCGAGATCGTCACCATCGAAGCCGCGCCCGAGCCCGCCAAGAAGAAGTAGACGCCTCCAACCTGCTGTAATAGCGGGGTGCGGATCGCTACTTGGAACGTCAACGGCCTGCGCGCCCGGCTGGACTTCGTATTGCACTGGCTGCGCTCGCGCGAGCCGGACATCGTCGGCATTCAGGAGGCCAAGACGAGCGAAGACGAGTTCCCGTACGTCGCGCTCGAGGAGGCTGGCTACTACGCCTTCACCCACCTGCAGAAGGCCTGGAACGGCGTCGCCATTCTCACCCGCAAGCCCGTCGACAAGGTCCTCCAGAAAGGGCTGCCCACGCAGGAGGATTTCGGCGCCCGTTTGATTACCGCCGACTGCGCCGGCCTGCACTTCACCACCGTTTACGTGCCCAACGGCAAGACCGTCGAGCACGACGATTACCCGCGCAAGCTCGATTGGCTCGACATGCTGGCGCAGCATATGCGTGAGGATTCGTCGGGGCGTCCGCGCGTCCTCTGCGGCGACTTCAACGTCGTCCCGGCGCCGATCGATTCCTGGAACGAAGAGCGGCTGGCCGGCACGATCTTCCACACCGAAGCCGAGCGCGACCGCATGCAATCGCTCTACGACGCGGGCTTGCTCGACCTGTTCCGCCAAAAGTATCCCGACGAGCAGAAGTTCTCCTGGTGGGACTATCGCGGCGGCGCCTTCCACAAGCGCCAAGGTCTGCGCATCGACTTCCTGCTGGGCTCGGCGGACCTGACGCCGCGGTTGCGCGAGGTGTGGATCGACCGCGATTACCGCAAGAAGCAAGACGGGCTGACGCCGTCCGACCACGCGCCCGTCATCGCGGACCTGGATTAATTTTCACTGCTGCGCGGTTGCCGCGAGAATGTCGCGGATCTCCGGGTGCGTGCGCGCAAACTCCGGGTCGATCGCAATCGCGGTCTTGAGCTCCTCGATCGCTTCGGCGTCCCGCCCGAGTGCGAGCAGCGCGACGGCGCGATTGTGGCGCGCTCCGCTCAGCTTGGGATCGAGTGCGATCGCTTGACCGTAGCTGGCGATCGCGTCATCCAGCCGGCCCGCGCTCTGTTCCGCGACCCCAAGGTTGAAGTACATCGTCGCCGTGGGCGGACTGATCTCGAGTGCTCGCCGAAGCTCCTTCTCCGCGTCGTCGAGGGCGCCCAGACGGGTCAACGCCTCGCCGAGATTGGCATGTCCGTCGGCAAGCTCAGGCCGCAGGCGCACTGCCATGCGTAGGTGCTGGACGGCCTCTTCCACGCGCCCGGTCTGCACCAGCTCGACGCCGAGGTTGTTGTGCGCTTCGTACGAGCGAGGATCAGACGCAATCGCCAGTCGGAAATGCCGCTCCGCGCCCGGCGAGTCGCCGCGCGCCGATAGGGCCAGGCCCATGTCCAGGTGCGCCTCCCACGAATTTGGGTTGTCTCGCAGCGTCGCCTGGAAGTACGGGATCGCCTCCTCGACGCGGCCGAGCGCGAACAGCTCCGCTCCGAGGTTCGTGTTCGCGTCCGGGTGCGCGGGGTTGGCCTCGAGCGCCTTGCGGAACCAGTCCATCGCTTCTTCTCTTCGTCCTGCTGCTGCGGCGGTGCGGCCGAGGGTGTTGTAGGCGTCCGCGTCGCCGCCGGTGTCTTCCAGCGCTTGCTGGGCAATGCGTGCGGCTTCGTCCATCTTGCCGGCCCATCCCAGCACGCGCGAGAGGTTCTTGAGCGTTTGGATGCGCGCTTTTCGGTCGATGCCCGCCTCCACGCGCTCGCGCACGGCGGCGATTGCAGCATCGTCATAGCCTGGCGCTTTGGTCAGCTCTCCCTCGCGCGCCAGCTCATCCACCAGCAGCATCGCCAGCTCGCGATAGCCGTCCATGTTCAGGTGAACGTGGTCGAGAAACTGGCTCGCCCCGGGAATGCCGTCCTCGGCGTGTGCTTCCACGTACGCGGCGAAGTCGACCAACGCGCCTTTCTCGCGCGCGACTTCGCGCACGATGTCGTTCATCTCGGGCAGCGAGCGCAGCGGGCAAACGTCTTCTTCCATCGCGCGCTGGAAGGCCTGCTCGGCCTCCGCGGTACGTCCAGCGGCCGGCAGCGTGCGCGCGCGTTCGTAGTGTGAGTCCGCAAAGCGCGGGTCGATTGCCAGCGCGGAGTCGAGCGCCGCGAGGCTGTCGTCGAGCTTGCCCTCTTCGCGCAGCGCGACCTGCGCGCAGCTCAGCAGCCTTGGCGGCTTGCTCTGCGCCGACGCTGGGTTGACTCTTGAACGGCGAGCAATCCTTCCAGCTCGACGCCGTGGTGATCAGGATCGCCTCCGGCGCCCGCGCGCGATCTCGACCATGCGCCGCAGGTTGACGGTAGTGCTCGAGCACCTGCGCGAAACGCGTCGTCGCGGAGTAGTCCTGCGGCCCCACTGAGTGCGCGAGCATCGTGTCGACTTCCTCAGCGAGCAGCTCTTCGTCGGCCTTGCGCTGGGGCCCGCGCCTGTGAGTTTGGCGCCCGCCGCCCAAATGCGCGTCCTGCTGAGGATGCCGCCGAGCGCGGTGACCGGCGCTGGCGTCTCGATCAAACCTTCGTAGGTGCGCCGCTCGAGAAATTCGTTGTGGCCGGAGTAGATCAAGAACGCATCGGGCTCGTACTGCGCGAGCTCCTCCATCACCGCCGCCACGCGGTAGCTGGCGTAGCTCACGCCGCCGGCGTTGATCACCTCCACTGCCGCGTCGGGTCGGCGATGGGCAGCAGCTCGCGCAGCCAGCCGTGGCGACAGCCGGTCGTCGTAGGGACAGCCATACGTCGTGGACCCGCCCCGCTGAAGATGCGAAACGCGCCCGCAGGCTTGCGCGCGAAGCGCTACACGTTGAACCAGCCGTCCTTGGCCGGGGAGGTGACGTATTCGTCCCCCTCACGCACGTACAGCGGAATGGTGCTGGCAAATCCGACGTAAGGGTCTTCGAAAGCCAGCCGCGGCTGGACGCCGGCGAGCGCTAAGGCTCCTTCGAGCAGTGCGAAGAACGCCGTGAAGACGATGGCTGCAACAGCATCTTCTTCCAAGCGAGCAACGGCGTCGGCTGCGTCTTCAACAGACTCAGTCTACGGCAGTCCTGCTCGGTTCTTCCTTACTGCTGTTCGCCCGACAACGAAGCCACGAACGGCTCCAGCTTCGTCGATCGAAGCCTCGATGTCTTGACCAACGCCGCTACGTCTTCGTCGATCTCGAGCACCGTGTCGCCGAGCGACTGGATCGCGCGCGCGTTCAGGTTGTGCTTGAGGAAGAGCACCTGATCGCGGAAAGCGCCGCACGGGGTCCATCTTCGACTCGGCTTGGCGCATCTTGGCGATGAGCTGTTTGTAGCGGTCTTCCGTGTCCGTCGCAGCACGCGGCTCTTCGCCTTCAGGTCAGCGCTCGACATCGCGTCGATCTCCTGGTCCCATTCGCGGAACAGATCGCGCGCCACGCGCTCGATGCCGTCGATGCGGTCACGCACTTGCTTGGCGCGACTCTCCGAGCGCTCAGGTTCTCTGTTGAGCTTGTTGTAGACCTTCTCGAGCTCGCCGCCGTCGAAGCCGGTCAGTTGCTGAAGGCTTGCAGCGTGGTCTGGAACTGCTCCTTCGCCTTCTCCTGGTCCTCACGGCCGGCGGAGACGCGTTTGGCCAGGATGTCGCGCTTCTCGCGGCCCAGCTTCTCCATGCCCGCGTAATAAACGCGGTCCCAGATCCAGTTGCAGCCAGTCAAACTGGCCGCCGCGGGACCGAGCAGAAGAGAACGGCGAGGAGATCCGCATGCCGCTCATTGTAGGCGCTAACGGCGCTGGCAGTTCGGGCTGAAATGCGTGGATCGGCTTGCCAAAACAATCCTGCTAATTGGCGTACCACAGACCTTGCAGGGTTCTCCGGTCTTGCCGTAGACGAAGGTCTTTAGCTGGAAATAACCTTGCACTCCGTCCGAGTTGACGTAGTTCATCACGGTGCTACCACCGGCTTCGATGGCGTCGTGCAGCACGTCGCGGATTGCCTGGTGCAGCCGCGCGGCGCCGCGGGCCAATCTTGCTCGTGTTGGTCTTGGGGTGGATGCGCGAGCGAACAGCGCCTCGTCGCAGTAGATGTTGCCGAGCCCCGCAGGAACTCCTGGTTCATCAGCAGCGCTTTTGGCTTGCGTTGAGCAGGAGCGCAGGCGCTTAGTGAACTCGTCGAGGCGGAATCTCGAGCGGCTCGGGGCCAGCTCGCGCAGCCGCGGCAGGATGTCTGGCGCCCACTCGAAGCGGCCGAATTTGCGAATGTCGTGGAAGATCAGCGTAAGCCCGTCGAGCGTGAGAATGGCGCGTGTCCAAGGGCCGGGCTCGCCGTTGACGAGAAGTTGCCCGTCATGCGCAAGTGCACGACGAGCACGGAGGTCTTGCCGCCGCGTTCCAGGTCGAAGACGATGTGCTTGCCCACCGGCGCAAGCCCGTGATGTGTTGGCCGCGCAGTTTCCGATGGTCGTGTCCGGATCGCCCGTACACGTCCGCGCCCAGCGGAACTCGGCGTTTTCGATGGTGCGGCCGACGACGCGTGGCCGCAGCCGCGCACGATCGTTTCGACTTCCGGCAGCTCAGGCATGTTGCGTTCGTCTGTGGCGCCGTTTCCGTGCCGCGGGCGGAAGCCTGCGGGCTAGCTCACTCCCACTCGATCGTCGACGGCGGCTTGTGCGAAAGATCGTAGAAGACCGCATCCACGCCGTCGAGCGCCGCGATGCGTCCCGCCAGCAGCATCACCTTCTCCACCGGCAACTGCGCCACTTCCGCGGTCATGCCGTCGATCGAAGTGATGGGCCGCACGGCCACTGACTCGCCCTTGCCTTTGGAGAACGGCAGCAGCACCACCAGGCACTGCCAAACGTCGTCGTAGAGACCCTCGCCGTGCAGAAACTCGGTGACAATCTGGTCAGCGCGTTGCAACAGCTCCACGCGCTCGCGCGTCAGCGTCGCTTCATGGATCGTCCACTCGGCCGGATCGATCGTCTTGGGTTCGAGCGACAGCACGATGCGGTTGGTTTTGCGGAACTTGTTCGTGATGACGGTCGCCAGGCGCAGCGCGCGTTCGTAATCGAGCGTCGAGCCGTGCAGCACCGTCAGCTGCGCATAGCTGCGGCTGTCGCCTTGCACGCCGACGCTGCGCAGCGGCAGCAAGAAGGCGTCGTATCCGTCGTGGCGCGCAACCTCGTGAATCGCAGCATCGCTCTCGGCGGGCTGGTCGCGGTCCGAGCATAGGCAACGAATCGCCAAGCCAGGGCCAGGGAACGGATGGCGCTCGATCAGCCGGTCGGGCAGCCCGAGGGTCCGTCCAAGCACGCGCACTTCGTCCTTGTAGAACTCCGCGAGCGGCTCGAGCACTCGTCCTTGCTCGATCAGCTTCTGGATGTGCTCGACGCGGTTGTGATGCGTCTTGATGACGGCGGCTTTCGAAGTTCCGCCCGACTCGATCGTATCGGGGTAGATCGTCCCTTGGCCCAGCAGCCAGTCGTGGCCGGCGTGCTCTTCGCGCTCGAGGATCTGCTCCTGCAAGTCGACGAACGCTTTGCCGATGATGGCGCGTTTGGTCTCGGGGTCGGTCACGCCTTCCAGGTCGCCAAAGAACTGGTCCGAGGCGTTGACGGCTTCGAGCTTGCCGAGGTTCAACGCTGCGAACGCGCCCTCGATCTCCGCCGTCTCGCCCAAGCGCATGAAGCCTGTGTCGACGTAGATGCCGTGGACGGTTTCGGGACCGAGCGCCTTCACAGTCAACGCGTAGGCGACCGTCGAGTCGACGCCGCCGCTCAGGAAGAACAGCACGCGGCGGCCGTGGCACTTCTGTTGGATCTCGCGCGTCAATGCAGCCACGCGGTCCTCCGGATGCCAGTCCCGGGTGCAGCCGCAGACCCGCACCACGAAGTTTTCGAGCACCTTCGAGCCGTACTGAGAATGGACGACCTCGGGGTGGAACTGGAAGCCGTAGTAGTTGCGCTCCGAGTCGCCCATCGCCGCCACGTCGCAGTCATCCGTCGTGGCGATTGCTTCGAATCCGGGAGGCAGCTCCGAAACATGGTCTCCGTGGCTCATCCACACGCGCTGATCCTGCGGCGTGTCGACGAAGAGCGGTTCCACGCTCTGGATGTGCAGTTTGGCTTGGCCGAACTCGTACCCCGTGCCGCCCTCGACCACGCCGCTCAGGTACTGCGCCATCAAATGGTGGCCGTAGCAGATGCCGAGCATCGGGCGCGCGAGCTCGAACAGCGAGTCCGCCGGTTGCGGGCTCCCCGGAGCGTAGACGCTCGCCGGACCGCCCGAAAGGATCACGCCTTTGTAGGGGCGCAGCTCTTCGGGGTCGACGTCGATGGGCAGGATTTCCGCGTATACACCCAGCTCGCGCACCTTGCGCGCGATGAGGTGACAGTACTGGCCGCCCGAGTCGAGAACGGCGATTCTTTCCATGTTCGCTTCCGGTTCAAGAAGCCGGACCCGAGCGGACCGGCGGGGTGGAACTCATAGGATATCATTCAGGTTGTGATCGCTTCCGACGTGCTTTCCGAGCTTCGCGCCGTCGTCGGCCCCGAGGCCGTCCTCTATAACGAACAGGATTTGTTGCTCTACGAGTACGACGGCTCGGTCGACAAGTCGCGCCCGGATGCGGTGGTGTTTCCGCGCACCACCGAGCAAGTCGTCGAGCTGGTCAAGATCGCGGCCAAACACAAGATGCCGCTCGTTGGGCGCGGCGCCGGCACAGGGCTGAGCGGCGGCGTGATCGCGCGCGAGCGGGGCCTGATGATCGGCTTCGCGCGCATGAACAAGATCCTCGAGATCGACTACGAGAACGAGTGCGCCGTGGTGCAGCCCGGTGTGGTGAATCTCGACATCACGCTCGCTGTTCAGGGCAACGGCTATTACTACGCGCCGGACCCATCGAGCCAACGCGCCTGCACCATCGGCGGCAACGTGGCCGAGAACGCGGGCGGGCCCCATACGCTGGCCTACGGCGTGACGACGAACCACGTGCTGGGCTTTGAGTGTGTGTTGCCCGACGGCACCCGGCTGGAGGTCGGCGGCAAAGAAGCCGACCCCGCCGGTTACGACCTGCGCGGCTTGCTCACCGGATCGGAAGGCACGATGGTGCTGGTCACCAAGGTGATCGTCCGCCTGATGCGCGCGCCCGAGGCCGTCAAGACGCTGCTCGCCATCTACGAAACCGCCGAAGACGCGGCCGACACCGTCGCCGGCCTGACGGCGCGCGCCATCGTTCCCGCGGCGGTCGAGATGCTCGACGGCGTGATGCTGCGCATGGTGGAAGAAGCCACCCACGCCGGCTATCCGATGGACGCCCAAGCCGTGCTGCTGATCGAGCTCGAAGGCCTGAAGGAAGGCGTGGAAGAGCAGATGGCCGCCGTGCAGGAGGTCTGCAAGGAGAACCGCGCCCGCGAAGTGCGCGTGGCCAAGGACGACAACGAGCGCGCCCTTTTATGGAAGGGCCGCAAGAACGCTTTCGGCGCCGTTGGCCGCATCAGTCCCACCTACTACGTGCAGGATGGCGTGGTGCCTCGCACGCGCATCGCCGATACGCTCAAGCACATCTACGCCGTCTCGAAGAAATACGGCCTCGAGATCTCGAACATCTTCCACGCCGGCGACGGCAACATGCACCCGATCATCCTGTTCGACCCGCGCAAAGAGGGCGACCTCGAGCGAACGAAGAAGGCCGGCGAGGAGATCCTGACCTACTGCATCGAAGCCGGCGGCGCGATCACCGGCGAGCATGGCGTAGGCATGGAGAAGAACGAGCTGATGCCGCTGATGTTCACGGCGGACAGCCTCGGCATGATGGAGAAGCTGATCCAGGTATTCAACCCGGACCGCCGGTTGAACCCTGGGAAGCTGCTACCCACGGGCAAGGGCTGCATGGAGATCCGGCCGATCCCGGCGGGCATGAAGTCGATGGAATGGTAATTCCGTCCAATCCCGGACAATTCGCGACATCGCGCGACATTTTGGGCGGCGACCTTAGAATCTCAGTTTCTCAGGCCCGCGCCATCAGGATAGCCCCCTTGTCAAGCTAGAATGGCCGCATGCGTTGGCTAGTGCGGGTCGTATTGCTGCTCGCCGTCCTCTATGGCGGGTTCCTGGCGATCGTCTATTCGAAGATGACCCAGCCGCCGCTGGAGTTCGCCGCGTTCTGGGCGGACGTGCCTGGTTGGGCGCGGAGCGTGGTCCCGTTTCAGAAGCTGTGGGCGGTGGCGCGAGCCGGTGACTTACAGATTGGGGACGAGGCGCCGGATTTCGAGCTCGAGTATCACGACCACTCGGGGAAGATGAGGCTGTCGGACTTGCGGGGACGCCCTGTGGTGCTCGCCTTCGGCAGCTACACTTGACCGCCCTTCCGTCGGCAGTTGCCGGCTTTGAACGAGATGGCGGAACACTATGGCGACCGGGCCGCATTCCGGATGGTCTACATCGCCGAGGCGCACTCCTCTGACATCTGGCAAGTTGGCGCCAACGAACGCGACGAGGTCATCTACGTCAACCCGAAGACGATGGCGGAACGCACTGACGTCGCGCAGGCCTGCGTGCGGAACTTGAACGTCGGCTTTCCGGCTGTGATCGATGGGATCGACAACTCGGTGGAGCAGGCCTACACTGGTTGGCCAGACCGGCTTGTGGTGTTAGACGCCGAGGGGAAAGTCGCGTTCAAGAGCGGTCCGGGGCCGTTCGGCTTTCGCCCGCAAGGCGTGAAGGACACGCTGGTAAAGCTGATCGGCGAGTAGCGCTCCTACCAGTGGAGTAGCTCGAGAGTTCCGCCTTTCCTGGTTTCGCCCGAAAGCGATTTGGTCACGTCCAGCCCTAGGCTCCAGCCTTTGCCCTTGGCGACGACGAACCGTCCGCCGACGGCAAGCTTGTAGCCGTTCATGGAGTTTGGAAGTATCGGATGGAAGCGTCCGATTAGAGAGCCCAGCTTGGGATGCAGCTTGCCGGCGAATTGCGCGATAGTGGCGGCGCCCAGGTCATCGGCGATGTGTTGGATGAGATCGGGGTTGAAGTACTTCGTGCCATCGGGGCCGATGGCGACGAACCCGTAAGTGTCGAGGTGGACGTTCACCTTGTCCGGCGCGATCTGGAAGTGCAGGCTGGGCACTCCTACTTCGCGGTAGCCCTCGCCGTGAGTGACGGCCGCGGCCAGGCGATCGCACAAGTACGCCCGGTCATCGTGAGCGAACCTCGGCAGCTTGAGCAGCGCGCTAAGCTTGTCGCTGCTGACCGGCTTGAAGTCGAAGCCGGCGCCAATGCTCGGCGCAACCTTCTCCATCTCCGCAATGTGCTCCGCGATGTTGATCTGGTGGCGCTTGCTGAGCCGGTTGGCAATATCCCGGTAGACGGAGTTCGTGAAGTAGGCGTGCCGTGACAGGGCCATGGGACCTCCAGGGGGAAACCGATCACACAATGTCTATGCGAAAGAATAGCGACAAATCGGACATGGGGGTATCATTGCCGTTGCAGTCTGGACGCTGTCGACGTTGATGGGGCTGCGTTGCCGGGGACTATGCCGCCCAGCGTCTGCGGAGGCTGATGGCCCAGGCCAACGCCGGCAACAGCAGAAGGACGCCGACCGCCAGCGCGCATGTCCGGGCCTCGATGCCGTGGTCAATCGCGTAGCCCACGGAATAGCTCGCGCACGACGCCGTCAGCATGAAAGGCCGAAGTCCGCCGCGAAGACGCGCCCCCGGAAGCGGTCGTCGGTGTGCAGATGGAGCAGCGTCGTCGAGAAGACCCAGACCAGCGCGCCACCGGCGTGCGCAGCCATCATGCATAGCCCCGCCAAGGCCCAGTTCTCCGTCTGGCTGAATACGGCGTAAGCCACGGCCGGAGCCAGGTAGCCGACCAATACGGCCTTGCGCATGCGGCCTTGGTCGCGGCCGACGAAAGGGCCGGCGATCAAGGGGCCGATCAGCGAGCCTAGTCCCTGGAACATGTAGAGCATGCTCATACCGAGCGCAGGTTTGCCGAAGATCGCAAACTCGCGGCTGCCCAGCACTGCGACCAACACCACGCGCGCGCCCAGGATGCCGAGTCCAAGCTTGAGCGTGAGCAGCAGCGTGAGGCGCCAGTTGCCGAGCACGTAGCCGATGCCTTCGACGATGGGTCCCAAGCCCAGCAACTGCCTTACGGTGACCGGCCCTAGCCCCTCTGCGTGCGTTTCTCGAAAGTGCGTGCGCCAGATGAGGGCGAACGAAACCAGGAAGCTCAGTGAGTTGATGACGAACGCCGCATCGCGGCCCAGGAACGAGACCGCCACCCCGCCGAGCGCGGCCCCGACGGCGACCGTGGTGGCCCAAGTGGTCGACGAGAGCGCGTTCGCGGTGGGGATGTCCTCGCGCTCGACCACCGAGGGCAGGGCGGCGTTGCGGCCGGATTCGAAGAAGGCCGCGGTGGCGATCTCGAGGCCCAGCAGCAAGTAGAGGATCGGGATCTGCTCGGCTGTGCGGATGAACAGCAGCCCGAGCACGAGCACGGCGCGTACGGCGTCGGCCACCAGCATGACTTTGCGGCGGGAAAGCCGGTCGTTGACTACGCCCGCGGTGGGGCCGGCCACAAAGTTCGGCAGGATTTGCAGGACGACGGCGATGGCAACCGACTCGGCCGAGCCGGTCAACTCGAGCAAGAGGTTGTAGACGGCGACCGAATAGAACCAGTCGCCCGAGCCCGAGATCAACTGCGCGAACCAGAAACGGCGGTAGTTGGGGTTGCGCCGGACGAGATCGCGATAGCCGGCTAGGCTGATGGAACCCCGAGGCTGACTCACGCGCCGGCGCGCCCCTGGGCCCGTTTGGCCTCTTCGTCGCTGTAGAGCACCTTCGCTTTCTGCGCGGCGGCGGGGAACGGATCGCCCGTCTGCTTAGCCTTGCTCATGAGCTGCGCGCGCAACTCCTTCTCGAGCGCGGCGTGCTCGCGTGTGCCGGCGAGGTTGGTCATCTCGTAAGGGTCTTTCTCGAGGTTGAACAGCTTGGGCGTTTCGCCGTTGCCGTAAAGGGCGAGCTTATGAGTCGGCGTGACGAGCGCGCGCCACTGGCCCTTGGCCGTGGTCATCGCGCCTTGGGTGTAGACCGAGTCCACCTGTGGCGGATGGCCTTGGACGAGCGCGGCGGAGAGGTCGCGCCCCTCGCAGCGGTCCGGGACGGGCAGCCCGGCCATCGCAATGAGCGTCGGCATCAGATCGATCGAAGTCGCGAGCGTATCGAGCTTCGCGGACGCCACGCGCTTGGGCCAGCGCACCATCAGAGGGATGTGCAGCGACTCGTCCTCAGGTTTGCCCTTGCGTGTGAGGTTGTGGCTGCCGTGCAGGTCGCCGTGGTCCGCGGTGAAGACGACGATCGTGTTCTCGGCCAGCCCGGACTCGTCGAGGAACTCGAGCACGCGCCCCATCTCGGCGTCGAGGCCTCGCAGGGCCGTAGTAGCCGCCGAGCTCCCTGCGGCCGAGGTCGCTCTCACGCCACTCTTTGGGGACGTTGTCGCGCCATTCCAGCTTCGCGCCGGGTTCGAGGTATTTTTGATAGCCCTGTGGCGGCTTATAGGGCGTGTGCGGCGGTCCCCAGGAGAGGTAGCAGAAGAAGGGCTTGTCGCGCTTCGCCTGCATGTAACGGATGGCGAGGTCGGCCTGGCCGACGGGCTCGAAGCCGTCAATCGGCAAGGGCTTGCCGTCATTGGTAAACGTCGGCGATTCGTAGTAAAAGTGCCCACGATTGAAGCCTTCGAAGGTCTCGAAACCGCGGCGGCGTCCAGCCGTGCGGGACGAAGCCGGGCCGCTCGTCGCCGTCCATGTGCCACTTACCGATGTAGTGCGTGTCGTAGCCGGCGTCGCGGAAGACCTCGGCCATGCAGGGCGTGTTTTCCGGCGGAAGCATGATGTCGTTGCCGACCATCTGATGCTGATGGCAGTAGCGGCTGGTGATGATGCAGGAGCGGTTGGGCGTGCAGACAGGGTTCGTCGCGTAGGCGCGGCGGAAGAGCGCGCCTTGGGAGGCGAAGCGGTCGATGTGCGGCGTCTGGACGATGGGGTCGGTGGAGTGGCTGAAGGCCGAGAAGCGCCACTGGTCGACGAGGACGAAGAGGACGTTGGGCTGGGATTCGGCCTGGGCGGCGAGCGGGGCTGCCGAGGCGGCGGCGAGGAACTGGCGGCGGTTCATGGCGTGATTAGTGTAGCTGCGCCGCACGCTAGGGCGCGGCCCTGTTCGCCGAGCGGATGAAGTGGACGGAGGGCGCTTTGACGAGGGCCCAGACTTTGGATCCGGGCTCGAGCGCCAAATCTTCGCGCGACTGACGCGTGATCCAGGCGGCAAGGGGGAAGCCGCAGTCGAGACGGACGCGGACGAGCGGGCCTTCTGCGCGCAGCTCGACGACACGGGCGGCGAGGTGGTTGCGCGCACTGTCGTGGCCGGGCGGGTCAGGCGACAGCACGACTCTTCGCCGCGAATGCAGACGAAGCCGCGATCGCCCGGAGAGGCGTCGGCGGCCAGGCCGGTGATTGCAGAGTCTTCGATCTGAAATTGCGCCAAGCCAGCGGAGTTTGCCATGACGACGGCCGGGAGCACCGAGTCCACGCCGACCGCACGCGCGACTGCCTCGTTTGCCGGACGTTGAAATACTTCCTCGATGGGACCGACCTGCTGAAGCGCGCCGTCGGCCATCACGGCAACCTGGTCGCCTGGGCGAGCGCTTCGTTGCGGTCGTGGGTGACGACGATGGCTGGCGTCGCGGCCTGCAACAAGTGCTGGCGCAGTTCGTCACGCAGACGTTCGCGCGAGGGCGCATCGAGTGCGAGAGAGGCTCGTCGAGCAAGAGCAGACTCGGGCGCGGCGCGAGCGTGCGCGCCAGGGCGACGCGTTGGCGCTCGCCTCCCGATAGCTCAGCCGGACGCCGTGCCGCGAGCTCGCCGATCCCGAACAGCGCAAGCAATTCGTCGACGCGGGCCTCGCGCTCTGCCCGTGCGAGCCGACGCAGGCCGTAGGCGATGTTCTCCCTCGCACTCAGGTGCGGAAACAGCGCGTAGTCCTGGAACAGCAACCCGACGCGGCGCTTTTGCGGCGACAGCGCACGCCCCGCGCCAAACCACTCCGCCCCGCGAAACGAGATGCGGCCCACCGACGGTTGGAGCAGGCCGGCGAGAGCGCGCAGCAGTGTCGTTTTGCCCGAGCCGGATGGGCCGAGCAGGGCTAGAACGGGCGCTGCCTGCGAGTCCCAGCGCAGATCGGCGCGCACGGAGGGTCCGTCCGTATAGCGGACCTCGATGTCCGCTATTAGGTCTTCGGCCATATTGCCCACACTTGACGTTCGAGCGAGTAGACGATGGCCAAGGCCACGAAGGAAAACAGCAGCAGGAAGGCGGCGGTTGCGCCCGCCGCATCGTAATCGAGCGCCTGCACTTGGTCGTAGACCGCGATGGCGGCTGTGCGCGTCTCGCCGCGCAGGTTGCCGCCCACCATCAGCGCCACGCCGAACTCGCCCATGGTGTGCGCGAAACTCAACGTCATGCCGGTGACGAGGCCCGGCCAGGATAGAGGCGCGATGACGCGGAAGAACGTGGCCGGCCGGGATTCGCCAAGGCACCACGACGCCTCGATCAACCGCCGGTCGACGGAAGCAAAACCTGCGCGCATTGGCTGCACCGCGAATGGCAGGCTGTAGAGTACAGAGGCCAGCAGCAGGCCCTGGAAGGAGAAGGGCAGCAACGCGCCCGTGAGTGTCTGATAAAGAGATCCGAAAGGGCTGTTTGGCC
Organism: Bryobacterales bacterium; assembly: GCA_041394905.1. Classification (GTDB taxonomy): domain Bacteria; phylum Acidobacteriota; class Terriglobia; order Bryobacterales; family UBA6623; genus RI-231. The sequence continues at coordinate 223,072 of JAWKHJ010000004.1, read as the reverse complement.
CGATGGCGACTAGAACGTAGAAGCCCAGTACGGTAGGGGGCAGCACCAGCGGCAACGCGACGACGGCTTCGACGAGGAACTTCCAGCGATGGCGCGCGAAGGCCGCCCAGTAGGCGATGGGCGTCGCGACGACGAGCAGAATGAGCGCCGTCCAGAACGAGAGCCGCAGGCTCACGCCGATGGCCTGAAAGTCCATCTAGTCGCCCTCCGAGAATCCGTAGCGCGTCAGGATCGCGCGGCCTTCGGGCGAGAGGATGAAGTCTCGAAAAGCCGCCGCGGCTGCTGGATCGGTCGAGCGGCGCAAGATGGCCGCCTTGCTCCATGCGCGGGTAGGAGTCGAGCGGAAACTCCCAGTAGTGGCCGTGTACGGTCGGCGCGAGCGCCAGGGCTAGCGCGACGATGCCGACGTCCGCCCCGCCAGACTGCACGAACTGCAACGTCTGCGCGACGTTCTCGCCGAGCACCAGCTTGTCGCGGACCTGTTCGTAGAGGCCGAGCGACTGCAGGGCGGCTTCGGCGGCACGGCCGTATGGGGCGTGCTGCGGGTTGGCGATGGCGATCTTGCGGATGGCAGGATCGCGGAGCGTCTCTGCGTCGGGCTCGATGGTCGCCGACCACAGCACGATGCGTCCGACGGCGTAGCGGAACTCCGAGCCTTCCACCGTAAGCCCCTCGCGTGCCAAACGCCTGGGGTATTCGGCGTCGGCGGAGAAGTAGAGGTCGAATGGCGCTCCGTTCTGGATCTGCGTGTAAAAGGCGCCGGAGGAGCCGTAGACGATGTCGAGCTCGGCGCCGGGGTTTTGGCCTTTATAGGCGCCGGCGACCTGGTCGAGCGCGAAGCGCAGGTCCGAAGCGGCGGCGATGCGCAGCGGGACTGAGTCGCGTTGTCCCGCGCAGGCGGCGAGCAAGATTGCGAGCGTCGTGATCGCGAGGCGCAAACTGGCAGTGTATCGAAGACTAGTTGGAGCGGAAGGAGTCGCTCGAGACCACGGCAAGGATGAGGTCGCGCAGGCCGATCGGCTGTTCGGCGATGCGTGCGATCTCTGGTTCGTCGCTTGGTTCGAGGGTGCGGCCGGAGGCGTAGAGCAGCAGCTTCGACGTCAGGCAGCGCGCGAACTCGTCGCGATGGCTTTCGAGCAGCACTTGCTTGAAGTCGGTGATCGACGCGAATGCTTCGCCCGAGAGCAATTGGCCGGAGGAATCGATCGGCGGCCCCGGGCGGTTGGGGCGCGGATAGCGATCACGCCAGCCGCCAATGGGATCAAAGTTTTCGAGCGCGAAGCCGGGCGGGTCGATTGACTGATGGCAGGCGTTGCAGGTGGGGATGGCGCGATGCTTGACGAGTTGATCGCGGATAGTCGTTGCGCCGCGAATGTCGGGCTCGATAGGCTCGACGTCGGGCGGCGGCGGGTTGGGCGGCGTGCCGAGAATGTTCTCCAGGACCCACACGCCGCGCACGACCGGCGAGGTGTCGATACCGTTGGCGCTTGCAGTGAGCACGGCCGCCATGCCGAGCAGGCCGCCGCGGCGCTTGTCCGGCAACGAAACTTTGCGAAACTCCGAGCCACGCACGCCGGGAATGCCGTAGAGCCGCGCCAGCCCGCCATTCACGAACGTAAAGTCCGAGTCGAGGAACTGCTCAATCGGCAGATTGTTCTCGAGCGCGTGGCGGAAGAAACGCCGCGCTTCGGTCTTCATCGCCGATTCGAGGCCGTCGACGTAATACGCGTCGAAGTCCTTGGCGCTCGGCGGCATCGAGCCGATCTTGTAGAGCTCGAGCCAGCGCGAGACGAACTGTTCGCTCAGCGCCCCCGCGCGCGGGTCGGCGAGAAGCCTCAGCGCCTGGGCGCGCAGCTTTTGCGGGTCGCGCAGCTCGCCTTGGCGCGCCGCCTCGAGCAATTGCTCGTCCGGCATGGACGACCACAGGAAATAGCTCAGGCGCGAGGCCAGCGCGTAGTCGTCGAGCTTGCCCTCGCCTTCGTTCAGGTACAGAAATCCCGGCGAGGCCAGCACGGCGCGCAGGCCGACGGCGAGAGCGTCGGACTCCGAGTCGCCTTTCTTCCGGCGCTCACGCACGAGGGCAACCAGCGGGGCGACTTCCGCTGTTTCGACCGGGCGCCGGAAGGCGCGCGTGGCGAAACGCGTGAGGATCGCCTCGGCGTTGTCGACTGTAGGTGTGTGTTCGCCGAACAGCGCGACGTGCGGGGCCGGCGGCCATTGGTCGAAGTTCGGGCCTTCCAGTTCGATGGCGTATACGCGGACGCGCGGGCCTTGATATTCCTCGAAAAACGTCGCCCAGCCGTCGCGGCGGTTGAACATGCGCGACGTGCCGGCGGTGGTCAGCTCGGTCTTCGATGCGCCTTCCTTGGAGACGCGGCGCGTGAACGACTCGTCGAGCGTTTCCTTGTTGATCGGCCCCTCCGGGACGACGTATCCGCGAATAAAGGATAAAAAAGTATCGGAATACTCGGTCACCAGTGCGCGGCGCAGCGGCTTCACACCGTTGGGGCCATTGGGGAAGGTGATGCGCGGCTGATAGCCTGCGTCGAGCCAGACGCGCGCTTCATACCACTCTGGTTCCGCTGTCAAGTCGAACGAGGCGATCTCGCGGTCGGAGGAGGTGCGCAGGCCTAGTTCTCCGTAATGCGCCGAACCGGCGACGACGGCCATGCGCAGCGGCTCGGACTTGCGTACACCGACCAAACGCTCGTCGTAGGGGTAGTGTTGATTCACGCCCTGAGCCCGGATGCGCAGGGTGTAGTAGCCGTCCTGCGGCACGCCTTGAGCGAACTGCTCGATCCAAAGAAAGCCCCCTTCGTCCGTCGTGTTTTTGCGGATGTTCTGGAAGCGGCCAGGCTCGTCCTGTCCATCGTGGCGGTTCCCGGTTGGGCAGAACGGAGCTTGGAAGACGTAGCGGCGCATCTCCGGCCGCTCCGCCGGCGCGATGGCGTGGTCGAGGTACGTGGCTGCCGCGGAAAGATAGCCGGTCAGTAGGAAGTCGGACGTCTTGAGCGTCGCGCCGATGTTGTCAAAGCCCTGTTCGACCGCATCGGGTGGGAAAACGTCCGTTGGGTCGGCAAGCAGGTCTTGGAGCGAGAGCAGATCGCGGACGGTGCGGTCGTACTCGTAGCGGTTGAGCCGGCGTAGGACCGTCTTGCCGCCTGTGCTCTTGGCTTCGGCGGCCGACGCGGAGAGGCGCGGCGTCGCCCAGTCGACGATCGCTTGGCGCTCATCGTCGCTTGGTTGTGGGGCGCCCTTGGGTGGCATCGAGCCCAGGTTGAGGCGTCCGACGATGTCGCGCCACTGCTCGCGCGCGGCGTCGTCGCTCAGGTCGGCGCTGAGGTCGTCGAAACGCCGGTCGGCCATCTGCGTCTTGGCGCCGTGGCAGGCCACGCAATAGGCGTCAAGGAAGGGCTGCACATCCGGCTCGGCGGCTAGAGTAGCGGAGGCGAGCAGCGGAATCCAGAGGAAGCGCCTCATGCGAAATTCTCGAGTGTGCCGCTGGCCTTGTTGAAGGCGTCTAGCTCGATGCCGAAGCGCTGCAGCATCGTCGTGTAGAGGTTGCACAAAGGCGTCCGCCGCTCTGTCGGGTAGGCCTTATGCTCGCCGTGGCGAAAGTCGCCGCCGGCCAGCAGGATGGGCAGGTCCTTGTTCGAGTGGGAGCTGCCGTTGCCCATGCCGCTGCCGAACAAGACCATCGTGCGGTCGAGCATGCGTGCGCCGTCGGAGTCCTGCATGGCGGCGAGGCGGTCGAGGAAGCTTGCGAAGGCGCGGGTCTGGAATGACTCGATCACGAGCAGGCCGCGTTGCAGCACTTCGGCTTTGCCATGGTGGGAGAAGCCGTGGTAGCCGCCGTTGAGGCCCAGGTTTTGGGTGTCGATCACGCCCGGGATCTCGAGCGTCGCCACGCGCGTCGAGTCGGTCTGGATGGCGAGTGCGATCAGCTCGTAGAAGTCGTCGAGGTTCTGCGTGAACGGTCCGTCCTGCGGCGGGTCCATTTCGACCTGTGGCTTCGGGCGATCCACCCAGCCCCCGGCCATGGAGATGCGCCGCTCCACCTCGCGGACTGAAGTCAGGTACTCGTCGAGCTTGTGCTGGTCGACCTTGCCAAGCCCTGCGTGCAGTTGTTGCGCTTGTGCGTTGACGGCGTCGAGAATGCTCGAGCTCACATCGTAGCCGTGCGCAGTGCGGCGGCGGGTCGCAGCATCTTCGGCCACGAACAACAGCCGGAACAGCTCGCTCGCCTTGTCAATGGGCGGTACGTTGACGCCGTTGCGCGTCCACGACATGCGGCAGGCCATGTCGCCGTCGGCGTGGCCCACGCTCGCGACGATGGACGGATAGCGGGTGCGCGCCCCCACGTGCTCAGCGGCCCGTTGGTCGATCGAGATGTTACGCTCGGGCCAGTCGGAGGCGTCCTGGTCGCGAATGCCGCACAGGAAGGCATGCACGGCGCGGTGTCCGCCGGAGACGTCGTGGTCGAGGTGCGAAAAAACGGTGAAGTCTTTGCGGCGGGCCTCGAGCGGTTTGAGCAACTCGGTCGCGCGATATTCCGCGCCCGTCTCGGCGGGGAAGAATGCCTCCGGCAACAGTCCGAGCGGGTTGCCGACGCAGACCATGCGCATGGGCGGCGGCTCGGCCGCACCGGCGGCGGATTCGAACAGCGGCAGCGCGAGCGCGACGCCGGCGCCGCGCAAGAATGAGCGGCGGCGCGTGGAACCGGAGGACCTGGACATCTGCAATCGACCTGGGGCGGATTCGCCGTCCCTACTATAGAGGGAATTCACCCATCCGTCGATTGGCCTTGGCAGAGATGGCCGCTGCAATCCGAACCCTGAGCGTCCCCGCCATGCGTCGCTGGAGCGGCGCCGGTCCGGCCGACTGGGAGCTCTACCACGCGATGATCGCGGAGCGGCTGCGGCCGGGTATGACGGTGGTGGACGTGGGCTGCGGCGACGGCGCCGTCAAGCCGTTCCCTTGGGAGCAGCACCGCCGCGTGCGTCTGATCGGGCTCGACCCCGACCCGGCGGCGGAGACGAACCCGCTGCTCGACGACTTCCGCCTGTTGGATCCAGAGCGGCCGTGGCCGGTCGAGACCGGCGGAGCGGATCGCGTGCTGGCTCGCTACGTCCTCGAACACGTTGCGCGGCCCGAGGCCTTTCTCGCCGAAGCGCGGCGTGCGTTGGCGCCAGGCGGCGAACTTTTGCTGCTCACGCCCAACCGCCGCCATCCTGCGATGCTGGCCTCGGCGGCGCTTCAGCTCAGGCTCAAGCGACGGATCTTGCGACGCGCGCGAGGCACCGCCGAGGACGACGTCTTCGAGACGCACTATCGCATGAACACCCTGGGCGGTTTGGCGCGGCAACTGCGGCAGGCAGGCTTTCGGGTCGAGAGGCTGGAGGCGCGCGAGCTCGAACCCTGCGGCTATTTGGAAGGGACGGCGGCGGGCTACGCGGCGGCCTGTTTGTGGTACGCCGCAGTCACCGCCACCGGTTTGGAACGATTCATCGGCGCGCACATTCTGGCGCGTGCCGTGCGCCAGAATTAGGCGAACGCCTCGCGCAGCACGGCCAGGCTCTTGGGCACGGCGATCTTAGGATCTTCCTTGCCTTCCATCTCGAGAGAGACATAGCCGTGGAAGCCGGCGTCGCGCACGATCTTGGCAATGCGCGGGTAGTCGAGGTCGAGCGTGTACCACTCGCCCTCGCCGTAGTAGGTCTTGGCCTGGATGATCGAGGCGTGCGGCGCGAGCTTTTCGATCTGCGGATAGGGGTCGCCGATGTAGTTGCCCGTATCCATGTTGATCTGCAACCAGGGCGAGCCGACCGAGTCGTGGATGCGCAAGAGAATGTCGGGGTCGGACGAAATGCCCCAGTGGTTCTCGATCGCCATGACGACGCCGAACTCTTCCGCCTTCGGCACGCATTCCTGAATCGAGTCGACGCACCATTTGACGGCGTCTTCGGTGGTGTAGCCCTCGATGGGGTCTTCCACGCCGCCGCGGGCCATGAGTTCGTCGAAGGATTTCGTAGTGCCCCAGCGGCCTGTGTTCAGACGAATGGCCGGAATACCCAGACGCGCGGCAAGCTCGAGACAGTGGATGGTGTGATCGATGCCTTCCTTGCGCTCAGAAGCCTCAGGCGAGACGAAGTCCTGGTGGATGGAGAGCATCACCAGAGGCAGCCCCTGCTCCCAGGCGCGGCGCTTGAGCATGTTGACGTAAGCCGGCGTTTCGTTCTCCATCTGGCGGTGCAGGATCTCGACGCCGTCGAAGCCGAGCTTGGCCGCGTCGTCGATCACGTCTTCGATCGGGTAGCGGTCCCCGCGGAAGTGCCAGTAGGAATAGGTCGAAACGGCGATCGGGATGTGCCGCTTGGGCTCGCTGGCGGCCGAGGCGGTGGTTTCGGGCTCGGAAGCTGATTGCGCACAGGCAGCGGCCGCGGTGGTGAGGCCGGCGGCGAGCAGGTTGCGGCGGGTCAGAACGGACGGCGGTTGCTTCATGAATCGGTCTCCTTCCGGCGTTTGAGCAAGACTGATGCCGCGACCTGGCGATCCTGATCGACCGGAAACCCTGATTTTCTCACGCAAGGTCGCCGATTGCACGCTGGATCAAGGCGCGACGCCGTCCGGGCGGTCGGCGATGGGTCGGCAGGCTTCCACTCGGCTGTGGTAGGGCACGCTGTTCTTGACCCCAACCTTCACGACGCACTCGAACGGGGCGAGGGGATCGTCAAGCGTCTGCCCGAGGATCTCGCGGATACGTCCGAGCGAGTCCGGGTCCACCACGACTTCGGCGGCGGCGGAGGTGCTGAAGGTCGTGATTCCGGCGAGCAGCAGGGTCCAGCGGTCCGAGCGAAATCCGCGAGTCAGGCGGATGATCCCGAAGTCTTGGGTGAGCGGCGTATCGGCCGCGTAGGCTGCGGGCTCGCCGGGGCGCGCGGCCCGATTGCGGATGAGGTACTGTTCGCCTGCGCTAGCCGGCTCCCGCTCAAAAACGAAGTTAGCGGGAACGCCCAGGTCGGCCACCTGCGGATTGGCGGCCGGACCGCCCAGATAGACCACATGCACATCGACCACCTCGTCCCAATCGACGAGCTGGGCGCGCTTCAGGTGAAAATGCAGCCCTAAGGGATACGAAACAGAGGCGAGGCGGTAGATCGCTTGGACCTCGCCGACCCCCGAGCGCCAGTTGTCGGGTTCCGAATCAGGATCGACGGTCGGCTCCGGCAAAACGCGCCCGTAGGAAGTAACCCACTCCGGGCTGTTGCCGAAGACCACGCGGACGCCGCCCGGCGTGTCAGCAAAAGCGCCCCAAAATCGCGCGACCTCGGGCGCAACGGCCTTGATGTCTTCCCGGGCTTCCGTTCGTCCGAGCCAGTAGCCCAGCCCCAGGGCGACCACTACGGGTGCGGCAAACAGCAGCGCCCATTTTGGACGTGGCGATACCGCGCCAGCTTCCGAGGCCAGGATCGCGTGTTCTGAGGTTTCGTCCGCCCAGGCCGGCGCGCTCGCGGGCTCGGCGACTAAGCGGTAGGAACCTTTGGGGACCTTTAGGCGAACGAGATCCCCTGCTCCCTCACCAGAATAATACTCATCTAGCTTAGAGCGAAGGCGGGCGGTTGTCACGCGGACCACTGAGTCGTTTCGAGGGTCGAAACCGGCTCCTCGGCCGAGGGCTTCGGTCGCAATCCGGAACTCTTTTATGGGTTCGCCGGGCTCTTCGAGAGCGCGCTCGGCGAGGTAGCGCAGGAGTCGAGGTAGCGAGGAGCTGCCGGAAAAGACCTTTCCGGCAGCAACTTGTTCAACGTATTCAAGCGAGAGCGGCGCTTGAGAGACCTCGGGTTCTCTGGCCTCCATCTTGTTGATTCCTTTACGTCTGTGACGACGTGTAACCGTTACAGTACCCCATTTTGGTTGCCAACCCCTATATCCGAGTCATAGGATGAAGAAGTTAATAACGGTCATGGATACATGCTAGCTAATTTGGGCGCGCTCTGGTTCCGCTTGTTCGGAAACTGAGGCGAATTCCAAGCGCAGCTTGCATAAAGGTCTCCCTTGGATCGGTCTAGCTAGAGAGGACTACAGTGGGCTCTGACTCTGGCGAGCCGGTCAATTGTCGCTCTATCCTGGGCGCATTCTGGTGACTCCATAGCCGTTCAGGGGTAATAGGAACGCTTGCGCTTCGCTTGCGTCACGCGCTCCATTCGGGCGCAGCCGGCGGATCCGGCTTCGTCTCTTGAGAAGGCCAACTCGGGCTTTCTCTTCTCGCTTTGCCGCCATGGGGGCGGCCGGGCTCGGACTCGATCACGCGAGTGATCAAAGGGAAAGAAAAGAGGAGTCTTTGGAAACAATGCAAAGTAGACTTCACCAAATCGGCGCGCTGTTTTTGGGCGTCGTGTTGGCGATGGGCGTTCTTACTCCACCGTCAACCGCACAGGTCCTCTACGGTTCTCTCACGGGCGTCGTTACGGACCAGACGGGGGCTACCGTTCCCGGAGCCGAGGTAACTGCAACGAACACGCTGACCGGACGCGTGGCGACTACCAGCACCGACGCGGAAGGTCGTTACTCGTTTGTGAACATTCAAGCGGGTCTGTATGACATCAAGGTCGCCGCAGACGGTTTCCGCACATTGACCCAGACCGGCACGACTGTGTCAGTCAGCAAGTGGCGCGTAGACCTCTCGCTCGAGCTCGGTCAGGTGACCGAGTCGTGACGGTGGAAGCCGACGCCGCCCAGTTGCAAACCGAAAAAGGCCGACACTTCGTCGGAGATCACCGGCGAGCGGTGAAGGAACTCCGCTGCCGATTCGCAGCGCTACCAGAGTTTGGTGAACCTGGTTCCCGGCCACGCCCGCGCGCTTCCAGAACTCGATTCTGGATACGCCTTCGCGTTCGCTGTCGACCAACATCAACGGCACGAACCGCAACAACAACGTGACGCGCATCGACGGCGCGGCCTCGATCCGTCTGGTTGCCCCACCACGCCGGCCACGTCGCGCCGGCGGAACCGGTTGAGACGGTGAACATCACGACCGGCTCCGGGCGACGCCGAACGAGGCCTGACCGGCGGCGCTTCGACGACGGTTGTGACCAAGTCGGGCACAGCGAACGAGCTGCACGGCTCGGCCTACTGATTCCCACGACAACCAGCGCCTGCGCGCGCGCAACTTTTTCTCGCCGACCAAGCCGGTGTCGAACTACAACAACTTCGGCGCCACCATCGGCGGACCGATCGCGAAGAACAAGGTGTTCTACTTCTTCGGCTACGACAAGACCACGCAGCGCGTGGCTGGCGTTCGTACCAGCGATGAGGTTCCGACGCTCGACCAGCGCGCCGGCGACTTTAGCGCTTACTTGGATCCGACCACGGGCGCGAACAGGATCTACGATCCGTTCACCGGCAATCCCGACGGAACCGGCCGCACTCCCTTCGCCAACAACATGATTCCGCTGTCGCGCCAGAGCGCGATCGCGCGCAACGTGCAGACCTACTACCCCGAGCCGAACGCTCCCGGTACGCTGAACAACTACTTCTCAGCCGGCGCTCCGCCGTTCAGCGTCAGCAGATTGACCCAAGGTCAACTGGAACGTGAACAACAAGTGGCAGCTCTGGGGCAAGTACGCCAGCATGCTCGCGCCCGTTTCGGGCAATGCGATCTTCGGCGTCGCCGGCGGTCCGGCTTCCGGGCGGCGGCCGGCAACGGCAAACGCAGGGTGAACCTCTTCACCATCGGCAACAACTACACGATCTCGCCGACGATGCTTTATGACGGCGTGGTCGGTTTCTGGCCAGGACCAGTCGGTGACTCTGAGGGGTACGGCACGAACATTGACCTAGGCATCCCAGGGGTCGGCGGTCCAGACATCCGTCAGCAGGGCTTCCCCAACATCAACCCCGGTTACACCGGTTTCGGGGCGCCTGGCTGGCAGCCGATGTTCCGCATCGAGCAGAACTGGACGACGAGCCAGAACTTCACCTGGATCAAGAATGCTCATCAGATTCGTTTCGGCTTCGACATGATCTACCTGTCGCTCGACCACTGGCAGCCGGGCTCGGCGGCGGTCCGCGCGGCCGTGGTGATCGCTTCAACGGCGACATCACCGCCAGATAGCCCGAATGCCGCCGCTCCGAGCGTATTCAACCAGTACGCCGCCTTCCTGCTGGGCCAGTCGAGCGACATGCAGAAGGCGCTGCAGCACATCCAGACGACCGGTAAAGAGAAGCAGTTCGCCTTCTACTTCACCGATCGCTACCAGGCGACCAACAAGCTGACGTTCAACTTTGGCTTGCGCTACGAGTACTTCCCGTTGATGCAGCGCTTCGACGGCGTGGGCCTCGAGGTGTTCGATCGGCGGCCAGCGATGACGGTTGGCGGCAGGCGGCGTGCCGCGCAACAACGGCCTCTCGGTGAGCACCAAGCTGTTCTCGCCGCGCCTGGGCATCGCCTATCGCCTGGACGACAAGACGGTCATCCGCACCGGCTACGGTCTGAACTTCGACCCGATGCCCTGGTCGCGCCCGCTGCGCGGTCAGTATCCGTTCGTGGTCACCTTCGACTTCCAGCGCGACCAATCCTTCCAGTTGTTCCGCACGCTCGAGGAAGGCATTCCGCCTGTAGTGGGTCAGCCTGAACAACCAGCCGATCACCGTTCCGACGACGGCGGCGTGCGTACGCGCGAACTCAGATCAGCACGGCTACATCCAGTCGTGAGACTTCCGATCGAGCGGAAGCTGCCAGCCGTTTCATCTCGTCCACTTCGGTGGTTACGTGGGCACGGCTTCGATCGGCATGTTCGGCGACATGACATCAACGCACTTGTCCCGTGGGCGCCATTCGCCGGCCGCCCGTACCGCCCGAGCTTTGGCCGGAACATTGGCACACGATGTGGGACAGCTATCGAACGCGAACTACCATTCGCGCTACAGGTTGCGATCAACAGCTTCTCGAAGGGTCTCTCGCTGAGGGCGCTTACACCTACTCGAAGGCCATCAACATGACCGACGATGGCTGGGCCGGCGTGAGCTGGACTCAGACTCGGTGTTCAACCGCAACCGTGCGCGCGCCGGTTACGATCGTCGCCAGATCTTCCAGTCGGGCTTCGTCTACGAGCCGCCGGTGGCGACGCATGACCGTGACGCGGTCAGCTATCCTGGTGGCTGGCAGATCGGCGGCGTGCGGCCTTCTCACCGGTACGCCGTTCACCGTTGGCGCCAGCGGCACTTCGCTCAACTCGCCGGGCAACACCCAGACGGCCGATCAGGTCGGTGAGGTGAACAAGCTCGGGAACGTCGGCAACGACGGCACCTGGTACAACACCAACGCCTTTGCGCCGGTCACCCGTGTTGGCCACCGGCACCTCGGGCCGCAACATCCTCGACACGCCTGGCATTCGCAGCCTGGACATGACCCTGTCGAAGGAGATCCCGCTCAACGAGAAGGTCAAGGCGCAGTTCCGCGTCGAGGCTTACAACTTCACCAACACGCCGCAATTCGGCACGCCGAACAGCAACGTGAACAACAACGACTTCATGCGAGTCACCAGCACCTCGGGAAGCATCAACCAGGATCGTCAGTTCCGTCTGGGACTGCGCTGGATTCTAGTTTCCTGGTTCAACCAATCCAACCTAGCGGGCCCCCAATTGGGGGCCGTTTTTTTCATTTCCGGCAACCTTCTGCCGAGCGTCCCAAGCGGCGCTCGATGGGTGTCCCCAGTTCATCTGATGCGAATATGCATTAGTTCACATTTGCATTTTTGTATCCCGAAAACGGCCCATATCGTCGCCCTGTTTCCCTGGCAGTGTCAAAGTCACAACGAGCCTTGGCCCGAAGATGTCTTCGCCTCGTCGCGGCTCTGGGGGTTATCGGCCGGCGTCGCCGCGCTCAAGACGGCGGGCCGAGATCGATACGAGGCCGGCAAACCGGCCTCCCGCGAAAGCCCGGAGAGGCTTTCCGATGCGCTTGACCGCAACTTCGCGGCAGGCCTGGTTCAGGAAAAGTTGGGCTGCCTATGTTCCAGCAGTCTTTGGAAACATGGCATCTAGACTTCCCAAGATCAGCCTCACGTTGCTGATCGCGGTATTGCTGACCGGAGCGCTCGCGTCTCAGTCGGCAGTGGCGCAAGTCCTTTACGGTTCACTCACGGGCGTGGTGTCGGACCCCTCCGGCGCCAGCATTCCGGGCGCCGAGTTGGAGGCGACCCAGACGTTGACCGGACGCGTTCTGAAGACTTCGGACGCTGAGGGTCATATTCGTTCGTCAACGCCCCCGCGGGCCGCCCGGCATCAAGGGCGGCCGACGGTTTTCGCTCGCTCGCAGCAGGGCGTCGCTGGGTGTCGGTGAACTCGGTCACCCGTCTCGACGTCACCCTGGAGCTCGGTCAAGTCACGAGTCGTGACGGTGGAGGCCAGTGCGGCCACGCTGCAAACCGAGAAGGCCGACACCTCGTCGGAGATCAGCAGCAACGTCGTCAAGGCGCTTCCGCTTCGTTTCCATAGCTACCAGAGCTTGGTGAACTTGGTTCCCGGCGCGACGCCGGCCGCTTTCCAGAACTCGATTCTGGACGCGCCCAGCCGCTCATTGACCACGAACATCAACGGCACCAACCGCAACCGCCAGCATGACGCGCATCGACGAAGCCGCTTCGATCAACGTCTGGTTGCCGCACCACGCGAGCTACGTTGCTCCGGCGGATACGGTTGAGACGGTGCAAATCACCACCGGCTCGAGGCGACGCGGAGCAGGGCCTGACGGGCGGCGCTTCGACGACGGTTGTCACCAAGTCGGGCACGAACGAGCTGCACGGATCGGCGTTCTGGTTCCACGACAACCAGCACCTGCGCGCACGCAACTTCTTCTCGCCGACCAAGCCGGTTTCCAACTACAACAACTTTGGCGGCACCATCGGCGGTCCGATCAAGAAGAACAAGTTGTTCTACTTCTTCGGCTACGACAAGGTCACCCAACGCGTGGCAGGCGTTCACACGAGCGACGAAGTCCCGACCGTGGACCAGCGCGCCGGCGACTTCAGCGCCTACTCGAGCGTGATCTACGATCCGATGACCGGCAACCCGGACGGCACGGGCCGTACGCCCTTCGCCAACAACGCGATTCCGCTGTCGCGCCAGAGCGCGATCGCGCGGAATGTGCAGACGTACTACCCGCTGCCGAACGCTCCAGGCACCCAGAACAACTACCTCTCGGCCGGTGCGCCTCCGTTCGCTCGTCAGCAGATCGATCCCAAGATCAACTGGAACGTCACTGACAAGTGGCAGCTCTGGGGCAAGTACGCCAACATGAACGCGCCCGTTTCGGGCAACGCGATCTTCGGCGTCGCCGGCGGTCCGGCTCCGGGCGGCGATCCTGGCAACGGTAAGACGAAGGTGAGATCTGTTGTATCGGCAACACCTACACCATTTCGCCGAACCTGCTCTATGACGGCGTTGTTGGTTTCTGGCGCCAGAAGCAGCAGGTCACGCCGCAGGGCTTCGGCACCGACATCGACCTCGGCATTCCGGGCGTCGGCGGGCCGGATGTCCGCCAGCAGGGCTTCCCGAACATCAACCCCGGTTATACCGGTTTCGGCGCTCCTGGTTGGCAACCGATGTTCCGCGACGAGCGGAACTGGACGACGAGCAAAACTTCACCTGGATCAAGAACGCCCACCAGTTCCGGATGGGCTTCGACATGATCTACCTGTCGCTCGACCACTGGCAGCCTGAGCTCGGCGGCGGTCCGCGCGGCGTGATCAACTTCAACGGCGAAGTCACCGCTCTCAAGGGCGGCTCTGCCCCTAGCAACTTCAACCAGTACGCCGCCTTCCTGCTGGGCCAAGCGAGCAGCATGCAGAAGGCCCTGCAGCACATCCAGACGACCGGCAAGGAGAAGCAGTTCGCTTTCTACGTGACGGACCGCTGGAAGGCCACCAACAAGCTGACCGTGAACTTCGGTCTGCGCTACGAGAACTACCCGCTGATGCAACGCTTCGACGGCGTGGGTCTCGAGGTGTACGATCCGGCGACCAACACGATGACGGTCGGTGGTCTGGGCGGCGTGCCGCGCAACAACGGACTCTCGGTGAGCAACAAGCTGTTCTCGCCGCGCCTGGGCTTGGCCTATCGTTTGGACGACAAGACGGTCATTCGCACCGGCTACGGTCTGAACTTCGATCCGATGCCCTGGTCGCGTCCGCTGCGCGGTCAATACCCGTTCGTGGTCACCTTCGACTTCCAGCCGACCACGAGCTTCATTCCGTTCCGTACTCTCGAGCAAGGCATTCCCGAGGTCGTGGGTCCGGATCTGAACAACCAACCGATCACCGTTCCGACGACGGCGACGTTGCGTACCTTACCCGAACTCGAAGATCAACCGCGGCTACATCCAGTCGTGGAACTTCACGATCGAGCGTAAGCTGCCTGCCAACATCATCACCTCAATCGGCTACGTGGGTACGGCTTCGATCGGCATGTTCGGCGACCGTGACATCAACGCGGCGCCGATCGGCGGCGCGGTTCGGCCAGCCGTCCTTACGCGGCGGCTTGCTGGTCGCCGGATTGGCACCACGATGTGGGACAGCTACCTGAACGCGAACTACCACTCGCTGCAAGTTGCGATCAACCGCAGCTTCTCGAAGGGTCTCTCGCTGAAGGGCGCTTACACCTACTCGAAGGCCATCAACATGACCGACGATGACGGCTGGGCCAGCGTGACTGGAACTCCACGACTCGGTGTTCAACCTGGCAACGTGCACGCGCCGGTTACGACCGTCGCCAGATGTTCCAGATGGGCTTCGTCACCTGAACTGCCCGTCGGCCAGAACATGACGGGCGCGGGCAAAGCCATCCTGGGCGGCTGGCAGGTCAGCGGCATCATGGCGTTGCTCACGGGCACGCCGTTCACCGTTGGCGCCAGCGGCCGCAGCTCAACGCTCCGGGCAACACCCAGACGGCCGACCAGGTTGGTCAGGTGAACAAGCTCGGCAATGTCGGCAGCACGGGCACGTGGTACAACACCGACGCCTTCGCGCCGGTCACGCGCGCGGGCTACGGAACGACCGGTCGCAACATTCTCGACCGGCCCGGCATCCGCAGCCTCGACTTGACCCTGTCGAAGGACATCCCGCTCACCGAGAAGGTCAAGGCGCAGCTCCGCGTCGAGTCCTACAACTTCACGAACACCCCGCAGTTCGGTACGCCGGACTCGAACGTGAACAACTCAGGCTTCATGACCGTCACCTCGACGTCGGGAAGCCTCAACCAGGACCGTCAGTTCCGCCTCGGCTTGCGCTTCGCTTTCTAAGCGCGGTAGCGGAACATCTACAACCCATGCGGGGCTCCCTTTGCGGGGAGCCCCGCTGCCTTTTGGGGCGCAACCGCGATAATGAAAGAAGCTGTGCGGACGCTTGCGCTGATTCTGTTGTGTTGCTGCGCGCTGGGCGCTCAGGCTGATCCCGCCGCTCTGTCCGAGCAGGGCAAGCAGGCGATGGCGCAGGGCCGTTTTGCGGATGCGGCGAAGGCATACACGAGTTTGGTCGGGATGATCCCCGACAATCCGGGCCTGCTGCTCAACCTCGGGATGGCGCTGCACATGTCCGGGCAGGACGCCAAGGCCGTTCCCCAGTTCGAAAAGGCGTTATCGATCGCACCGGATATTTACCCCGCGCTGCTCTTCCTGGGCGCCAGCAAACTTCGATTGGGCAAGCCGGCTGATGCGATCGAGCCGCTCGAGAAAGCTGTCAAGCTCCAACCCAACGAGCTGCAACCACGCCAGATGTTGGGCGACGCCTACACCCAGCTCGGTCGTCTACGGGAAGCGCTGCCGCATCAAATCAAGATCACCGAGCT
This sequence comes from Bryobacterales bacterium, assembly GCA_041394905.1. GTDB lineage: Bacteria > Acidobacteriota > Terriglobia > Bryobacterales > UBA6623 > RI-231. The sequence goes on along the minus strand of JAWKHJ010000004.1, from coordinate 207,229 downwards.
TGCCCCTACGGAGCCCGTCGCGTGGGCCGTGCTCCTGCAAACCTACGAAGGATTGGCAGGAGAATCGTTCGAAGCGCTCGAGAAGGCGGCGCCCGAGTCGGCTTGGATGCTGCGGCTCGTGGGTGACATGCGTTTAGCGCAGCGGCAGTATCCCAGCGCCTTCTTCCTGTTCCAGCAAGCCACGGAGCGCGACCCTTCCATGCGGGGGCTGCACGCCGCTCTGGCCGAGATCTATCGCGGCACGGGTAAGGCGGATTGGGCTGAGATCGAGACGCGCAAGGAAGCCGAACTGCCCAAGGCGGATTGCAAGGCGGCGCGCTTGGAGTGCCTGGTCAACACGGGCCTTCTGCAAAGCGCCGTGCAAGCCAAGGCTTCGACGCCGGAGGAGTATTTTTGGCGCGCCAAGGCCGCTTCTATGCTCGCCTCCCAGGCTTTTGCCAAGCTCGAAGCGCTGCCGGATACGGGAAGAAAGTTCGAGCTGATCGCGGGTATGCTCGCCGAGCAAAAGCGCTTCGACGAGTCGGCGTCAGCCTGGAAGAAGGCGCTCGAGCTCGATCCCAACAACGAGCTCTACGCCGAGGAACTCGCTGGACAGCTGTATCTTTCACGGCAACTCGACGAGGCGTTGCCGCGCCTGGAAGCGCTTGCCGCCAAGCATCCGAACGAGCCCCGCTGGGCGCTGATGCTCGGCGACACCTACCTGCAACGGCAGCAGATTGAGAAGGCTTTACCTTTGCTCGAGAAAGCCGCCAAGGCCGCGCCGGACATGCTGACTGCAAGCCATGCGCTGGGGCGCGCCTACATGCAGATGGGGGAGCCCGAGAAGGCGATTCCGGCTCTGCAGGCGGCGTTACCCATTGACGTCGACGGCACACTGCACTATCAACTTGCGCAGGCCTACATCCAGACCGGTCGGCGCGACGAAGCGGCCAAGCCGCTGGCCGAGTATCAAAAGATGCAGCAGGCGCAGCGGGAGCAACTGGAAGCCGTCCAGGAGATGGAGATCACGGCTCCCGCACAGTGACGACTTGACCGGCCTTTAGCCCCGAGACCGTCTGTTTGGCCCCGCTCGGCCAAACGACCTCGGCATCTGGAATGGTTTTCATCCCGTCGAGTCCGAAGTGTACCGGCACGAGGCTCGACGAGGCATAGCCGACCGCGCTCGCCTGACAGTTGGTCTGCTCGCCAAGCGTGATGCAGGCGCCGATGCCGTCGCGGTTCGACTTCTTGCCCACGAATTGGAACGCGACCCAGGCGCCGGAATTCGCCGTGCTGTTCTTCCACAGTTCGGCTGGCGCACCAAGGGAAGAGACGACGATATCGAGGCGGCCGTCGCCGTCGAAGTCGGCGATCGCCGAGCCGCGGTGCGCGCGCTTTCCGGGCAGGCTCAACGGCTGGCTGAACTTGCCCTTCTCATTGCGCATCACCATGTTCTGCTGCATGTATTCGTACGGTTCGAACTTCTCGACAATGTCGTTGACGTGCGAGTTCGCGGTAAACAGATCCTTCCAACCGTCGTTGTCGAAGTCCGCTAGCCCCACGCTCCAGCCGCCCAGGCGTGCGACGGCTTTGGCCAGTCCGCTGGGGTAGGTGGCGTCTTCGAGCAGGCCACCGCCTTCGTTGTGGAACAGCGGAAAGGTTTCGCCCGAAAGCGCCGTGACAATGATGTCCGGCAAGCCATCGTTGTCATAGTCGCGCGCGTCGGCGCCCATACTGGCGACCGGCTTGCCGTGGCCCGGCAGGGCGACGCCCGCGAGCAGTCCCTCTTCGGCGAAATTGCCTTGCCCCTCGTTGCGGAAGAAGAAGTTGGGCAAGTTGTCGTTGGTGACGAAGATGTCCTGCTTGCCGTCGCCATCCACGTCCGCAAAGGCTACGCTCATTCCTCGACCGGCGAACGCCCCAATGCCGGAGGCGGCGCTGACGTCTTGGAACTTGCCCTGGCCCAGGTTGCGGTATAGCCGGTTGGCGATCGGTTTGAGGTACTTAGGGTGGCAGTAGACGCGCAGGTTGCGGTTGCGGTCGCCGCAGTAGCGGTCGAACTCCACGGTCCAGTCGGCGTAGTTCACCACGAACAAGTCGAGCAGGCCGTCTGCGTCGTAGTCGAACCAACCAGCGGCGACGGACCAGCGGTCGCTCGCGATTCCCGCGGCCTTGGCCACGTCGGTAAACCTGCCGCCGTCGTTGCGAAACAGTTGGTTCGAATAGACGCCGGCGATGAACAGATCGACGTCGCCATCATTGTCGAAGTCACCGGCCGCCGCGCCCATGGCGTAGCCGGCGCCAGCGAGTCCCGCCTCGGCTGTGACGTCGCTGAACTTCCATCCGCCGTCGTTGCGGTAGAGGCGGTTCCAGTCCTTCGGTCCGGACTTGGTCATGGACGGAATCGGGGCGCCGTTCGTGAAGAAGATGTCCGGACGCCCGTCGCCGTTGTAGTCGAACACCGCCATGCCGCCCGCCATCGTCTCGATCATGCGCTTCTGCGCGGTGGGGTGGTTCTGCAGAGTGAACGAGACGCCGGCCGAGGCGGCGACGTCCTGGAAGGAAAGCGACTGAGCTGTGGCGAGCGCGGGCAGCGCCGCGAGAAGGAAGAACGCGCGGAGTGACCTCCGTGCTTCTGTCGTGGGCGGTGCGAGCATCCTCCCTTCAGCTTAGCGGCTGCGCCAAGGGGCGTCCGCGGCGCCGAGAGAGATCAGGTTCGCGAAAATCCGGACCGCGCCGGGCACGGCTTCCGGCAACTGGCGGTACCATGCGAGCGCGCAGTAGACGTAGAGCCCCTTGCCGTACGGCGCGGCGAGCCAGACGCCGCGTTGCGGTTCCTGGTCGCCGTCGTGGGTCTCGATCAGCGCCTTGTAGCGCGGGTCCCACTCGACCATGAACTTCGATCCCCGCTGCTCGACCCAGCCGTCGAAGTCGGCCTCGGTGATCGCGTTCGGTCCCGTGAAGACAGGGTCGGTCGGCTCGAGGATGCGGACCGGCGCATCTTCTTCTGCTGTCTCCTCGGGACGGCGGGTCATCTTGTAGGGGTAAGGCCCGTAGTTCTGGTCGAACTCAGGCGTGTTGTATTCGACCACGAGCACGCCGCCGTTCGAGACGTAGTCGAGCAGCCGTGCGTTGTGCGCCACCAGATCCGCACGCGCGGCGTAGGTGCGGATGCCCAGCAGGATCGTGTCGAAGCGACTCAGGTCGCCGGTCGCGAGCGCGGACTCGTCAAGCAGCGTCACGTTCGCGCCCAATTGGCGGATGCCGTCCGGCACGGCATCGCCGGTACCCATCACATAGCCCACTTCGAGGTTCGGCGCGACCGAGACGTCCATCAAGCGCACCTGGTGCACGGCCGGGTGCGAAATATAGGCAGTCTCGAGGCCGGGGTGGTGGATGCGGATGAAGCTGGCCGACGACTCGCGTCCGCGGTAGGACGCGACGGCGCGCACCGGGTAGAGTCCGGGGTCGGCGCCGTCGGGTGGGGTCACCGTCACGGTGAGCAGGCGCCGTTCGCCCGCTCGGGCAAATTCGAACGGCGTTGCGGCGGGCTCGACCTTCCAACCTACGGGCGTTTCCAGGCTCAGCTCGCCCTGCAGCGGATGCTCGGCGAGCGCTTCCAACTCGACGGCCATCGCGTAGGAGCCCTTTGCTTTAGGCAACACACCCGCTGCGGTTGGAAAGCGAACCGAGACGGACGGGCCGACGGCAGTGGTGCGCAGTTGCTGCAGGCGCTCACGATCCAGGTAGCTCGACTCGAGCGGCGCGACGAGCACGACGGGTTCGCCTTCGATCGAGACAGTCGCTTCGCCGCGCACCGGAGCCGGGGGGAACGCCGTCCCCCAGGTTTGCTCGTCCGCGTAACGGTACTGCACGTCCCAGATCGAGTCGCGGCCCCAATGCACGGGCGTCGGCGCGGCGTCGCGGGGCAAGGTCATCGCAAAGGTCTGCGGGCCTGTCTGGGTGACCTTCCACCCGCTTGGCGTCAACAGGCGCATCTGCTCCACTTTCACTTCTTCCGGCGCATAGACCGTCGCGGAGACGCGCTTGGATTCGGTCGGCGTCAGCACGCCCGGCGTCTCGACGGGGCTGAACGGCGAGCGTGGCTGTCCGTCATCATCAGGCTCTAGGCGCACTTCGAAATCGATGCCAAGCGCTTGGGTGAGCGCGGTCGTCAGCAGGTCCTCGGCGCGTTCTCGGTCGACGCCGGGCTCGTTGCGCGCCACGCGCAAGGCTTGGGCGAGCGCGGGGACGGTCAACTCGGGCGCGTCGGCGCGAAAGGCTTTGATCGCGGAGCGGATGGCGAGAATGTAGTTCTGGTTGCGCTCGATGTCAATGCGTTCGAAGATTGAGCTCTCGCGTTCGGCTTCGCCTACTTCCGAGGCGACCAGCTTGTAGTAGTGTAGGTCTGGGCCAGGCTCCTCGATGCTCGCGCCCGCGCCCTGCGAGCGGTGCGCGCGCATGCCGTCGCGCGCGACCTGGGCGTAGGTGCGGCCGAGCAGCGGGTCGTAAACGCCAGCGTCGATCGCAATCGTCCAATCGTCGTTTTCGCGGCGGTTGTCAGCGTAAAGCTTGAGCGTGCGCCAGGCGGGCAGGCCGAGCTCGGGGAAGCGATGAGGGTCGGCGGCGGCCTCGTAGGCCCGCTGCGCAAGCAGGCCGGCTGCGGAGTGTTGGCCATGGCCGTCGCGCGGGTCGCCCCGCCAGCGCGAGAGAATGACGTGCGGCTTCTCTTCGCGGATGATGCGTACTAGATCGGCGAGTACCTGCTCGGGCTCCCAATGCTTCAGCGTCTCGTCGAGGTTCTTCGAGTAGCCGAAGTCGGCGAACGAAGTGAAGCGCAAGCGGACGCCGTAGTAGCGCGCCGCCTGTTGGAACTCCAGGCTGCGCAGCACGCCCAGCTCATCGAAGAAGTCGCCGGTAATCAGGTTCGCGCCCGACTCCCCGCGCGTAACTGACGCGAGCACGACGTCCGCGCCCAAACCGCGGCTGAGGTAGGTCAACGTCGCCGAGTCTTCATCGTCGGGGTGCGCCGTTATGTGCAGGACGCGGTAGGGATTGTCGAGTCGCCGCAGCGTTTGGCGCAGTCCGACCGCACCGCGGTCTTCGGGAAGGGGCTCGGCGGCCGGGGCAGGGAGAACAGCGATCGCGAGGATCGCCGCGAGCGCGCAGTGCAGCCTCATTTAGGCATGCTAGCGGGTTTCGTTTGCGAGCCGCTGAAAGGCTATTGCAAGGTCTTCTGCAGCCATTCGATCATCTTCGTCTTGTACGAGTGCAGCTTCGGGTCAGGCTCCCAATGGTCCATGCCGTGTCCGCCGTCGACTTCCACGATCTCACAAGGCTTCGAGGCCTCCCGCAGAGCGGCGCACATCTCGACGGACTGCGCAAATGGGACTCCGGCATCCTTTTTACCGTGGATCATCAGGAACGGCGGCGCGGCATGGCTGATCTGTGCGATTGGCGACGCTGCAACAAAAGGCTCCGTATTGCGCGCCGTCAGGTAGCGTTCGCCCAGGAAGCGCTCCGTCACCGGCGAGTCGCCCTTGTAGTTCGCCGCGAACGAGACGAAGTCGTGGATGCCGTAGAACGACACCACGGCGGCCACGCGCGCCGTGGGAAGATTGCGCGCGCCCACGTAGGAGACCAGATGTCCGCCGGCGGACTCGCCAATCAGCGCGATGCGGTCGACATCCACCTTGTAGCGCTGCGCGTTGCGCCGCACCCAGCGGATGGCCGTTTCGACGTCGTCGGTCGCGGCGGGGAAGCGGTGCCTGGGCGAGAGGCGGTAGTTGATCGAGAACCAAACGAAGTTCGCCTTGCTGAGCGGCTCGAAGATGTAGGTGATGTACGTCTGCTTGTCTCCGGCCTCGAAGCCGCCGCCGTGGACGAGGATCGCCGCCGGAAACGGCCCGTCGCCCTCGGGCACGAACACGTCCAGTAGTTGCGGCTCGCCGCCGGGCCGGGCGTACTCGATGTCGCGCTGCGTTTGGCCCACGAGCGCGACGGCGAAGACGAGAGGAAGCATCCAGCGCATGGCCATAGGCTACTCCACGGCGTCTGGCCATTGCCGCTGCACGATCCGCAGGTCCTCGCCCTCAGCGGCGAACGCGCCCGCAAAACCTTCGTGGACTCGCAGGCGCTGCAGCCGCCAAGCCTTGTCCTGCTCGGCCGGCTCGACCCAACCCTCTTCTCCGAGCGGGACCGTAAAACTCGGCAGCGGCCGCGACAGCCCCACGCCCAGGGCTTTCACGAACGCCTCTTTCTTCGTCCACAGATCGAGGAAGCGCCGGCTGCGCGGTTCTGGGTCCAACTCGGCCAGCACGGCGGTCTCGGGCGGCGAGAAGAAGCGCGTCGCGATGTCGAGTGCGTCTTCGATCGGGCGGAGCTTTTCCAGGTCGACTCCGAGAGGACGGTGGGCAAACGCGAGCAGCGCCCGGTCGGCCGAGTGCGAAAGGTTGAGCTCGAGCTCGCCGCCGGGCAGGTACGGTTTCCCGTTCGGGCCATAGTGCAGCACGATCCGCTCCGGCGCCTTGCCAAGGTAGGCGGCCAGCAGCCTGCGCAGGATCGCCCGCCGGGCGGTAAAGCGCTCCCGATGCACCTCATAGACAAAGCGCGCCGCTCGCTCGCGTTCGTCGCTGCCGAGCAGGCCCGCTCCCCGGGAGGCTTCGCCGCCGTCGAGTGCGGCTTCCCAGACGTGCGCTTCCCCGGCTCCAGACGCAGCATCGTAGACGTCCATCGTAGCGCTGCGCATTCCCGGACTCAGTGCTAAACTCAGCGCATTATGCGTGCGAGCCGCTGCGTTCTGTTCTGTTTGACCGCCGCTTTCACCACGCTTTCCGCGCTGGCCGGCGAGCCGAAGCTCGAGCCGCTGACGGGCATGCCGCCATTCCCGGCCGACAATCCGCCCACGCCGGAAAAGGTTGCGCTGGGCAAAGAGCTGTTCTTCGATGACGCCCTTTCAGGCAATTTCCGGCGAAGCTGCTCCACTTGCCACAAGCCGGAGCTCTACTTCACCGACGGCTTTTCGCGCGGCTGGGAACTCCAGGAGACCGAGCTGCGGCGCAAGACGCCCAACCTGCTCAACGTCGGCTGGCAGCAGTCGATGTTCTTCGACGGGCGAGAAGACGCTCGAGGATCAAGCCTCGAAGCCGCTCGAAAACCCCTTCGAGATGGGCATCGATCCGGCTGAGGCCGCCAAGCGCATCGCCGGCGGCGCGCGCTACCGCCGCATGTTCGAGGTGGCCTTTCCCGGTGAGCCGATCACCTTCGACGTGATCGCCAAGGCGATTGCGTCGTATGAGCGCACGCTCGTCTCCAATGACAGCGCGCTCGACCGCTACCTGCTCGGCGACGAGACCGCCCTGAGCGACGAGGCCAAGCGCGGCATGGCGCTGTTTGAAGGCAAGGCTGGTTGCATCCGCTGCCACAACGGCCCGATGCTCACCGACCATCAGAAGCACTACACCGGCGTGCCCGAGAACCAAGGCGACAACAAGCCCGGCACGCAGTACAAGACGCAAAGCCTACGCGATGTCATGCGGCGCTACTCGTTCATGCACCACGGCGATTTCCTCACCATTGATGCCGTGCTGGACCACTACGAGAAAGGCGGCTCCGCGCCCGCCGGGCTGAAGGCCGAGATCGAGCCGGTGGACTTGAGCGACGAAGAGCGCAAGGATCTGCTCGCCTTCCTGACTTCGCTCAACGGCCAAGTCAACGAGCTGCTCGCCGACCTGCCGCTCGGCACCGACGTGTTCAACGTACGCAATGCCCCGCAAACGGGCGAAGACGAAGCGGCGGCATCCGGGCCGGTGCTCGACCCCAATTACGTGCGCAAGCCCGTCGGCGGTCCGGTGACGGACCCGAGCTACATCAAGAAGCAGTAGGGTTGGAGATCGCTAGGGCGCGACCGGCGGGCTCAGCGAAAACGCATCCGCGCACTGCTGCGCCGTCGCGCGCACTTGCTCGACCGGCAAGAGCTCGCCCAGGCCGACGCCCGGACACACGCCTTCGAGCTTCTTCCAGGAGGCTCGCCGCCTGACGTGTTCCGGCCAAAAGGGGTAGGTGCGACATTGCACCGGCTTCACTTCATGGATGGCGCAACCTTCCTCGAGCAGGAAGTGGCAGGAGTCCGACGCCGGGATCGACAAACGCAGATCCCCATCGTCTTCACAGTACTGCGCCGTAAAGGCCTCCGCCGTCAGCCCCAAGTGGGCCGCGATGCGGTCGCGGTCGTCTTCGGTCAACCAGACTTCGCCCGGCTGCCTGCAACAATTCGTGCAGCCAGGCTGGCACTGGAACCGAAACCCGAAGCGACCAATCTCGACGGGATCGGCCATGGGGACGTCTACTGGCCGAGAATGTCGTAGGTCGTCGTACCGGCGACCCGGACCTTCTCGTAAACCTTCACCCACTCGGCGTGGGCGTCGCTCTCGTCGTAGGCTCGAAGAGCCTTTTCGTCGTCCATTTCCATGCAGACGCCGGATTGGCGAATGCTTTGCTTGCCGTCACGGTTGTACTGCGCCAGCGGACGGCGGAGCTTGCCGTACCAGACCTTGTTCAGGCCCTCGATCTTGCTCGGCAGTTCGTCGGTAGCTTTGTAGAAGGCCTTCCAGTCGGCCTCGGTCGCGCCTTCGAGCTCGGTGAACGCAAAGCAGTGCATCAGCTTGGCTTCGCCCGCGCTGGCGGCGGCAGTCAGGATGAGAAATGCGCCGGTCGTGAGGACCCAGCGAGTCATGCGGAACATCATCGGCAGGTGATTCTCCTTCGAACGTCATTGTATCGGACGCTCCCGCCTAGAATGGGGCCATGGACCTCGAAGCCCTGCTCTCGGCTGACGCGCGCGTGATGCGCTCTTCGCTGATCCGCCAGTTGACCGGACTGGTCAATCAGCCCGACGTGATCAGCTTTGCCGCGGGCTCGCCTTCGGCCCAGACCTACCCCTACGAGCAGCTCACGGCGCTCTATCAGGAGCTCGTCGCGCGCGAGCAGGGACGTCTCTTCCAGTACTCGGTGACGCGCGGCGCGCCCGAGCTGATCGAGGCCGTGCGTGAGCGCTCGCGGCGTGTCCAGGGCATCGAGGCCTCGGCCGAAGAGACGATCCTGGTCTCCGGTTCGCAGCAGGGGCTCGATTTCGTGGGGCGCGTCCTGCTCGACCCCGGCGATGCTGTTTTCGTCGAACTGCCGAACTTCATCGGAGCGACGTCCGCCTTCGAGAATTTTCGCGCGCGCGTCTTCGGCGTACGGCATGACGAGGACGGCATGGACCTCGAAGACCTGCGCCGCAAGATCGCGGACGCGCGCGCGGCAGGCAACCGGCCCAAGTTTATCTATGTGATCCCGAACTTCCAGAATCCCAGCGGCGCCACGTGGTCGGCTGAGCGCCGCGAAGGTCTGCTCGAGCTCGCGCGCGAGGAGGGAGTGTTGATCTTCGAGGATGACGCCTACGGCGAGCTCTACTTCAGCGGAGTCGACCCGGCCGAGCTGCGCTCGATCAAGTCGCGCGACACCGGGGATCAAGTGCTCTACATGGGCACGTTTTCCAAGATCCTCGCTGCGGGCCTGCGCGTCGCCTGGATCCATGGACCGTCCGAGATCGTGCGGCGCATCGAGCTTGCGAAGGAGACCGGCGACCTGTGCACCTCGACGCTGAGCCAGAAGCTGATCCTGGGCTACCTGCGCCACGGCTGGCTCGACGCGCACCTCGACCAGGTTCGCGAGTTCTACGAGCGCAAGGCGCAGCACATGCAGACCGCCCTCGGGAACCACTTCACGCCGCTGGCGCGTTGGAACCGTCCGCGTGGCGGGCTCTTCCTCTGGGTCGACCTTTTGCAGCCGATCGACGCGCTGCCGTTGCTTCACAAGGCAGTCGAGCAGGAGAAGGTCGCGTTCATCCCCGGCCAGCCATTTTTTGTCGACGGCTCCGGCGCGAGCAGCCTGCGGCTTTCTTATTCGAACGTAACGGACGAGAATATAGAGATCGGCCTCCACAAGCTGAGCCGCTTGATTGCGGCGGCCGCGGGCTGAGCGCCCAAAATCCGATGGCAAAGTATCCCGCAGAGCTCGCCGACGCCTTTCGTAAGGTCGTCGAAGGCGAGGTCCGCTTCGACACGTATTCGAAGATTCTCTATTCGACCGACGCCAGCGTCTGGCAGATCGAGCCGATCGGCGCCGTCATCCCCAAACACTCGGGCGACGTGGTCGAGACGGTCAAGCTAGCCGCGCGCCACCGCGTGCCGGTGCTGCCGCGCGGCGGCGCCACCAGTCTTTCCGGCCAAACCGTCGGCGAGGCGATCCACATCGACTTCGCCAAGTACATGAATCAGATCCTCGAGCTCAACGAGGAAGAGCATTGGGTGCGCGTGCAGCCCGGCGTCGTTCAGGACCAGCTCTCGCGCTACCTCAAGCCCTACGGTTTCCAGTTCGGCCCGGCCACCTCGTCGGCCAGCCGCGCCACGCTCGGCGGCATGATCGGCAACAACTCCGCCGGGTCCCACTCGATCCTGTGGGGCAAGACGATGGACCACGTCATCGAGCTGAAGGTCGTTTTGGCCGATGGCTCCGAGGCTTGGTTCCGTCCGGTCGAGAATGGCATGCTCGAGAGCTTGAGCAAGGGCGACGGCCTGGAGGCGCGGCTCTACCGCGAATCGCTTGCTCTCGGCTCCAAGTACCAGGAAAAGGTTCTCGAAAAGTTTCCGCGCATCCTGCGGCGCGTCTCGGGATATAACCTCGACGAGCTCGTTGCGCGCGACGGCGTCTTCGGCGCTGGGTACTCGTCGAAGCCCGGCCCGCTCAACTTGGCGCGGGTGGTGATCGGCAGCGAAGGCACGCTCGGGGTCGTCGTCGAAGCGAAGCTCAACGTCGTTCGCTTGCCCAAGTGCAAGTCGATCCTGCTTGTACACTTCAAGTCGCTGTTCGACGCGGTGGACTCCACCGAGACCATCGTCGAGACCAAGCCTGCCGCGGCCGAGTTGATCGACGAGTTCATCCTGTCGAGCGCGCGGCGGCTCGACAATTTCCGCGACAAGATCTCCTTCATCGACCCCGATGCCGAGGCGCTGATGGTCGTCGAATACTACGGCGACAGCGACGACGAGGTCGCTTCGAAGGTCGCGAACATGAAGCGCATCCTCGAATCGAAAGGGATGGGCTTCGGTTTCGTCGAAGTGAATGACCCGGCGCGCCAAGCCGCCATCTGGCAGACGCGCAAAGAGGCGCTCGGCATCATGATGAGCGTCAAGGGCGACCACAAGCCGATCGCCTTCGTCGAAGACCCCGCTGTCCCCTTGAACGAGATGCCGCAGTTCCTGCGCGGCTTCCGCGAGATCCTGGGCAAACACGACGCGCATGGAGGCTACTACGGCCACGCCTCGGTCGGCTGTCTGCACGTCCGCCCGATGGTCAACTTGAAGAACGCCGAAGGCGTCCACAAGATGGCCACGATCGCCGATGAAGTCTTCCAGCTCGTGATGCAGCATCACGGCTCGATGAGCGGCGAGCACGGCGACGGCATCGCGCGGTCGAAGTACAACAAGTGGCTCTTCGGCGACGAAGTCTATCAAGGATTTCTAGAGCTGAAAAACCTTTGGGACCCCGACAATATCCTCAACCCGGGCAAGGTCGTCAACGCGCCGGAGCTCACGGAAGACCTGCGGTGGGGCGCCGACTACAAGATGGTGCAGATCCAGACGCACCTCGACTTCTCGCGCGAAGGCGGCTTCGACCGCGCCATCGAGATGTGCAACGGCGCCGGCGTCTGCCGCAAGCGCATGGTCGGCACGATGTGCCCCTCCTACCACGCCACGATGGACGAGGAGCACTCGACGCGCGGTCGTGCGAACCTGCTGCGGGCGGCGCTTTCGGGCCATCTGCCGCATGAGGAATTCACGTCGAAGCGCATGTACGAGGCGCTCGACCTGTGTCTGGAGTGCAAGGGCTGCAAGCGCGAGTGCCCGTCCAACGTCGACCTCGCCAAGATCAAATACGAGTTCCTGGCCCACTATTACGAGAAGAACGGCACGCCGCTGCGGGCGAGTTTTTCTCGAACGCCGAGCTGCTCAACAAGGTCGGCTCGGCCTTCGCGCCTGTTTCGAACTGGATGCTGGGCCTTGCCCCGGTCCGCAAGCTCAACGAAGCGATCCTCGGCGTGGACGCGCGTCGCGAGCTGCCGCCGTTTGCCACCGAGACGTTCTCGCAGTGGTTCCGCAAGCGCACTGTCCAGCCGCGCACCTACCCGGCGGGCCAAGTGGCGCTCTTTGCCGACTGCTTCCTCGAGTGGAACTATCCGCAAGTGGGCCGCGCCGCGGTCGAACTGCTCGAAGCGGCCGGCTTCGAGGTCGTCCTCGCGGAGAAAGCCGCCTGCTGCGGCCGTCCGTCTATCTCCAAGGGATTCCTCGAAGACGCGCGAGAAAAGGCCGAGAGCAATGTGCGCGCGCTCGAGCGCTACGCCGATCAAGGCGTTCCCGTCCTCGGTTGCGAGCCGAGCTGCCTGCTCACGCTGCGCGACGAATATGTCGATCTAGTCCAAGGGGAGGCGGTCCGCAAGGTGGCGGCGAATGCGTTCCTTCTGGATGAGTTTCTGGTCGCGCGAGCCAAGCAAGGCAAGCTCGATCTCAAGCTCGACGGCGGTCCGCGCAAGGTTTTGCTGCACGGCCATTGTCACCAGAAGTCGCATGTGGGAACGGCGCCCACAATCGAAGCGCTCAAGCTGATTCCGGGCTGCGAAGTCTCCGAAATCAACTCCGGCTGCTGTGGAATGGCTGGCTCGTTCGGCTTTGAGAAAGAGCACTACGAGCTGTCCGAGAAAATCGGACGCGAACGTCTGTTTCCGGCCGTCGAGGCGGCGGACGCGGACACGGAGATCGCGATCACCGGCGTCTCATGTCGCCAGCAGATTGGCCACTTCACGCAACGCCAACCCCGTCACGCGATCGAGATCCTGCGCGACGCGATTCGGTAACGCAACGCCGCGCGCCTGGTCCGCCGCCTCGAGCGGGCCTTGGCGCACGTACACACGATGACGCCTCAACCCCTCAACCGTGCGAGCGCACTGCTGGCTTTGTTCGTCTCCATCCTGTGGGGCGGTAACGTCGTGGCGCTCAAGTACGGGTTGGCGACGTTTCCGCCTTTCTGGAGCGCGTTGTGGCGCATGCTCTCGGCCTGCCTCGCAGTGGTGATTTGGGCCAAGCTGCGTGGCATCCGTATCCTGCCCAAGGAGGGCGAGTGGGGTCCGTTCATGGCTCTGAGTGCGATGTTCACCGCTCAGATCAGCGGACTCAACACCGGAACCAACTGGACCTCTGCCGCCTACGCGGTCGTGCTGCTCAACTCGCACCCGGTGTTCACCAACCTGTTCGCGCACTATTTCGATTCCGAAGACAAGCTCACGCCGCGGCGGCTGTTTGGGCTCTTCCTGGCCTTCGCCGGCATCGTCTACGTCGCCACCGGCCGCCCGGACGCCTCGCTCGCGCCGCATCCGGGGTGGGGCAACAGTCTGATGATCGTCTCCGCCAACCTGCTCGCCATTCGCGTGATCTACACGCGCCGCCTGGTGCAATCGGCCGACCCGGAGCGGCCGGTCATCTGGCAGATGGCATTCTCGCTGCCAGTCTTCCTAGCGATTGCGCTCGTCTCTGAGCCCATGACACTCAAAGCCGTCGACTGGAAGCCCGTTGCGGCCATCCTCTACCAGGGCGTGCTCATCGCCGGCTTCTGCTTCATGGTTTGGACCACGCTACTGCGCAAGCACAGCGCGGCGAACCTGTCGATGTTCGGCTTCAGCGTGCCTGTCTTCGGCGTGGCTATGAGCGCAGTCGTGTTCCACGAAGAGCTGCAACTGAACCTGCTGCTGGGCGTGATGCTGGTGACGGCGGGCATCCTGATCGTCACGCGCAAGGCGCGGGCGGCGGTTGCGGCGCCGGCTCCGGCTGACGGGGCGCGGCAGTGACCGAGGTCGCCCGTCGTCCCATCACGGCCGGAGTCGTCTTGACCGCCGTCGGCCTGTCAGCCATGTGGGGCGGCAACGTGGTCGGCATCAAGATCACGCTCGAGACGCTTCCCCCGGTCTGGTGCGCCTTCTGGCGGATGCTCATCGGTCTGCCCACCCTGTGGATTTGGGCGCGCGTGGGCGGCGTCGATCTCATGCCCAAGCCGGGCGAAGGGCGTCCGCTGCTGCTGCTCGGCGGGATCTTCGGGTTCCAGATCATGCTGCTCAACTGGAGCGTGCAACTCACCTCCGCGGCTTACTCGGCTGTGCTCGTCAATGCCGCGCCGATTCTCACGAATGTCATCGCGCACTTCTTCGTCGCCGACGACCGTCTTTCGAAGCTGCGTGTGCTCGGCTTGGCGCTGGCCTTCGGCGGCGTTTCGGCCGTGCTGCTCGGCAAGCCCGACGAGCGTCTGGCCACCGCGCCTCTGCTCGGCAACGCGCTCGCCCTGGCCACTGCGCTCGCCATCGCCTCGCGCATGGTCTACACACAACGACTCGTGCAAGGCATCAACTCGACAAGGACGATCTTCTGGCAGGTGGTTTTCGCGCTCCCCCTCTTCCTCATCGTCGCGCTGCTGACGGAAGAGCCGCTTGCGGGCCCGATCACCGTGCGCACGGCCGCAGCCATGGCCTATTGCAGCTTCGGCGTAGTTGGCATCGCGTTCATCGTCTGGGTGCGCTTGCTCGAGAAGTACCCGCCGGGGCTGCTCTCCGTGTTCGTCTTCCCGATGCCGTTGTTCGGCGTGCTCTTCAGCGCATTGATCTTCCGCGAGAGCATCAGCCCTAGCCTTGCCGCCGGAGTCGCGCTGGTCGCCATCGGCATCCTGATCGTTACGCTGGAGAAGCGCGTCCGAGCCTAACCGGCGTTCAAGGCGCCACGACCGTGCGTTTGCCATCGTCGTAGAGAACCCGCGCGTGCCGCTCCTCGCGCAGCCAATTCAGGTACGACCGATCGTCGCCGGGGAGAAACACAAACGCCAGCTCCGGCCCCGCCTCGGCCGCAATCGCCTCGAGCAGCGCCTGGTTCTGCGTGTCGCTTTGCGGGCCCTGCGGGCGGTAGACGGCGTCGAGCAGCCCCAGCCGGCGTTTGACGATGGCTGGGTCGTACCCACGCAAGTCGACCAGATTGAAGTGCGTTGGCTGGTTGCAGCCTGCGTGCGGCCGCCCGCGCTCCGAACCCACGAGCAGCCGCCGCGCCGTGAACGCGCTCACGTGCAACTCCGGCCTGTCGATCACCAGCACGGCGTTGTCGTCGGACTTCACGCGCACGGCGGCCAACCAGCGCCCATCCGGATCTCCAGGGGCGAGCGAGACGTAGAAGGAGCGCTCGTCCACGGCGCGGGCGTTTGCGGTCTGGTCGGGCAACCGGTTGCGGGCGTAGGCGCTCATCACCGCCAGCAGCGCGGCGGCCGATCCCCATGTCAACCAGCCGGCCTTGCGGCCCAGTGCGGGGAAGCGCAACGCCGCCCCGGCAAGCGCCGGCGGAACCAGCATCAAGCCCGCCGCCGAGTAGAACTTGTATTCGTTGAGTCCGCCCAGCCGCAGTAGAAGATTGCACGCGAGCGCTCCAGAGGCGCCGATCGCCAGCACCGTCATCTCGGCCCGGCGCTCTGGCCGCAGCCGCCAATACCAAAACGCTCCCACGGCGAACGGCCCCAGCCCCACCAGAGCCGAGACCACTTTGCGCCCGAAGCCCTGCAGCGGCGAAAGCTCCACCGGTGACTGCGCGCGCCCTTGGCTGTAAGCGTCGATCAGAAAGAACCCGACGATCAGTCCGGCGCAAGCCCAGCCGGCCACGTCCGCCGCCAGAGCTCCCAAGCCGGGTTCCTGCAGCGCGCGGCGGATGACGACCGCCACCACGCCCGCCGCCAGAGCCGCCGCCGCCGGGTAGAGGTTCGGGTAAAGCGCCGCCACGGCCATGATCCCCGCGCCGAGCAGCAGCATCTCCTGGCGCCGCGGCCTCTTTGCGATCGAGACTCCCGCCGACGCAAGGCCCAGCATCAGAGTCATGCCGAGCGGCATGGAATCGAAGGTGACGAACTTGAGCAGGAATGGTGTGTAGCGCAGATCGCCCAACAGCGCCCACGTCGCGCCGTCGTTGTTCGGCGGCACGATCGACCAGCCGATTAGACCGGGCAGGTTTGGCCCCAACGCCAAAAAGGCAGCCGTCGCCGTCGACAACGACTTCGACGCACCCAGCGAGCGCGCCAGCTCGTAAGCCAGCATGCCCGCCGCCGCCAGCAGCAACAAGTTGTTCACCGGGTAGAGCAGGGTCGGGCTCTTCTGCGCCGCCGCCGCTTCAAGCGCCCACGCCACATGTGGCGCCCAGGGGTAGCTCAGTGGCATGCCGGCGAGCTCCGCTTCACGCGGAACGCCATTCAGGGCGATCGAGTAGATCACGTCCAGGTGCAGCAGCCCGTGCCAGGAGTAGGTGCGAAAGACATCGCTTGCCCACCAGGGCAGAATGGTGCAGGCCGCGACCGCGGCGTAGACCAAAATGCCGCGCCACATCTCCCACTCCGAGTTGGCGTAAGCGGCCGGAATGCGTGTCCGCCAGCGCTTCCAAATCAGGATGATCGCCGGCGCGTTGAGCGCCGCCACCAGCCAAGCGGTTTGGAAGAACGAGCCCGCCGCCCGCCGTGCGAGAAAGAACTCCCCAGCCGCCACCATCGGCCCCAACGCGGCCGCCCAGGCCAGCCGCGCTCCAAAGCTCACCGCGCCGTCGCGCGATGCAAAGGCAATCCAGGCCCCTGGCAGCACGAGCAAAGTTGCAACGGCTACCGCCTCCATCCCAGAAGTCTAGCGGCTTGGCCAGGCGGCGCGCGCGGCGACCGTATAATGACTCCAGACATGCGTCCGCTGCTGCTGATTCCCGCGTTGCTCTTGGCGGTCCCGGCTTTCGCCGTCGACTTCGCCAACGACATCGAACCGATCTTCCACGAGCGCTGCTTCGTCTGCCACGGCCCCTCCAATCAGATGAGCGGTTTTCGGCTCGACCAGCAAGAGGCGGCGCTGAAGGGCGGCTATTCCGGCGCGGTCATCGTCCCGGGAGACGCTGCGGCGAGCAAGCTCATTGAGCGCGTTACGAGCGACAAAGAGAACTTCAAGATGCCGCCCGCCGGGCCTGCGCTGACGGATGCGCAAGTGGCGGCGCTGACAGCTTGGATTGACGCCGGCCGAATGGCCCGAAAAGCCCGCCGCACCCAAGCTCAGCCAAGAGCAGAAGACGCAGTTCTGGTCCTTCCAGCCGGTCACGCGGCCGCAGCCTCCGCAGGTTTCGAATGCCTCTGGGTGCGCAACCCGTCGACCGCTTCATCCTGGCGCGTCTCGACCAAGAGAAGGTTGCGCCGTCGCCCGAGGCGGACAAGACGACCCTCGCGCGCCGCGTCTCGTTCGACCTGGTCGGTCTGCCGCCCGAGCCGAAGCGGTTGCAGGCCTTCCTCGACGACACGCGCCCGGATGCCTACGAGCGCTACGTCGACGAGCTGCTGCGCTCTCCCACTACGGCGAGCGCCAAGCGCTCGACTGGCTCGACGTCGCCCGCTACGCCGATTCCGACGGCTACGAGCGCGACCCGCTGCGTCCGCACGCCTGGCGCTGGCGTCAATGGGCCATCCAGGCGCTCAACGACGACATGCCGTTCGACGAGTTCACCATCGAGCAGATCGCCGGAGACCTCCTGCCCAACCCGACGCTCGAGCAGCGCGTTGCCACGGGCTTCCTGCGCAACGGCATCAAAAACCGCGAAGCCGGCGTCAAGAACGAAGAGAAGCATTTCGAAGAGACGATCGACCGCATGACCACCGTCGGCACGGCCTGGCTGGGTCTGACCGTCGGCTGCGCGCAGTGCCACGACCACAAGTACGATCCCATCTCGCAGAAGGAGTTCTACCAGCTCTACGCCCTATTCGACAACGCCGTCGAGCGCGACATCGACGCGCCGCAGCAGGGTGAGCTGGGGACCTTCCTGCTCGCTTATCCGAAATATCGCGCCGAGCGCGAACGCATCCTCGCCGAGGCCGACATCACCGACGTCTACGAGCAGTGGCGCGCCGACATGATGCACGCCATGGATAACCCCGGCGAGCGCACCGACTGGGACTTCTCCGTCACCGAATGGCGTGCGACTTTCGACCGCTCCGACTGGCTCATGCGCGCACCGGAGTCGGAGATGACCGAGCTCGAGATCGACAAGCGCGTCGACGGTTTCCTACGCCGCCTCGGCCCGGACATCAGCAAGGACGAAGCGCTCAGCGAGAAGCTCAAAGCGCTGCGCAAGCAGCTCGACGAGCTGGCCGAAAAATCCTTCCCGGTCCGAAACTTGGCCTACACGATGATCGAGCGCGACCGACCCGAGGCCACCCACATCGCGCTGCGCGGCGACTGGCGCGCCCAGGGGCTCGAAGTCCAGCCGCTGACCCCCGCGGTGCTGCCCGCGATGGGCGAGACTGCAGAGCCGGTGCGTCTGCGCTTCGCACGGTGGCTCGTCGACCCGAAAAACCCGCTGCCGGCGCGCGTGACCGTCAACCGCATGTGGCAGCAGCTCTTCGGCAAAGGCTTGGTGCGCACCGCGAACGATTTCGGCGTGCAAGGCGCCAAGCCAACGCATCCCAAGCTGCTCGACTGGCTCGCCTCGGAATTTGTGAAGCAGGGCTGGAGCCGCAAGCGGATGCTGCGCTTGCTCGTCACCTCCGCTACCTACCGGCAGGCCTCGGTGGACCGTCCCGAGCTGGCCGAGCGCGACCCGAACAACGACTGGCTGGCGCGACAGAACCGCCTCCGCCTGCCTGCCGAGCTCATCCGCGACAACGCGCTCGCCGTCTCCGGGTTGCTGAACCCCGCGATCGGCGGCAAGAGCGTCCACCCGCCACAGCCCGCCGGCGTTGCGGAGCTGGGCTACTCGAAGAAGGAGTGGCCCGAAGACCTCGGCCCGGACCGCTACCGCCGCGGCCTCTACATCGACATTCGTCGCACGTCGCCCTATCCGTTCCTGATCACCTTCGACGCGCCGGATACGCTGACGACCAACGTCTCGCGCCAACGCTCGAATACGCCGCTGCAAGCGCTCAACCTGTTGAACGACCCCGTCTTCCTGGAAGCTGCGCAGGCTTTGGCCTTGCGGGTCAGCAAGAGCGGCAAGATTTCACCGGACGCCTCGACCGTATCTTCGAGCTCGCGCTGAGCCGTCCGCCTGAAGCACAGGAAAAGGACCGTATCGCCACGTACTTCGAGGCGCAGAAGAAGATCCTGCACGACGAGCCCGGTGCGGCGCAAAAGCTAGCCCCCTACGCGCCGCCAGGAACAGACCGTGAGGACTTGGCGACGTGGACCGGCGTCGCCCGCGGCCTGATGAACCTCGACGAGTTTCTCGTGCGGGAATAAGGGCAGGCTGGTCTAGCCCGTCACAGCAGTTTGAAACTCTCGAACTCACTGACTCCAAACATCTTGGCCCCTGACGACGCGCAAAGCCCTCGGCGCCGCGTCGTATTCTGAAGGTGGGAGAGCGGGCCGGACCTTAGACCAGCCCATCCCCGATGTCGCGATTTGTCGCGAAATGTCGCGTCTAGGGGCAAAAGTCGCTACGTCAGCGGCATCACGATCGCCAGGATCTGCGAGACGATGTAGCCCGTCACGCCCAGCACCGCCAGCAGCGGCGTCCACGTCTTGAGAGATTCCGTCTCGGTCAAACCGGACATCTTCGTGTAGACCCAGAAGCCCGAATCGTTCATCCAGGAGCCGACCAGCGACCCTGAGCCGATCGCGCAGGCGATGTAGACCGGGTGGAACGATAGCCCCGTCGCGACCAGCGGGGCCATGATCGCGCTCACCGTGATCATCGACACCGTGCCGGAGCCCTGCGCCACTTTCAACAGCGCGCCCAGCAGGAAGCTCATCAGCAGTAACGGCACGCCGAAGTCCTGCGCCATGCTGCCCAGCACCGTGC
Organism: Bryobacterales bacterium; assembly: GCA_041394905.1. Taxonomy (GTDB): domain Bacteria; phylum Acidobacteriota; class Terriglobia; order Bryobacterales; family UBA6623; genus RI-231. Next base: position 187,322 of record JAWKHJ010000004.1, on the reverse strand, counting down.
CCACACCGGCCTTCTGAAGCATCCCGCCGAACGAACCGCCGGCCGCCGTAATCAGGATGATCAGGCCGCCGGAAGCGAACGCCGTCTCGACGGTATCGCCCATCTCGGTCAGCGAGTAGCCCTTCTGCGCCATCAGCAGGTACATCGCGATCGCAGCCGAAACCAGCAGAGCGAAGTTCGGGTTGCCGATGAACGCCGCGATATCCGCGACAGGGCCCGTCCAGCCCAGCGCGCCGGAGAGAGTATTCAGGGTGATCATCAGCACCGGCAGAATGATCGGCGCCATCGAGAGGCCGAAGCTCGGCAGCTCCGCTTCCTGCTTGGCCGCCAGCACTTCGAGCTCAGCCAAGGTCAGCCCGGCCGTCTCGCGCAACGGCACTTCCATCTGCTCGTTCTTGAGCTTGGCGAAGGCCCAGCCGGCGAGCGACATCGGGACGCCCACGATCGCGCCGACCAGGATCATGGTGCCCAGGTCGATGTTGAGAGTGTCGGCCATCGCCAGCGGTCCCGGCGTCGGAGGAACCATGGAGTGCGTCACCGCGCCGCCGGCCGAGATCGACATCAGGAAGAACAGGTAATTCTTGCCCGTCCGCACCCGCATCGCCCGCGCGAGCGGCACCAACAGGTAGAACACCGTATCGAAGAACACCGGCACCGAGAGCACGTAGCCCGAGGTCAGCAGCGACAGCGACGCGTTCTTCTCGCCGATCGCCCGCACAAACACGCGCACGATCTTGTCCGCCGCCCCCGACTCCATCAAGCACTGGCCGATCAGGGCCGCTAGCGCGATCACGATGCCGATGCCGCCACACACACGCCCAAACGCCGCAGCCGTTTCCGGCATGACTTCGCTAAAGGCCACCTGAGACGACAAAACGCCTACGGTGATCGCAGCGCTGATCAACGCGAGGAAGGCGTTGATCTTGAGCCGGATGATTAGAAAGAAGACGACGCAGATTGCGATCAGTAGGACGACGAGCGGGTGCAACTCCATGGTTCAGGCCCCCCAGGGCTCGGTGAATCGTAGCAAGACAGGCCCGCGTGGCGCTATTCGAGGGTCGCGCCCGAGACCGAGCTTGCCGAGAACGCCGCCCAGGCATCTGCCTGTTCAGACAGTGGAAGCGAGTATACTCAAACCCGCAATGCGCGCGTCTTTGCTGCCTCTCGCCATATTTCTCTTCAGCTGCCAGTCCACGCCGCCTCCTCCGCTGCCGTCGGTCAAGCCGGCGGACGATCCGCGCGTCCAAGCGGTCGCGGACGTCGCCTTTACGGAAGGGCCGACGGTTTACAAGGATGGCTCGGTCTTCTTCAGCGAGATGCGCTCGAACCGTACTCTGCGGTATTTCCCGGAGACGCAGCGCGTGGAGACCTTTCGCGCCGACGCGCACGGAACTAACGGCATGATCTTCGACGCCGAGTGGCGGCTGATCTCCTGCGAAGGCGACCCGCCGCGCGTGACGCGCACCAACGTCGAGACGGGCGAGATGGAAGTGCTCGCCGAGCGCTTCGACGGCAAGCGCTTCCACCATCCCAACGACGTGACCTTTGATTCGAAAGGCCGGCTTTATTTCTCCGACCGTCCCGACGCCGAGATCGCCCCCGACCAAGTTGGAGTCGACGCCGTCTACCGGATCGATCCCGACGGCTCCGTGCACCAGATCCTCGCCGCCCCGGACGTCCAGAAGCCGAACGGCCTCGTCATCTCGCCCGACGACAAGACGTTCTACCTGATCGAAGCCCACCCGGACGCCGACCACGCCCGCATGATTCGCGCCTACGACCTCGCCGACGACGGCTCGGTTTCGAACATGCGCGTCTTCCACGACTTCTACCCCGGCCGTTCCGGCGACGGCATGACGATCGATTCCGAGGGGAACCTGTGGGTCGCAGCCGGCCTCAATCGCACGCGCGGCACGAGTGAAACACTCGACACCGAGCCTGGCGTCCACGTGTTCGCGCCAGACGGCAAACGCATCGATTACTTCCGCACCTGGGAAGACACGATCACCAATGCCGCCTTCGGAGGCCCGGAGATGAAGACGCTCTACGTGACGGATGGCAAGCTGTTACTCGAGATCGAGACCGACGTTGTGGGGACGCGCCGGTGAGAGGCCTAGTGCTCGCCGCCGCGCTCACGCTCTCAGGATGCGCGTCGCAGCCTGACCCGCGGCCCGAGCCTCCGCCGCCAGGCCTGCTCTCCGGCCGCGTTTGGGTATCCGCGGACGAAGGGACGCCCATGGGCGAGATGCGAATCTTCCTCGCGGATGGAACGTTGGTCTTGGACTCCTGCTGGGAGACCTATCGCCTATCGAAGTGGGAGCGGGACGGGGAAGACCGCATCCGCTGGGAAGAGGACGGACAGCCGATTGGGGCCAAGATCCTGGCGCTCAACGAAACTGAGCTGCATCTCGAGCTCGAACTCGTATCGAACATCGTCCAGAAGCGCTACCGGGCAGCGGAAGTTCCCTTCGTTTGCCCGGACATGCCGCGCTAGTTCACGTAAAGGAACGCGTTGAGGTTGAACATCGCCAGCGCAAACTCGCTGAGAGGCTGCGTCTCGAGGAACTGCCTGGCGATCTTTGTCTCCGCCTGGGTGGGCATACGGCCGGCGGCCAGCAGATAGGCCCGCTCGACCTGCTGTTCTTTGTTCGCTCCAACTTCGTGCTCGATGCGCTCGGCAAAGTGCCTCGCCAGGTCGTTCGAGATCGTACCGTTGAGCAGCTCGAGCGACTGTGGCGCGCTGGTCGAGGCTTCGCGCCGTGCACAGGTGGTCTGCGCCAGCGGCTGATCGAATACCTCCATGAACGGCAATCGCAGGTTGCGCTTGGCGATCAAGTAGACGGAGCGCCGGTAGTGCTCGTTGGGGTCCGCGGTCACGTCCCACTGTGTCGGGTCGTAGAGCAGATCTACGAGCGCTTGATCGACCGGAATGATGACGCTCTCTCCGAACATCTTCGGATTCAGCTTGCCCGAGACCGCGAGCATCGCGTCGCGCACTTCCTCGGCGCTGAGTCGACGCAAGGGCGCGTGCCAGAGCAGGCGGTTGTCGGCGTCCTTGGCCATGCCTGCCGTTGACGGCCGGGTTCTCCGGACGCCTGACGGAATGCGTTCGACATCAAGATCATCTTGTGGATCTTCTTCATCCGCCAGCCGTTGTCTTCAAGCGCTTCGCCAAGTAGTCGAGCAGCTCAGGATGGCTCGGCCGGTCGCCCATGAACCCGAAGTCGTTCGGGGTGTTGACGATCCCTTTGCCGAAGTAGAAGCTCCAGATGCGATTCACCATCACGCGGGCAGTGAGCGGATGGTTCGGGTCGGCGAACCAGTTGGCCAGGATCAGCCGCGGGTTCTCCGCGTCGGCGGGCGTGGTCGGCGCGCCTCCGGCAGCAGCACGCCCAGCGGACGCGCGCCCACGCGCTCGCCTTTGCTCTGTGTATTGGTCAGCGCGCCAGATGGGATTCTGGACGATTCTCGTAGTCGTCGGTGACCGTCGTGATGTTGTCCGGCGGCGGTGGCAGCTCGCTTTCGAGCTGGCGTACTCCTGCTCCATCTGCTCGAGCTCGTCGCCTCTAGCAGCTGCATCTTGCCGCGCATGTTCTTGGAGCTTGCCGCGCAGCTCCTTGGTCTTGTCGCGCCACTCGGCCGGCGTCATCGCGCCGCCCAGCGGGACGTCGCAGGCCTCGGCTGCCGCCAGGAAGGCTTGGAGCTGGTAGTAGTCGCGGTGCTTGATCGGGTCGAACTTGTGGTCGTGGCAGCGCGCGCAGCCCACCGTCAGGCCCAGGAACGCCGCTCCGACAATGTCGGTGCGCTCAGTAAGTACTTCGTTGCGCGAGCTGGCCACTTCCTGGCTGCCCGCGTTGCGCTGCACTGCGCCCAGGCGGTGGAATCCGCCGCGATCGAGCTCTTGATTGCGCTTGCTCGTTTCTTCGCCCTCCATTTCGTCGCCGGCGAGCTGCTCGCGCAGGAAAGCGTCGTAGGGCTTGTCCTCGTTGAACGACTGGATGACGTAGTCGCGGTAGCGCCACAGACCAGGCAGGTAGCGATCGTACTCGAATCCTTCGGTCTCGGCGAAGCGCACTACGTCGAGCCACTGTTGTCCGAAGCGCTCGCCGAAGTGCGGGCTGGCGAGCAGTCCGTCTACGACCTTCTCCCAAGCGTCGGGCGAACGGTCCGCCTCAAAGTCCGCGATTTCAGACGGCGAGGGCGGCAGGCCCGTCACGGCGAAGTACGCTCGCCGAATGAGGGTCGCGCGGTCGGCCTCTGGCGCCGGCTGCAAGCCTTCCTTAGCGAGCTTGGCCATCACGAAGGCGTCGATTGGCGTCGAAGCCCATCTTTGCTGCTCGGCGGGCAACGTCGGAGGTTGGGTCGGCTTGGGCGGCTGAGCGTTCGTGTAGGCGCGCTCGAGCCTGCGGTATTCCGGTCCTGGAGCGGCTGCGAGCGGCGCCGCCGCCAAGCTCGAGCACAACAGGAGGGAAACGATAGAGCGCATGGGGATTTCGTGCGAGCGCCGAGCGCGCTCGCGTCAGTGTCGATTGTAACGGCCGCGTCATCGAGCGTCAACGCACTCAAAATGCGCCGCTTGATAGACTCAGGGCGAGTTGCCGAGGCTGTCGCGAACCTGTCGTTTGAGGCTTGTGGCCTTGGCCGCCAGTCTGCTTCTCGCCCCCGCCGCCGACGCACAACGAACGCTCGATTGCCGGGCGGATGTGATCGCGCCGCAGCTCGACTTTCGAGTTCCGCTTCTTCACCGGCTACCATTGCCCTGATCCCCGCGGCTCAGATGCTTGGGCCTGCCCGGACAGTCGTTCTGCAGGTGACGGTGACGCCGCTTGACCTCGAAGACGCCGAGCCGGTCTGGATGCAGCGTGCTGAGCGAGCAGGGCCCATCCCGAGGAACTCCGCCGCCAGCGTCGAGGTCAGCGGTTCGTTCGTCGTCGGCGAGGGGCGCTACAGCGTGTTGTGGCAGATGTATGACAGTCTCGGCGCCTATTGTGAGGTGAAGTGGAAGATCGAGGCCAAGCGCCGGCGAGGCGAGCGCGACCTGCGCTTGGCGATTGAACCAGGCGAGGTGGGCGAATCGCGCGTCTACCTTTTCCGTCGGCAGAAGATTCGTCCCAACTCGGAAATCGGCAAGCCGCTCGATCTGCGCATCTTTCTTGAACCTCGACCCTTGGCGACATCGCCGCGCCCGGGCCGGGGTGCGTCTATTCGAGTTCGTTCCGCGCTTGGCGGCGTTGCGGGCGCTGGCCCGCCACCCGCGAGTGGGCCGGATCTCACTCGTCGCGTATAGCGTGGAGGAGCAGTCGGTCTACCTGCGAAGCGAGCTCAGCGACGAGGTCGATTTCTCCGAGCTCGAGGTAGCGATCGAAAAGCTCTCGCCGGCCTTCGTCTCCATCGACCAACTCGGCAAGCACAAGCCGCGCGATTTCTTCGGCGAGCTGATGGCGACGGACTTCCCCGGCGACGAACCCGCGGACGCTTATGTCTTTCTCGGGCCGGACGCTGAGATCGGACGTAGCCTGCCGGGCGAAGCCAAGCGCAGCATCGCCAAGCCCGCTGCGCCCGTCTTCATGCTTCAAACTCTACGCACACCCTGGCGGGGCGTGATTGGCAACTTCGTCGATCACGTCGACGGCAAGGAATACCGCTTTTCGCAGCCGAAGGACTTGGGCGACGCTATCGACGACATCATGAAACGGATTCCTCCCGAGGCTCGCTGACCGCAGCCTTGGCGATTTCCCGCAACATGCCTGCGAAAACCATCGTGTGCAGCGGGTAGATGCCGTACCAGTAGAGCAGCCCGAACAGGCCACGCGGGTCGAACTCGGCGGTCTGGCGGATGCGCGAACCTGTCGGCAGGGGTTCAACCTCGAACTGTAGCCAAGCCCGCCCCGGCACCTTCATCTCCGCCCGCAAGCGCAGTTTGTAAGGGACGCTCGTAGACCTCGACCCGCCAGAAATCCAACGTCTCGCCCGGCCGCGTGTCTTCCGGATCGCGCCGGCCCCGACGCAAGCCCGGACCGCCCGCCAACAGGTCGAGAAAGCCGCGCAGTCTCCACAAGAATGTTCCGAAATACCAACCGTTGCGTCCGCCAATCCGCCGGATTGGAGCGAACGCCTGTTCCGGCGTGGGACCGGCACTGCCCACCGACTGAAATCCACGGCATGGAGCCAAAGTCTACTTCTGCTCCTAGCTCTGGCGGGCCAGCCGTGAAGAAAGTATGACCGATCCAGCGTGTTTGCGCGAGTTCGAGATCCTTCAAACGTCAAGCAGTGCGAATGCTCCTGCGTCGCGCGGCCGCACTGAGTATTGCCGCGTGGCCGCTGTTGACGCCACGGTGTCGTGCTTCAAGCTCTCGACGAGCTTGCGCCCGACCTGCGCATAGACCGGGTGACCAATCCCAGCCACAACCCGGATAGCCTTGCGTCAGCAGGGGAACCGGGATCAGCCGCCGTTTTTCAGTCCGCGCTGGCGAGCGTACTCCAGCATGATGTCCGCGTAGGAGGCTTGGTCCGCGCCGCCGATCTCGAAGACACGACTGCCGGAAAGCGGGATCAGGCGCGCTCGAGCAAGTAAGCGATGACGTCCTCGATCGCGACTGGCTGCGCTCGCGACCCGACCAGCGCGGCGTGATCATCACCGGCAGCCGGTCGACCAACGCCCGGATCATTTCGAACGACAGACTGCCCGAGCCGATGATGATGGAGGCGCGCAGCTCGACCGTCGCCACGCCGGACTCACTCAGGACACGGCCCACCTCTTGGCGGCTGGCCAAGTGGCTCGAAAGCTCTTCCTCGGATCCGAGTCCGCCGAGATAGATGATGCGCTCGACTCCCGCCGCGCGCGCCGCTTGTCCGAAGTCATGCGCCGCCCGGCGGTCCTGGTCGACGAAGTCCCCGGACGACTTCATCGAGTGCACTAAGTAGTAGGCGACCTTGCATCCATCGAGCGCCGCGGTAAGCGTGTCCGTCTTCAAGACGTCGCCGCACACGACAACGGTCCCAGAGCCCACCCGTTCGACCAGGTTCTCGGGATGCCTCGTCATACAGCGTACGGGCTCGCCCAGCGCCTCTAGCGCGGCCAGCAACCGTCCGCCGACATACCCCGTCGCACCAGTGAGTAGGATCCGCCCAGCCATCGCCCTTCATCCTGCCAAGTGCGCGGTGAGTACGATGAGTTTGTCCAGCATGATCGAGCTTCCGCCAAAAGTACGCAAGGCGCTGCTTCGTCTCCGCGAGGAGATGCTGGCGCGCCTAGGGCGCACCGAAGACGATACCGCGTGCTGCCGGCAGTGCCTGCTGCCGTACCCAGAAGGCGACTGGGAATCCTACGACTTCTGCCCCTGGTGCGACCTTTCGATCCGCGGACTCGAGGAGCGCATTGACGAATCCCGGAAGATTATCCTCGACGTGCGCTTCGGCAACGACGAGGCGCAGTGCGGGGAATGCGGGGCCGAGTTCGAGCAGCCGACGCTCTACCCCTTCAAGTTCTGTCCCCATTGCGGCGCGCCGTTCGCCGCGCAGGACGAGTTGTTGATCGTGCTGCCTTTCCTGGCGCGCTAGCTAGGGCCCGACCGCGACGAGCATCTCCGGGCTGTCGACTCCATCGACCGTGACGACTACGCCGTGGTCCCCGGCCGCGAGAGCCGGCACGATCACGTTGATCTGCGTCAGCCCGCTGAAGCCGGGAGCAGCTCCGGCGAACAGGATTTGCGCCGATTCGCCGCCGATCGTCACCGTGGTTTCCAGAGTGAGCTCCGCTAGTGGGCTCGAAGGCGCGAGCTCGCCGGTTGGGATGGGCGGATCTGTCGGCCCTGTCCCCGTCAGGTAGAGGATCAAGGCTTCTCCAGGGGCGGCCGGTGCGGACGGAGTATTGATCGAATAGTCCTGGTTTTGGGCCACCGCGCGCCCAAGACCGGCGATGCTGGCGGGCAGCGGAAACATCCCTGGCGCCGCTTTTACGACAGGAAAGCTCACCAAGTCGCTCGGGACGCCGTTGACCATCACGATGAGCGACGCCTCGCCGGGCTCGAGCTCGGATGGAACCAAGAAGTTGATCTGCCCTTCGCCGGCGAAGAACAACGGCGCGGGTTGCCCGTTGATGAGCACTTGCACGCCGTTGAGCTCGGTTGGAACGGTTTGCCTGACCTGCTCTTCAGTGAGGTCGCCTGCGACGAGCTGGCGGAATACGCCGAAGATCGTCCCGATGGCTCCTCCGGTCAGCTTCTTGTCGAGAAAGCTTGCTGCATTGACGATGCTCTCGGAGGTGGTTTGCGGCGGAGCGAACGTGCCGTTCTTGACCTCGTTCGTCACTGATTCCGACCAGGCGAAGCGGACCTCGTCGAGCGTACTGCCGAAGTTTGGCGTGCCGTCGTTGTCAAGATCCTCCATGTAGACTTGAACGGTTTCGAGGCCCGCGGTGTCGCTGCTTTGGTCTCGGTCGTGCAGATAGCGCAGCCATGGACGACCGTTCGTCTTGCCGCAGCCGTAGACGCGAACCGCGTGACCGCCGCCGGGCCAGTCGTAAGTCAGCTCCACGTCCTCGCCTGCCTTGATCTGGCCGCAGATCCAATCCCACGTGACGACGGAGCCGTCGTCGGTCGACGTCACGGTGAACACCGTCCCGATGCTGACGTCGCCGTCGGTCAGCGGTTCGGAGCCGAAACCGCGGCCTTGGTGCCGCATGACCATGCCGTCCTCGAGGTCGTTGTCGTCGATGTACTGCAGCTTTGCGCGCATCATCGAGCGGTGCGGCGTCCCGGAGCCATTGCGCCGATTCGTCACCGGCCGGCCCGAAAGGCTGTCGAGCATGCCGACCAGGCTTTGGTCGCCCTTTAGCCCGGGCACGTGATCGTTCGGCACCGGCAGCCCAAAACGGTCATCGAGGTACTGCAGACTGTTCGCGATCGACATGGGGAAGCACTGCGCGCTTGCCGTTTGAACATTGACCGGGTTCGGCAGGAAATGCGATTCGTTGGATCCGCCCTCCGTTCCGGATGTCGTGGCGGGGCCGGAGGGTTGGACAATGCGCTGATCCGAACTTCGGTGCAGCCGCCGGAGGCGATCGTCGTTGTGTGAGGAAGCTGGAAATTGATCTGCGCTTCCGTGTTGGGGGCAGGATCGTGGGCGCGACGCCGGTGAAGGTGACTTTCGCGCCAAGCTGCTCGGCCGGAGTCATGTGATCCGTTGTGTCATGCAGTTGAAAGTATGCAGTGATCGGGTCGTCGCCCAAGACGCGCTCTTGGCAGTCGACGAGCAGGTTTTGCACCACCCAACCGCGGTCCGTTTCGACGTTGATGTAGCCACGCTGGATGGGCGAGCTCTCGCAGAGCGTCCCCGGAGCGACCCACATTCCGCCCCAATGCGAGAACGGATATGCGAATCCGTTGCCGTAATCAAACCCGATTTGGTCGAAGCTCACACCATCCTCCGGACCAAGGTTGATCGTCGGCTGAGCCGCTAGGGGCAGGGATGCCAGCATCAGCGAAGCAAGGCAGAGTGCACGGGTGGTTGTGGCGTAGTTTTTCATGGCGACGCCGCAATTGTAGGGCGGTTTGGCTCATTCCATGACAAAAAATACGGGATGCGGGCGTTGCCGACGCGCTTCGGCCGCAGGCGCTTCTTGTTTCCATCGGGGGCCAAAGCGGGGTATGATTTGGGGAGACGCAAGTTCGGTTTCTTCCCCTCCTCTTACGATCGGCGTCCATCCGGAACAAGAGGTTCGTAAGTTCTGCAATCAGTTTCCTCGGGAGACAAAGGGATTCGTATGGCCAACCTGGTGGTTTTGGGAATTCAGTGGGGCGATGAAGGCAAAGGCAAGATCGTCGACCTCATCGCGGACAAGTTCGACTACGTCGCGCGCTCGACCGGAGGGCACAATGCCGGCCATACGGTCCGCATCGGCGATCAAAAATTTGTTCTTTCCCGATCCCCAGCGGCCTGATGCGCGGCAAGAAAGGCGTCATCGGCAACGGCGTCGTCATCGATCCGGCCGCGCTGCTCAAAGAGATTGAAACGCTTGAAGGCCTCGGCGTGGCGGTGAAGCAGAACCTCTACGTCAGCCACCGTGCGCACGTGATCTTTCCCTATCACCGCATGATGGAGCGTGCGTCGGAGGCCAGCGACGGCAAGGTCAAGATTGGCACGACGTCGCGCGGCATCGGCCCCAGCTACGAGGACAAGATTGCGCGCCGCGGCATCCGCATTGCCGAATTGCTCGACTCCGACAGTTTCCGGAACGCTTTCGCGCCATCGCCGAAGAGAAGAACACGATCGCGACGGCCTTGGGCATCCACGAGCCCTGGAACATCGAGCAGATCCTGGCTGAATATCAGGACTACGCGGAGAAGCTGCGCCCGTACGTGGCGGACACGATCGAGTTGCTCAACAGTTCGATAGGGTCCGGCGCCAAGGTGCTCTTCGAGGGCGCGCAAGGCACGATGCTCGACATCGACCACGGCAGCTACCCATTCGTGACCTCGTCGAACGCGACCGCCGGCGGCGTTTGTACCGGCTCCGGCGTCTCGCCGCTGCACATCGACGGCGTGGTCGGCATCGCCAAGGCCTACGCCACGCGGAAGTGGGCAGCGGCGGTTTCGCCACCGAGCTGCATGGCCCGGAGGGCGACGATCTGCGCAAGGCCGGATTCGAGTTCGGCACTGTCACTGGGCGGCCCCGCCGCTGTGGCTGGTTCGACATTCCGCTGGCGCGCTACGCTTCCACGGTCAACGCGCTTTCGTCGCTGGTGGTCACAAAGCTCGACGTGCTGGACTACCTCGAGACGATTCCTGTCTGCGTCGGCTACCGCTACAAGGGCGAGTTGCTCGAAGGCATGCCGGCGCTGGCGGAAGTCTACGAAGCGGTCGAGCCGGTTTACGAAGAGCGTCCGGGTTGGGCGACGAAGACTGCCGGCACTACCGAATTCGACGCTGCCGCAGAAGGCAAAGGACTACTTGGCCTACCTCGAGGACAAGCTCGAAGTCGAAATCGGCTGCACCTCGACCGGCCCCGAGCGCGACGAGACGATCGTCCGCGAAGGCTCGCAGTTCCAGCGCCTGATGGCCTGATGTCTCGCTGCCGGAGCCGCCCTCATACGGGTGCGGTAGTCTTGAAGCCGTATTGCACGCTTGCGCGTGCGGCTCTGATTCATGTCTGCTCTGCCTTTTGACCAAGCTCGGGCGCTGGTGCTCGGAAAGACGGTCGCTTCGCGCCTGGTCCCGGAAACCGTGCCGCTGTCAGAAGCTGTCGGTCGCACGCTCGCTGAGGACATTCACGCCGATCGCGACTACCCGCCGTTCCGCGCTCGGCCCGCGACGGTTTTGCCGTTCGGGCCAGTGACGTTTCCACTCCTCCCGCGCGTCTGCGCGTGCTTGGCGAAACCCGCGCCGGTGAGCCCTCGCGCTTCGAAATAGGCGAGGAGAGGCGGTCGAGATCATGACCGGCGCTCCGGCCCCGGCCGGAGCCGACGCCGTCGTCATGGTCGAGTATTCTCGCCAGGGGCCACGACGTCGTGCTGGAGCGATCGATCGAAGCCGGACGCAACATCGTGCCGCAGGGCAGCGAGGCGGGGCGGGGCGATGTCGTGATGGTCAAGGGTACGCGGCTCGATTCTCCTCAGATCGCCCTGCTCGCAAGCGTCGGCTGCGTCGAAGTTCCAGTGTGGCGCCGCCCGCAGGTGGCGATCCTGTCGACCGGAGACGAGGTTCTTCCGATCGACGCGACGCCGGAGAGCTTCCAGATTCGCAACTCGAACGCCGCCTCGCTCGCAGCGCAGGTGCGCCGCCGGGGCGGGGAACGCGCGTTGCTGCCCATCGCGCCGGATCGGTTGCCGGAGACCCGCGACTTGATCCGGCGGGGCTTGCAGGCGGACATGCTGCTGCTCTCGGGCGGCGTTTCGATGGGCAAGCACGATCTTGTCGAGACGGCGTTGGCCGAGCTCGGCGCGGAGATCCTGATCACGCAGGTGAAGATCCAGCCGGGCAAGCCGTTCGTGTTCGGATTGGTCGGCGACCGGCCGGTTTGCGGGTTGCCGGGCAACCCAGTCTCGACCATGGTGACCTTGAGCTGTTTGCCCGGCCGGCGCTCGAGCTGTTGGCCGGCGTTCCCGCGCCCGCGCTGCCTTTCGTCGAGGCGGTTCTGGCTCAGCCGTTCCGCCACAAGCCTGTGCTGACCCGTTTTCTGCCGGCGCGTCTGATTGGTGATTACTTCGAAGCGCGCGTCGAGCCGATACAATGGCAGGGTCGGGCGATCTGAACGCGACGGCCCGCGCAAACTGCTTCCTTGTCGCCTCCGACGCTCGCGAGTCCTGGGAAGCGGGCGAGCGCATTGCGGTGTTGCCGCTCTGACGGGAATTGGAATGGCTGAGCTTTCGCATTACGACGCCTCCGGCGCGGTCCATATGGTTGACGTCGGCGAAAAAGCGCCGACCAAGCGAACCGCAACCGCCGCCGCGTTCGTAAAACTCTCTAAAGACGTGTTGGCGAAGCTTCCTAACAACCCGAAAGGCGACCCGCTCGAGGTCGCCCGCATTGCGGGCGTGATGGCCGCCAAACGCACTGGCGAAGGATTCCGCTGTGCCATCCGTTGTCGCTCAACTACGCCGACGTGAGGATCCAATTGACTCCCGAAGGGGCGGAAATCGTCGCGACGGCGGCCACGACTGGGCAGACCGGCGGAGATGGAAGCGATGACCGCCGCATCGGTGGCGGCGCTGACGGTCTACGATATGTGCAAGGCGCTAGACAAGTCCATTGAGATCACGCATGTGCGGCTACTCGAGAAGACCGGCGGAAAAAGCGGCGATTATCGCCGAAACGCCGACACGACGCCCAGCATCTGACACCATTAGGGCGGACGAGCCTTTGAAACCTCCACGACCATGCGAATACTTCCGACCCTGCTCTTCCTGACGGTCAGCCTCGTCGCCGCGCGCGCCCAGGAGGACGTCAATCTCGACGAGCTTGCCACGATCGAAAACCCCGAGCTGATCCAGTTCTCGACAGAGATCAACGTGGTGTCGATTCCCGTGGTCGTCACCGGCCCCGGCGGCGTCTATATCAACGGCTCGAGAAATCGGACTTCACCGTCATCGACAATGGCGTGCCGCAGAAGATCCTGGGTTCGATGTAGCTTCCAGCCAATCTCGATGGTCATCTGTGTCCAGACCAGTGGCCGAATCGAGAGCATGCTGGGCAGCTGCAGAAGACGGCGTATCTGTTCACGCAGTCGGTGCTCGGCGAGTTTGGCCAGACGGCGATCATCGGCTTCGACAGCCGCATCAAGGTCCTCTCCGAGTTCACGAACGACCCAAAGAAGATCGACCGCGTGCTCACCAACCTGCGCACGGGCCCAAACGGCATTCGCGTCTCCGATGCTGTGTACGAGGGCATCCGACTGCTGCTGAAGCGTCCCCAGACCCACAAGCGCGTGATCGTCGTGATCTCCGAGGGCCAGGACAACGGCAGCCAGATCCGTTTGGGCGAGACCATTCGCACGGCCCAGCTCAACGGTATCCAGATCTACCCGATTTATCTGTCGACCTTGAAGGCGCGGCTGAAGGATCCGCCGGCCGTTCCAAACCGCCCGTACCCCCCCGGAATCAGCCCGTTGCCCGCCGCGCCCGGTTCGGTCTCGACGCCGACGACGCAGCAGCAATCGCGCAATGCGGCTACGCCGAACATGATTCCCGTCATCGCGGACTTGGTGGTCGGCGTGAAGAACCTCGTATTCAAGGATGCGCTTGGCGCGCTCTCTTCCGGCACCGGCGGTCGAAACTACAAGCCGTTGACGGACGAAGGCTTGCAAGAGTCGATCGTGAAGATTGGCGAGGATCTGCACAGCCAGTATCTGCTGACCTACACGCCGAACAATCTCAACGACCGCGGCATCTACCACGAGGTTGAGATTCGGGTTCCGTACTCGAACGCCGATGTGCGCTACCGCCCGGGCTACCTGTATGGTCCGCGTCCGGTGCTGGACGGCGACCCGGCGCCGTAGGCCGAGTTGGCTCTACCCGCATGCTTCCGCATGCGGCACGGTAAGGACAACCGACCCCAGGCGCAAGAGTCTGCTCAGACGATGCGCTCGATCGCCGGGACCTCGCCGACGAGCGGGCGCAGCCATTCCAGGTAGTCCTCGGTTCCACCCTGCCCTGGCTCGCCGGCCCATTCGGTAGGCATCTTGCGCTCGCGGCCGGGGTATTCCGAGAAGGGTGTGATGTGCGGAAAGCTCGTGTAGACGAGCCCCGGCCGTCGGCGCAGCGAAACGAGCACGTTGCTTGCTCCCCCCAGTGCGGCCTCGGCTGCGGCGCGGCCCGAGCGGTACGACTCAGTCACATCGGTCTCGCTCAACGCCCACGAGCAGGAACGTCCCAGTAGACCGGGACGTTCGGCGCGGGCTCGCAATCCGGTTGCCTGCTGGATCTTGATCGCCAATGCGTGTGCCAAATTGCGCGCCAATTCGCCTGGCTCGCCGGCTCGGTCGAGGTCGGCGTCGAACGGTTTGCCCGCGCCGTCGCGCAGGCCTTCGCCGACCACGATCACCCCGCGGCCCCACTTTGCGACCGCCTCCTTGGCGTCCTCGATGAGTTGTTCGGCCTCGGGCGGCTGCTCGGGTAGGTAAATCAAGTGCGGGCCATCGTCGGGCGCGTTGCGAGCCAATGCGGTCGCGGCGGCAATCCAGCCCGTGTTGCGGCCGAGCGCTTCGACGACCGTAATAGGAGATGGCAGCGCCCGGTTGTCCTCGCTGATGTCGCGCAAGGCCAGCGCATAGAAGCGCGCCGCGACCCAAAGCCGGGCGTATGGTCGGTGCAGGTCACGTCATTGTCAGCCGTATTGGGAAGGCCGACGACCTTGAGCCCAGTCTTCGCTTCCTCCGCTGCGCGCGCGAGACGCGCGGCTTGGCCCATCGATCCATTTCCACCTGCGAAAATCACCGCGTCCACGCCGCGCTTGCTGAGCGATTGCGCCAAATTCCGCGCGTCCTCTTCGCTCAGTGATCGGCGGCTCGTGCCGATGATTGAGCCCGGCGTACGGATTACCGTTTCGAGCTTTTCCGCTGAGACGGCGCTCAAGTCGGTCCAATTTGCATCGAGCGCTCCCTCGAGTCCGTGGCGAGCTCCCCAAACTTGAATGGGCTCGCCTTCGTCTCGGCAAGCGTCGACCACGCCCGCCAAACTGGCGTTGAGCGTGGCGCTCGGCCCCCCGCCGTGAATCAATAACAATTGCATGAGCGAATTTCCTAAAAACCAAGCTTAGGCTTGCGATGGTAATCCGGCGGCTATGGTACGATCAACCGCGATGCGACGCCTGATCCTCGTCCTGTTTCTCGTAGCACTGCCCTGCTGGGCGCAGCTTGAAGGCTTCGGTAAGGATGAGCTGATCAAGTACACGGCCAAGAATCCGTTCGAGCGTTTCCCGGACGGACGGCCGAAAATCCCCGAAAAGTACATCGAAATGCTCAAAGGAGCTTCGTCGGAGATGCTCTGGGGGCCTGTGCGGGGGCGGGTTTCGAGCATCAGTGGGCTGGCGATTGGCAGATCGTTCACCCCGAGAAGAAGCTCATCGGACGCGTTGTCACCGCCGTGTTCATGCCTGTGGCCCGACCTCGATGAAGTCATCGAGGCGGATGCGAAGGCGAAAGGGCTGGGCCGCAATGACAACCAGCGTGATCGACACGCTGCAACCCGGAGACGTGCTCGTCGTCGACATGTTTGGCAAGGTCGAGGATGGTACGTTTGCGGGCGACAACCGGCCGCGGCCATCCACGGGGCTTCCGGCAACGGATTTGTCATTGACGGAGGCGTCCGCGATCTCGATGGCATCTACCCGCAGGGCTTCCCGGTCTATGTGCGCGGCTTTCATGTTTCGGCGATCAAGGACGTGATGCTGATGGGCATCAACGTCCCCATTCGCATTGGGCGGACGACCGTCATGCCGGGCGACTTGGTGGTGGGCGACCGCGAAGGGCTGACCTTTTATCCCGCCGCACGTGGTGCAAGAGGCCGCCGAGCGCGCCAAGATTACCGAGCTGCACGACATCTGGACCAAAGGCAAGCTTGCCACCGGCAAATGGAAGGCTAGCGAGCTCTACCCGCGACCCTCCGATCCTAAGCTGATCGAAGAATACGAACAGTGGCTCGCCAAGGAAAAGAAGAAGCTCGGCATCGAGTAGCCTTCCTCTCGGCGGCATTTGCGCTTGCGCTTTTACTTGGCGTGGCGTCCGCTCAGACCCCGGCCATACCGATAGAGAAATACACGCAGCGGAACCCGTATCCGCGCAGCCGCCGATGGCCGTCCGCTCGCGCCTGCCTATTGATCGAGCGCTTGCGGTCGGTCTCGACCACCGCTGCAGTGCGCGTGCTTGCCAAGCACGGCTACTGTTGCCAATTCGCGGGGGGATTCCACCGCCCCCGGCCGCACCCTCGTCGGCCGGGCTTTCACCGCTCGGTTTCTGCCCTCCCGGCCGGACGTCGAGACGATCCTCGAGGCAGACGCCAAGGCTGCCGGGTTGACGCCCATCCCACCAAGCGCATCATCGACATGCTCTCGCCCGGCGATGTGCTGGTCGCGGATGTGATGGGACGCGTCGAAAAGGGCCAGTTCGGCGGTGACAACCTCATCTTCGGCCTCTTTCTCGCGACCGGGCGCGGCTTCGTCGTCGATGGCTCGTTTCGCGACCTCGACGGCGTGGTCGAGCATGGTTTCCCGGTCTACTCGCGCGGACAGCATCCGGGAGTCCGCGGCGATGCGATGTTGATCGGCGTCAACACGCCGACGCGCATTGGCCAAGCGACCGTCATGCCCGGCGACATCGTGCTCGGGGACCGGACGGGGTGGTCTTCATTCCGCCGCACCTGCTGCAAGATGTCGTGCGCGAAGGCGATTCCCGCTAGGAGCAGGCTGCTCCCGGGTACAATACCCGCTTGGCGCATTCCGGCTTTTTCTCACGTTCGAAGGCGTTGACGGCTGCGGCAAGACCACCCAGCTCGAGCGCTTCACCGCCCGCGTCGAGGCTGCCGAGCCTTTCGTCCGCGCGCAAGAGCCCGGCGGCACTCGCATCGGGAGGGAGATCCGGCGTTTGCTGCTCGACTCGCGCAATGTCGACTTGGCCGCCATTCCTGAGCTGCTGCTGTACTTCGCCTCGCGCGCGCAGAATATCGCCGAGGTCATCGGCCCGGCGCTCGCTTCCGGTAAGCTGTCATCTCCGACCGCTTCACCGACGCTACCGTGGCCTACCAGGGATACGGGCGCGCGCTTGGTCCCGAAACCGTGCGACAGGTCGACGCCGTTGCCTTGCCAAGGGCTCGAGCCGGACCTGACGCTCTGGCTCGATCTCGATCCTAACGTTGCTGTCGCTCGCGCCCTCGAGCGTGCCGAGACTGAGGGCGGCGCAGATGAGTCGCGCATGGAGCGCGAGGCGCGCGACTTCCACGAGCGCGTCCGCCAAGGGTATCGCGAGCTCTGGAAGGCTAATCCGGAGCGGATTGTCCGAATTGACGCAGCGGGCTCGATCGAGCAGGTCGAACAGGCGATCGTCGACGCCGCTTGGCCGGCGATCACCGCGCGCGTGAGCGGCTAGCTACTGCACGCGGTTGGTGCGCGGCTTGTACGCCTCGAAGACCTTGTCGATGGCGCGAACGATGTCGAGGGTATCTTCCGCTGCCCATCAGCACGCGCTGCGGCAGCCAGAAAGAATCCTTGACCGCCTGCTCGGCTACCGGGCACTTGGTCACCCGGCAGGGCGAGGTCTGGTACATCGGATTGCGGTAGAGCGGGTGCGGATAGAAGGGCCGGATCGGCACGCCTTCGGCATTGAGCGCTGCTACCAACTCGTCGCGCGAGGCCCCGAAGGCGTCCTCGTCCACCCAACCGGGCAGGATGTAGTGCGTGTGGAGCGTCGCGCCGTCGGGCAGCGCTTGCAGGTGTAGGCCTGGCGCCGTCAGCCGCTCTTCGAGCAGCGCACGGTTGTTTTGGCGCACGCGGATCTGATCCGGCAGGCGCTCGAGCTGCGCCATCAGCACGGCCGCCTGCAGGCCGGTTAGGCGCAAATTCGTCGCTGGCTCGAAGTGGTCGAACCAACCGCCTTCGGGACGCCGTCCGCAGTTGATGAGCGAGCGCATGCGCGCGGCGATCTCCTCGTCACTGGTGATCACCATGCCGCCTTCGCCGGCCGTCATCGACTTCGAGTTCTGGAAGCTGAACGTCCCTACACTGCCCATGCCGCCTGCGCGCTGCCCCATCCACTCGGCGCCGTGGGCGTGCGCGGCGTCTTCGATCAAGTCGAGCCCGGTCTTCTCGATGGTCTTCGCCATGCGGTCCATGTCGACCAGAAGCCCGCCAAAATGCACTGCGATTGCGGCCTTGGCTTTGTCGCTCATGGCGGCTTCCACCGCGCCTAGGTCGAGGTTGAACGTTTCGCGCTCGATGTCGACGAAGACAGGTGTCGCGCCGACGCGCGTCACTGCCGACGCGGTCGCGATGAAGCTGTGCGCCGGCACGATGACCTCGTCGCCCTTGCCGATGTCCAGCGCCTGCAGCGCCACTTCGAGCGCCACGCTGCCGTTGGCGAGCGCCACCCCGTGCGTGGCGTCATGCAGATGCGCGAACAGCGTCTCGAGCTCGGCCACGTAAGGGTGGTAGCCGCCCCACTGCTCGCTGAAGAGCACGTTGCGCACCAGTTCTTCCTCGCGCGGGCCGGAAACAGGCCAAGGCGGATAGGGGGTGTCGCGGACGGGTCGGCCTCCGTGCAGGGCTAGCTTGCTCACTGACCCCTAGCATACCGCCCGGCGTTGGTTCATAACGGTGACAGGTTTGGGCGATGAGAGGCCTTATATGGGTCGCGCGCTCTTCTTCGGCCGTCTGGCTTGCACCTGGCTCTCATTGGCCGCTGTTGCCCTTGGCCAACCCTGGACGCGTGGGACCGTACGGTCGAATTCCATCCTGACGTCCGCTTTCGAGGCCTCGGGTCTCGATGCGGAGGCCATCGCGCGCCGCTACTTGAGTCCCGCCTGGGCCGCGGCCGACTCACGTTCACGCTCGACGAACGCTCGCAAAGCTTTGGAGGCGCTGTCGAGCACCTGACCTTCACCCCGCGCGTGGCCGGCATTCCCTACCTCGACGCGGCGGTGCGGGTACACGTCGACAGTCAGGGCCGCATTGTGCGCTACGAGGCGCCGCGCAATCTGCCGGCTCCTGCGAGACCTCGTCTTAAACGGGGGTGTAAGCCGGGCGCGGTGGAGCGGCCTCCGCATCCGACATGGCCGATCCGGCGGGCGTCTGCGCGGGTGGCGGAATGTCTCCAGCCCGGAAGAACAGACCACCGTCGAGGGAGACGTCGGGCTGGCTTGGCCGTCGCCTCGCGTGCTTGGGCGGCGTTGCGGGCAAGCCCGCCCGGTCTGGTCGCTCGTGCTCGAACCCGATGGCGCTCGCCCGGAACAAGTCGTGCTCGACGCGGAAACGGAAACCGTGCTCTATAGCCGCGATCTGGTGCAGCAGGCCGAGCCCGACGGCTATGTCTTTTCGGCCGGGTGGTCTCGAGTCCAGCTAAAGGCGCCTACTCGCTCCAGTTCTTAAGCGGTCGCCGGACGCCCCGCTGCCGTTGCCCGGCGCTGATCTATCCGAGCTCTTACGCCTCCAGCGGCCAATGCTGGACCGACGGAGTCGCCACGGTTGGCAACAACGCCGATGTCTGCACGGACCTTGACTCCAACAACGTCTGTGACGGCGCGCGCTCGGCTCTGGCGGCCGTTTCTTGTTTCGTTTCAGAACGCCTACAACACGAGCCTAGACGCCGCGACTGACCGCTCGGCGGCCCTCGTGAACGCCTTCTATTGGGCGAACATCGCCCACGACTGGCTATATGATCGGGCTTCGACGAGGCGTCCGGGAACTTCCAACAGGACAACTTCGGCCGTGGCGCGCCTAAGGCGACTACGTGCGCATCGACATCCAGGACAGCGGTACGAATAACAACGCCTGGTTTTATACGCCCTACGACGGCGTTCCGCCGCGCATGCAGATTGGTCTTTGGGTGGGCTGCTCGAGGGACGGCGCTTTTGATGGCGATATCATTTTGCACGAGTACGGTCACGGCCTCTCGAATCGCCTCGTCGGCGGACGTCTGGACTCCTCCGCTCTGTTCTTGTGCAAAGCGGCGGCATGGGCGAAGGCTGGAGCGACATCCTGGCGGCCTCGTTCACCTCCGACCCTGTCATCGGCGAATACGTCACCAACAATCCCTCCACGGGCGTGCGTACGGTTCGCACTACGACAACAATTCGCTCACCTTTGGCCAGTTCGGCACGCGGCGTTTGACAGTGCTGCCCGGTACGAGCACGCTGGCTGGCCTGCCCGCCGTCCACCGCGACGGCGAGATCTGGGCCTCGACCCTGTGGGACTTACGCACCATCCTCGGGCAGTCCGTCTTCGAGAGGGTGCTGGTGGCTGCGCTCAAGCTCACGCCGCGCCGGCCCTCGATGCTCGACGCGTGACGCCATGCTGCAGGCCGCGTCGCTTTATGGCGTGTCCGGCGCGCAGGTCTGCCAACTTTGGTCCGCTTTCGCTGCACGGGGGTTTGGCGCTCGGCCTCGGTGAACCCAGTCGGCCCGTCGGAGTCGCCCGATACGGGCCTCAGCGTCTTCGAGGCCTTCGATGCGCCCGCTTCGCGGCGGCGTCGCGCCCGTGTTCGACAAAGTCGTCTTCGAAGACGGCTGAGACGGCGACAGCTTGGGCCGCAGACGGCCTCTGGCATCGCACTCGCCGCGCCGCCTCCGGCGCGCAATCGTGGTGGTTCGGTGTTGAGCCGACGGGAACGTACGACACCGGCGCGCCCCGGATCGCTCTCACCTCGCCCTCCATCGATTTGCGCGGCCACCCCGACGCCGTCCTCGAGTGGAAGCAGTTCTTCGCGGCGAAGGGTTTCGCGCGCCGCGGACATGGGCGGGCTCGACCCCCTATCTCAACTTGACTCGGGCCGCGTGTGGATCTCGCTCGACGAGGGAGCGCATTGGCAGGTGCTCACCCACATTGCGCACGAAACCCCGGGTACCGGCTTCGCTGCTTTTCGCGTCAACCTGACGCGCTTTTCTAACAGGAACATCCGGTTGCGCTTCGAATTCGACTCGCGTTCACGGCGGTCGGCAACGCCCAGGAAGGCTGGTACCTCGACGACATTCGCGTGCTCTCTTCGACGGCGCCGGCCCATTTGGCGGTCTCGACTTCCGGACTGTCCTTCAGCGGCGCTGGTGAGCAGAGCGTCCAGATCAGCAACTCCGGCGCGGGCGTGCTGAGTTGACGGCCCTCCTCGCCTGCTCCTGTGCTCGCTGTCCTCCACCTCCGGCACTCGCGCCCGCCGAGCTCACCGCAACCGCCGACCCCTCCGGGCTTGCCCTGGCGCCTATGCCACGACGCTCGAGATCGACGCAGGCGTCGCCGGGCACGTCTCGCTGCCGGTCAGCCTGAGCGTCGTCGCGACAACGCCGCTCGCCTCTTGGTCGTTTGAGCAAAGCGCCGCCGGCCCCGGCGTGGCGCTTGCCGACCAGCCGGCTTCGCCTTCGACGCCGTGACGGCGGGCCCGGGTCCGCGCCCGCCGTCGCGTCTCCGGACGAGGCCGCTTGTTCAACGGAATCACCGACGCTGCGATTGTCAGCAACGCCTCCGGCCTACCCCGCAGCGCATGACGATTCGCCTGTGGGTGAAGGTTCTTTCCTTGCCATCGAGCTTTGGCGTGATCGTTTCGCAGTTTGGCGGAGCGAGCTCCTCAGGCTGGTATCTCGCCGTCCGCAATACAGGTGAAGTCGTTTTGATGGGGGCGCAGCCGCCTTCGTCGACGCCGTGGCTCGTCTCCGCCGCGCGGCTTGCGCCAGGCCGTTGGCATCACATTGCCGCAACGCTCGACCGCACCAACGGCCAAGGACGTATCTACGTCGATGGTGCGCTCGATGGCTCAGCCACGTTCCCCGGCATCGCTGCCGATGACGCTGCGTCGTTGGTCTTTGCAAAGGCTTCCTGGGCGAACGGTTATCGGCTGCACGCAGTGCTCGACGAAGCCGTGATCCTGCCCTGGATTTGGAGCGCCGCTGACGTCGCAGCCGACCGCTCGGCCTTTTCCCCGCCCGCGCCGGCCGCCAATGCCGCCATCGCAGCCCGCTGGCCGTTCGACAGCGGCTTTGCGGACGCCTCGGGAAACGGCTTTCACCCGGTGCAGGGCGGTGGCCAATCTGTCGAAGGGGCGAGCGGTTCGGCCCGCCACATCGTCCAGACGTCGGACGTGCTGCGCGTCCCGATCGATGAGCGGCTCAACCCGGCTTCATTCAGCGTGCGGGTTTGGGTGCGCCTCACCCAGACGCCCTCGACTTGGACGGATCTGCTCTCGAACTACGGGGCGGATTTCCGCGGCTGGAGGCTCGGCATCACCGCGGCCGGCAAGCCTTTCTTCGCCGTCGCCTCCATGCCCTCCTCGTTGCCTTCCATCGAGGCTCCGACGGTTCTCGAGGTCGGCCGTTGGACGGAGTTGATCGGAGTTTATGATGGCGCGCAACGCAGCATGCGGCTCTATGTCGACGGCAAGAGCGCGGCGGTGCGCTACGGCGTCGACATGACCCCACGCACCGAAGGCGCGATGACTATCGGCGGTCCGCAATGGACAGCCAGCAATGCCGCCCACGCCGATTTGGATGAGGCACTCGTCGCTCCGCTCGCCTTGAGCGCCGCCGAAGCCCGCGCTGACTTCGCGCAGTTCTCGCCGCCGGCCGTCACCTCGAAGCCGTCCTCGCGCTGGTCGTTTGAGGAGACCGCGACTGGCCCGGGCGCCGTATTCTCGGACTCCTCGGGCGGCCGCAACATCGTCGTCTCCGGGTCGCGCCACGGCCCGCATTCCGGCATCCAGGGCGCCGCGCACCGTTTCGCCGGATACCCGGACTCGGCGACGGCCGGCGGCCCGGGCGCCTTTTCTGCCAACAGCTTCACCTTCTCCGCCTGGGTTCGTCTGGACCAGTACCCGTCCGGCTGGGGCGCCTTGTTTGGGGACTACGATGGAGCCTACGCGGGCTGGTATGCGGGCATCTATCAGGACGGCAGGATCATCCTGTGCGTCGCCGGTCCGGGCTCGAAGCCTTGGTTGTTGACTCAGGCGCTTACGCTCGGGCGTTGGCATCACGTTGCCGTCAGCTTGGACTCCGCCACGCGCGCCGGCCGGATCTATCTCGACGGTCAGCAGGTCGCGAGCGCGACATTTCCCGCTTGGTCGCCCTCATCCGGCGTCACCGCGACCCTCGAAAAGTTCTCTGGGCGTCCGCCGGCTGGCTCGCCTTCTCCCTTGATGAGGCAAGTTTTATCCCACAAGCCCTCCCTCCGTTTCAGATCCGAGCCGAGTACCCGCCTTCGCCGCCGCTGTCGACCCTGCGCCGGCCAGTGACTGGCAGTTCGATGACTCGATGGGCGCAACGTCGCTTTCTGACGCCTCCGAAACGGACGCTCGTCGAGCTCGACGATCCAGGTGCGTATTCAATCGCCGGGTGCGCGCTGGGGCATGGCGCTTTGGCGGGGCGGGCCGCGGCCGTGTCCCTGCCATCTACGGCCCAGATCTGGGCGGGCGTGGCTTCACTTCGGCGCATGGGTCAAGCTCGACGCCTTGCCTGGCTCGTGGGGCGTGCTGTTTTCGACCTACGCGCTGGTAATACGGGCTGGTACGGCGGTCGATTCCGCGGGACGACTGATCTTGTGCGTGGCCGGGGAATCCGGCGCGGCGCCGTGGCTGGTCTCGAACGCCGCGGTCGCGCCGGGACAGTGGACCTACGTTGCGGTCTCGTTCGACGCGGTCAACCGCAAGGGGTCGCTGTACGTCGACGGGATACTGGACCGGACGGCCGTCTTCGCAGGCTATACGCCGGCGAACGGATCGAGTGATGCTGGCGGGCGCCTCGCGGACGAATGGCTACTTTCTGCCGGTCTCACTTCGACCGAACACGCTTGGGGTCGAAGAGCTTTCGCGGGAACAAACCTCGATTCGATGGCGGAATGAGACTCGGGAGTGTAAGTATCCCGTGAAAAGGCGAATCTGATTCAAAACAATTTAGTGAAACTGTGTTTCCAGTTTTGCAAGATCCCTACGAAGGTAGGAGACCGATGACCGCGACTCCCTCGGTTCGACGTACACGTCCGCTCCCAGAGCTCGAGCCGAGGTGATGAAGATCCTGTGGTCGCTCGCCGACGCCACCGTCGCCGAGGTTCAGGAACAGCTCAATTCATTTCGGCCGTTGGCGTACACGACGGTGATGACCGTGCTCGACCGCCTGACGCGTAAACACGTCGTCACGCGGCGCAAGCGCGGTCGTGGTTACGTACCGTCCGGCGCTGAGCCGCGAAGTGGCGCGAGCTTGCGTCGAGCGCTTGCTCAACGACTATTTCGCTGACTCGCCGGATAACCTGGTCGCCTATGTGCGGCGCCGCGGTTCGATTCCGGGATCAGAGACACGCGCGTAGCGAGCATCATCTCCTGACTCCTCGCTGCTCTAGAGAGAAAAGCTTCCCCCATGAGCCCAGCCGGGGTCGGCCTTTCCTCGGGTCGGCCCCACTGGGACGCGATGGCGTGTCGGCGGGCCCGACCCTTACGGCTACTGACCGGCTCGCTGTCGAAGTATCCCAGCCGTACCGCGACCGCCCGCAAATGCTTGCCCTGCGGCACGGCAACAGGAGCCGTGTAAACCATCCAGTGCGGCTGCTTGCCCTCGTCGAAGGTGTAGGCGATCGAGGCGTTCTCAGCCGCGCTCAGCTTGACCTTTCCGCCGGCGAGGGTCTCGGCCACGGGCGGGGCCATGCGCTCGCGTTTGTTGTGTGATACAGTGCCGCGCAGCGTCTCGGCCTGGGATCAGCCCAACGTCGCCCGTCCGCACCATCCAATCGACCAGAGCGTCGCGCATTGTCTCCAGGCGCGCGGCGTAGTCGGGGTCGGCGGCTAGGTTGTGCATCTCGTAGGGATCGACCAGCGTATCGTAGAGCTCTTCGTACGGTTTAGTCTTCTCCATGAACGGCGCGGTCAACTGGTCGAGCTTGCCCTCGTCTTGAGCTTGCCGAGCCCTGGTACATCGGCCCTTGGCTGGGCGTGCGCATGAACTGCACCCAGGGTTTGTGCGACTCGAAGTTGCGGATGTATTTGTAGCGCCGGTTGCGCACGGCGCGCATGATGTCAAAGCGTTCGTCCATGCGGTCGCGCTCGTGGAAGATGTAGCGGTTCGGCCTCGGTATGGTCCCCCAGCATCGCGGCCCTGCATGTAGTCGGGCTTTGGACGCCTCGAGCGCCAGCATCGTCGGCGCCAAGTCGAGAAACTGCACCAGGTCCACGCGCACCGAACCGGGTTCGATTTGCCCGGCCAGCGCACGATCAGCGGAACCTTGACGCCCGAATCGTAGAGCCAGCGCTTGCCGCGCTGCCAGGTCCACCCCG
The DNA here is from genome assembly GCA_041394905.1 of Bryobacterales bacterium. Lineage (GTDB taxonomy): Bacteria > Acidobacteriota > Terriglobia > Bryobacterales > UBA6623 > RI-231. Next base: position 161,885 of record JAWKHJ010000004.1, on the reverse strand, counting down.
TGGTCGCCCCAGAAGATGACGATCGTCTCGTCCCGCAATCCGGCGTCGTCGATCTCCTGCAGCAGTTCGCCGATGCGCTGATCCGTGATGGTGACCACGTCGTAGTAGGCCGCCCAGGCCTCTGCGCGCCTTCGGCGTATCCGGGTAGTAGGGCGGCAGGATGAGCTTCTGCGTCGTGAATTTTCTTGGATGGGTCTGAAACTCGGGCTTCGTACTGGCGGGCGACGCGGCTCTCATGGCTGGTGGTCAGGTTGAAGACGGCGAAGAAGGGCTGGTTGTGGTCGGGCCGGTTCTTCCAGTGCGCCTTGTTCGAGCTCTCGTCCCAGGCGGTGGTCGGGGAAGGAAGTTGTAGTCGGTCTTGGAGTTGTTCGTGGTGTAGTAGCCGACGCGCCGCAAGTATTCGGGAAAGGCCTTGACGTAGGCCGGCGGCACGGCGTCGGAGCGCATGTTGAGCGAGCCCATCGACGAGGGATACATGCCGGTGATGATTCCGGAGCGCGTGGGTGCGCAGACCGGCGCATGCGAGAAGGCGTTGAGAAAGGTCACGCCTTCTTCGGCGATTCGGGCGATGTTGGGCGTCTTGGCGAGCAGGTCGTAGGGCTGAACTTCCCGCCCGGTGTCTTCGATCGAGATCCAGACGATGTTGGGCTGTTTCGCGGCGAGGAGGGGGAGGGCTAGGAGGAAGAGAAGGGCGCGCCGAAGCATCGCGAGTAGTCTAGCGAAGTTAGGGACGCGCCGAGTGGATTGGGCGTCAGGCGCGGCCGTCCAGAGCCTTGCGCGCCTCCTCGACGATGATCCGATCCAGCTCGTCCGCTGAGTTGATCTCTCGAAAGCTCGGATAGTAGAGGCCCTCGACGAGGTAGTACCAGATCTGCAAATCATGCGGCCAATGTAAAGGCAAGTTCACTTCGCTTCCTGGACGGCCCATCCGACCAAATCATCACTCGTGACCTGCTTGGCGAGAAGTCGCGCGATGAGGTCGTTCGTTCCTGAAGGCGCCCGGTGCTCACATGCACTCCTTCAGCAATTGAAGAAGCGTTCTCGATCCATGCCCGCCGTTCGCATGTTGTTGCGAATGATGAAGACCGGAACTGTGCCGTAGGCGGGAATGACCAAAGGCCGGAGCATACCCGCTTTCTTGAGAACGATGTGACTGCCTTCCTGGCGAACCTGCCGGAAACCGTCTCGCTCGAATATGCAGACGAGCGTCCGGTAATCGAGCGGGTTAAGTTTGGGCATGCTCCGGAAGATGGACCGCGGCAGATTCAGCGAAGAGCGGCTGGGGCGGTTTCCAGCCCTGGTCGGATCCACGCGTGTAGCCGCAATCTTCGAGAAGCGCCTCGAGATCGTTCGAGTCAGCGGCGGCTTCGAGGAACAACCGCACGGCCTCGTCGAGATTGGCGCGAGCCTCTTCCGGCGTTGCGCCGCATGAGGATACATCCAGCTCGGGTGCGTGGGAAACGAACTGGTCGTTCTCACGGAAGACCTTTGCTGTGAATTCGATGCGCATCGCCTACTCGGGAATATAGCATGGCATCTGCGAATGCTCTCAGCCCACCTGCACCAGCCCATACCGCCGCTGCCAACGGGTGCGGACGTAATGCACCGCTTTCTCCGCTTCTTCTCGGCTCGGCGGGTTCTCGACGAACGCCGTCGCCTCGGCGCGCGCGACTTCGAGCAGCTCGCGGTCGCGGATGACGTTCGCGACGCGAAATTCGGGCAAACCGGACTGCTTTGTCCCAAAAAACTCGCCCGGCCCGCGCAGCTTCAAGTCCGTCTCGGCGATCTCGAATCCGTCCTGGGTCTTCTCCATAGTGCGGATGCGTTGGCGCGCCGTCTCGCCGAGCTTCTCGGTCATGAGGATGCAGTAGCTTTGTTCGGAGCCGCGGCCCACGCGCCCGCGCAACTGGTGTAGCTGCGCCAGGCCGAAGTTCTCGGCGTGTTCGATCATCATCACCGTCGCATTCGGGACGTCGACGCCGACTTCGATCACGGTGGTCGAGACGAGGATCTCCATGGCGCCGGATTGGAACTCTTCCATCACGCGCTCTTTCTCGGCAGGCGTTAGCCGCCCGTGCAGCAGGCCGACGTTGAGCTCGGGGAAGACGCGCTTGGAGAGATGCTCGTGGGTCTCCGTCGCGGCTTTCGCGGTCTTCATCTCCGACTCTTCGACCAGCGGGCAGACGACGTAGGCCTGCCGCCCTTTGCGCACCTCAGCCAGGATGAAGCTGTAGACCTTTTCGGCGGCGTCGTAGGTTCTAGCCCGCGTGACGATTGGCGACCTCCCTGGCGGCAGCTCGTCGATGACAGAGACGTCGAGCTCGCCGTAGAGCGTTAACGAGAGCGTCCGCGGAATCGGCGTCGCGGTCATCACAAGCACGTCGGGATGCTCGCCCTTGCGCAGCAGCTCCAGGCGCTGCATCACACCGAAGCGGTGCTGTTCGTCGATCACGATCAGCCCCAGGCGTTGGAAGTCGACGTCTTCGCTGATGAGCGCGTGCGTGCCGACCACGACGTTTGCGAAGCCGTCGGCGATCAGGCGTTTGAGCTTGGTTTTTTCGCCGCGCGAGAACGAGCCGGTCAGCGGGAGCACGTTGTAGCCCGCCGGCTCGAGCAGCTTCTTGAGGTTGTAATAGTGCTGCTGCGCCAGGATCTCCGTGGGCGCCATCACGGCCACCTGGTAGCCGTTCTCGAGCGCGATCACGGCCGCCTGGATGGCGACGAGCGTTTTGCCCGAGCCGACGTCGCCCTGCAATAGGCGGTTCATTGGCGTGGGCTTGGCCATGTCTTGCGCAATCTCGCCCAGTACACGCTTTTGTGCGCCGGTGGGCTTGAATGGCAGGATGCGCTTGATCTGTTCGCGCGCCTTGTCATTGAGCTCAAACCCGATACCTGGGGCCATGCGCGCCTTGCGGCGTTTGAGCGCCAACCCAAGCTCGAGAAAGAAGAATTCTTCGAAGGCCAACCGATACTGCGCCGGCGTGCGGAAGGCGTCGAGCAGGCGCATGTCGGTCTCTTGCGGCGGGAAGTGTGTTGCGCGCAGCGCCGCGCCGCGCTCGGGCAGGGCAAGACGGCGGCGCACCGCTTCCGGCAGCGGGTCTTCGCCCAGCGTCACCGACTCGAGCGCGCGCCACATGACGGTGCGGATCTGCTTGGTCGAGGTCTTGCCGATGGCGCGATAGATCGGAGCGATGCGTCCCAAATGGAGCGCCGCTTCCTCGTCGTCCGCGCGAAAGACCTCGTACTCGGGATGCATCATCGCGATGCCGTTGTCGAAGGAATTCCACTCGACTTTGCCGTAGAGCGCCACCGTCTGTCCGACTTCGAAGATCTGTGCCAGGTAGTCGCCGCGGAACCACTTGGCGGGCAAGACGCCGCCCGAGGCGTCGCGAATGCGCAGCTCGAAGATCCGCGCCTTGCTGCGCCGCGACCCAAAGCCAGCCGCCGCGATCACTTCGCCGATCACCGTTGCGGTTTCGCCCGGCGCAACATCGCGAATGGCCTTGAGGTTCGAACGATCCTCGTAGCGAAAGGGCATGTAGTAGAGCAGGTCCTCGACCGTGTGTATGCCCTTGCTTTCGAAAAGCTTCGCGCGCTGCGGCCCGACGCCTTTCAAATACGTGATGGAAGTATCGAGATCCATCTGAGAGCTTCAGCTTCGGTCGCGCACGCCCACGCCTTCATTGGGCGCCTCGGCGCTCACAATGCAAAGTGCAAGAAGACATCGTCGAACGGCTCCTCGCCCAGCCCCGACCGATTGCGTAGCTCGACCGGAGAGCCTTCCGCCGCGACCACGCCATTCTTGAGCACCGTTACGCGTCGGCACACCCTTTCGACGAATCCCATCACGTGTGAGCTGAGCACCACGGCCACGCCGTCCGCCGCCATCTCGCCCAGGCGCAGGCGCAGCAGCCGCATGCTCTCAGCGTCGAGCCCGTTGAGCGGCTCGTCGAGCAGCAAAAGTTCCGGACGCCCGGCGAGCGCCGCGATGATGCCTGCCTTCTTGCGCATGCCCAGCGAATATTCGCCGACCAACTCGCCGCGCCGCTCGTAGAGTCCGAAGTAGCGGAAGCTCTCCTCGACGCGAGCATCGCACGCTACGCCCTTGAGCCCGCACACCAGCTCGAGGAACTCCCATCCTGTCAGCCGATCGTAGAGGCGTAAATCTTCCGGTAGATAGCCGATCTTCCGCCGCGCGGCCAACGGATCGCGCTTCACCTCTTCGCCCATCACGCGGATTTCCCCTGCATCGGGCCGCACCAGCCCCAACACCGACTTGAGCAGCGTCGACTTGCCCGCGCCGTTCGCGCCCAGCAATCCGAAAATCTCGCCCCGCTCCACGCCCACCGACACGTCGTCCAGCGCCGCCTTGTCGTGGTAACGCTTCACCACGTGCAACGCCTCCAGTGCGGGGCTGCTCAAGCGATCCCTCCCGCCTGTGCCGCCGCCATCTCGGCGCGCTCGTTCAACATGTGGATCAAATAGCCGTAGAGAAAGAGCCCGATCGGCCAAAATTCGTCAAAACCGTACATGCCGCACACCGCCATCGAGATCAACCCGGCGAGCATCAGCCCCACGGCCGGCGAGGCGGCGACGTCGAAAGCCACAGCCCCGATGAGCGACGCCACCGTCACCCAACCCAACACCGCACGCGCCGCGAAATACGCCGCCGCGCCCCAACTCTCCGGTAGCATCAAAGCGGTCAAAACGGCTGCAACCGCGACTGGAGCGGAGACGATGAGCGCAAAGTACTTCTTCGCCTTCAGCATGGTCTCCGGGTTCGCGCCGCTGACGTGCTCCATCCACAGCGCCCCGCCGTGCGCTTGTAGCAGCACGGGCGCCAGGGCGCTCAAGCTCAATGTGGCCGCGCCGGTCAGCGCCATCAGCAACAGTTTCTGCCATTGGGCCGGGACCCACGTGTTTGCGATCGAGGCCGGCATCGCTGCCAGGAACAGCGCCGCCGAGGCCGCGCACGTCCAGACCGCAGGCGTTGACCCGCGCAAGGTCAGCCGCAGGTCGCGCGCGACCTGTGCGCCGATCTCGGGGCCGAAACGTCCGCTCAGGGCACGCTGCAAGCCGGGGAATGCAGTCGCGTTGCGACTGAGAGCTGATTCCGCGCGTTGCACCTCGGCGTCGCGCCACGCCATGTAGGCCATCTTCGCCAGCGCAACCATGGCGACCGCTCCGACGGCTTGGCCTTGCCACCCGGCCAACCAGGCGCGTGAGGAGAGATCCATCTCGAGGGCTTCTGCAATGACGGCTTGCAGGAAGGACGCCGGGGCCAACAAGGGGGCCATCGCTACGCCGAACAATGGCTCGTAGCGCACCATCAAGCACGCGGCCGCCACACCAAGGCCCACCGCGAACAGCCGCCATGGTCCGAGCCAGCCCAGGTGCACCAGCAACAGAGCCGTGAGAATTTGACCGCGGCGATGCCCAATGCGGCCAACGCCGTTGCTCCGGGCGGTAGCAGTCCGCCCTCGCTTGCCGGTTCCGCCATGACATGGAAGGCCAACCCCAGGGCGATCCAGGCAGGAACGTTGCGCACCAGTTGGCCGCACAACACCGCGCGAAATCGCGCCCCAGGCGCTACAGGCAGGGCGTCCAGGTATGCCTCCGGCTGACCAATCGCGTAGATGTGGCGTAGCGCGGACGGCAATCCTGCGGCCACCATCGCCGCCGTCAGCAGGAACCCCGCGGCGGTCAGGTCCGCGCCCGTCCAGTCCGGCGCTGCGCGCCGCAGCCAGCCCCCAGCTTGTTCGACGCTCGGCGAGAGGATGAAGTAAAACCCGCCCAGGATCATGGGAGCCAAGACCGCAACCGCAAACCAATGCCCGGCGAGCGCGCGTCCGGCGGAGATGGCCTTGGCGCGCAGCATCAGCCAGTCGGTTTTCACTGGGCTCCTCCGGGCTTGAAGTTCGGGTTCGGCGTGTGCATCCGCGTCCCGGCTTCGCGGAGCTCGCGATGCAATGTCTGCAAGAGCCGCTCGCGCACCTCCGGCACGGTTGCGGCCAGGTCATGCTGCTCGCCGGGGTCCTCCGAAAGGTCGAAGAGCTCGACCGCCGGTGGATCGTAATGCTCGATAAGCTTCCAGTTGCCCGAACGAATCGCCGCCCCGGGCTGCTTGGCCTGCGGGCTGTAGTGCGGGTAGTACCAATACAGATCGCCCGCGAGCGATTGCTTTTCGCCGGTCAAAATCGGGACCAGGCTACGGCTGTCAACGGCGGTCGAAGCGTCCGCACCGGTCGCTTCGGCGATCGTCGCGAATAGGTCTGTCCCGATCGCCGGAGCATCCACCGTCGACCCGGGCCGCGTCCTGCCGGGCCAACGCACGATCAGCGGCACACGAATGCCGCCCTCGTAAAGGAAGCCCTTGCCCGCGCGAAGCGGCTCGTTGTCCGTCACGTCCGACAAACCTCCATTGTCGGACGTCAGGATCACCAAAGTGTCATCCGCCACGCCCAACTTCTCCAGGGTTTGGAGGATGCGCCCCAGGCTCGTGTCCAGCGTCTCGACCATCGCGGCGTAAACCGGGTTGACCTTGGCGCCCAGCCGCTCGATCTTGCGCTCGTATTTGGCGACCAGCTTCTCGGGCGCCTGCAGAGGCGTGTGGACGGCGTAATGCGTCATGTAGAGGAAGAATGGCCCCTTTCGCTCGGCTTCAAGGAAGCGCACGGCCTCGTCGGTCAGCCGTTCGGTCAGGTATTCACCCTCACGGCCCTCCAGATTGGGCATGTCCGGATTCCAGGGCTGATTTGGGTTCAGTAGGGGAACCAGTAGCTTGACGGGCTGCCGTGGGTGTGGCCCGCGACGTTCACGTCGAAACCCTGTTTCCGCGGCCAGTAGTCGGGCCTCCCAGGTGCCACTTGCCCATGCTGGCTGTGGTGTAGCCGACGGCTTGCAGCGCCTCGGCCAGCGTTGTTTCCTCGAGTGGCAGATGGAGGTTGTCGTCCGGCGGAATGATGCGCCCCTCCGGCGGATAGCGATGTTTGCCGGTGGCGGTGATATGCCCAGTGAAACCCACCCGCGCGGGCGTCTTGCCTGTCAGAAGCGCGGCGCGGCTGGGCGAGCACACCGGGCAGGCCGCGTAAGCTTGGGTAAAGCGCACGCCTCCCGGGCCAGCTGGTCCGCCGCCGGCGTCTCGTAGACGTTCGAGCCCTGGCAGCCCAGGTCCTTCCAGCCCAGGTCATCGGCCAGAAACAGCACCACATTGGGCGCCGCCGCGACGGCCGCCGCCGCCAGGCAGAGTGACAAAACAGCGAGGCGCAACAAGCCAAACCAAAGTACCACGCCTGCCCTGGGTCCGCTGGCGCGTAGGGTATGGCTGAAAGGCCTGGCGGCTGGGGGCGATTTCGGACGAACCGGGAAAACTCCGAGTTCCGACTAAGGCGAGCGCCTGATAATCTCAATTCAGATCAGACAAGCTTCCCGAGCGAAAATGCTCGACATGGGGGCGCGGCCAACGAATTGCTCCTCCTCTCTTCTTCTCTCTCCACTAAAAAGCTTGGCCGCGCCCTTCGATTCGTGCCCTCCCGACACCTTGATACACTGGCGCTCTTGTCCATGAGCAGCGCCCCAGCCCTCATCGATTGCCGCAACATCACGGTCTCCCGCGGCGAGACCCGAGCGCTCGACTCCTTCAGTCTCACCATTCCCTTGGGGGAGAACACGGCCATCATCGGCCCCAACGGCTGCGGCAAGTCGACGCTCATCAAGACGATCGCCCGCGAGCTGCATCCGCTCTACAACCCGACCTCGTCGCTCACCATCCTCGGCAAGCGCAACTACAACATCTTCGAGTTGCGCCCGCTGCTCGGCATCGTCTCCGACGACTTGGTGCGCCGCGGTCTGCGTCCGGCTGCCGGGCGAGATGTCGTCCTCTCCGCGTTCTTCTCGACACTCGAGCTGTGGCCCCACACCGAGCTGACTCGGGAGATGGAGCGCAAGGCCGACGAGGTGATCGAGCTGCTCGAGATTCCGCACCTGGCCGAGCGCTGCACGTCTGAGATGTCCTCGGGCGAGATCCGACGCGTCATCATGGGCCGTGCGCTAGTCCACGACCCGAAGGCGCTCATGCTCGACGAGCCGACGAACAGCTCGACCTGCGCGCCGTCCACGAATGGCGCGGCATCGTGCGCAAGATCGCCCAAGCGGGCGTGGGCGTGATTTTAGTCACGCACCATCTTTCGGACATCATTCCGGAGATCGAGCGCGTGGTGCTGCTGCGCAACGGCAAGGTTTGGAAGGACGGGGCGAAGGCTGAGGTCCTGACGCAGGGCAATCTCGAAGAGATGTTCCAGATTCCGGTCGAGCTGGTCGAGCGGGATGGGTATTACCACTTGTTCTGACGGAGCCTGCTCCTGCTATGATCCACCCAATGTTGACCCGCCGCTCCTTGCTCGCCTCGTCCGCGCTCGCCTCGTCCGCAGCCGCCTTTGCCGCCCGGCCGCTCCCGCCGCCAAGCTCGGCAGCGGGGCCGTCATCCTTTTCCAAGGCGACTCGATCACCGACGCCGGCCGCATGAAGGACCGTTTGGAAGCATGACGCGCGCGCGTTCGGACGCGGCTACCCGTTCCTGCTGGCCTCGCGCCTGCTCGACGAGCGCGCCGGCGATGATTTGCAGATCTACAACCGCGGCATCTCCGGCAACAAGGTTCCCGACCTGGAAGCCCGCTGGCAGGCGGATTGTCTCGACTCGCCGGATCTGCTCAGCATCCTGATCGGCGTCAACGACATTTGGCACAAGCTCAACGGCCGCTACGACGGCACGGTTGAGGACTACGAGAAGGGCTACACCGCGCTGCTCGAGCGCACCAAGCAAGCCCTGCCCGACGTGCGCTTGGTCATCTGCCAGCCGTCGTGCTGCGCTGCGGCGCGGTCAACGATTCGTGGTTCCCGGAGTTCGACCAGCGCAAGGCCGCCGCGGAACGTGTTGCGAAGAAGGCCGGCGCGACCTGGGTGCCGTTCCAGGAGATGTTCGACGAGGCGCTCGAGCGCGCCGCGCCGGAGCACTGGGTCGCCGACGGCGTCCACCCGACCATGGCCGGGCACCACTTGATGGCCAAGACCTGGATGGAAGTCGTCAAACCCTGACCCGCTAACATGGTCTGCAGACCATGCTTCTCGGTTTCGTCAGCGCCATCCTTCCCGACCTCTCGCTCGAAGACGTCCTCGACTTCGCTGCCTCTGAAGGCTACGACTGCGTCGAGTTGATGTGCTGGCCTCCGGGCAAGGCCGAGCGGCGCTATGCAGGCGTCACGCATCTGGACGTCACCGCGCTCGACGTCGACCACGTGAAGGGACTGATCGCCAAGACCGGCGTCGAGATCACGCGCTCGGCTACTACCCCAATGCGCTCGCGCCGGATCCGGCCGAAGCCGCCGCGGCGGTCGAGCACATCGGCAGGTCATCGACGCCGCGGCGAAGCTGGGCGTCGGGATGAACACGTCATCGGCCGCGACTGGACGAAGTCGGTCGACGACAACTGGCCGCGGTTCCTCGAGACCTGGCGCCCGATCATCGCGCACGCTGACGAGAAGGGCGTGAAGGTGGGCATCGAGAATTGCCCGATGCTGTTCTCAGCGGACGAGTGGCCGGGCGGCAAGAATTTGGCGAGCCTCGCCCGCCATATGGCGGCGCATGTTCGCAGACATCCCGAGCCCCAACTTTGGGCTCAACTACGATCCGTCGCACTTGGCTTGATGCAGATGGACCCGGTCGAGCCACTTTGGGAGTTTGCGGAGCGCATCCACCACGCGCACGCGAAGGATGTGCGTGTGGACAGGCGCAAGCTCGACGACGTGGGCGTGCTGGCCTTCCCGCTGGCGTACCACACGCCGAAGCTGCCCGGCATGGGCGACGTCGATTGGGGGCGGTACTTCTCGGTGCTGACCGATGTCGGATACGACGGCCCGGTTTGTGTGGAAGTCGAAGACCGCGCCTACGAGGGAACACTGAAGGGCGCAAGGCCTCGTTGCGCCAGAGCCGCGCGTACTTGCGGCAGTACATCCCAGAGCCGGAGGGGTAACGCAAGGACGCTCACCTAGCCCCAGCCGCGAGGCTGGGGTCCGGCGTATTGTTTTGTTCCTGCGATTTCGTCACGACCGGCGGAAGGGCAATGTTCCGCCGGCCTCGCGGCCGGGGCTAGGAAGGGAGGGCGAACCGCGGCGTCAGCTGCGGCGTCTACGGGAACGTAACGCCGAACTCCTTGCCCATCGAGTAGCGAGGAGCGCGCTTCTTGCGCGCCTCGATCAGGTCGGTCTGCTCGGCGAGCGCAGAGACCAACAGCGGCATCGCGATCGTCGAGTCGCAGTGGCAGTTCACCATGCGCGCGCCCTTCTGGATCTTGCCCCAGCTTTGAGACTCTTCGAGCGTGCAGCCCGACAGGCCGCCCCATTGCGGCGAATCGGTCACGACCTGGATGCCGTACTTGTGGCCACCGGTCGCTTGATTCATCAGAATTGCGACGATCTCGGTCTGCTGCGTGTAGTTTTTCGGAGTTCCACCTCCGAAATAGATCACGCCCGTCTGCTTGGACTCGGCCACGATGTCGGCGATCTCGAGGACGTCGCGCGCCATGTCCATCGTGATCGAGTGCTCACCGTGGTAAAGGCCTTGCGCGAGGCCGATGCCGATCGAGCTGTCGGCGATGGCGGGACAGAAAAGCGGAAAGCTCTCCTTGGCCGCGGTCGAGACGATGCCGTGGTCCTTCGCGCGTCCCCAAATCCTTGCCCAGCAGGTACAGAAATTCGCGCGTCGTGTATGCGCGCTGCTCGAGGCCGCCGGCAAAACGTCCCACCCAGCGGTCGTGCTCGCGAAACTGCTCTTCGTCGGCGAGCACGTCATAGACTCGGTCGACCAAGTTTTCGCCCAACATTTCGTCGTTGAGCGACGGCGAGCCTTGGTAGTGGAAGAAGCCTTGCGTTTCGTGAATGTCGTGGAAGAAGTTCGCGCCGGTCGAGGTGAGCACGTCGATCAGACGGTTCTCGATCATGAAGCGCACCAGCCGCCGCATGCCCGCCGGCGTCATCGCGCCCGACATGCCCATCAGGATCGTGCATTCGGGATCGGCGAGCATGTCCCGCCACGTCTTGAAGGCTTGGCCGAGCTGGCGGCCCTGGAAAGCCGTGTCGGCCATGCGCTCGAGAATGTCGGTCGCCGTTGAGCCGGCCTTGGGCTGGAAAGGGTTAGTGGGTTTGGAGAGCAACTGCTCGCGCGTCAGGGACATAGGGCCATCCTATCAGAGCGGCAGGGGCCCGGATTTCGCCTCGAAAGCCTTGAAACATTTCCTCCGCGCCGGTATGGTGAAAACCTTCAGTCCGGTTACGAGGAGCGTGGGGGATCATCACAGTTGGCTTTTCGAATCGCCGTCCTAGGGGGCGGCTTTAGCGGACTCATCGGCGCGTGGCTCGTCGAAGCGACGGCGTCGGACGCGGCGGACGTGGTGATCTTTGAGGCTTCGGAGCGATTGGGCGGACGCGTGCAAACGCGCGCCTTTTCCGACACGGACATCCTCTATGACGCCGGCGCAGCTGAGCTCTACGACATTCACGGCAGTCCGCGGTTGCGCCAGCTCGTCCGGCGGCTGAGCCTGTCCAACACCCCGATGACCGCCACACCCTTTTTCGTCGATGAGGGCGAGGTGCTGCGCGACTCCACTGACTTCCGGCGTTACCTCGGCGCGGCGGGGTTCGAGGCGCTCAGCGCCTTCTGGGAGCGCGGTCTCGCCTTGCGGTCCCCACAAGACTACGCTAGCGCCGGCCATCCTAGTGACGGCGGTCACCCTGGGCGGACGAGCCCTTTCGAGAAGCTCTCGCTCGTATCGGAAGCGAAAAGGCCCAGCGCTTTACCGAGTTCCAGGTTCACTCCGATGTCGCAACCGAGCCCGACCGCACCAGCGCCCTCTACGGCTTCGATAATTTGCTGATCGACCACCCCGGTTACTGCTCGATGTATACCCTCGACGGCGGGAACGAACGCTTGATCGAAGCGTTGGCCGAACGAGTCTCGGCCGACGTCCGGCTGGGTAGTCGCGCGCTCAGCGTGGAGCCTCTTCGCGACGGCGCCTTCGAGCTCGTCTACTCCGCGGACGCGGCGCTCGAGCGCGAAACCTTCGACGCCGTGCTGTGTACGTTGCCCGCTCCTGAGGTTCCACACCTGCATTGGGACGACCCCGAGCTCGCCCAGCGCGTTGCGGGACACGTGGAACGCCACTACTTCCCCACCGACTACGTGCGCGTCTCCGCGTTGTTCGACGAGCCGCTCTGGCGGGAGCAATTTTGCGAGGACTATTTCGTTGCCAGCGCCTTCGACGGAGTGACGGTTTATGACAAGACTCCGCGTGAGGGTTCGCCCGACTACGGAATTTTGAGCTGGTTGATCGGCGGCGCCGAGGCTAGCCGCGCGGCCACTTCCGCCGACGATGCGCTCTTGGCCGAGGCCATCGAGTCATTGCCGCAAGCCTTTGACGGCGCTGAACGCGGCATCCGCGCACATGAGGTCGACCGCTGGACCGGCGGCCGGGCGTGAGCCGCTTGCCGGGAGGAAGTCCGATCGGAGCCTACGAGCAGCGCCACACGCCTGACCCGCGGCTGCCCGGTTTGGTTTTTTCCGGCGACTACCTCTACGACGCAACGCTGTGCGGCGCTCTCGATTCGGCGTTATATTCGGCGCGTCATCTGCTCGACCGAGCCGGCATGCCGCTTTCGCAGGAGCAGGTTTGGAGCGCGGCGGTCGCGCCCGGCAGCGGCGCCGAAGACGTTGCGGCATCGTTGAGCGTCGCGGAGCTCTGCTTCCTGCGCAGCTTAGATTGAGCGGCGTCGACGGTCTGGACTCCGCCCCCGCGCCGCTGGCACAATACCCTCCATGCCAGTCGTACCCAACATGCTCGGCGCCTACGGCGAATGGGCCGCGGGGCTCGTCGGCGAGGGGCCGGCGCGGCTCTCGTTTCGGCGTCCGGAGTTTCGCGATGTCGACCAATGGCGAGCCCGCGCTCGCGCGCGCTACCACGAGGCGTTGCTGCGGCCGGACTCGGGCGGGACTCCTGAGCCGACCGTGCACCACCATTTCGAGTACGACGGCCTCGAAGTCGAGCACCTGAGTTGGCAGTTGCCCTATGGGCCGCCCACGCAGGCCTACGTGCTCAAGCCCGCCGGCGCGACGGGACGCCTGCCCGGCGTCGTCGGCCTGCATGACCACGGCGGTAACAAGTACTTTGGTCTGCGCAAGATCACGCGGGTCTCGAAGACGCAGCACCCGCTGATGCAGGCGCACCAGGAACACTACTATGGCGGCTGCGTGGGCGAATGAGCTGGCCAAGGTGGTTACGTGGTGCTCGTGCATGACACGTTCACCTTTGGCAGCCGGCGCATGCGGGCCGCCGATCTCGCGGACCGCGTCAAGGGCGACCTCGTCGAGGAGCGTCCAGAGTCGGAAGAGGAGATCCAGGCTTATAACGCCTTCGCGGGCAACTACGAGCACATCGTCGCCAAGAGCCTGTTCTGCGCGGGGACGACTTGGCCTGGAGTGTTTGTTTCCGACGACCAACGTGCGCTCGACGTGCTCTCGACGCGCGCGGACGTCGACCCGGAGCGCGTGGGTTGCTGCGGCCTCTCCGGCGGCGGCTTGCGGACAGTCTTCCTGACCGGAGCGGACGAGCGCATCCGCTGCTCCTGCGCCGTCGGCATGATGACCACATGGCGCGACTACCTGCTCAACAAGTGCTACACGCACACCTGGATGTGTTATCTGCCAGGGTTGCCGCCCGATCTCGACTACCCCGAGATCCTCGGCTTGAACGCGCCGCGGCCGATCATGGCGCTCAACAACAACCAGGATCAGCTGTTCACGCTGCCGGAGATGAAGCGGGCCGACGGAATCCTGACGGAAGTTTACGCCAAAGCGGGCGTGCCGGAGCGCTACAAGGGATCCTTCTACGACGGCCCGCACAAGTTCGATCGGGAGATGCAGGCGGAGGCGTTCGCCTGGTTTGATCGCTGGCTGAAGAACGCCTGATTTCCAAGGCGGACGTTTCAACCATCGCTTCCGAGCCATGGGCGGAAGCCCATGGTGGCATCATCAGTTTCCGCTTACGGGATCCAATAGGCCAGCGCCGCCGTCAGTAGAAGCAAGGCGCCGCTGAAGAGAACTGTCGCCTTGCTTGACGCTACGCTCGGCTGGTTCGGATCAAACGTGGCGGCGTTATAAACGCTCCACATCCAAACAAAGACACTGGCGACGACGAAAAAGTAGAACCCGGCGACGTAGAAGAACAGGAAACCGAAGCCGTCGAGAAGCTGCCGTTTGTAGATCTGCCCCAGGCCGGGAATGACGAAGCTCAGGACGGCGGCGACGCCTGGATTCCAACGCTGCCGCTGTGCAGAATTTCGCTGCATAGGTGCTACCGGCCGCTAGACTAGCACGCCAAGCGTCCTCGTGCGAGCGCCGTTCTGTATCCTGGGGCGGGACCCGGTTGTTCTCATGGCACGTATTCACCCCTTCCAGCCCCTACGCTACACCGCTAAGGCCGGCAGGCCGTCCGATCTCGTCACCCAGCCTTACGACAAGATTCCCGACGAGCTTCGCGAACGCTACCTCGCTGCCAGCCCCTACAACTTCGTTCGGCTGATCAAAGGCAAGGCCGAGTCCGGCGACGACGAGGCGCACAACGTCTACACGCGCGCGGCCGCTCTGCTCGACGAGTGGATCGACGAGGGCATCCTCGCCGCCGATCCCACGCCGGGGGTCTACCCCTACGTCCAGGAATTTACCCACCCGGAGACCGGCGACCGCTGCGTGCGCAAGGCGTTCATCTCGATCGTCGAGCTGGCCGAGTACGGGGAAGGCGTGATCTACGGCCACGAGCTGACCCACTCCGGCCCCAAGCTCGATCGCCTGCGCCTGACCGAGGCGACCCAGGCCTACTTCGGGCAGCTCTTCTTCCTTTATGACGACCCCGCGCTCCAGATCGACGCTCTCCTTGACGCGGCGACGCAGGGAGAGCCGCTGATGCAGGCCGAGGAAGAGGGCGTGGTCCATAAGCTCTGGCGCATCGACGACCCCGCGACGCTCGCAGCCATCCAGGGCGTGATCGCCGACAAGAAGCTGCTCATTGCCGACGGCCACCACCGCTACGAGACCGCCCTCGCGTATGCCCGCGAACATCCGGACGTCCCCGGCGCGGATAGGGTGATGATCAGCCTGGTGAACATGTCGTCGCCTGGTTTGGTGGTGTTGGCCACCCACCGGGTGCTCGAAGGGCTGAAGAGTTTTGCGCCCAGTGCTTTGCTCGAGCGCGCACGCAAGCGCTTCTCGGTCGAAGCGTTCACTTCCGACGAGGCGCTGCGCAAGGCGCTCGAGAACACCTCAAACGGGCATTCCGCCATCGGCATGGTCCTGCGGGGAGACGAGTCCGCTTACCTGCTTCGCCCCAAACCCGGCGCGCTCGATCAGCTAGTGGAAGGGTTGGGCGAGAAGGAAAAGCGCCTGGACGTGGTGGTGCTGCACCGCGCGCTGATTGGCGAAGCGCTCGGCGTGAGCGAGGAAGACGTGCGCGACCTCAAGGGCATCCGCTACATTCGCGGTTTCGAGAATGCCGTGGAGGAGGTCCGTGATGGGGAAGGGCAGGTCGCCTTCCTGCTGCGCCCAGTCGACGTGCAGGACGTGGCGGAGATCTCGTTCGCGGGCGGAGTGATGCCGCAGAAGTCGACCGACTTCTATCCGAAGTTGCTATCCGGCTTTGCTACTTACCGCTTTGGAGCGCCCAAAGCCACATAGACCACAGCAGCACGATGGCCCCGACACCGAAGCCGAGCAGCTTCTTCCAACTCGAGTCTGGGGGGACGGTCGTACTCTCGTTGGCAGCGCGGTGTCGCAACAGCGCGGGCTTCAGGCGGCGCAATTCCTCGGGCATGTCCTCGCCGCCGTCGGCGATCTCGTCGTAGGCCTTTTGGTTGGCGATCAGGATCGTTTGCGAATGCGAGCCGTTGAGGCTCTCGACGATCTTCTCGCGCAGGTCTTCCGGCGTTTCTTCGAGCGAGTCGTACAGACGCTCGCCCTTCTTGTCGGACACGCGCACCGACGTCGTTCGCAAGACCCACTTCATGACACTTTGCTCCGCACGACTCGTCTTTCCGGCGCTGTCTCGCGGTTGGCCGCATTGCGGGCGAAATCCGCGATCACCTCGATGAAGCCCAGGCCGGCGCGCGAGAGAGCCTTATCCTTCCGATAGATTAGCCCGATTGTGCGGATCATGGGCAGGGGTTCGAGCCGAACGGCGACGAGCTCGCCGTGACGGATCTCCGACCCGGCGTGCGTCACGGCCATGAAGCCGACGCCTAAGCCCGCGCGAATGAACTGTTTGACCATCTCGCTCGATTCGAGCTCCATCGAGATGGAGAGATCGTCCTCGAAGTCCTCGAGGTATTCATCGATACGCGAACGCGTGCGGCCTTGCTTGGGCAGCAGCAGCGGGAACTTCGAGATGTCCTCGGCCCCAACCGAGCTCCGGCCAGCCAAGGGATGATCGGGTGGAACCAATAGCCGGATCTCGTCCGAGTGCACCTGCACGACGGCGATCTTCTTGTCCGTGACGGGTAACTGCGTGATGCCGAAGTCTACGCTGTTGTCGAGCACCGATTGCAGCGTCTGTGAGGCGTGCGAGCGCACGACCTGAATCTGCACTCCGGGGAAGCGCTTCTTGTAGTCGGCAAAGACTTCAGGCAGCACCTTGACGCAGGTCGCCTCGTTGGCGGCGATGGTGATCTCACCACGCGGCACTTTCTCCAGCTCACGAATTTCGTCGAAGGCCTGGCGCTTTGTCTCGAGAATCTGGCGGGCATAATCGGAGAAGATCTTGCCGGCCGTGGTCAAGGAAATGCGGCTGCCAAAGCGCTCGAACAACTGCGTTCCGAGCTCTTGTTCCATTTGGCGGATTTGCGCCGAAATGGCAGGCTGCGTGCGAAAGCACGTCTGGGCGGCTTTTGAGAAGCTCTTCAGACGCACGATCTCTAGAAAAGTATTGAGCTGGTCGAAATCCACGGGGACCCTTCGCTCAGGCCAAAGCTGGGGACGTAAGCGAACCCTCACCCCTGAGAGCGCCGCGTCAGCCGATACTATACCAATCCCAACGTCGACTTCGACGAACGAAATGCAGGCCGGATGTTATCATCGATAGTTTCGGCGGTTGACGGAATGAGCGCACGAATCAGAGCGGGAGTCGTTGGTTTCACGGGATATAGCGGAGCCGAGGCGGTTCGGATTTTGCGTCATCATCCGTCCGCGGAGCCGCTTCTGCTCGAGCATCGGGCGCAGAGCGACTCGGAAAAGCCAGTGTTCGACGACGGCGTCGAGCGCTTCGCCTTCACCCGCGAAGGTCTCGCGGAGTCGAAAGCGGACGTCGTGCTTTTGGCGACCGCGCATGAGGTTTCTCTAGAAGCCGTGCCGATGTGCCTGGAGGCTGGTGTCCGGGTGATCGACCTCAGCGGCTCGTTCCGGCTGCGCACGCCGGATCAGATCAAGCGCTGGTATGGGCTCGACCACCCCGATCCGCAACTGCTGGCCGACGCGGTCTACGGCTTGCCGGAGTTTTATCGCGACAAAGTGCGCGGCGCGCGTTTCGTTTCGAATCCCGGCTGCTATCCGACTGCGGCGAACTTGGCGATTCGCCCTTTGGTTGCCGCGGGTGTGATCAACCGCGAAGCCGGCGTGGTGTGTGACGCGAAGTCGGGCGTGAGCGGCGCGGGCAAGCAGCCCACCGCGAAGACGCACTTTTGCCAGGTGACGGAGAACTTCTCGGCTTATAACGTGATGTTCCATCGCCACGTCCCCGAGATTTTGCAGAACTCCGACTTGGAAGAGAGCGAGCTCTTCTTCACCGCGCAGTTGCTGCCGCTGCACCGCGGCATTCTCGAAACGATCTATGTGCGCACGCTCGAGAAGATGAGCCACGCCGACGTTGCGGAGGTTTATCGCAAGGCCTACGCCGACGAGCCATTCGTGCGCATCTATCCGGAAGGACGCCTGCCGGACTTGCGCGCCGTGCAGGAGACGAATTTCTGCGACATTGGCTTCAAGGTTGATCCGGAAACGCGTCGATTGACGGTGGTCGCCGCCGAAGACAACTTGGGTAAAGGCGCGGCGGGCCAGGCAATCCAGAACATGAACCTGATGCTCGGTCTGCCGGAAACCGACGGCCTGCTCTGAAATCCATGAAGCTTCTGATCAAGATCGGCGGAACGCTCCTCGAGTCCGACGAGACGCGGCGTTCGCTCGCCACACAGGCGGCCAAGTTGGCCGCGGAAGGGCGCCGCACGGTGCTGGTGCACGGCGGCGGCAAGCGGCTCAGTCGCTACCTGGAGCAGTCCGGCTACAAGAGTGAGTTTCGCAACGGCCTTCGGGTGACGCCTCCGGAGATTCTCGATGCGGTGCTGCGTGTCTTTGCCGGCTCGGTCAACCACCACTTCGTGGCCGAGCTTGGCGCCGCGGGCGCGCGCGCCGTTGGCCTTTCCGGCATCGACGCCGGCCTGGTGACGGCGGTCCAACTCGATCCGGCTTTGGGCGCCGTGGGGCGCGTGGAAAAGGTCGATCCAGCGCTGCTCAATCTGCTCACCGAGAATGGCTTCACGCCCGTGGTCGCCTGCATCGCAGGTGGCGCGGACGGCGGCATCTACAACGTCAATGCCGACCAAATGGCGGCGGCCTGCGGCGCCGGTTTCGAGGCCGACGAGCTGATCTTTCTCACCGACGTAGGGGGCGTGCTCGACGGTGAAGGCCGTGCCCTCCCGCGGTTGACCTGCGACCAAGCCGAAGCGCTGATCGCGTCCGGCGTGGCGCACGGCGGCATGGAAGCGAAGCTGCGGGCGGCGATGTCCGCTGTCCAAACCGGCGCTGAGCGTGTGCGCATTGTTTCCGGCGCCGAGCCCGACGTTTTGCCACGTTTGCTTAGCGGCGAGGATATCGGAACAACTCTCGTAAATGTTCCATAAATACTCGTAAAACCCCTACGGGAAACCGTTTACTCCTCGCTCTACTCCCAGCTGAGAAGAGCGGCATAGACCGCATTCGGAGTTCATTCCACAAGCCGTGTGGGCAGTGGATTGTATTGATTGCAGGAGTGTGCGGTGAGGACTCAAGTCGTCGATACTACAACGGCGGGCGGCAAGCTTTTAACGCAGCCGATTTTTGATCCATCAGGCCGAAAGTTATTCGCAAAAGGCCGCCAGATTAGCCAAGAAGACATCCAGCTATTGACATCGGCCGGGCTTGCGCAAGTCTCGGTTGCGGTTCTGGACGAAGGAGACGTCCCTGAGCAGGAAGCGGCGATGCAACTGGCGGCGCAGTCCTTGCAAGGTGCGCTCGCGCCGCAGCTAGCGCCCGGCGGGCGCGCCAACATTTGCGCGGTCGAGAGCTGCTGTCTGACGGTGGAAGAGAACGGTCTGCGGGCGCTCAACCAGCTGGGCGTGGTTTCCGCGGCTACCTTGCCCCATTTCAGCTACGCGGCGGCGGGGCAGAGGGTGGGTACGATCAACACGCCGCCCTTTGCGGTTCCGCGTCACAAGTTTCAAGAGGCCTTACGGCTGGTGCTCGAGCGGGGCCCGCTGATCGAGGCGCATCCCATCCGGCATCCGATCGTGGCCGTGCTGTACTGTGACCCGCTGAAGGGCGACCGCGCACGGGCGCTCTACGAGGCGATCATGCGTACTCGTCTCGAGCGCGTGGGCGCCAACGCGGCGTTCGTGCTGTCGTGTTTGGAAGAGGAAGGACCGATCGCGCGCAACCTTGTCCACCTGCTCCGCGCGCGTCCGACTATGGTCATCATCGCTTCGACGACCGCGCCGGCTGGACCAAGCGACGCCGTGGGCCGCGCGATGGAGCGCGTCGGATGCCGCTTGGAAAGCTATCTGGCGCCGGTCGAGCCAGGTAATCTCTTGCTGCTCTCTTATATAGGGGACGTACCGGTGATTTGTGCGCCGGGTTGCTATCGCTCTCCGCGGACAAACGTGATCGACCGCGTACTGCCGCCCTTGCTTGCGCGGCGGCGTCTGACCGCGCGCGACATTTCAGCATTCGGGCATGGTGGCTTGCTCCAGTAGCTGTGACCCGAGAATGGCGGTCCCTCCAGGTCTCACCAGACGCGGATCGCCCCCTCCCTGCGCCGGGATGAGCCTCCCCTCTCCCGGCGCGATTTCTTGGGATCAGCCTTGCGGCGGAGTCTCTTGCGGGACGTCGTGAAACAGCGCAATGCGTTCGCGCTTGAAGGTCGAGAAGTCCAAGGTCTCAAAGAACTGCGGCGTGCTGGTGACGGCCATCACCTGCTTGACGCCGCGCTCCTTCGCACGCTGTTTGCACGCCTCTACTAGCCGCGAGCCAATGCCCGATCGCGTTAGCTCCGGGGCGACGGCGAGGCTGCGCACTTCCGCCAGACGTTGCGAGTAGATCTGGAGCGCGCAGCAGCCTACGATGCGGCCATCCATCTCCGCGACGAAGAATGACGGGGTGCGCGGCAGGTCCGTCTGCATCAGCAGGCCCGCATATGTGCCGATCAGGCGCCGGATGGCCGGCATTTCGCCCGGTTCGGCTGGGCGGATGGTCGGCTGCATTCGACCATTGTATGGAAATACGGCCTACTTGCCGCCAAAACGTAGCGTCAGGCCGACGACGATCGTGGCGGGATATCCGGGCGTACCGTGGATGCGCTCGACCGGCCCTTGCCCCGGCAGTCGCGACTCGAACAAGTTCTGCATCTCCCAGTAGTTGCGGTCGAGCATATTGTCGACCGCCAGGTTGAAGTCGACGTTCCGCGTGATCTTGCGCGACATCGCGAAGTCGAACACGGTGTTGCCCGCGGCGCGCACCGATGGGTCGAATTCGTCGAGGCGATAGTGGTTAATAGCCCTCATGCGCAGCGAGCCGCTCCAGCCGCGCCAGTCGGCGAGGGTCAGCGAGGCGTTCGCGGTAAAGTGCGGCGCCGTCGTCACGTACGCGCGCGGGCTCGTTCCACGGTAGTAGGCGTCAAGCACCTTCGTCAGGCCGCCGTCGAAGCTGAGCTTGCGCGTCAGACCAAACGACATCCGCGTCTCGAACCCATGAGCGCGGCTGGGGTCGGAGAACTCGATTGTCCCGTCGTCGGGAATGTAGACCAGTTGGTTCGAATTCTGGATCACGAAGTAGTCCGCCATGACTGAAGCCCGGCGGCCGAAGTGTTGCTGCAAGCCCCACTGGAGAAAGTCCGTTGTATTCAAGTGCGGGCTATCGGGCCTCCGAATCACACTGCGTGCGTCCATCGACGAGATCGCCCGCCCGTAGTTGAAGAAGCCACGCAAGGGCAAGCTCGAGAACGGTCGAAACGAAGCCGAAGCTTTCGGTTGCAGCTTCGCCGCCGGCTCCACGCCCGAGTACTGCGGCTCGATCTGGTCGCGAATCGCATACCGGAACACGTCCCATCGCAGTCCCCCAGTCAGTTCGAGGCGCCGTCGACCAAGTCGACCTGCTGCTGCACGTAGCCCGACCCGTTGGTCACGGCGGCGTGCGCGGCGGTCTGCACGTTGTAGGGATCGCGGTTGATCACGTCGCGCAGTTCGACCTGGTTTTGGCTCGCGAGCACGCTGCCCCCGAAGGTGAGCAGCCCCGTGCCGCCGTCGAAAATCTGCGGCTTGAGCACTTGCGTGCTTGCCCCTTGGCTCAAGCGCGAATCGTGCTGCTGGATCGCATCGCCGACTTCCGGGTTGTTCAGGAAGAACGTGAAGTTCGAGTAGAGGTCAAACAGCGAGCGTTCGATGAAGGCGTCCGCCTTCCACACCGTTCCGCGGTCGAAGTCCTTGCGCCAGTAGGAGCCCAGCCGCCCCTGCTGCACGTCACCGCCGTCGCCCGGGCTGATGTAGCCGAAGCGGTCCAGGCGTCCGGCGGCAACCTCGTCGAGCGGCAACTGGCCGGAGGACTGGAACTGATTCAGCCCGCCGTTCCACTTGAGCCCAAACCGGCGCTCGCCGCGGCCCAGGATCCAGGTGTTGTTGCCCGTCACGTTGTGACGCACGTAGTTGAGCGGCTTCACGAACGGGCCGTCCGAGCTCGAGCCTTCATAGGCAAAGAACATGTCGCGCCAGTCCACATCCGGGCTCCAGCCCAGGAATACCCGCTTGGTGTTGAAGCTCCCTCCCTGCACCCGCGCCGTCAGCACGTTCGGCAGCTCCTCTTTGAGCCGCACCTGCACCACGCCTAGCCCCGAGAAGTCGCCGTGCTCGGCGCTGAACGGACCGTTGATCAAGGTCACGTCCTCGATCAGCTCCGGCGTCATGCTCTTGAGCGAACCCAGATAGCCCTGCCCGTGGCCCTGCGTGCCGTAGTTCTGCGGGATGTTATCGATCGTAATGCGCAGCCCGCCGTTCACCCCGCCGTGGTCGAGGTTGAAACCAAAGCGCCGGATCTCGAGCGACTTGCCGCCACCCTCATGCTGTCCGGCATTGATGCCGGCATTGAGCATTTGGAACACCTGGTCGTCGCGCGTGAACAGCGTCTTGCGAAAGACCTCGGCATTGCGCGCGTCCACCCGCGGTCCCAACGGCGAAGCCGTAATCGTGATGCTCTCGTGGACCGGCTCGAGAATGTCCTTGGGGTCCTTCTCGTCATGCGGCGGAGGCGCCGCGAGCGCGGCCGCAGTGAAGGAGATAGCAAGAATGATTCGCTGCGCCACCGAGGCATAGTAACACGAACACAAATTTCGTAGCACGATTTTTTTTCCGTTCGATCTCCAGATTCCATTTGGGTATACTGAGCTTTCGTGGTTTTCGGATTGCATCATCGCCACGCCCATGTGCTCCATTCGGTGGAGCCGCGCCGGCGTGCGGGAATCTGAGCCTCGAGCCAATCGTTTTTCAGGAACCTGACAGAAACCCGCCGGTGCAGACCGAGCGGGTTTTTTTATTTGTAAAGGAGCGACATGATGGATCTCGATTTCGAGAAGACCGGCGGGCTGATTCCGGTCGTCGTCCAAGACGTGACGGACGGACGCGTGCTGATGGTGGGCTTCATGAACGAAGAGGCCTTCCAGAAGACCGTGGAGACGGGCAAAGTGACCTTCTACAGCCGCTCGCGCGCCGAGCTCTGGATCAAGGGCGCCTCCTCTGGCCACTACCTCGTCGTGAAGGACATCCAGACCGACTGCGACAAGGACACGCTGCTCATTCAGGCCGAATCGTTGGGCCCTGGCGTTTGTCATAATGGGTTTCGGAGTTGCTTCTATCGCCGTCTCGACGGCGGAGAGTGGCGGGAATTCGAGTCGAAGACCTACGACCCGAAGGCCGTTTACGCGAAGAAGTAATTCTTCCCCCGACGCAGCCGTCATGTTGAGGATCTTGCGCAGTTCCGATCGCGAGGCCGTGGCCTCCCTATTCGCACGCCGCTCGGCGCGAATGGGGCAGGCCGAGGCCGTTGCGGGCCCGATTTTGGACGCCGTGCGGAAGCGCGGCGACGCGGCCCTGCTCGAGTACGCGAAGAAGTTCGACCGGCTCGAGGGATCGACGGTTCGCGTCGATTCGCAACGTCTCGAGACCGCCGCCGCGGGGCTCTCGGCGAAGTTTCGTGAGTCTGTCGCGCTGGCGAGCGCACAGATCCGCGAGTTCGCCGAGCTGCAGGCCCCAAAGCCTGGATGCGCGAAACGTCCGAAGGCATTCGCCTTGGTCAGATCGTGCGTCCGCTCGAGTCCGTCGCGGCCTACATCCCGGGCGGACGTTATCCGCTCCCGTCCACGCTGATGATGACGGTACTGCCTGCCCAAGCTGCTGGCGTGCCGACGGTTTCCGTTTGCTCGCCGGGCCCCAGTGCGGAGACGCTCGGGACGGCGGGCCTGCTCGGCGTCTCGAACTTCTTCCACATGGGCGGAGCGCAAGCCATCGCGGCATTCGCCTTCGGCACCGAAACCGTTCCCAAGGCGCAGCGCATTGTGGGACCGGGCAATGCTTACGTCGCAGCCGCCAAGAAGATGCTCGCCGGCGAGGTCGGCATCGACTTCGTAGCCGGGCCGACTGAGAGTCTGCTGATCTTCCCCGAGGGCGATCCCGCTGCCCTTGCCGCGGACATGCTGGCGCAGGCCGAGCATGACGTTGACGCGGCGGCCATCCTGCTCACCACTTCGTCCGAGCTCGCCGAGCAAGTGGCGGACGAGGTCGAGCGCCAACTGGTGGGCCTCTCGACCGGCGACGTCGCGCGGCAGGCCATCGCCAACAACAGCGCTGTCGTCGTGACGCAAACCGTCGACGAAGCCTGCGAGCTCTCCAACCGCTTCGCGCCCGAGCATCTCTCGATCGCCGACGATTCGATGCTCGACAAGATCACCAACGCGGGCAGCGTCTTCATCGGCCCGTGGAGCCCGGAGGCCGCCGGCGACTATGCCTCCGGCCCCAACCATGTGCTGCCCACCAGCGGCGCGGCCATGCTGCGCGGCGGCTTGTCCATCACCGACTATCTCAAGGTCATCTCCGTGCAGCAGTTGAGCCCGGAAGGCTTGCAGCGCATCGCCGGCGCCGTCACGACGCTGGCACGCGCCGAAGGCTTGGAAGCGCACGCGCGTTCCATCGAGGTGCGCATCCGTGACTGACACACCCACGACCGGCCGGCCCAAGCCGCGCCAAGCCATCGAGCGCATGGAGGAGTACCGTCCTCCCACCTCGAGCCGCATCGGCAAAGAGCGCCTGGACTTCAACGAGAACACCGTCGGCTGCTCGCCCAAGGTCATCCAAACGCTGCGCAAGGTCGGCACGCCCGACTTCGTCGCAACCTACCCCGAGTACGGACGCGCCAAGCAGCTCATCGGCGATTTTTTTGGATTGAAGGCGAACCAGGTCCTGCTCTCAGACGGTACAGACGAGGGCATCCACATCCTGGTGCAGACCTACGTCGAGCCCGGCGATGAAGTCGTCACGCCCTGGCCGGCTTTCCCCATGTACCGCTTCTACACGCAGGTCGCCGGCGGCGTCCACGTGCCTGTCGCGTTGCGCGAGCCCGACCTGAGCTTCCCTGTCGACGAGCTGCTCGCCGCCATCGGGCCCAAGACGCGCGCCGTCATCATCGCCAACCCGAACAACCCAACCGGCGGCGCCATCGGCCTCGACGTCGTCGAACAGGTGCTGCAAAAGGCGCAAGATGCGGCCGTACTCATCGACGAAGCTTACTTCGAGTTCTACGGCGTCACCGCGCTCGATCTCATACCCCACTATCCGAATCTCTTCGTCAGCCGGACGTTCTCGAAGGCGTACGGCCTTGCCGGCCTGCGCGTGGGCTGCATCCTTTCGCAGGCGGAGAACATCGCCGCGATGCGCAAGGGGCAGTCGCCCTACAGCGTCAACTCGATCGCCGTGGCCTGCGCGCTCGCCGCGATCGAAGACTCGGGCTACGTCGAGGACTACGTCGAAGAAGTGCTCGACGCACGTAAGCTGTTGCTCGAAGCGCTCGACCGCCTCGGCATCCCCTACTTTCCCACCGAAGCGAACTTCGTGCTGACCCAGATGGGCGACCGCGCCAAGGAAGTCGTCTCGCGGCTGCGCGAGCGCGACATCCTTGTGCGCGACCGCTCGGCCGAACGCCCCGGCACGGTGCGCTTGACGGTCGGCAACCTGGAACAGACCGAGTGGCTGATCTCCGCGCTCGAGGAGATCTACCAGTCGTGAAAGTGATCGTCTTCGACATGGACGGCGTCTTGGTCGACCCGACCGACTCGTTTCGCCGCGCCGTGATCGAGACCGTCCGCCACTTCACCGGTCACGAGACGACCTACGCGCGCATCGCCGCCATCAAGAACGAAGGCGGCTACAACGACGACGCCGACGTCTCGCTGCGAATCGTGCGCGAGCTGGGCTTCGAGGCGACGCGCGACCAGGTGAACGAAGTCGGCATGCGCCTGTTCTGGGGCGAAAACCGGGACGGCTTTGTCCGAGAGGAACGCTGGCTTCCGAAAGAAGGCGTCCTCGAGCGTTTGAGCGAGCAGGCGCGCTTGGCCATCTTCACTGGCCGCGGCCACACAACCGCAAGCCACACCTTGGGACGCTTTTGTCCAAAAATCGAGTTTGACCCCGTAATGGTCTCCGACCATACGTTCCCGCTCAAACCCGCGCCCGATGGCCTGCTGCGCATCCTCGCCAGGCATCCTGGCGCCGACGCGGTCTACGTGGGCGACACCATCGATGACGCGCGGTCGGCGCGCGCGGCTAGCCTGCCCTTCATCGGCATCGCGGCCGCCGACGCCCCGCATCGCGACGAGACAATCGACCTTTTCGAGGCGGAAGGCGCGCGGGCGATCCTCGAATCAGTCAACGAGTTGGAGCAAGCGTTGGAGCACGTCTATGGCGCGTAAAGGCAAAGTCGAACGCATCACCCGCGAAACCCAGATTCGCGCCGAGCTCGAGATCGACGGCAAAGGCCGCTACGAGATCTCGACCGGCATTCGCTTCTTCGACCACATGCTCGAGCTCTTCGCCAAGCACGGCGGCTTCGACTTGAAGCTTCAGGCAACGGGCGATCTCGACATCGACCAGCATCACACCGTCGAAGACGTCGGGATCGCGCTCGGGCAATGCTTCGCCCAAGCTCTGGGCGACCGCAAGGGCATCAACCGCGCCGGCTACTTCGTCATGCCGATGGACGAGACTTTGGCCGTCGTCGCCGTCGACCTGAGCGGCCGGCCCGCGCTGGTCTACCACGCACCCACGCGCTTCAAGCACGTTGGAGACCTGCAGACCGAGCTGCTGCACGACTTCTTCGACGGATTCGTCACGCACTGTGGCGCCAACCTGCACGCGCGCGTGCTCTACGGCCGCTCAAACCATCACAAGATCGAAGCGATCTTCAAGTGTTTCGCCCGCGCCATGCGCTTCGCCTGCTCGACCGACGCGCGGATGAAGGATCAGCTTCCGTCCACGAAGGGACTGCTCGAGAAAACCTCATGATCGCGATCTTCGACTACGGCGCCGGAAACCTTCGTTCCGTGGAGAACACGCTCGACGCGATCGAAGCCAAGTATTCGATCGTGCGCGACGCGGCGGGTCTCGAGCAGGCCTCGAAGATCATCCTGCCTGGCGTTGGTCACTTCGGCCAGCTCCTGCGTTCGCTCGATGCGTTGGGCGTGCGCGAGACCTTCAAGCAACGCATCGCCGCAGGCGTCCCTTTCCTCGGAATCTGCCTCGGGCTGCAAGCCCTGTTCGAGGGCTCCGACGAAGCGCCCGAGCTCGACGGACTGGCGGTGTTCCCCGGCCGTGTGCGTCGCTTCCCTGAGCACTTGCGCGTGCCGCAGATGGGCTGGAACCGGCTGCAGCCGCGCCCGGACCGCCGCCTGCTGGTCGACGCCGGAGACGAGCCTTACGTCTACTTCGCCAACAGCTACTACGTGCCTGCGGAGACGGCAGGCGATCTCGTCGCCGCCCAGTGCGAATACGGCGGCGTCGCACTGACGGCGGCCATCGAGCACGACAACGTCTTCGCCGTGCAGTTCCACCCGGAAAAGTCGAGCGCCGTGGGCCAACAGATCGTTCGGAACTTCCTCGCATGCTGACCAAGCGCATCATCCCCTGTCTCGACGTCACCGCCGGCCGCGTGGTCAAGGGCGTAAACTTCGTTGGCCTGCGTGACGCCGGCGACCCGGTCGAGCTCAGCGACCGCTACAACCTCGACGGCGCCGACGAGCTGGTCTTTCTCGACATCACGGCCACGCACGAGCAGCGCGGCATCATGATCGACGTCGTCGAGCGGACCGCGCGCAAGGTCTTCATCCCGCTGACCGTCGGTGGCGGCATCCGTGGCATCGCCGACGCGCGCGCCATCTTGGTCGTCGGCGCGGACAAGGTCTCGGTCAATTCCGCCGCCGTCAAGCGCCCTGAGCTGATCACCGAGCTCTCGAACGAATTCGGCGCCCAAGCGACCGTGCTCGCCATCGACGCACGGCGTAACGGCCCCGGCCGCTGGAACGTTTACGTGCGGGGCGGCCGCGAAGACACCGGCCTCGATGCCATCGAGTGGGCCATGAAAGGCGAGGCCATGGGCGCGGGCGAGATCCTGCTTACCTCGATGGACGCCGACGGCACCAAAGCCGGCTTCGACTGCGAGCTGACGCGCACGGTCTCGCGCGCGACGAAGATCCCCGTCATCGCCTCCGGGGCGGCGGCCGCCCGGAAGACTTCGTGCGCGTGCTCACCGAGGGTGAAGCCGGACGCGGCTTCGCGGCGTCGATCTTCCACTACAAGACCTTCACGGTGGATCAGCTCAAGGAGATGCTCGACAAGGAAGGCATCCCCGTGCGCCCGCCGGCGCGCGTCGCCACCGGGCGCGGGTAGCCGCGCCCTTTTTCCGCCCGATGCAGCGCAGCGAGCCAGATCCAAGTCCGCACGCAACGCAAGTGCATTGCGTCGCGCTCGTGCTCTACCAACCGCCGCCCACGCGCGAGCTCGAGACGCGCATGACGCTACTCGCCGAGCTGCACTTGCAAGCCTGAGCTCGCCCGCATGCTGGACGAAGAACGCGCCAAGATTCGTGAGTTCGAGAAGCGCTGGCGGCCGGCCGTGGGCAAGCGCTATATCGAGCTCGAGGACGTCAAGCAGCAATCCGCCGAGCTGCGCCGCCTCGCCAAGCTCGCCCGGGCCGGCAAGCTCACGCCGACTCCCGGCGAAGGCGAGTCGGAAGAAGCCCCGCACCAGGCCTTTCGCCCCGACGAGGAAGCCCGCAAGCTCTTCCGCCAGCTCGCGCGCAGATTCATCCCGACTTCGCCGACGACTTCGAAGACCGCCGCGTCCGCCATGAGCTGATGGCCGAGGCCACGCGCGCCTACCGCAACCGCGACCACCGTCGGCTGCTCTGGCTGCTCGAACACCGGGATGCCAACCCGATCCTGGCCAAAGGCCGCGACATCGACTCGCGCATCGCCCGCACCAACCAGCAGATCGCCTGGGAACGCTACCGCATCCAAGACCTGCACCACGAGATCGCCGGCCTCGGCGCCTCGTCCTCGGCCGAGATCATGCGCGAAGCCAAAGAGGCGACCAAACAAGGCCGTAACTTCGTCGCCGAGATGCGCAACCGCGTCCTCTCCGATCTAGTCGAAGCCCGCTCGCACCTCAAAAAAGTCGACGAAGCCATCCGCGAAGAGTTCGACGCCAAGACCGTCCTCGAAATCCGCCGCAGGGCGGGCTTGGCCTGACGCTCAGAGATCGGTTCGACGGCCCAGGCCGGCGCGTCAACGCTCCGTAGAATCAATGCCTAGAGCGCTTTATTGCATCTCGTATTGCATCTGGCTTGCAATTAGGATCTAATCCGGCCGCACGACGAACCAACGCGCTGCACGGGTCAAGCCTTCCACCTGAATCCGGCCTTCGCTCCTCAGTTCCCGCAACAGAGTCTGCACTTGCGGCCTTGACAAACCGGGAAGGACTTGCTGCAAGTCCTGAGCCGCCCCACGCCGATCCGATTCGCGGATGTGCTTCAGGAGCAGTTCTTTGTTCGTCGCCGATCCAGACCGAGCTGCCTGGTGTAAGCTCCGGTTCGGCCCAGAAACTGTAGAATCTGCGCGACAGAACGCGAACCCCGGCCACGCCCCACGCGCTCGACGATGCCTTCACGCACGAGTCTCGTAAGGTTCGGCTGGAGCCCAATCGCGAATTCGTTGTCGAGGGCGTCCACGAGCAGGTCGTCAACCGTGAACGAGAGCCGCCGTTCCTGGCTCACCTTTTCCAGGAACCGAATGAAACCCGATTGCGCACTTGCCGTTCAGGACCACCGTCACCTGGTGATGTCGGCGGCGGAATAGTCCGGTTTGCCTTGCCTCCCGAAGGATTCCTCAAACATCCGATCCGCGCCTTGGCCCGATCGCTCCACCAAGCCGCACGTGCGCACGCCTCCGCGATTCCGATTGGGGAGACTGCCGATGAATGTTCTGGCGTGATCCCCGGAGGAAAACCGCCTGGACTGCTAACGATCAGCTGGCGCGGGTACTGCCGCAAAAGACCGATCCGGGAAGACGATAGTCCCGATGCACCACCGCATTACACGGTCGCGGACGACCGCTTCATTCATCACGGGATCTCACGCCGAAACAGCCCATCTTGATCGGATGACTTGTTCGCAGATTGATCGTCTCCCAGAGTTGGTCGAGAATGCCCAGGAACCCCTTCCTGTACTCGATTCGCTGTTGATGTGCGATCACAGTGTCGCTGCTTCGATATTCGAAGACGACTCGCTTTGCGGAAGCAGGCGACTCAGCGCTCTCTCGCTGCCGAGAAGGACAAGCGCCGCAATCGTCACCCCTTCTTCCGTGACCAACTCGGCATCGGCCAGCAGTCTCTCGGCGGATAGAGCATCGAGCTGACGGCGACCTGCCCGCCTTCCATTGCTTGCGGAAAGTCTCGATCGTCGAGTCGAGATCCTCGAGCGATGCGCTGCTCAACCTGCGCACTGTAGTCCGGCGCAACTTTTCGAAGATGCTTCGCGCTCGTCCGCGCTCATCGGGCGCAGCGCGTCGCCGGAACGGACCAGAACTGGCCGGCTTGCACCGGACGCCAACGGGCCTGCTCGGGATCTCGAAGATCAGCACTCGGCCGGTTGCCGTCTGCAGTTCAGCGAACCCAATTCGATTGAGCCGTTGAGCGAAAATAGTGACCTGGCCCGGGAACGCTGACGTTCCCACCACGGTCGTGGTCGCCGGTCCGTAACGCCCAATACGACCTTGCCTCCTCCCCGTTTGCGATCGCCGCACAGTACTCGACAAGCTTCGAAATCGAACCGGTTCTTGGCCTCCTTGAACCCCGTTCGGCCTCGGCATCGGCCAGAGTCGTCCAGATCCTGATGCGTGAGCGCCACGGCGACACCAACGAAGAGTATCGCGCGAACGCGCACGCTAGGGGCAGTCCCCGCTCCCGCGTACAATACAAGTCGGCATGCCGCGCGACTATTCGCTCGACGACAAGTACGTGCTCGAGGCCGGTGCGGCCTACATGACGGGCATCCAGGCGCTGGTGCGCTTGCCGCTCGAGCAGATGCGCCAGGACCGCCGCGCCGGCCGCCGCACGGGCTGTTTCATCTCCGGCTACGAAGGCTCGCCGCTCGGCGGCTACGACCTCGCGCTCGAGCGGATCGGCGGCCTGCTCGCCGACCACAATGTCCGTTTTGTCCCCGGACTCAACGAAGACATCGCGGCCACCTCCGTGCAGGGCGCGCAAATGCTCGAGACGCTCCCCGAGCCTAAGGTCGAGGGCGTCGTCGGTATCTGGTATGGCAAGGGCCCCGGGGTCGACCGCTCCGGTGACGCACTGCGCCACGCCAACCTCGCCGGCGCCAGCCGCTTCGGCGGAGCCCTCGCGCTCGCCGGTGACGATCACGTTTCCAAGAGCTCGACCATCCCGCACCAAAGCGAGCTCTCGCTTTACAACCTCGGCATCCCCGTACTCACGCCCGGCTCGCCGCAGGAGATCCTCGACTTCGGCCTCTACGGCATCGCCCTGTCGCGCTACTCCGGCCTGTGGTGCGCGCTCAAGCTCGCCACCGACGTCTGCGACGGCGGCGGCCTGGTCGAGTTCGCCCCGGACCGCTGGCCGGTCATCGAGCCGCCATCTGACGGCGGAGACCGCCGCATGCATCCGCTGCTCATCGTGCCCGTCTCTCTCGAAGCCGAGCGCGACCTTTACTCGACACGGCTCGAGGCGGCGCGGCGCTTCGCGCGGGCGAACGGGCTCAACCGCATCGTCACGCAGCATGAACGCGACCGCATCGGCATCGTGGCTTCAGGCAAGGCGTACTACGATCTGCGGACCGCCCTGCGCAACATGGCGCTCGACGACGATGCGCTCGCGCAGGCCGGGGTGCGCATCCTCAAGCTCGGAATGACTTTCCCCGTCGAGCCCGAGATCGTGCAAGAGTTTCTGCCCGGCCTCCAGACGCTGCTCGTCGTCGAAGAGAAGCGTAGCTTCGTCGAGTTGCAACTGCGCGAGATGCTTTACGACGCTCCACAGCGGCCGGCCATCTACGGCAAGCGCGGCCCGCAAGGCGAAGAGCTACTGCCCACCCACGGCGAGCTCGACGCGGAGATCATTGCTCGGGCGCTGGGCGAGCTCTTGGCGGACGCGCCAGGCGTAGCAGCGCGGCTGCGGCGCCTGGATGCAATTGAGGGCGCGATGTCCGAGATTGCCTCAGGGGCGACCGCGCGGCGCGCGACCTACTGCTCCGGCTGTCCGCACAACCGCTCCACGCTCCTGCTCGAAGGGCAGGTCGCCGGCGGCGGCATCGGCTGCCACGGCATGGCCGCCGGCCTCGCCGAAGCGCACCGCGGCATCGCCTGGCTGGCCCACATGGGCTCGGAGGGCGGCCACTGGATCGGCATGGCGCCCTTCAGCGGACAAAAGCATCTTTTTCAAAATTTGGGCGACGGAACCTACTTCCACTCCGGCCGCCAAGGCGTGCTCGCCGCGGCCCAGTCCGGGGCCAACATCACCTTCAAGATCCTGCATAACGGCGTCGTCGCCATGACCGGCGGACAAGACGCCGCCGGCTCGGTCGGCATCCCCGCCATGACTCGCCAACTCGAAGCCGACGGCATTCGCAAGACAGTCATTCTTACCGACGACCTCGCCAAGTATCACGACCGCTCCGGCCTGGCGAAGAACGTCACCGTACGCCCCCGCGAGCACTTGGAAGAGGTCCTGCGCGAGCTCGAGCAAGAGCCCGGCGCGACGGTCATGCTCTATGACCAGATGTGCGCCGCGGAGAAGCGCCGGCGCTGCAGCCGCGGCATCCTGCCCAAGCCCGAGACGCGTGTGATGATCCACGAGCGCGTCTGCGAGGGCTGCGGCGACTGCGTGCGCCAATCCAACTGCGTCTCGCTCCAGCCGGTCGAGACCGAGTACGGCCCCAAGACGCGCATCCACCAGTCGTCCTGCAACGTAGACGCCTCTTGCATCCTCGGCGAGTGTCCTTCGTTCGTCACCGTCTCCATCGAGCCTGGCTCCGGACTCAAGCGTAGGCCGCTGCCGCAATTGCCTGACACAGCCGCGCCGGCGCCGCCCAAACGGGAATGGGCCGAGCCGTATCACATCCTGATGCCGGGCATCGGCGGCACCGGCGTGGTCACCATCAATGCGCTGCTCGCGACCGCCGCCACCATCGATGGCCTTCACGCCACCACGCTCGACCAGACGGGGCTTGGCGCAGAAGGGCGGCGCCGTCGTCGCGCATCTTACCCTGAGCCGCCGGCCGCTCGAGACGGCGAATCGCGTCAGCTACGGCGCGGCGGATTTGCTGCTGGGCTTCGACGTGGTGGGCGCGGCGAGCCCCAAGAACTTGGTCCGCGCATGCGACGACCGCACCGTCACCGTCGTCAACCTGCACCAGACTCCCACCGGCGATTCCGTGCGCAAAGGCTTGACGCTGATCTCGCCCGAATCGGAGTTTCGGAGGCGTATCAACCGCTTCACGCGCGCCGAGGAGAACGTGTTTCTCGACGCTTCGCGCATCGTCGAGCGCCTGTTCGGTAGCCACTTGCAGACAAACATCTTCTTGCTTGGCGTGGCGTGGCAGAAGGGGCTGATTCCGGTGTCGCTCGAAGCCCTGGAACAGGCCGTTCGGCTCAACGGCGTTGCGGTCGAGGGCAACCTGAAGGCATTCCTATGGGGGCGGCTTTTCGCCGAGCAGCCGGAGGCTGTTCTGCGCCACGTCGAGGACGAGCAACCCGCCGAAGAAAAGTCGCTCGAGGAGTTGATCGAAGACCGCGTACGCGATCTGCGCCTCTATCAGGACGAAGCCTATGCGCAGCGCTACCGCGCCCACGTCGAGCGCGTACGCGCCGCCGAGCGCCAAGCCACACAGAGCGAGGCGCTGACGCGCGCCGTGGCCGAGAACCTCTACAAGCTGATGGCCTACAAGGACGAGTACGAGGTGGCGCGGCTGCTGAGCGATCCGGAGTTTGAGAGGCGCGTATCGGGAACCTTCGAGCGTCCGCGCGGCGTAGCCTATCACCTGCATCCGCCCTTGCTGCGCCGTTTCGGCGTCAGGCGCAAACTCAAGCTCGGCGCGTGGGCGAAGCCGCTACTGCGGCTGTTAGCGAGCTTCAAGGCGCTGCGTGGCACCGCTTACGACCCGTTCGGACTCATGGCTTCGCGCAGGCTCGAACGCGAGCTCGTCCCCTGGTACGAAGACCTAGTCGACCAGCTCGTCGAGGGCTTGAGCGCGGCGACGCTCGCCGATGCCGTGGAACTCGCCCAGGCGCCGCAGCAAATCCGGGGCTACGAAGCCGTCAAGGAAGAGTCCGCCGCCAAGGTGCGCGCGTGGGTCGACGAGCGGCTCCGCAGCCGCTCGCAACGAACCGCTGCGTAAGCGCCGCATGCGTCAGAGTGTGCGTGAAAACTCGTGGCGCGAGTCATCGCGACCAAAAAGAGCCGTCGCGAAGACTCGCGACGCTGCAAACGTGGCCGTTTGCGCCACGCCCACTGGTGCGGCGCTGACTGCCTGCCGAGCTCGAAACCTCTAGATTGCCGTCCAACCGCCGTCAATGGTCTGCACCGAGCCGTGGCAGAATGCGGCTTCATCCGAGAGCAGATAGAGCGCCATGTGCGCGATCTCTTCGGGCTTGCCGAGACGTCCGATCGGCTGACGCGCGTTGAGCTGCCGCCGCATCTCTTCCTTCTCGTGCTTGTGGTACTTCTCGAGGTATGCCTCGACGAAAGGCGTGTCGACGGTGCCCGGCGCAATAGCGTTCACGCGCAGTCGTCCGGCGTATTCGGCTGCCATCTGCCGCGTGATCATCACCACGGCGCCCTTGGTGGCGCAGTAGCCGAAGCGGCGCTTGATGCCGACCAGACCGGCGACCGAAGCGATATTGACGATCGCACCATGCTCGGAAGCCAGCAACAGTGGCAGAGCCGCTTTGCTCACGTGGTAAACGCCGTCGACGTTTACCCGCATCAGCTTGCTCCAGTCCTCCGGCTCGCACTCCTCGATGGAGCCGACGTGACCGATCCCGGCATTGTTGACCACGTAGTCGAGGGCGCCGAGCCCGGCGAAGGCGCGTTTGACGGAATCGAAGTCGGCGACGTCCATTTCGACTGCGCTGGCGCCTCCGCCGACATTTGCAGCGAGCGCCTGGGCGGCGTCGAGATTCAGATCGGCGATGACGACGGCGGCGCCAGCGTTGGCCAAGACGCGAACGGTGTAGTCTGCCGATGCCGCTGGCGCCCGGTGACGAGCGCGCGGCGATGATCGAGTCGAAAGGGCGTGGACATGATGAGCGAAGGAAACTTGCGATTATAACAAGCGAGCCCCGCGACCCATGCCCTGGACCCGACTTGCCATCAAGCTGCTGATCCTCACTGCCGGAATCGCTTTCACAGCCGCCTTCTTCATCAACTGGTGCAATCTGGTCTATCAGTGCGGCTGCACGTTCTACTGGCTGGCGCCGCCGAGCAGTGCAACATTCACCAAGCGGGCGTCCACCATTGCCCGTGGTGCTCGAATGCGAACTACGGCGGGATCGCCTTCGGGTTCACGATGGTCGCCCAAACGTTTGCGGCTTTTTGGCCGGGAACTGCGTATTGGCGGAACTTTATCTTGACGCTGTTGGCGTCTCCGGTGGCCGCCGTGGTGGCGGGCATCGGCGTGGGGTTCACGCCGGTTACTGGTCCTGAGCGCAGGACTGACAGTCCCGCAGCCAGAGGCGCTGATGCGGTCTCCCAACCAAGCTGCAGAACAGCAAGCGCGAGCTCTTCCAGTAGCACGTCAACTTGCCCTTTGGCCCGGCGCCGGTCGTCTATTCTCCTGCGCCCTCGACGGTACCCTGCGCGCCGCGGCGGCGGCAAGACCTCGGCGCGCCTCTTGCCGATCGCTTTCATACGGAATCGGGGGCGTCCGGCACGGTAGGAAGGTCGATCCCACTATCCGCCCGAATGCTGCGATAATGACGCGCTGATGCGCGCCCTTGCAGTCGCGCTTGCACTGCTCTTAGCCGCCGGTTGCGGTATGCAAACCGATGGTCCGCTCGAGTTGCGTCTGGGGCATGTGGCGAACCCGGGCTCGATGACCGACGACGCGGCTCAGGAGTTCGCGCGCCGCGCCAACCACAAGCTCGAAGGCCGCGCGCACATCAGCGTTTTCGGGTCCAGCCAACTTGGCGACGACCAGACGTTGCTGTTGAAGCTCAAGCTGGGCACCGTCGATTTTTCCGTTCCCTCCACCATCATGTCGACCGTGGTCGATGCGTTCGGCTTCTTCGAGATGCCGTATCTGATCGAGGACCGCGCGCACGTGGTGAAGATCCGGGAGGGCGTGTTTTGGCCGGCGGTGCGCCGCGGGCCGAGGCGAAGGGCTACCGCGTGCTCGCCATGTGGGAGAACGGGTTTCGTCAGATCACCAACAACGTGCGCCCGATCGTGCGGCCCGAGGACTTGGCCGGCGTCAAGCTGCGCACGCCGCGTGGACGGTGGCGGTTGCGGCTGTTCCAAAGCTACGGCGCGAACCCGACGCCGATGTCCCTATCCGAGGTGTTCGTCGCGCTCCAGACGGGGGTGATCGACGGCCAGGAGAATCCGCTGAGCCAGATCTACACCTCGAAATTTCAAGAAGTGCAGAGGTATCTCTCGATGACGAACCACGTCTACTCGCCGGCCTTTCTCGCCGTGGGCCTGGAGCGTTGGGGAAGCCTGCCGCCCGAGGTTCGCGCGGCTGCCGAAGAAGCGGCGCTCGAGACTCAGCAGTGGGTGCTTGACCGCGCCGAGCAAGTCGACCGCGATCTGCTGACGAAGCTCGAGTCGGATGGCATCGCCGTGAACCAAGCAGACCGCAAAGCCTTCGTCGACGCCAGCCAGACGATCTACCGCGAGTTTGGTCAGGAGGTAGACGGCGGTTCGCACTGGATTGATCAAGCGCTTGCGCTTGCAGCCGAATAGTTTCGATACTTGCCCATACTCGCTTTGCGCCTCTTCCTCGAAAAGACCTTGGAATGGATCGTGATCGCGCTCATGACGGCGCTCGCAGGGGTCGTCATTGCCGGAGTGCTGTTTCGCAAACTTGGCGCTCCGCTGGTCTGGTATGACGAGGTCGCGCCGATTCTGCTGGCGTGGCTCACCTACTACGCCGCGTGTTTGGCGGCGCTCAACCGCGCACACATCGGCTTCTCGAAGTTGGTGGACTCCCTGCCTGCCCGCGCCCGGATGGCGGTGACGGCGGTTCGGGAAGTGTGCGTGATCGGCTTCTTCGCGCTGGCTGCGTGGGCGGGGTGGCGTGTTTTGCAGGTGCTCGAAGGCGAAGCGTTGGTGAGCCTGGAGTGGTTTCCCGCCGCGCTCGCGCGGTCGGTCATCCCGGTTAGCGCGGTGGTGTTCATCCTGGCCGAGGGCGTGGCCTACGTCGAGTGGCTCGCCAAGCAGGAGGAGCACGACGCATGAGCTTGGCGCTGATGCTCGTGGCGCTGTTTGCGCTGATCGCGATCGACGTGCCGATCGCGGTGGCGCTTGGGTTGGTCGCAGTGGCGGCCATGACCATGACGTGGGGCGCGCACACATTGCCCAACGTCGGGCTGACCCTCTTTGACTCGTCGACGAACTTCACCCTGATCGCGATTCCGCTGTTCATTCTGGCGGGCGCGATCATGAACACGTCGGGCATCTCACGGCGGCTGCTGGCGCTTGTCTCGTCGCTTGTCGGCTTCGTGCGTGGCGGCCTCGCCATGGTCACCATCGGTTCCTCAATGTTGCTGGCGGAGATCTCGGGATCTGCGGTGGCCGGGGTGGCGGCGTTGGGCTCCATCCTGATCCCGGCCATGCAAAAACGCGGCTACCCGACGCCGTTCGCGGCAGCGGTCACCTCGTCGGCGTCGACGCTGGCGGTTGTCATTCCGCCATCGCTGCCGATGATCCTTTACGCCGTGATGGCGGGCACGTCGGTCGTCGAGTTGTTCGTGGCGGGCATCGTTCCGGGTCTGATCGGCGGGTTGATGCTGATGGGCTGCGCGTATGCGTTGGCGCGCAAGCGGGGTTATCCGGTGGAAGGCGCGTTCGAGTGGCGGAAAGTCGTTGTGGCGTTCCGCGAGGCGATCTGGGCGCTGCTGTTGCCCGTGATCGTGCTGGGCGGTATTTTTTCCGGCTGGGTGACGGCGACCGAAGGCGCCGGGCTGGCCGTGGCCGCCTCGCTGTTGATCGGGGCGTTCGCCTACCGCGAGCTCGACTGGCCGAGCCTGAAGCGCGCCATGATCACGGGCGGCGTGCAGACGGCGGTGGTGATGCTGTTGGTGACCACCTCGGCTTTGCTGGGCGACTACCTGACGCAATTGCAGGCGCCGCAGATGTTTGCCGCGAAGCTGCTTGCCTGGACGACGAACAAGTGGGCTATTCTGGCGCTGCTGAACCTTTTCTTCCTGTTGATCGGGATGTTTCTGCATTCGGCGGCCGCGATCATCCTGGTCGTACCGATCGTGATGCCGCTGGTGCATCAGGCGGGTATCGATCCGGTGCACTTCGGTTTGGTCGTTACGCTGAACTTGGGAGTCGGGCAGCAGACGCCTCCGGTGGCCTCGGTGTTGGTGACGGCTTGCTCGGTGGCGAAGGCGGACATCTGGGAGGTGACCAAGGCGAATGGCTGGTTCATCGCCGTTCTGACATTCGTATTGCTGCTGATGACCTACGTTCCGGCCCTACCGATGAGCCTTGTGGATTACTTCTACCGCTAAACGCGGCGCCCTATCCTGTTGTCTTGCGGATTTTCGTTCTAGCCGCGCTGTTTCTCGGGCAAGCCTTCGCGCAGGCGCAGGTGGATCGCGGCCCGCTCAACCGCGATCTGCCGAAATGGCTGACTCTTGGCGTGACCCAGCGTATTCGCGGGGAGACCTGGGGTGACGTCCAGTTCAACCCCTCCGACGACGATACGTTCCTGGTCAACCGACTGCAGGTGCGCGCCACCATCCGGCCTGCGCGCAACGTCACCGTTTTCGCGGAGGCCATGGATAGCCGTGTGAACGGGCTTACCGCCGGCAAACCGCGGCCGAATTTGCGCGACCCCATCGACTTGCGTCAGGGCTACATCCGCTTTGGTCAGCCGAACCAAGGTCATTGGGACCTCACCGTCGGCAGACAAGAGCTCGTCTTCGGTGAGGAGCGGCAACTGGGCATCAACCAATGGGCCAACCTGCCGCGCAGCTGGGATGCGGTGCGTCTCGGTTTGCACCAGGGGGTGGACCGTGTCGACATTTTTGCCGCGAGCGTGGTGACGATCGATACCGGCGGCTTCAATACCGTCGCTCCGGGATCGAATATCCACGGTGTTTATGGCCAGTTGCGCTCGCCGTTGCCTG
The DNA here is from genome assembly GCA_041394905.1 of Bryobacterales bacterium. GTDB lineage: Bacteria > Acidobacteriota > Terriglobia > Bryobacterales > UBA6623 > RI-231. The sequence continues at coordinate 122,593 of JAWKHJ010000004.1, read as the reverse complement.
GCCATGTGATCGAACCGCACGTGTTTTGGCGTACGCGTCCGTTGGTGACCGACGAACGCGGCTTCACCGGCGACTCGGACATCTTCACCCTGGGCGCCCGCGTGGCTGACGATCACGATCTCGCCATCGATTACGACGCGGAGCTCGAGACGCAGTGGGGCCACTACGCCCAAGACCAGCATCGCGGGGTTCAGGCCATGGGCCGCGTGGGCTACACGTTCACTGAGGCGCGCTGGGCGCCGCACTTGTTTACTGAATACACGTTTTCAAGTGGGGACAAAGAGCGCGGCGACGGTCGCAGCGGGCGCTACGACCAGATATACGCGCGGGCTCACCGCATTTGGGGCATCGTCGATCAGGTGGGCGGGCGCAACTCGAAGATCTGGCAGCAAGGCGTGCAGTGGCGTCCGGCGGCGGCGTGGCAATTCCGCGTGGACCACTTGTTCTATTGGCTCGCAAATCCCCACGACAACCTCTACCGCCACAACGGACGGTTGTTCCTTTCTATCCCGGCGGGAAACAGGGAAACATACATCGGCGACGAGGCTGAGGCGCAACTGGTGTGGCGGCCCGCGCCGGAGATCACGCTCGGGGTCGGGTTCGGCAAGCTTTTCTCCGGATCTGTGATCAAACGCTACTCCCAGGGCGGCTCGCCAATGCTGGGTTTCGCCTTTGCGCAACTGACGTTGTGAGCTCGCCGAGGCGACCGCGGGTTGCAAGCGCGGCGGGCGAATGTCTACCGTGGAACTTCCATGCCCAAGACGGCCCTTCTGTTTCCCGGACAAGGCTCGCAAAGGGTCGGGATGGGCCTCGACCTGGCCGAGACCTTCCCCTCCGCGCGCGCAATTTTCGACCAAGCCGACGAAACGCTTGGGTTTTCGCTCTCCAAGCTTTGCTTTGAAGGGCCTGAAGAAGACCTCAAACTGACGGAAAACACGCAGCCGGCCATCCTGACCTGTTCGATGGCCGTATTGGCGGTGATGCGCGAGGAAGGGTTGGCGAACGCGGACTTCGTGGCTGGCCACAGTCTGGGCGAGTATTCTGCGCTGGTCGCCGCCGGCGCATTGGGTTTGCCGATGCGGTCAAGCTGGTGCGCAAGCGCGGCCGCTACATGCAGGAGGCTGTGCCTCCGGGCGAAGGGGCCATGGCGGCCATCATCGGCATGGCGCCCGAGAAGGTAGCCGAGGTTTGTGAGCGGGCCGCGGAGGGGCAGGTTCTGAGCCCGGCAAACCTGAACGCCCCGGCGCAGGTTGTGATCGCGGGCGAGACAGCGGCGGTGGAGCGCGCAGTCGAGCAGGCGAAAGCCGCCGGCGCGCTCAAGGCTGTCATGCTGCAAGTGAGCGCGCCGTTCCATTGCGCGATGATGCGCCCGGCGCAGGAGCGGTTGGCAGCCGATCTGGATGCGATCACGTTCCGCGATCTCGAGATCCCCTTGGTCAACAACGCCGATGCGCGCATCGTGCGTTCGGGCGCAGAGGCTCGACAGGGATTGAAGGATCAGGTGCCCAACCCAGTGCGCTGGGAAGAATCGATTCGCCTGCTTGCGGGTGAGGGCGTGGAGCGCTGGATCGAAGTCGGCCCCTCGCGTGTGCTGACGGGCTTGTTGCGCAACATCGACCGAGGCCTAAAAGGGGAAGCCGTGGGCGACCTCGCGAGTTTGGAGAAGTTGTCGTCATGAAGGGTCGCGTCGCTTATATCACCGGAGCCGGACAAGGAATCGGCCGCGCTTGTGCGCTCGAACTGGCACGCGCCGGAGCGCGGGTGGTGCTTGGCGCACGCTCGCTCGACAAGCTCGAAGCAGTTGCGGAGGAGATTCGCGCGAGCGGCGGCGAAGCGCATGTGGCGCCGATCGACCTAGCCTCGCTCGAGTCGATCCAAGAAGCCTTTCGCCAGGTCGACGCGCTGGCCGGGCCGATCGAGATCCTGGTCAACAATGCCGCCGTGACGCGGGACGGCATCGCCATGCGGATGTCCGCGGACGCCTGGAATGAGGTCCTGCAGACGAACCTGACGGGCGCGTTCCAGTGCATCCAACTCGCGCTGCGTGCGATGGCGAGGGCGCGCTGGGGGCGCATCGTGAACATCAGTTCGGTGGTCGCGCAATCGGGCAACCCGGGACAGGCGAACTACGTGTCGGCCAAGGCGGGGCTGATCGGGCTGACCAAATCGCTGGCGATCGAGATGGCGCCGCGGAATATCACGGTCAACGCAGTGGCCCCGGGCTTCATCGAGACAGCGATGACCGATGCGTTGAACGCGGACCAGAAGGCGGCGGTGCTCAATCGCATCCCGCTGGGGCGCATCGGCTCGGCGGAAGAAGTTGCGGCAGCGGTGCGCTTCCTGGCTTCCGACGAGGCGAGCTACATCACCGGGCACGTGCTCAACGTGAACGGCGGCATGTACCTTTAGTCAGGCTGTGTTGGCGGAACCCGCACCCTGCCGGGCGCGGCACGGAGCTAGCGGCAGTCGCCCAGGCGCGCGATCATTTCTTCGAGTGTGACTTGCGGTTCGCCGGCGGGCGTTTCTCCGCGCGTGCGGCGGCGCTCGCCCTCGGCGCGGCGGCGGTCTTCGCGGGCGCGCTGGCGTAGAGCAAAGCCTTCTAGGCGCTGGCGGATGAGGGCCCGCAATTCTTCTGCGGAACGCCGCTTCAGCGGGATGAGCTCGAGCTGTCTGGGCGGCGGCATCGGGAGCGCGTGCTCGCTCTATCTTGCCATAAATGCGGTAGTTAGCGGAATTCGAGCGGCGTTTTGGTATGCTCGTAGGCCGCCATGACTCGCCGCCAGTTTCTCCGAACCGCCACTGTTGGCGCCTCCGCCCTTGCTGGCGCTTCGCCTTGCTTTGAGAGCCTGCGCGCGGCCGCGGGTAAGATCGGCGTTCCGCTCAAGATCACCAAGGTCGAGCCGGTTCCGCTGCGCTCGCCCGCCGCCCCAGGTCGGCCGGAGAGCGACTTCGTCTCGATGCCTCCGCTCGGCGAGATGACGGGAGGCAAAGGCCTATGGAACAGGCTCGAACGCTCGGAGACGGTGCGGCAGGGGGGCTATCAGCAAACTCTGCTCGTGAAGGTGTCTACCGACCAGGGCATTACGGGGTGGGGCGAGGCGCATGCGGTGATGACGCCGATGGCGATCAAGACCATCCTCACGGATCTGTTTGAGCCGATCCTGATTGGCCAGGACGCGCGGCAGATTGAGGCGCTGTGGGAAAAGATGTTCTCCACGCAAAAGCTGCGTGGCTACGGGACGGGCTATTTCACGCGCGCGATGGCGGGCGTCGACATTGCGCTCTGGGACATCGTGGGCAAAGCCGCCGGGTTGCCGGTCTACCAACTGCTCGGCGGCAAGTTTCGTGACCGCATCCCGACCTACCAGGGGGTGGGCGGCGGCGCACCGGCCGATGTGGCAAGCAACGTTCGCGAGCTCCTCGACATGGGCTACACCGTACAGAAGATGAGCTTGGCGAAAGGTCGTGGCGAGCAGATCCGCAACGTCGACCGCGTAGGCGCCGCGGCCGAGGTGCTCGAGGGGCGGGGCGAGATTCTGGTCGATTCGCTCGGCGGTTATACGCTCTCGGAGGCGACCCGTGTCGGCCGTAAGCTCGACGCCATGGGCAACGTCGGTTGGTGGGAGGACATCCTCACGCCGGATGACGTCGACGGCTACGCGCGGCTCAGCGACGCGCTTGACCTGCCCATCTGCATGGGTGAGCAGTACTCCAACCGCTTCCAGTTCCGCGACCTGTTCCATGTGCGCGCTTGCGACATCATCAACCCGGACACGGCGCGTATCGGCATCACCGAGACCAAGCGCATCGCGGTGATGGCGGAAGCGCACGGTGTGCTGTTTTCGCCGCACAATTCGATGGGCTCGGCGCCGTATCGCGCGTCGGCCATCCATTTGTGTGCGGCTCAGGCGAACACGGTGATCCTCGAGGGCGGCGAGAGCTATAAACAGGCCTTCGGCAACGCGTTGCTATCGACGCCGCTGCCGTATGAGCCCGGGTCGGTGGGCGTACCGGAGGGACCGGGGCTGGGCTTCGAATTTGACGAGGCAGCGTTGGCGAAATTGCGGATCGGCTGAAAAGGGCGAAGGTCACTGCGGTTTGGCGCGCACCAGGCCGAAGACGCAATGGACGCCGCCGTTGCGCAGCAGGGCGTCGCGAGCCGGCGTGGGGACGAGCTCGTAGCTCGGCAGTTGTGCGGCGAGCTCATCGAACAGGGTTTGCTCGTACTGCCCCAACCCCAGAGTCGGCAAGAAGATCCGGCGGCCCCATGCGAGCGCGTTGACGTAGGCAACGCCCGGCCACGCTCCTGCGTTCTCCCCGGCGATGCGTGGCGTACGCACCACCCGGAAGCCTAGCGCTTGGATTTCGCGCGCCTTGCGGTCGAGCAGCAGTTCGCGTGGCCATGGTTCGCGGCGTAGTTGCGCCTCGATCACACCAAGTAGCTTCGGCGTCAGCTCGGCCCGCGCGAGCATAGCGGAAACGCCGTCGAGCGCGCGTTTGAGTAGGGCTGGATCGCGCTCGAACATGGCGGCCCGACCGGCGCCCTCGAAGCAGTCTTCCGATCCCGGGCAATAGCGCCTAGTGTAGGCGTCCAGATCGGCGGCGAGTGCGTCGTCGATGTCGTCCTCGAGCTGCGAAAACTCTTGCCGCGTGCGCTCGAGCATCTCGCGGATGCGGTTGCTTTCTGCTCGCGGTTTCCAACTTGCAAGCGAGCTGGAGAGCCGCTGCAAGCTCTGCGGCGCCCTTTCCCCCCAAGCTTGTTGCAGCATGGCCGACGCGGCTCGTGCGAGATCAGCGTCGCCGCGGATGGGCTTGGTCAGCAGGACGGTCCTGTCGAGCGGCAACAGCGCGACCACGTAGTCGACGTGCGCGGACAGGCCGCTGAGATCGATTGAGGCGTCCGCGCCGAATTCGGTCCGCAGCACATAGGCGTACTCGGCGTCATCGAGGTCCTTGCCCCAATAGGAGCGCGCCGCCGAACCGTGGAACAGGATTAGCCGCGCCGGGTCGGACGGATCCCGAATGAACTGCAGGTCTCCGCCCTCCCAGGAAAGCTTCGACCGCATCAGCCGCCCTTCCTCGAGGCCGTCCAGTAGGGGCTTGTAGGCCTCTCCGTCGTTTGCGCGGCCTTCGAAGAGGCGGTGCGGCACAAGCAGCTTCTGCTCATCACCGGCCCAGCCTGCTTTGACGTAATCCTGCGCCCAAGGCTGCGTGCCTTCGGCGCGGCTCGGGCGAGTTTCGACTTGGTGCGGCATGCGTCCGAAGTGGCGCTTGACGGCGGCGGGCCAATGCCGTGGGTCGTAGTTGCGGTTGATGGTCAGGGTCACGCGCACCGGCCCAGGGGCCTGCTCCAGCACCTGCCCCAGAATGCTCAAGCCATCGCCGACGGCAGCCCTGCCCGCGACAAACCGCGCCGGGTCCAACGCGCCAAACACGCCGGTGATCGGCTCATCCTCAGCGGAGGCGCGAAAGCCCGGGACGGTGGGAGTGTAGAAGATGTGGCAGTAGGGCAGTCCATTGGCGCGGCGGACGAGACCCGGTTCGAGCTTCGCGGCACGCGTTTGGAGGAATTTCTCGAGCGCCTCCAGGGTTGGTGCACAGGCCCGGGTGACGGCTGACCTCGGTCGCCTCGGCGAACTCCCGCACGCCCTCGATGCGAAAAATCGTGACGTCGCCATGGCGCTCGACGTTTGGCGAAGCCGCAGCGAGCGCGCACAACCCAAAAAACGATCCTACAATCGCGATGAATTGCCGAAAGCACATCCCCGTTGGAGGTTCAGGCAGTTCGCGGCAGGTCGGCGTTACTCCCTTGCCGGGGCGATCCTGGGCTACGAAACGGCAGTTTCTCGCTCGGCCCCACAGCGACCCGTTGCGCCGGCTGAGTCGAAATGATAGGATCAAGTCAGACCGGGGCGCGTTCCCAGAACGCGCCCTTCTTGTGTGGAGCTACCAGGCTCCAACCGACATACGGGCACGTAGTTCAGTCGGTTAGAACGCCGGCCTGTCACGCCGGAGGTCGCGAGTTCGAGTCTCGTCGTGCCCGCCATTTTCCACAGCTAAAATCTAAATTCCCCTCCCCGGGGGAAATCCTGCGCGTCCCGAGCGAACAGGCATCCGCCATGGCCCGTATCCACGAGCATCACCAGCGGTTTGTTCGGTAAGGTAACGTCGACCATCGGAAGTGCGGCGGATTCGCGTGTGATCCGCGTCTCCGGGTGGTTCAGCTTCTAACCATGAACCGGCAAGTCTTTCTCGGTCCGCGGCTGCTTTGCATCCTGGCGCCCGTAATGTTCGGCCTGACGAAAGCACAGGCGCTCGAAAGCTGCACCGGAAGCCATGCGCTGCGAGCCGGCGACGGGGTTCAGGAATGGAGCGATTTCCCGAGAGAGGCTCCGCCGCATCTCGCGTGTCGGCTCGAGGCCAGGCCCATAGAGGGCCCGGCGACCCTCCTGCTCGTTCAGGAGGATTTGAAGCGCCCCGATTGGATCGTGACGCTCAACGGCCAAGCGCTCGGGAAGCTGTTGGCCGATGAACATAAACAGACCTGGATGGCCGATATTCCGGCTGGCTTGCTGCAGCCGCGCGCCAACGAGCTGCGCATCGAGGCTGGTGAGCCGGGGCGAGGACGGGATGACATTCGCATCGAAGACGTGCGGGTGATCGCCGGCCCCAGAGAGCAATGGCTCGGCGCGGGGCGCGTACACGTCCGCGTGGTCGGCGAGGGCGGTAGGCCGACGCCGGCGCGCATCACCGTGACGGACGCCGAGGGGACGCTCCTGCCCGTGGGCGCGCGATCGGGGGGCGATTTGGCCGTGCGGATGGGCGTCGTCTACACGGCGTCCGGATCAGCGGATTTCACTCTGCCGGCCGGCGCGCATACGATCTGGGCCAGCCGGGGGTTCGCCTACAGCGAACAGCACGAGAAGCTCACGGTCGCGAAGGGCGGCGACTACCGGCTCGAGCTGCGCTTGCGCCGCGAGGTCGAGATCCCGGGGTGGAAGGCCGGCGATACGCACCTGCACACCTTCGAGCGCTCGCGGCACGGCGACTCGACGGCAGCGGAGCTTTCGATTGCCGTGGCGGGCGAGGGCTTGGATTGGGCCGTCAATACTGAGCACAATCGGCTCGACAACATTTCGGACCTCGGGGGCCTGTTTGTGGCGATCCCGGGGGTGGAATTTACGACCCAGCACGGGCACTTCAACTTGTTCCCATGGCCGGACGGCGTGGCGCTGCCCGACCCGCGCGGCGACTGGGCTGCCGTGTGGCAGGGTCTGCCGGAAGGCGCGGACGTGGCGGCGGTGTGGAACCATCCACGCGACGTCCATAGCGGCTACCGCGCGTTCGACCCGACGCACTATGTGGAGCTGGCGGCGGAATCGCTCGACGGCCGCGGCTTCCCGGGCGATGCGATGGAGGTCGTGAACTCGGGCGCGATGTACTCGCGTCCGCTCGACTTGGTCGTCGACTGGATGCGGCAGTTGAACCGCGGCGGGCGCATTTCCGCGGTAGGCAGCAGCGATTCACACACGGTGACCACGTCGCTCGTGGGGCAGGGAAGGACCTACGCCCGCATCGGCGACGAAGAGCTGACTGCGCAGGCCCTCGCGCATGCATTCTGGCGCGGCGAGACGGCGGTCAGCTACGGCTTGGCGGCGATGCTCGAGCGGCGCGGCGAGACGCTGGTCGCCAAGGTGTACGGTCCGTCGTGGAATCGAGCCAAGCGCCTGGTGGTCTACGCCAACGGCGAGGCGATCGAAGAGATCGCACTCGATGGGCCGGCCGAGGGAGGCTTGCAGTGGGAGGGCATGATTCGGACTTCGAAGCTGCGCCAGGACGCCTTTCTCGCCGTCGCGGCGGTGGGAGGCGACCCGGCCGTACCGTTCTGGCCGATCAACCGGCCCTATCAGGCGGCAACGCCGGACTACGAGCCGATGACGTTGGGCGTCTCCGCGGCGCTGGCTTGGGACGGGGACGGCGATGGCCGCTTCCGGACCGCGAGGGAGCAGGCGGAGATGATCCTAGAGTCGGCGGGGAGCCTGCGCGGCATGCTCGCCGAGCTGGCTCGCTATGACTTGGCAGTCGCCGCCCAGGCTGGGTTCCTGTTGGCGCGAGAAGGCCGGCTTGAGGCGCTGTTGGGCGCGATGAACACAGGCACGCCCCCGGCGCTGGCGCAACGGCTGCGCGCGGTTGGAGAGCAATACGCGGCGGCTTCGTCCGGGCGTGAACGCTAAGCGCGTCTGCGGCGGGCCAAGCGTGCGGCTGCGCGCGCGGCGCCGCGGCTCTGGGCGCTGGGTTGCTCGGCGGCTGCGCCGGAGAGATGTTCGGCCAGCGAGCGAATGGTGGGGAAGCGGAACATGTCCGTCAGGGCGATCTCTTCGCCCGTAGCTTCCTTGAGTTTGCGCTGCACTTGCACGACGAGCAGCGAGTGGCCGCCGAGGTCGAAGAAGTTCTCGGTGACGCCGACTTCGGCCAAGCCCAACGCGTCCCGCCAGATCGCCTGGATGGTCTCTTCGACGCCGCCCGCGGCGGCGGCAGGCGCCGCGGCCGGTTGCGCGTTCGGCGAGGGCAGCGCTTTGCGGTCGACCTTGCCGTTGGGCGTAAGCGGCATGCGGTCGAGCACAACCACTTGCGAGGGAATCATGAAGTCCGGCAGTCCGCCTGAGAGCGATTTGCGCAACGCGGCGGGGTCGACCTTGGCGCCGGGCGCGGCGGTGACGTAGGCGACCAGGCGCTTGTCTCCGGCCTCTTCCACCGCTGAGACGACGGCGTCCTTGACCTGCGGGCTCGCTGCAATGGCCGCTTCGATCTCGCCAAGCTCGATGCGATGGCAGCGGATCTTGACCTGATTGTCGATGCGGCCAAGGAACTCGATGGTCGCATCCGGCAGGATGCGCACCAGGTCTCCGGTGCGGTAGAACTTGCCGCCTTCGACGAAGCGCTCGGCGGTGAGCTCGGGCCGCTGAAGTAGCTGGCCGTCACGCCTTCGCCGCCGATCCAGAGCTCGCCCGCGACGCAGGCGGGCAGGGGGCGGCCCTTGTCGTTGCGCACGGAGCACGGTGTTGGTGATGGGCTTGCCAAGCGGAATCTTGGGGCCAACCTTGTCGAGCTTAGCGACGGAGGACCAGACGGTCGTCTCGGTCGGGCCGTACATGTTGAGCAGCTCGCCTTGGAGGTTCTGGCGCAGGCTGGCGGCCAAGTCCGGAGGGAGCGCTTCGCCGCCCACCATGAGGGCTTCGAGCTGGCCGAGCGCGGCGCGGCCGGGAGCGTCGGCCACCAGGAACGAGGCCATCGAGGGGTGCACTGCAGGTGGGTGACGTCGCCCTCGACGATGTGCTCGGCGACAGAGGCGCGGCGGCCGACGTTGCCTTCTTCCTCCAGCTCCTTCATTAGGCGCTTGATGTTGGGCAGGTTGGCGAGCGCAAGGTCAATGTCGACGCCAAAGTCGATCAGGCAGGCGATCTCGTCGACTCCCATGGCGGCCACATTGCGCACGATCTCCTTGCAGCTTTCCGGCGTTCCGAACAGGCCGGAGGTGCGATAGTAACGCTCGAAGGCGTGGTCGAGCAGCGCGGCCATCTCCTGCTCGGTGAGGTCTTCGTTCTCGAAGACTTGCAGCGGCGTGACGCCGCCCGCGTTGGCCTTCTGGACGAAGGTGGGGAAGCTCCAGGAGGCGCGCTTGATCAGGTCGGTTGCGCTCTTGAGGTAACCCTTCATGGGCTCGCGCACGACCTCGCGCACGGCGTCTTCCTCTTCGCCGACGAAGGTGTGGAGCATGAGCGTGACGGTACCGACGCCGGGATGTCCGGCCTGGCGCCAGGCCACGCGGTAGGCCTTGATCTTCTCGGCGACCTCTTCGAAGGTTTGGCCGAGCAGGTGGGTCAACACGCCGCAGCCCAGGCGCGCGGCGGCGGCGAAGGTCTCGGGTTGCCTGCGGCGGTGAGCCAGAGCGGAATTTTGCCCTTGACCGGCCGCGGGTGGACCTCGACCTTGACGTTCTCGCCCTTGTGGTTTGGGAACTCGAGCGTCTCGCCGCGCCAGAGCGCGCGCAGGGTCTCGACGTTCTCGAGCATCACGTCCTTGCGCTTGTCGAAGTTCTCGGGCCGCAAGATGAAATCGTTGGGTTGCCAGCCGCTGGCGAGCGCGATGCCGGCGCGGCCGTTGGAGAGGTTGTCGAGCAGCGCCCAGTCTTCGGCGGCGCGCACGGGGTGATGCAGCGGCAGCACGCAGGAGCCGGCGCGCAGCTTCACGTTCGTGAAGCCGGCGACGGAAGCGAGGCTGATCGCCGGATTGGGTACAGCCCGCCGAAGGCGTGGAAGTGGCGCTCAGGGTTCCAGATCGCCTCGAAGCCGTTCTCGTCGGCGAATTTCGCGCCTTCGAGCAGCAGGCGGTAGGCGTGGTGTCCGGTGCCGGCCGCTTCGGAGGCGAAGTAGAACAGTGAGAAGGCGGGCAGCTTGGTCTCGCCCGCGCCGTCGGTCTGGAGTACGACAGTGAGGCCGCGCGAGCGCCCAGAATATCTCGAGCACGGAGATGTCGAACGAGATGGAGGTGACGGCGAGCAGTCGCTTGCCGGCCTCATGGGGAACCATCTCGTCCATACCGGCGAAGAAGTTGGTCACGTTGCGGTGCAGCACCATGACGCCCTTCGGCTTGCCGGTCGAGCCGGAGGTGTAGATCAGGTAGGCCAGATCGTCGGGCGAGCCCAAGGCGAGCGGGGCGTCGCCGGTCTCGGCGGGCGAGACGACTTTCGATGGGTCGAGCGCCACGCGGCTTGCCGCGGTCGGGCTGGCGACGATGAGCTTACAGCCCGAATCCTCGACCATGTAGGCGATGCGGTCGGCCGGGTAAGACGGGTCGAGCGGCAGGTAGGCGGCGCCGGTCTTGAGGATGCCGAGCAGCGCGACCACCAAGTCCACGCTGCGCTCGAGACAAAGCCCAATAATCTCGCCGGGCTTGGCGCCACGGGCAGCCAGCGCGCCGGCGAAGGCGGCGGCCTTGCGGTCGAGCTCGGCAAAGCTCAGGTGGACGTCGCCTGCTTCGAGTGCGGGCGCGTCGGGCGTGGCGGCGGTGCGGGCCGCGATGGACGACTGGATGGTCGCTTCGCGCTCGAAGGGCTCGCCGCTGCGGCTCATGCCAGGCATCGCCTCGGCGGCAAGCGGGATATCGGCGACGGGCGTATCGGTGGCGGCGAAGCGTGCAGCGTAGTCCGAGAGCGCGTCAGCGAAGGCTTGGCGCACAGTTTCGCTCATCAACCCGGAGCGAGTGAGGACGCGTCCGGTAGCAAGGTCGAGGACGATCTGCGCGGTCGGCGGCAGGGCGGCTTGGTCGAAGGCGGTCTTGCAGACGACGACCGAGAGCGCGCGCAGCGCTTTGGCTTGGGCTTCGGCGTCGCCCAGGCGCAAAGGCAAGTCGGCGGCCATGGGACCGCGCTTGGCGGAGGCGGCAAGCTTGTCGGCGACGGCTTGTCGGAGCTCGGCCGGTGTTCCGGCGACCTCCACCGTGAGCGGCGCGGCGAATGCGCAGACGGGGCTCGCCGGAGATTCGGCGTAGGCGATGGTGGCGTCGTTGCGGCCCGCTAGGCCGGCCAGAAAGGCCAGAACTGAGGCTGTCGAAACCTCTCCCGTGAGCGGCGAAGCTTCCCAGCCGGCGCCGATCGCGTGGCCGGTCGGGTAGGGCGGGAAGACGGGCGCGGATTCAGCGAGCGCACGGCTCCAGCGCGCCTCCGCTTTGCCGATGGCGGTGCGTTCAGCCTCGCCGGGCAGCGGAGGCAGCATCAACACCGCGCCCGGGCCGAGCGCAGGCGTGACTGCTTCTCCGGCCAAGTCGCGGAAACCGGAAAGTGTGACCGCGCCGGTGCGGCAGGCGATGGTCACGCTCTGCGGATCGGTGGCCAACACTTCTCCGGGGCGTCCCGAGGCGGTTGACACTTGCGCCCGGGCGACGAGGAGCAGCGCATCGCCGGTCCAGAGCTTGGCCGCGGCGAGCGGATTCTCGTAGCCGGCACCGAAGTCGAGCGCGCGCACATGTCGTGCAACCGTCTCGGCGTCCTGCGTCTGGAAATCGAGCACGCCGAGCGTGGCCGGACGGGCGGACTTGCCGAACCAGCTTCGCTCGCCGATCTGTTGGCGCGGCTCGGCGCGTCCGTCGAGCAGGGCCGGGGCCATCTCCGCAAAGGCTTGCAGGCCCGCCTCGTAGCACTTGGCGTTGATGCTGAAAGCGGTCTCTTCGGGGTCGATCGAGAGCGGGCGCGAGGCGTAGATGCCGCCGCCGTCGATGTCGCTGGTCATCCCGTGCCAGGAGATACCGTGGCGCGATTCGCCGGCGAGCAGCGCCCAGACCGGTGCGTTGAGGCCGGCGTAAGCGGGCAGGGGGCCGTCGTGGAAGTTGATGGCGACGCGGGCGGCGCGCTCGAGCAGCGCGTCCGGCAGCACCTTCAGGTTGGCCACACTGAACAGGTAGTCGAAGGTCAGATCGCTTTGCTCGAGCTCGGCCAGCGAGAGCACGGGGATCGAGCGTCCGGCGGCCCACTCGGCGATCCGGGGTTCCTCGGTGGAGACGGCGACGATCGCGCCGCCGTCGGCCAAATACGTCTCGGCGCACTGGACCAGCAGTGTGCCATTGCCAACAAAAACTGCCTTCACGGTAGACAAGTCTCCCGACGCCTCGCTCGCGGCGAGGGCCGCCGCGGAGCCTTCAACATTCCAAATCGCCCAGGCGCCCCAAGGCGGCGAATCCTGTAAAAACCCCGCCTTATCTTCGCGCGAAACAGCAAGAAATCGAGGGCGCTCTTCTTGCTCAAGGCTAAGCCCTGTCGGCTTGGCTGTCTACACTTACTCTTCGGCTAAAGTGAATCCTCGACCGGGGGGAACTCGCTTTCACAGGCGGGAAGTCATGGGTTTCGCGCGGGCCTCATAAGGGCGAGCCGAAGGTTGCGAGGCCTGGGGATCTCCGCTGTTGCGCCCTGCCGCGGCCTGCGGTAGTCTCAATGCCGTGATGTTCTGTGCGGCCTGCGCCTTCCCGATCGAGTCCGAAGACTTCTTTTGTCGGCGCTGCGGCCATAAGACTGACGCCGGCGCCGATGTCACCGTCACGGTGAAGCCGCGCCTGCGCCGCGCCGATGAGAACAAGCGCGTGGCGGGTGTGTGCGGGGGCGTGGCGCGCTACTTGGATGTGAACCCGAAGTGGGTGCGGGCGGCTTGGACGGGCGCGTCGTTGCTGCCGTTCAGTCCTGGGCTGATCGCCTACGGAATCTGCTGGGCCGTGATGCCTCGCCGTCAGCCGGAGAAGCCCGAGGTGCTCGAAAAGCGCAAGCCCGTAGCGGTTGAGAAAACCGGTCAAGTTGCATGATTGAAACCTTTGCCTATGCACGCGCGGGTCTGTTGGGGAACCCGAGCGACGGCTACTACGGGAAGACTATCTCGTTCATCCTCAAGAACTTTCGGGCGCACGTCCTGCTGTATCCGTCGGCGCGACTCGAGATCAAGAGCGGCGCCGCGGACATCCCGATTTGGGAGAGCCTCGAGGAGTTGCGCGAGCAGACGCGCTGGCGCGGCTACTACGGCGGCATCCGCATCCTCAAGGCGCTCATCATGCGCTTCACGGATTATTGCGACGAGAAGGGCATCGAGCTGCACGATCGCAACTTCACGCTCGAGTACGAATCGAACATCCCGCTGCGGCTGGGTATGGGCGGATCGAGCGCGATCATCATTGCGGCGCTGCGGGCGTTGTGCCAGTACTTCGACGTCGAGCTTTCCAAGCCCGAACAGGCCAATTTGGCGCTCGAGACCGAGACACGGTATCTAGGCGTGGGCGCGGGCTTGCAGGATCGCGTGATCCAAGTCTACGAGGGGCTGGTCTACATGGATTTCGCCCGCGAGCTGATGGAGAAGCAAGGCCACGGACAGTATGAGGCGCTGAATCCCTCGCTGCTGCCGCATGTTTACGTGGCGTACCGGCGCTCGCTCAGCGAAGGCACCGAGGTGTTCCACAACAACATCCGGTCGCGCTTCGAAGAAGGCGACCCGCTGGTGGTGAAGGCGATGCAGCGCTGGGCGGCGATCGCGGCGGAAGGGCGGCAGGCGTTGCTCGAGCACGACCATGCCGCCTTGGACAAGCTGATCAACGAGAACTTCGACCTGCGCGCGAGCATCTACAAGCTCGGCGAAGGCAACCTGGAGATGGTGCGCACGGCGAGAGGCGTCGGCGCGACTGCGAAGTTCGCCGGTTCGGGCGGCGCAATCGTGGGTACGGTGCGCGACCCGGATCATCTAGCCGCGCTCACCGAGGCAATGGCGAAGATCGACGTCGCGGTGATGACGCCTAAGTTCTAATCGAGGGCAGTGCGAACCTACTGCGCCTTTTCCAGCTCGCGGTCGATTACTTTCTCGAACTCTTCGTAGGGCTGAGCGCCGGAGAGCAGGACGCCGTTGATCAAGAACGCCGGCGTTCCGTTCATTCCGAGCGACTCGGCTTCGCGCAGGTCGTTCTGCACGGCTTCGGCATGCACGTCTGAGTCGATGCAGGAGTCGAATTTCGACTTGTCCAGGCCGATCTGTTCGGCGGTTTGGTCGAATACGGAGCGGTTGATCTGGTTTGCGTCGAACATCGCGGCGCGGAACTCCCAGAACTTGCCTTGATCGCCGGCGCAGCGCGCGGCCTCGGCGGCCTTCTGCGCGTCGGGGTGGATGCTGATCAATGGCAGGTCTTTGAAGGACCAGCGCAACTTGTCGCCGTACGTCTCTTGGAGCTTCTTCAGTGTGGGTTGCACGCGGCGGCAGAAGGGGCACTGGAAGTCGGAGAACTCGACGATGGTGACGGGTGCATTCTCGGGGCCGCGGAAGGGCGCGTCAGAGAGGTTGGCGGACATCCGCGGCGGGTCGAGCAGGATCTTCACGTCGCTGTCCTTGCGCAACTTGTCAACGAAAGCTTGGCGCACTTCGCGTTCCCGCAGCGAACGCAGCAGCTCGGCTACTTGCGGCCGGACGGCCTCCAGCGGCTGGCGGATGCGGGCCTTTTGCTGCTCGTAGAAGCCCTCGACCTCGAGCGGCGTTGGATCCTCGACCTTGGACGAGATCTCGGTTTTGACCAACTCCTCGGCTGTGACGCCGCGCTTTGCGGCCTCGGCGGCGATCAGGCGATCGGCGATCACGTCGTCGAGCGCACGCATGCGAATTTCGTAGGCCTGCTGCTCGAGCTGCATCAGCTCGCCTTTGACGTCGAGATCCTCGTCGGTGATCGGATGCCCGGCGACGGTTGCGACCGGGCCGGAGGCTGCCATCGAGGAGGACGCGCTCGGCGCCGGATTCTGTCCCGTAGCCGAACAGGCGGTCAACAGGAGCGCGGCCGCTGCGAGGCGGGAACGGGAAGAGAAGGTCATGTCTATCTCATTGTAAGGGCTGGCCCAATTCTTCGTTGCCCCTGATTTCCCACGGCGTTACAATGCCGACGGGAGCTCTCTCCGTGCCGGAACACGTACGCTGGACGCGCAATCGCCGCGAATTCTTGACTGACGCCTTCTGCGGGTTCGGCTCGCTTGCCTTTACGCAGTTGCTCGCCAGCGAGGCCATGCGCGCCGCGCCGGTACAGGACCCGCTTTCGCCCAAGCCGCCCCACAAGCCCGCGACGGCCAAGCGCGTCATCTTCCTGTTCATGGCGGGCGGCCCGTCGCACATCGAGACCTTCGACCCCAAACCGCTGCTCAACGAGCTCAACGGCCAGCCGCGTCCCAAGGAGTTCGGCGAGGCGAAATATCAATTCGTCAAGGGCGACGCGAAGCTGCTCGGGACCAAGCGCACGTTCAAGAAGTACGGCCAGGCGGGCATCGAGGTCTCCGACTTGCTGCCGCACACGGCCAAGCACATCGACGACATCGCGGTCTTGCGCTCGTGCCACGGCGACATGGTCGTCCATTCGGCGGCGCAGTATGAGCTGCTGTCGGGCCGCATCGTGCCGGGCTTCCCTTCCATGGGGTCCTGGATCGTTTACGGCCTGGGCTCGGAGGCGGAGAACCTGCCTTCGTATGTGGTGATGCCGGATCCCGACGGCGCCCTCGAAGCCGGCCAGCCGATGTACATGAACGGCTTTCTGCCGGCTGTGTACCAACCGACGACGTTCCGGCCGGGCGAGAACCCGGTGCTGAATCTGGGGCTGCCGGAGGGCGTGAAGCTCGATACGCGGCGCAAGACGGTCGACCTAATCAAGCAGCTCAACGAGGCGACGCTCGAGCCGGGCGACTACGAGTTCGATGCGCGCGTCCGAGCCTACGATCTTGCCTTCAAAATGCAGATGGAGGCGCCGGAGATCCTCGACATCCGGCATGAATCGCAAGAGACGCTCGACCTCTACGGCATCGGGACCGAGCCGACTGACGAGTACGGCCGACGCTGCCTGATGGCGCGCAAGCTGGTCGAGAACGGCACGCGCTTCGTGACCGTGGTTTCTGGCGGCGGCCCCGGCAACCTGCAGTGGGATGCCCACCAGGACATTGAAGAGAATCACTTGCGCATGGCCGCGCAGGCCGACAAGCCGATCGCGGGCCTGCTCGCGGACCTCAAACGCCGCGGCCTGCTCGACGAAACGCTCGTGGTGTGGGGCGGCGAGTTCGGACGCTCGCCCGAGGCGCAGACGGACAAGAACGGCATCGCGGGCCGCGACCACCACAATTTGGGCTTCACCATGTGGATGGCCGGCGGCGGCGTGAAGGGCGGCCAAGTGGTCGGCGCGACGGACGCGATCGGCCTGCGTGCGATCGAGAAGCCTTACCACTTCCGCGACATTCACACGACCATCCTGCACTTCCTGGGCCTCGACCAAGACCGGTTGAGCTACCTGCACCTGGGCCGCAACGAGCGCCTGACGCAGGTGCATGGGCAGGTCATCGAAGAGATCGTCTAGGCGCGGTCTCGCGCACTCTCGAACGTGTCCAAATTGCCGCGCCGCCGCTCGCTCTCCGCCCGGATCCGAGCGGCGTTTCTCACGCTGGGCCTAGTCGCTATCGGGTTGACCGGCTGGCAGAGCTATCGCGTGGCCCACGCCGCGCTCGAGGACGCCGCCTATGCCCGCCTGACCGTCATTCGCGAAACGAAGAAACGCCAAATCGAGACGTATTTCCGCAGCGTGTCGGCAACAGTCCGCACGTTGGCTGACGGCGAGGCGGCGACCGACGGCATCTTGGGATTTTCCGCCGCCGGGCCTGCAGCCGCCGACAATCTCGCCGTAGAGCGGTTGTATGGAGAGACCTTGCGAGGCTACGCCGCAGCCTTCGATTTCGAGGATGTAATGCTGGTCGATGCGGTCTCGCGGCGGACGCTCTACAGCCTGAAGGGCGATCCCGCCGCGGGGGTCGCGCTGACTGCGCCGCCCTATGCGGGCAGCAATCTCGCGACTGTGGTCGACGGCGTGCTCGCCGACCCCTCCGGCGGCGCGCGGATCGTGGACTTCGAGCACTACCCCGGCGCGGACGGCGCCGCCGCGTCTTTCGCCGCCGCCGCCGTGAAGGACGATGGCACGGTGATCGGAGCGTTCGCAGTGCGCCTCTCCCCGACGGCGATCGACCAAGTGATGACGGGCGGCGGCGGCTGGCGCGAAGAGGGCCTGGGCGACACCGGCGAGACGTACCTGGTCGGGGCGGACGGCCTGATGCGGTCGGACTCGCGTTTCTACCTCGAGGATCGCGACGTCTACCTCGATCGGCTCCGTGCGCGCGGCGTCCCCGAACAAGAGCTGCGGCGCTTGCGCGAAGCCGGTTCCACCGTGCTGACCCAGCCGGCGCACACCGACGCCGTCCGTCGCGCGCTCGCGGGAGCCGCCTCCACGAGCCGGACGCTGGACTATCGCGGGGTCCCCGTGCTCAGCTCGTTCGCGCCGCTCAACCTGCCTGGGCTCGATTGGGTGCTGCTGTCGGAGATTGATGAAGAAGAGGTGTTTCGGCCCGTGCACACGCTGCGCAACCGCCTGGTGGCGCTCGCGCTGGCCGTATCCGCTGCGTTTCTGGCCGCAGGCTACTGGTTCTCGCGTCGCACGACGCGGCCGCTGTTGGCGCTGGCATCGGAAGTAGACGAGATTCGCCGAGTGGACCTGGACCGCTCGACCGGGCTGGACGCGTTCGAGGGCGCCGATGACGAGGTGGCGCGCCTGGCCGAGAGCTTTCGCGAGCTGACGGGACGCCTGCGCGAAACGACGGTCTCGCGGGATTACCTGGACAATTTGCTGGGCTCGATGCTGAACGCGGTCTTCGTCGTGCGCGAGTCCGAGCAAGGGCCGATCATCCGCTCGGCCAATCGCGCGGCGGACGTGATGCTGGGCGTGGAAAGTGGCGCGCTCGAAGGACGGCCGCTGGCAGGCATCCTCGAGAGCGGCGCGTCGCAGCCGGAGTGGTTGAGCGCCCTCCGCGAAAAAGGGCAACTGCCACCGATCGAGAAGCGACTGGTCGATGCGGCAGGGCGGCCGATCCCGGTGTTGTTTACCGCCGCACTGGTCAATCCGGCCGAAGGCGACGCGTCGGACGTGGTCTGCGTGGCGCAGGACATTACGGCGCTGGCGCGGGCGCAGCAGGAGCTGCGCGTGTTGGCGCGTAAGCTCATCTCGGCGCAGGAAGAAGAGCGCGCCCGCATCGCGCGCGAGCTGCATGACGACATCACGCAGCGGTTGGGTCTGTTGGCGATCGACGCCGGGGTGCTGGCGCGCGAGCCTGGCCTGACGGCCGCAGCGGTGGCGCGCGCGGGCGAGCTCAAGAGCGGCGCCATCCGGTTGAGCGAAGACGTGCAGCACCTCTCGCGCAGCCTGCATCCGTCGATCCTGGACGACCTGGGGCTGGTTTCGGCGCTCGGATCGGAGACGACGGCGCTCGCCAAACGGCTCGACATTCCAGTCTCGTTTGCATCCGAAGATCCTCCGTCGGAGCTCAGCCGCGAGGCGCGCCTGGCGCTCTACCGTATCGCGCAGGAGTGTTTCCACAACATCGCGCGCCATGCCGGCGCGACGGAGGTGAACGTGGAGCTGAGCGTGTGGGACGGGCGCGTGCGGCTGGTGATCGAGGACGACGGACGGGGCTTCCAATTCGACGACGCGCGTGGACGCGGAGGCCTCGGCTTGGCGAGCATGGAGGAGCGGGCGCGGCTCGCCGGCGGAGAGTTGCACGTGGACTCGACGCCGGGCCGCGGAACGCGCATCGCGGTCGAGATTCCGGTGGAGGCCGAGAAGCCATGAATCGTCCGAGAGTGCTGGTCGCCGATGATCACCGCATCGTCGCTGAGGGGCTGCGCGGCCTGCTCGAGCCGGAGCTCGAGATCGTCGAGATCGTCGAGGATGGCCGCGCATTGCTCGAAGCCCACGACCGGTTGCACCCCGACGTTGTGGTCGCCGACGTATCGATGCCGCTGCTCAACGGAATAGAAGCGGTGCGCCAGCTGCGCAAGGCGGGCTCGCGCGCGAAGTTCGTCTTCCTCACCATGCATCCGGACGTGAGCTACGCCACGGGCGCGCTTGCGGCGGGCGCATCGGGCTACGTGCTCAAACATTCCGCGCCGGATGAGCTGCTGACTGCGGTGCGCGAGGCGTTGGCGGGCCGCACCTACATCACGCCGCGCGTGGCCGGGGAAGTGCTGGAGGCGCTGCGCACGGGCGAGGCCGGGGAGGCGGTGCGGCTGACCAGCCGCCAGACCGAGGTGCTGCAACTGGTCGCCGAGGGGCGCTCAGCGAAGGAGATCGGCGCGATCTTGAATCTGTCGCCTAGAACGGTCGAATCGCACAAGTACGCCATCATGGACGCCATCGGCGTGAAGACGACGGCCGAGCTGGTGCAATACGCAGTGAAGAACGGGTTGGTTCGGCCGTAGCCAGGCGCTCGAGCCGCCGATTACGCAGACGCCGTTCCGCAATCCCCGTTGCGGGAATCCGAAATTTTTCGGATGTTCCCGGTTGGGGGGCCCGCCCTATCGTAAGAGTCAGCCAAGTTGCTCACAAGCCAGGAGGCGTAAGATGATGCAAAAACTGACTCAAATCGCGCGGTTCGCCCTAGCAGCCGCCATTCTCACGTTCGTTCCCGCGATGAGCGCCGCCGACAAGAAGGATCTCGATGCGAAACGACTTGCGGCGCTGGCCGAATCTGCCGATTCCGCCGAGGATTTTCGCGAGCTGGGACAGCTTTACCAGCAGCGCGCCGTGATGCTCGACGAAAAGGCCGAACGCCACGACCGCTTGGAGCAGCGCTACGCCAGCGCGCCCAAGTCGCTGATCGCAAAGCGCGGCCACGGTTGGAATACCCCCAAGCGGCAGGCTGAGCTCGCCGCCAAGGCGCGCCAGGACGCCGAAGATGCGCGGCGCATGGCCGAAACGCACCTGGCGCAAGCGGACTCGGTTTCGACCGACGTGGATTGATTTGCTCTGTGGTTCGTTCGAGCGTGGGCCGGGGGCGAAAGTCCTCCGGCCCTTTGCTTTTCCTCGAGCCGCGTGGATGCGCCACGAGCTCAGCGCGCGTAGTAGCCCGGGCGGGCGCGCACGTTGACTCGCGACTTATCCACTTTGATCTCGACCTTCCGCCATTTGCCGTTGAAATCCTGATCCTTAGGGTAGTAAGCCAGCCCGTAGACGCTGCGCAGCTCAGCCTCGATCTCAGGAAAGACCGGCGCCAGGTCTTCGACGGAGAGGGCGGGGAAGAGGCGGCCGCCGGAGGCTTCGGCGAGCTTTTCCATGTTCTCGCGCGCCTTGGTGGCGAATTTTGGGTTGAAGCGTTCGGCCGAGCGGAGGAAGACCGGGTAGATCAAGGCGTTCATCTCCTCGGCGGCCTTGACGAGCTTCGAGAATTTGACGCTCGAGGGCGCTTCCTGCTTGCTGACCTGGTTGTCGAGCCCGTCGCTGACCACGATGAGCGCGTTGCGCTCGCCGGGACGGTTCCACAGCTCGCGGGCGTAGGCGAGCGTGATGGCGTCGTAGAGCGGCGAGGCGCCGGAGATCTCGGGTAGGCGCTTGGTCTCGGCGAGCTGTTTCTCGTGGTCGTTGCTCAACGGTGACACGACGTGGAACAGGCCGTTGGCGAGGGCGTAGATGGCGACGCGATCGTTCTTGCCGGCCAAGCGGATGAAAGCTTCGGCGGCGGTTCGCAGGTGCTCGCGGTCTTGCCGCGCGGAGCCGCTGAGGTCGAGCAGGATGGCGAGGTTGAAGGGAGTGGCTTCCGAACCGGCGAACTCGACGCGCTGGGCGTCGCCGTTCTCGCGCACGCTGAAATCCGCGCCGGTGAGGCCGGTGACGGGCCTCCCTTCGTTGTCAGTCACCGAGACCATCATGTTGACCATCCGGACATCGGACCGGAACAGCGCGTCGCTGCCGCCGATCTCCGGGCTGCCCGCGGGCGCGGCCGGGGTGGGCGGGCCCTCGCCGTTGAGCATGCGTTCGAGCAAGGCCGGCGCCTCGGAGTGGAACTGGATGGGCCAATCGGGCGGACGCACGAACTCGGTGAGCTCGATGGTTTGCGGACGGCGCGTCCGCACTTGATAGCTGCCATAGACGATGGCGAGCTCGGGCACGGTATCGCGCAAGCGCCAGAGCGTGCGGCCGCCGCTGATGTCGATGATGCTTTGCAGGAACTTCTGGCCCTTGGGCAAAACGAGATTCGGCGGTTTGACGTCGGCGTCGAGCGTAATGCGGGCGACGCTCCACGGTATGGAGAGGCGGATGTCGCCGGTCTCGGTGCCCAGGCGTGCGGCGGGCAGCATGCCGACCACGGTGAGCGCGCCGGATTCGGTCTCAGCCTCGAGCCGGAAGCCGATCGGCAAGGTCACGTGGAGGTCGAGAGGGCCGCTATCCTGTGGGGTGGCGCGGACGAGAATGCGGTCCATGCGGCGCGAGATCGAGGCTTCGGTCAAGGGGCGCTGCTCGTCGCCGCGCCGCGCTTCGACGGTGATCTGGGTCTGGTCGGCGACCACGACGTGGATCGCCCCGTAGCGGTTCTGCACGTCGACAGTGACGGCTTGCAGCGCGGTTGCGGCGAGGACCGCCGCCAGCAGGGTTCGGAACGCCATTCCCTCTACATGCTACGCGGTCCGGCGTTCGGCGGTTGCCGCCTCCCTGTAGCGGTTCCATTGCAGCGTCGCGTACGATCGCGACTTCCAGCGATAATAGGCCCCTACGTTGGGCGCCTCCAAACATGTCATCGTCGGCACGGCCGGCCACATCGATCACGGTAAGACCGCTCTCGTCGAGGCGCTGACCGGCGTCAACGCCGACCGCTGGGAAGAGGAGCGCCGTCGCGGGATCACCATCGATCTCGGCTTCGCAGACCTGGACCTGGACGACGGCCTGCGCGCCGGCTTCATCGACGTGCCCGGACACGAGCGCTTCGTGCGCAACATGCTGGCCGGGGCGTCGGGCATTGACGTCGTCTTGTTCGTGATCGCGGCGGACGAGTCGATCATGCCGCAGACGCGTGAGCATTTCGACATCTGCCGCCTACTCGGCGTGCGGCGCGGCGTCGTTGCCTTGACCAAGGCTGATCTGGTGGAGCCGGATCTAGTCGAGCTGGTGCGCTTGGAGGCGCAGGAGTTCGTCGAAGGCTCGTTCTTGGAAGGGGCGCCGATCGTGGCGGTGAGCGCGAAGACGGGCGCGGGGCTCGAAGAATTGCGCGCGGCCCTGGCCGACGCTGCGCGCGAGGTGACGGCGAAATCGGCGCGGTCGCGGTTCCGGTTGCCCGTCGACCGCTCGTTCGTCATCAAGGGCTTCGGCTCGGTGGTGACCGGCACATTGGTTGCGGGCGCGGTTTCGCTTGAAGACGAAGTGGAGGTTCATCCGCTGGGGCGGCGCGTGCGCGTGCGTGGGCTGCAGCGCCACGGCGAAAAGGTGGCGCGGGCAGATGCTGGCAGCCGCACGGCGGTCAATCTGGCGGGCATCGACGCGTCAGAGCTCGCGCGCGGGATGACGCTGAGCGAGCCAGGCGTCTTCGAGCCGTCGACGGATTTGGACTGCGAGCTCGACTTGCTCCCTTCCGCCCCGGCGCTCAAGCACGGCTCGCCGGTGCACTTCCACATCGGCGCGGCCGAGATCGAGGGTAAGGCGCTGCTGCTCGAGCGCTCGGAAGAAACGGGCCAGCGCATCCGCTCGCTCGCCCCGGGTGGACGGGCATTCGCGCGCGTACGCCTCAAAGAGCCGGCTCTGGCCGTCAGCGGGGACCGCTTTGTCATCCGGCGCTTTTCGCCCGTCACGACGATCGGCGGCGGACGCGTGCTCGATCCGCATCCACCACACCGGGAGGCCTACGCCGTGCGCATGGCGCGCTTGCGGGCGTTCGCGAGCGGCGACCTGGCAAAGATCCTGGACAATCTGGCGCTTACGGTCCGCGATCGGCTCGAAGCCACCGACGTGGTGCGGCGAACCGGGGCCCTCGAGGCGGACATCCGCGCGGCGGCGGGCGGCCTGCTGGTGGTGCGAGAGGCCCCGTTGGCGCTTGTGCACCGCGAGCGCTTGGCCGTCGCCCAAAAAAAACTACTCGACGACCTGGCGGCCTTCCACAAGGCGAACCCGCTGCTCGCGGGCAAGCCGCGCGGCGCGGTCCACAGCGGCCCTTTCGCCGCCGCGCCCGAGGCGTTCGTCGAATACGTGATCGCCTCGTTGGTCAAAGCCAAGAAGGTCGCCGAGGATGGCGAGCTGCTGCGGCTGGCGACCCACAGCATCCAGATGGACGCCGAAGAAGAGAAGGCGCGCAATGCGATGGTGAACGCGTTTGCCGAGGCGGGGCTCGAGGTTCCGACCTTGAAGGCCTTCCTGCCAACCTTGCCCGTCGACGCCAAGCGCGCGCAGCGCTTGCTCGGCGCCTTGCTACGCGAGGGGCTGCTGGTGCGTATCAGCGTGGACCTGGTCTTCCACCGCGACGCATTGCAGGGGTTGCTCGCGAAGCTGGCCGAACGCAAGGCGCAAGACCCACGCCTGACGGTTCCCGAGTTCAAGGAGCTCTCCGGGGTGAGCCGCAAGTACGCCATTCCGCTGCTCGAATATCTGGACCGCGCGCGGATTACGCGCCGCGACGGCGATGCGCGCGTGATCAACTAGCGCGCGGATATACAATCGAGAGTTCATGAAAGCCCTGCAGCTCGTCGCTCCTCGTGAGATGGAAGTCCACACCATGCCGGATCCGCCCGATCCGGGGCCGGGCGAGGTCACCGTGCGGCTGCGTTCCTGCGGCGTGTGCGGCAGCGACATGCATCAGTACCTGGAGGCGAGCTGCGCCGGTACGCCCGCAACCTACCCGATGGTCTTGGGCCACGAGCCCGCCGGAGAGGTCGTCTCGGTGGGCAAGGGCGTCGAGAGCCTGAAGGTTGGCGACCGCGTGGCGGTAGAGCCGGCGATCGCGTGCGGCAAGTGCGAATTCTGCCGCACGGGGTTCCGCAATCGCTGCGAGAACGTCGTCTTCATGGGCGGCACGCAGCTGCCGGGGCTGTTGCGCGAATACGCCACGATGCCGGCGGAGAACGCGCTGAAGATTCCGCAAACGATGGGCTTCGATACTGCGGCTGTGATCGAGCCGGTGGCCGTGTTGCTGCATTCGCTCGAGCTGGCCGATCTGCGGTTCGATGAGACGGTGGCCGTGATGGGCGCCGGGCCGATCGGGCTGCTGGCGGTGAAGATGGCGAAGCTGGCCGGCGCGTCGAAGGTGATTTGCGGCGACAAGATTCCGCACCGGCTCAAGCGCGCGACGGAGCTGGGCGCGGATCAAGTTGTCGACGTCTCGAAAGAGTCGATGGTCGATGCCGTGATGGACGTGACGGGCAAGGGCGCGCGTGATCTTCGACGCGGCGGGCAAGCCGGCGTCGATCAACGCCTCGATCCGCTCGGCGCGGCCCGGCGCCCGGATCGTGGTGATCGGCATCCCGTCCGAGCCGCTGACGGCGGTCGAGTTTTGGCCGGCGCTGCACGCCGAAGTCACGATCAAGGTGCAGAAGCGCAACAACGGCAACGACCATGAGGCGCTGCATCTGATCGAGGCCGGCAAGGTGACTCCGGAGATGATCCTCTCGCACAAGTTTTCGCTCGAAGAGGGCGGCAAGGCGTTCGCGACGATGGGGGGATTACTCGGACGGGGTGATCAAGCCCTGGGAATTCGAGGAATTTGATCCGTCGTCCGTTGCCCGTGGCCGGTTCCGCGACTCGACGAACCACGGTTGACGGGCCAGAGGCCACGGGCAACGGACCAACCGTGCTACCCTCAATCGCTCCGACCCATGCTGCTCGAGGCTCGACGGAATCGAAAAGCGATTCGGCGGCGTGCATGCGCTGCGCCGGGGAGATTTGCATGCCGATTCCGGCCAGGTTCACGCCTTGCTGGGCGAGAACGGGGCCGGCAAGTCGACGATGATGAAGATCATCGCCGGCATGCAGCGCCGCGATGGCGGCTCGATGCGCTGGCGCGGCGAAGTCGTTGATTTTGCGAGCCCTAAGGAAGCCCACGCCGTCGGTATCTCGATGGTGCACCAGGAGTCGCTGCTCGCGCCGCTCTGACCGTCGCCGAGAACGTCTTCCTCGGCCAGGAAACGCTCTCCGGCCCGCTGCTCGACCAGAAAACGATGCTCGCCGAGACGCGGAAGCTCATCGAAGAGCACCGCTTCCCGTTGCAGGCCGACTGGCGCGTGGAACGGCTGAGCCCGGCGCAAAGCAACTCGTCGAGATCGTACGTGCGCTGCACGGCTCGTCGAGCCTGATCATCTTCGACGAGCCGACTTCGTCGCTCTCGGATTCGGAGACCGTCGAGGTCTTCCGCATCGTCAAGCAACTGCGTGAGCGCGGCGTCGCGATCCTGTACATCACGCACCGGCTGGTTGAGCTCGAGGAGATTGCCGACCACGTCACGATCTTGCGCGACGGCGAGACGGTCCATTCCTGCCCGTATTCCGAGATCGACATGGCCGGCATCGTGCACCACATGGTGGGCCGCAACGTGGAGCACATCTACGAGCGCGAGCCGGTCCCGCCAGGCGCGGAAACCCTCGCGGTCGATTTGCCGGGCGCGAAGTTCGAGGTGCGCGCGGGCGAGATCGTGGGCATTGCGGGCCTGATGGGCGCCGGCCGTACGGAGCTCTGCCAGACCTTGTTCGGCATCACGCCCGCGGACGAGGGCGAGATCCGCGTCGAGGGTCGGCCGGTCTCGATCCGTTCGCCGCGCCAAGCCGTCGATGCTGGGATCGCGCTGATCACCGAAGACCGCCAGCGCACGGGTCTCGCTCTGGCGTTGCCCATTCGCCCCAACGTGACGTTGGCGCACCTGGACGGTGTGACACGGAGCGGCTTCGTGCAAGCCGCGGAAGAGAAACAAGTCGCGGAGCGCTACATCGAACGACTGCGCATCCGCGCCTCCGGGCCGGAGCAGCGCGCCGGCAAGCTCTCTGGCGGCAACCAGCAGAAAATCGTCATCGCCAAGTGGCTGTATCGCGATACCAAAGTCGTGCTCTTCGACGAGCCGACCCGCGGCATCGACGTGAACGCCAAGCGCGAGGTCTTCTCGTTGATGGACGAGATGGCCCGCGAGGGCAAGGCGATCGTGATGGTCAGCTCCGAGCTGCCCGAGCTTCTTCAAGTCGCCGACCGCATCCTGGTGATGCGCGAAGGCAAGATCGTCGCCGAGCTGCCGCGCTCGACGACCCAGGAACAGATCATGCACTACGCGGCGGTGGGCCAATGAAACTTCAGTCCGGAATGCTGCAAAAGCTGCTCCCGTTCTTCAGCTTGATTGCACTGTTCGTCTTCCTCTCGATCGCCTCTCCGTACTTTTTGACGGCGACAAACCTGTCGAGCGTGGTGCGCCAGACGGCTGTGATCAACATCATGGCGCTGGGCATGACGTTGGTGATCGTCTCGGGCGGCATCGACCTGTCCGTCGGCGCGATCTTGGCGTTCGCGGGCGTGGTGGGGTCGATGGCGATGGTGTCGACCGGATCGGTGTTCGCGGGGATCGCGGTGGCGCTGCTTTGCGGGCTGGGTTGGGGTTTCGTCAACGGCTTCTTCACGACGTGGCTGAAAATTCCGCCTTTCATCGTCACGCTCGGCACGCTGGGCATCGCGCGCGGCGTCACCTTGATCATCTCGGGCGGCCTGCCGGTGACGAATTTGCCGAAGGACTTGGCCTACCTGGGCGAGGGGACGATCGTCGGTATTCCGGTGGCGCTCCTGATCTTGATCGTGTGCGCGGTGATTACGCACGTCATCCTGCACCAGACCAAGCTCGGCCGCTACACCTACGCGATCGGCAGCAACGTGCATGCCGCCGTCTATGCGGGCATTCCAGTCAGCCGCTATACGATCGCGGTGTATGCGATCTCAGGCATGCTGTGCGGGCTGGCTGCAATGATCGAGTGCTCGCGGCTGATGACGGGCCAGCCGACGGCGGGGCAGGCCTATGAGCTGCAGGTGATCGCGGCGGTCGTGATCGGCGGGGGCAGCCTGACCGGCGGCGAGGGAAGCGTGATCGGCACGTTGATCGGCGCCTTCATCATGGGATTGCTTGCCAACGGCAGCGATCTGCTCGGCATCAACCCATACCTGCAGCAAGCCATCATCGGCGCAATCATCATCCTGGCAGTGGCCCTGGACGAGGCGCGCAAACGGCGCTTCGCTTCTTAGCCCGGGACGCCGATGGAGACCGACTCGTTCTGGACATTGCCGCGGCCGCCGCGCGAGGGCTTCGATAGCGTCTTGTCGCTGTGGGTGCGCGCGGGGGCGCTGTTCTTCGAGGGCTTCGACTTCATCTTCGGCGTGATGCTGCTAGTGGGTGTGCCGGCGTCGGCGGTAACGCTCGTGGCGGAGACGGCGATGCAGGGATGGAACAGTCTGCTCACAATTCCGCTCGACATCGGGCTGAGCTCGTTCTTCTACGCCTGGCTGACAGGGCCGATCTTCTACGGGGTGGCGCGCAGGCTGAGCCAGGGTCAGTGGCCGCGCACTCTGGAGAGCCTGCGTTGGATGGCGCCGCGCTGGCTGCGCTTGGCGGGCGTGCTCTACGTGACGTCGCTCGCGTTTACGGCTGGGTTGCTGGCGCTGGTCGTGCCCGCTTTGTACCTGCTGGTCAAGTTCTCGCTTGCGGATGCGTGCGCGCTCTATGAGCCGGAGCGCCCGGCGATCCAGCGCTCCTGGGAGCTCTCGCGCCAATCGCCGGTAAACATCTTTCTCGCCATTGGGCCGTTTCTGCTCGCGAGCGTGCTGTTTACGTTCGGAGTGGATTACGATGCGCTGCTTGAGACGCCGGTGTTAGCCTTCGCCGTGGACTGGTCGCGTTTGCTGTTGCTGGCGGCATACCCCACGGTGGTGACGGCGCTGCTCTATGGATGGATGAAGGGCGAGGAAGACAACGATGCCGTGTCGCGCATGGATGTCTGATCGTGCTCAGGGCGTCGGCTTGGGCCGAGCCAAGTATTTTTCGTAGAGGTCGCGTTGCTTGTTGTCAGTCGAGACCTCGTGGCCGTTGATGAAGACGCGTTCGACGTCGGTTTGGATTTCGAGCGGGTCGCCGTTGGTCAGGATCAGGTTCGCGATTTTGCCTTCCTCGATCGAGCCGAGCTTGTCGCCTAGGCCGAGGATTTGCGCCGGATAGAGCGTGACGGCCTTGAGCGCCTCGTCCTTCGGCAGGCCGAAGGGGACAGCTCCGGCTGCTTCGTAGGGCAGCGTGCGCGAGAGGTAATACTGCTCGGAGGTAATGGCGAAGGGCACGCCAGCGCGGGAGAGCTCGCCCGGCTGCGCGAAGAGCTCGTCGTAGGGGTCGTCTTCATCCGGCACGGTCTGCTGCGTTGGACCAAGCAGCACCGGGATGGCGTGCTCTTTGAGCAAAGCGCTCTCCTTCGCCGCCTCCAGTCCGCCGGCCAGGATCATCTTCAGGTCGTGCGCCGCCGCGAACTCGACGGCGTTGCGGATGGTGCGCGCGCGCTCGGCGACTACGATCATCGGCTGGCGGCCTTCGATCAGCGGCAGCAGCGCTTCGAGCTTGCGGTTCACCGCCGCGCCGGCCTTCTTCGCTTGCGCGTAGTGGCGCGCGGACTCGATCCACTCGGCGATTTCTCGGACCTTCTTGTCGTATTCCTCGCGCGCCTTCTCGAACGTCTTGGGGCGGTCGCTCGGCGCGTCTTCGGGGTACACGCGGATGACGGGCCACTCGACAACGAGGGGGCCGTCGGCTTCGATCGCCATCTCCTCCCACGTCCAGCCGTCCATGTTGACGATCGCCGCACGGCCGGAGAAGATGCCGCCGCGCATGGCGCTCAGCGTGTGAGTGACGCCGTTGGCGCGTGTGACGGGGATGTGCTCGCTCGCCGGGTGGATGGCAATGGCGGTGCGCATCTGCGGGTTGAAGTCCCCGCGCTCGGTGCGGTCTCCGGTCACGTCGACGGCGGTAATCTCGACGAGCCCGACTTGCGTGAAGGCGTCGAACATGCCGGGGTAGAGGTGCTTGCCGGCGGCATCGATGACGGTGGCGCCCTTGGGAGCCTTTAGGTTGCGGCCGACGCCCGCGATCTTGCCGTCCTGGATCAACACGGCGCCCTTCTCGATGGGTTCGCCGGCGAGGGTGTGGACGGTTGCGTTGCGGATCAGCGTGGTCTGGGCCGACAACGCCGAGCCGATGCAGACCAGGGCTAGCGAGCGGAGAAGGGCGCTCATGGCTTGGTCTCCTCTTTTTCGGACAAAGCCGCCTTTTTCTGCGCGACCTCGATGCGGCGCTGCTCATCCTGCGCGCGGTCGAAAAAGATCTTGCCGTCAACGAAGGTCATCAGGGTCTTCGAATACATGCTGAGCGGGTCGCCGTCCCAGAGCGCGAGGTCGGCGTCCTTGCCCTTCTCGATCGACCCGACGCGGTCGTCGATCATCAGTTGCTTGGCCGGGTTGAGCGTGACGAGCGCGAGCGCCTCGTCGCGGCTCAGCCCGCCCCACTTCATGGTCTTGGCGGCCTCTTGCGGCAGGTGGCGGATCTCTTCGGCGGAGTCAGAGTTGATCGAGACCAGCACGCCGGCGCGCGTCATCAGCGCGGCGTTGTAGGGGATGGCATCATTCGCCTCCACCTTGTACGCCCACCAGTCAGAGAACGTAGAGGCGCCGGCGCCGTGGGCGGCGATCTCCGGCGCAACCTTGTAGCCCTCGAGCACATGTTGCAGCGTGCGGATCTTGAAGCCGATCTCGTCGGCCAAGCGGATCAGCGCGAGAATCTCGTCGGCGCGATAGCAGTGGGCGTGGACGAGTCGTTTGTTCTCGAGGATTTCGACCAGCGGTTCGAGCTCGAGGTCGCGCCGGGGCGGGATCGCGCGCTTGCCTCGCGTCTTTTCGGATTCGTAGGTCCGCCATTCCGCTTGGTAGGCCTTCGCCCGCAGGAAGGCGTCGCGAATGACGTCGTTGACGCCTTGGCGGGTAAGCGGATGGATCGCCTTGCCCTTGCGTTTGGGGTTTTCGCCGAGGGCGAACTTGATGCCGGGCTTGGCGCCCTCGAAGAGCATCTGCTCGGCCGTCTTTCCCCAACGCAGCTTGAGCACAACGCACTTTCCGCCGATCGGGTTGGCGCTGCCATGCAGGATGTTGGCCGTAGTGACGCCGCCCGCAAGCGCGCGGTAGATCGAGATGTCCTCGGGGTCGAGCACGTCCTCCATCGAGACCATCGACGAGACCGGCACGGAGCCTTCGTTGATCGAATCGGCGGCGATGTGCGAGTGGCAGTCGATGACGCCGGGAGTGAGAAACTTGCCCGTCGCATCGATCACGGTCGCATCCGGCGGCGCTGTGACGTCTTTCCCCACGCGGCGATCTTGCCGTCGCGGATGAGCACGGACGCCCCTTCGAGTGTTCCGTTCGAGACGGTCATCACCGTGGCGTTGCGGATCAGCGTCGTCTGCGCGTGCAGGGAGCATGCTAGAGCCGCGACCGCAAGAAAGCGGGCAATCGAGGTCACGGTTGCACCTCATACTTCACGCCGTCGACGAACACCATCACGGGCTTTGCCTTGGCGTCGAGCGGGTCCTCGCGGAACACGGCGAGATTCGCGATTTTGCCGGCTTCGAGGGAGCCCAACATCCGGTCGACGCCGTGGACGCGCGCCGCGCCTAGCGTCAAAGCCTCGATCGCAGCCTCGGGCCAGTCCGGCCTCGACCGCTTTGCGCACGCCGTCAAGCAGCTCGCGTGGCGCCTTCGCGTTGGACGAGTAGAAGGCGAAGCGAACGTCTGCGGCTGAGAGCGCCGATGCGCTCCCCGGGGCGTTCTTGCGGTACTCGAGCACGCGCAGAGAGGTGTCTGCATCCGGGTCAGCGCCTTTGCGCTCCTCCGGCCAAGCGACATCAACGAGCGCGGCGAGACCCGCCTTCGCCAGTGCCTGCGCTACGCCGGGCGCGTAGGCTTGCTGCGCGCCGTAGATTGCCATGTGTTTGACGGCCAGGTCGGGTTGCAGGCGCAGCACGCGGCGAACTTCGATCGCCGAACTTGCTGGATAGAGGACGAGCTGGTCGGCGTCGAGCGTGGGTTCGAGGGCTTCCGCGGCTCGGTCGCGCGCCGGTCGCGCCAGCCCGGACGGGTTCTTCGCGTACATCGCGCGCGCTTCGATCGACCAGCCGGCATCGAGAAAGACTTGCCGCACGTAGGCGATGCGGCCCAGCAGCGCAGTGGGATAGCCGCGGTAGCCTTCCGTGTCATTCGGCAGGCGGATCATCATCGCTGTCTTCGAGGCGACTACGCGGTCGTTCATCGGACCGTCGCCTAAGTCGACCAACGAGGTTTGACCCGGGAAGATGCCGACCTGCGGGGTGAGCGCGAGCGTGGTGAAACCGCCTTCGCGCCAAGCGTCGAGGTCCTCTTTCTTGCCGCGAAAGGCGTCCGCGCCAGTGAGCCAGGGCGTGGTCGCGGGACGGTCTTGCGGGCCGCGCGAGAGAGGGCCCGAGTTGCCGGCCGAAGAAGGCGGCGGCATGCCGACCGTGCTCATCGCGTCGATGAAACCGGGATAGATGGTCAGCCCGGCGCCGTCAATAATCCATGCGTCAGCGGGGATGTCGACCGTTGCCCCGACCGCTTCGATCAACCCGTCGCGCAGCATGATCGAACCCTTCTCGATTGGCGCGGACGAGACCGCTACGATGCGGGCGTCGCGGATGGCGAACACGCGCGGGCGGTCCGGCGACTGGGCGCAAAGCGCGGCCGCCGCGAGCACTCCGGCGAGCAGTCGAAATCCCATGGAGACGGTTATGGTAGCACCGGCGGCGCGGCCGGAAACCGACGGGTTTGTGCGTGCTATGATCCGGTCCGTATGCGCCGAGTCGCCTTGCTTTCGCTCTTCGCCGCCCTGGCCGCGTCCGCCCAGGTGCGCGTCTTCACCCACGCCACGCTGATCGACGGTACGGGGGCTCCGCCCATCGACGACGCCACGATCGTGGTACGAGGCGAGAAGATCGCCGCCATCGGGCCATCCTCTAA
Organism: Bryobacterales bacterium; assembly: GCA_041394905.1. Lineage (GTDB taxonomy): Bacteria > Acidobacteriota > Terriglobia > Bryobacterales > UBA6623 > RI-231. The sequence goes on along the minus strand of JAWKHJ010000004.1, from coordinate 90,184 downwards.
GGTCAAGGCCCCTTCGGGCGCGGACGTCGTCGATCTGTCCGGTAAGGTCATTGTGCCGGGCATCATCAATCTGCACGGCCACGTCGGGAATACCAAAGGCCTGAGCCAGGACCGCAGCTTCTTCACGCGCGAGAGCGTCATCGAGAACCTGCGCACCTATGCCGAATACGGCGTGACGACGACGACCTCGATGGGTACTGACGAAGACTCGATGATTGAGTTTCGCGACGAGCGCAACCGGAACGCGTTCATGAGCGCGCGCGTGCTCACCGCGCTGCAAGGCTTCACGACCATGGGCGGCTACCCCACGACGGCCCCGGGTGTGAAAGGCGTGGCGCACGAGACCGCCTCGGCCTCGCAGGCGCGCGTCTGGGTCGACGAGACGGCGAAGAAGGGCGCGGACCTGATCAAGATGTGGGTCGACACCCACCACGGCGCCTTCCCGCCTCTTCCGAAAGAGGTTTACGCGGCGATCATCGACCAAGCCCACAAGAACAAGCTGCCGGCGTTTGCGCACGTCTATGCCCTCGAAGATGCCAAGAGCTTGATCCGCTCCGGCATCGACATCCTCGGCCACAGCGTGCGCGACTTCGACGTCGACCAGGAATTCATCGGACTGATGAAGAAAAACGGCGTCTATTATGCGCCGACGATCACGCGTGAGCTTTCGACCTACGTCTATGCCAATCCGCCTAAGTGGCTCGACGATCCGTTCTTTAAGAAGTCCGTAAGCGAGGACGTCATCGAACAGATCCGCACCAAGCTCAAGGCTGCGCAGTCGGACCCGGCGGTGATCGAACAAGGCAAGAAGGATTTCGAGATGGCGATGCGCAACGCCAAGAAACTCGTCGATGCGGGCGTCAACGTGGCGTTTGGCACCGATACCGGCCCGGTCGGCCGCTTCCCCGGCTACTTCGAGCACTGGGAGGCCGAGCTGATGGTCGAGGCCGGGATCAAACCGTTGCGCGTGATCGAAGGCTGGTCGAAGTACTCCTCTCAGGCGCTGCGCATCGACAAGAACTTCGGCACGCTCGAGAAGGGCAAGGTCGCCGACATGGTCGTCTTGGACGCGAATCCGCTACAGGATATTCGCAATACGCGAAAGATCAACGCGGTGTATTTCGGCGGAAAGAAGTTCGAATGAGGAGCAGAGCCGCGGACTTGCACCCGCGGCTCTGAATCCATCGGTTCGTCAGAAGCGGTACTTCAGCGCGTACTGGAAGATGCGCGGTCCGCCGCCCCGGCCCACTCCGCCCACTTGGCTCAAGTAGCCGCCGGTGAGCGAGTTGAAGAACGTCATGTCGTCCACGATGATGAAGTTCGGCCGGTTGGTGATGTTGAACGACTCGACGCGTAGTTGCAGGTTGTGGCCTTCCCGCAGGCGGAAGTTCTTCGCAAGCGCCAAGTCACTCGAGAATAGCCCGGGCCCGTCGAGAATGTTGCGTCCCGAGTTGCCGGCGGCGAACGGAGCGAACCCGTGTGTGCTCTGCGTACACGTCGCGGGTACTTCCGTCCCCGGCGGCACGTAGCAGGGCACTTCTTCGAACGCGCCAAGGTTGTACCAGGTATAGTCGACGCCCTTGCGTCCCGGCTGCGAGCCCGCTTCGATCATGCCGTTGGACAGCCGGTTGGGTCGTTGAGACTCGCCGACATTCACGTCGACGCCGGTCGATTCCACCGTGAATGGAGATCCGCTGTAGGCGGTCGTCGTGCCCGAGAGTTGCCACCCGCCGAGGATGCTGTTGACGACCGGGTGCCAGTTTTGGCCCCAGCGTTTGCGTCTGCCGAAGGGCAACTCCACGCTCGCAACCGCCGTCAGCACGTGCCGGATGTCGAAGTCCGAGCGCGCCCGGTCGAGCCGCAGATTACGCGAGTCCAGCGCGTTGGCGAAGCCGCCGGCCGATTGACCATTCGCTTGCGACGCATCGTCAATCGACTTCGAAAACGAGTAGTTCAACCGCCAGAACAGGCCGCCGCGACTCCGCTTGCGCCAGGACGCATTGAAGGCGTTGTAGTTGGAATTCGAACCAGTGTGGTAGATGTTCAACGCGTTCCACGCCGGAATCGGACGCACGAAGCCTTCGCCCGCCACGTAAGCGTCGAGTGTTCGGTACGGCTGGTTGTAGTCGTAGAGCCGCTGCAGGAACGTGCCCTTCGAGCCACGGTAGTCGATCTCGATCGCGGTGCTGCCGAAGAGTTGGCGCTCGATGGTGAAGTTCCACGACTGCAGGTAGCTCTGCTTGGGGTTGAGCGTGTAGCCGTTCGCGCTGGTGGTGCCGCTGAAGGTGGCGCGGGTGTCAGGGAACGGCGTTTGCAGCGAGACAAGCCCTGGGTCGGTGTTCACGCCGGCGAAGTTCTGCGCGATGGCGAACGGGAACTGGTTCGAGAGGCTGTTGCGAAGGTTGTTGAGGATGTCACCGCTCAAGAAGAGGCCATATCCAGTGCGGATGACCGTCTTGTCGTTGACCTTGTAGGCCAAGCCCACGCGCGGCGAAAAGTTGATCCAGTCAGTCTTGATGACCGAGCGCGGACGGTTGGCTTCTTGCGCTGTCACGACCAAACCGCGCAGGCCGGTCTCGTCGAGCAAGCTCTGGTAGCGGGCTGGGGCGTTCTGGTCGTCGGCGATGATGAGCTTCTCCGAGATCGTGTCGTAGACGCCCAGCCGATCGTACTTGTCCCACGGCGCCTGATTGACCTCCCAGCGCAGGCCCAAGTTCACGGTCAGGTTGCGGGTTGCCTTCCAGTCGTCATTGAAGAAGGCGCCCAGGGCGTGCTGGCGCCAGTAGTTGCGGTTGAAGTCAACTTGGCGATTCGCGTTTTGCAGCCAGCCGAGCAGCAAGTCCGCTGCGGAGTGGCCGGTGCGATTGCCCAGGAAGCGGTAAGTCCCGCGCTGGTTGTTGAAGTAGGGCTGATTCATCTGCACGAAATTCGAATTGAATCCGAACTTCATCGTGTGTTGCGCCTTGATCCAGGTCATCTTGCCGCCATATTGCCAGTCGGTGGTGAAGAACTGCACCGGCATGTTGTTGCCCGTGCCGAGGTCGGAGTAGTTGGTCACCACGAAGTGCGGCCAGTCGAGCAGCGCCGGTTCATTCTTGGCCTCGCCCTCGGGGATGAGGTTTTCCATCCCGAGCTCGCTCGCAATGTTTTGCCCGGCGTAGAAGCCCTCGTCATATTCGGCGTTGCGGCTAAATCCAAAACGCACTTCGGCCAGCAGCGTAGGAGAAAACATGTGCGTGTAGTCGACGCCGCCAAGCGAGCGCTTATCGTCGATCGTGTGGCCAAAATTCCCCAAATCGCTGCCCGAAAAAGGGTTGGTGGTGCGATTGAAGCGCTTTTGGTAGCGCAGTGCGAGCGAGTTCTCGCCCAGCTTGTGGTCAATCTTGAACAACGGGCTGTCCCACTCGTCTTGGTCCTGCGCCGTGGTGTTGTAGTTGTATCCCACCTGCCCGGCGCCGGCGCGGTTGACCAGCGGATAGGTGTCCATCAGCTTGCGGCCGATCGGGTCGATGCGGTCTGCCGGGATGGTGTTGTTGGGGAAGCACGAGGCTTTGGCCGAGGCGCTGCAGTTGCCGGACTTGAGCCGGTCGCGCAGATACAGCGGTCCACCGTTGACGTTGAGTGACTGCGAAAAGTCGCCGGCGCGCTCGAGCGCCGTCGGCACGCGGTTGAGCCGCGTCTGATCTTCGGTCTTACGCAAGCCTTCGTAGCTCACCATGAAGAAGGTCTTGTTCTTGATGATGGGGCCGGCGATGGTGATGGCGTACTGGTTCTGCCGCAGTGCGTTGCCTTCTTCTTCGAAGAAACCGAGCGCGTCGAGCACGTCGTTGCGCAGGTAGTAGTTGAGGTTGCCGTGGAATTCGTTCGTGCCCGAGCGCAGCGCCATGTTCATGACGCCGCCGGCCATGCGGCCATATTCGGCGGAATAGCCCGAGACTTCCATCTTGAACTCCTGTAGCGCGTCGATGTTCGGACGCACTTGGGCGGCCGCGCCACGGGCGTTGCGGTTGTCGAATCCGTCGACATAGAAATTCGTGTTGGAGGCGCGCGCGCCGTTGACGTTCATGCCGGAGCCCTGGCCTCCTTGCGCTTTCGGAACCACGCCTGGCGTGAAGAAGGCCAAGTCGGTGAAGTCGCGGCCGGCCAGCGGCAGCTCTTGAATTTCTTCCTGGACGATGACGTCGCCCTTGATGGTGCCGTTCTCGGTGTTGAGCGTCACCATCTGCGCGTCGACCGTGATCGACTCGCTAACCGCGCCGATCTCTAGTCGCACGTCCACGCGCACCGTGTCGCCAATGCGCAGCACGATTCCTTTCTCCACATGAGCTCGGAAGCCGTCTGACTTCACGCGAAGCTCATAGTTGCCGGGTGAGAGGTTGACGATCGAATAGCCGCCCTCCTCGTTGGTTTCCATGGTGCGGTCAATCCCCTGATCGACGCTGTGCACCGTTACAGTTGCGCCGGGAATGACGGCGTCGGCGGTGTCTGTCACAACCCCAGTGACAGTCGCATTGTTTGCTTGCCCCGAAACGACGGGAGTCATAAAGCTCGCGCACAAGGCGAGCAGGAGTAGACGTCTTTGCATCTAGCGGGACCCTCCTAGGTCCGTACCGCTAGAGATGATGACGTCGAATCCGACCAGACGCCGTCGCCCTGTAGGGCGATCTGGCTCGTCAAAATATAGCTAACTGACGAAGTGCGGTAACCCGCCCAGCTTGCCCTAGAACACCGTGAAACAGAAGACCTGATTGGCCCCCTGAGGCGTAAGGCAATACTCGCCGGGCGACAGCGTCTGTGCCACACGCAGGCGATACACTCCCTTCTGCTGGGAAGGCAGGGCCGTGAGGTGATACGGCTCGGCCATAACCTTCTTCTTCTTCTTGAGCAAGATCTCTCGGCGGCCGTTGATGGGCTCGAAGCGGTAGAGCTCCAGCACGCTTGGGTCGAGGGATTCCGGAACGATGGCAAATTCCGGCAGAGCGAGCGGCGTGCGCGCAGTCGAGGTCGCGCCCTCGACTGCATAGCGCATCTCTTTCTCGGTGCTCACGTCCGTCGCATCGTTCGTTTCGGTTTCGACCAGATTGCCCGCGTGGATTAGATACGGCGTATCGGCTTTCGGAGGACGCGGAATGTCCTGTGCGAAGGCGAGCGAAGCGAGGAGCAGAGCGGAAGCGAGAAGACGGACCATAGCGTTGGTTCGCATTGTACACGGGGAAAGCAAAAGGGCGGGCCATGGCGGGCCCGCCCTTTGGTTGTAGATTTCGTCGCGGTTAGAATGCGTACTTCAAACCGAATTGGATGCGGCGCGGTTCGCCGGCTGTGGTGATGACGCCCGCGTTGGCTGATCCAATCGCGGTGTTCGGCCGTCCGAACACCGGCGTATTGGTGAAGTTGAACGACTCAAAGCGCAACTGCAATGACTGCCGTTCGGTGATCGTGAAGCGGCGGGACAGCGAAAAGTCGAATGCCTTCGTCGCTGGGCCCCAGACCATGTTGCGGCCGGCGTTGTCGATCACTCCCGGCTGTCCGGGTCCGATCGCGTCGGTGTTGAACCAGTGGTCGATCGTACGCTGTGAGGCCGGGAGGTTGATGTCGCCAATCACATCGCCACGGTTGGCTCCGCCCACATTCGTGGTGTCCTGATTGAACGTGTGGCTGTCCGGCGTGCCTCCCAACAAGTTGAGGATGCCGCCGACCTGCCATCCGCCCAGGACCCACCGGCCGACGCCAGTGTTCAGGTACGGCTTGCCCTTGCCAAAGGGTAGCTCGTAAATGACGCTGGTCACATACGAAAGCCGCCGGTCGAGCGAAGCGTTGCCCCGGTCGATCGACTGCAGGTAGGTGTAGCGTTGCTGGGCGGTCGTGCCCTGCGTGAGGTTCTCGTTCTGGACGTCGATGTTGTGCGACCACGTGAACGAGCTCAGGAAGGTCAGCCCTCGGGTGAAGCGTTTTTCCGCCTTCAACGTGAGCGAGTTGTAGTTCTGGTTGAGGAACTGCGCGCCACGAAGGTTGACGTTGTTGAAGAACGGCCGAATGCGGCGGTCCTGCTGTCGGATGACTGGATCCGGCGTGATCGGGCGGTTGTAGTTGATGACCCCGGGGATTTGCGAAGTGGACGTGCCGTTGTACCCAATGGTGAACAGTGTGTTGCCCGGCAATTCGCGCTGGATGTCGAGGAACCACTGACCGGAGTAGAACTGCGGCCAGACGCCTGGCTTCTTCGTCTCGACGCTGAGGCTGGGTCGAGGCAAGCCGGTGCGCTGGGCAGCCGGGAAGCCGTCCTGGACGAGGAAGGTCGAGTTTGTGCGCGGTTGGGGGTTGGTGTATTCGTTGGAAAACGGCGACCCCGTGTTAAAACGAGCTGACTCGCCCTGTACGTTGTCGTTTTCCCCGTAGAAGATGCCGGCGCCGACGCGAATGACCGTCTTGTTGTTCGCCCTGTAGGCGAAGCCGATACGTGGCGCGAAGTTGTTCTTGTCGGCCTCGCCTCCGCTGTCGTGGCTGTCCTTCGGCCGCTCGAAGAAGGGCAGGTAGTCATCTCCCGTGAAGCCGCCATCCGCGGGTGCCAAGCCTTCACGCGGATCAAAGGGGCGGCCGCTGAACTGTGAATCGAACCGGCCGACGGTCACGTTGAGTGCGTTGCTGTTTGGGTTCGGGAACGTCGGCACGCCAAAGAGCTCGTAGCGGATGCCGATGTTCATGGTCAGCCGGCTGGTAATTTTGTAGTCGTCCTGGATGAAGGCGCCGTAGTAGCGCGTGATGTACTCCTCGCCGTTCGGCCAGCCCCAGGTTCCGTTATTGGCCAGGCCCAAGAGCATGTCGGCGATCGAACTTCCTTGCGAGCCGCGGCTCGCAGCCACCTCTGGCTGCTCGGCGGTGTAGACGCCGGAGAAGTTGAATTGCCCGCGGCGGAACCGCGAAGGCGACCGCGGGATGTCCGTCCAGCGGTGCTCGACGCCCATCTTTAGCGTGTGCTTGCCCTTGACCATGGTGAAGTTGTCGGAGATCTGCATGTTGTCCAACTTGTTCACATTGGGCCAGAAGGCGCGCGGACCGAGGTTGCGGAAGCCGGAAGGAATCGAGAGCGCATAGCCCTGGTTCAAGCCGTCGTCGATAGTGTCTCCCGGGGCGCCCTTGATGCCGAACTGTTCGTTGAGCGGTTCGGTGATCGGGATGTCAAAGCGCGTCGGGAAATAGGTGTAGCCAAAGCGCACTTCGTTGAACTTCGTCGCCGAGATGGTGGTGTTCAAGGCCGCGGCCCAGTTCTGGCCGGGCAGATCGACCGTTTGTCCGGTGCCGCCGATGGCTGGCGCGGGGAGCGGGCCGTTCTGGACGACGAACTCGTCGCGAATGGAGTACCGCGCGAACATGCGCGTGGCGTTAGTGATGTTCCAGTCGACCTTCATGTCGTACTGGTTGTGGTCGATGGAGTCCGACGGCGAGTAGAAGTAGTTGTTGCGCAGGTCGGTGCGCCCAGGGATGTTCGGCGTCGGGTAGAGCTCGAGCAGACCTTTCGCAACCGGATCAAAACGGCTCGCGGGAATGATGAAGTTCGGGAACGCTGCGCGAGTGGCCGCGGAGCCCGTGCCGCTCAGCGTGGCCGGATCGTAGATCTCGCGGTCGGGATTGGGCTGAGCTGAAAAGTCGCCGCCGATGGCCGCGCGGCTCGGAACCGAAGACGTGAAGCTCCGGCCGGCGCGCTCTTTCGTTCCCTGGAAGCTGAAGAAGCCGAAAAGCTTGTTCTTGATGAATGGACCGCCAATGGTCCCGCCGTACTGGTTGCGGCGTAGGGTTGGCTTGCCGGCGCCGACACGGTTCGCGAAAAAGTTCGTCCCGTCGAGCTTGTCGTTGCGGATGAACTCATACAGCGAGCCATGGATCTCATTCGTTCCCGACTTCGTGCTCACCAGAACCTTCGCGCCCATACGGTAGCCGTACTCGGCGGACATGTTGTTGGTCACGACTTTGAACTCGCCAACTGCATCGACCGAAGCTTTGGTGGCCTGCGCCTGGAAGCCCAATGCGCCGCCTGAGTTACGCGACGAGTTGTCCGCGCCGTCGAGCAGGACGTTGGTCTGAGCGGCGTGCATGCCGACGGCCAGGATGCCGCCCTCGCCGCCGCGTTCGCCGTCTTGCCGCGTGCCTTTACCCATTTCGCGGGACGGCAGAACGCCGACGGAGAACTTGGCGAGGCTCGAGATAGTTGCGGCCGTTGAGCGGCATCTCGAGAATGCGCTTGGAGTCGATGACCTGGCCGACCTCGGTCTTTTCCGATTGCAGCAACTGGGCTGCGGCGGAGACTTCGACGACCTCGGTTAGTTGGCCGACGCTGAGCTGGATGTTCAGGCCCAGCGTTTGAGCGACCTCGAGTCGGATGCCCTCCTGTTCAGAGGTTGAGAAGCCGTCCGCACTTGCGGTGACGGTATAGGGTCCCGGGTTCAAGCCTGGGACGGTGTAAAAGCCGACCTCGTTGGTCGAGCGTGTGTTCTCGACGCCTGTGGCGTCGTTGGTAACGACTACTTTGGCTCCGGGAATGACGCCCCCGGAATCATCGGTGACGACCCCTTGGATCGTGCCTTGGCTCTGGGCAAACGCCGCAGACAGAGCGACGACCCCGAGCAGCACTAAGCGAACGAATCGATGTCTCATTGATTTGTATCCGCATGGGGAGCGGACGAATGGATGCGACAGCCAGTCCGGGCGACGGCCCGGAGGCAACTGGGTCGCAGAGAAAGACCCCATCTCCCCTGCGCGGTCTATTATTAACTACGCGTTTAGGTTTTGTCTAGAGGGGAGACCGAAACGGACTGTAAGCGTTTTCGGCGAGGAAGGGATTGCAGAACAAGAAAAACGGCGGGCCAGAGAGGCCCGCCGTCGGTTGTTTGCAGAGTTGGGGTGTGCGCTTAGAAGCGATACTTCAGCGCGTATTGGAAGATGCGGGGGCCGCCGCCGCGGCCGACTGCACCGACTTGGCTGAGCAGCCCGCCGGCGATTCCGTCGAAGAACGTCATGTCGTCCTGGATGACGAAGTTCGCGCGGTTGAGGACGTTAAAAGCCTCGACGCGTAGCTGTAGGTTGTGGCCTTCCTTGATGCGGAAGTTCTTCGACAGCGCCACGTCGCTCGACCACAGCCCCGGCCCGTCGAGGATGTTGCGCCCCGATGTGCCGAAGCCGAACGGCGAGAAGCCATAGGCGCTCTGAGTGATGCAGCCCGCCGGCGCGTCGGTGGGGTCTGGCACATAGCACGGCACCGATTCGAACGCCGACAGATCGTAGAAGGGGAAGTCGACGCCCTTCTTGCCGGGCTGCCAGTCCGAGGGCACCTTGCCGTCCCGGATGCGGTTCGGCCGCGCCGATCCGCCCAGGTTTAGGTTGGGGACCGTGGTCTCGATGGTCATCGGCGAACCGGAGTACATCGTCATCGTGCCGGAGAGCTGCCACCCGCCGAGCACGGCTTGGGTGACGCCGTTCCAGTTTGCGCCGAAGCGCTGTCCCCTGCCAAACGGCAGTTGCGAGTTGGCGATCGCCGTGAAGACATGGCGGCGATCCCAGTCCGAGCGGCCGCGGTCAAGCCACAGATTGCGGGCGTCGAGCGCCTGGGCAAACCCGCCTTGAGACTGGCCGTTGGCCTGCGACGCCGTGTCGATCGACTTCGAGAACGAGTAGTTCAAGCGCCAGAACAAGCCGCCGCGGCTGCGCTTGCGCCAAGACGCGTTGAAGGCGTTGTAGATCGAGTTGGCGTGCGTGCCAAAGATGTTGATCGCGTTCCACTCCGAGATCGGACGCTGAAAGCCTTCGCCGGCGACGTAGGCGTCCAGCGTGCGGTAGGGCTGGTTGAAGTCGTAGCGGCGTTGCAGGTGGGTACCCTTCGAGCCGCGGTAGTCGAGCTCGAGAGCCGTGCTGCCGGGCAACTGCCGCTCGATAGTGAAGTTCCACGACTGCAGGTAGGCTTGCTTTGGGTTCATCGTGAAGCCGTTGACGGTCGTCGTGCCCGTGATCGTCTCACGCGAGCCCGGGAAAGGATCCTGCAGCGAAACTAGGTTCGGGTTGTTGTTCTGCCCGACGAAGTTCTGGTTGATCGCGAACGGGAACTGGTTTGAGAGGTTGTTGCGCAGGTTGTTGAGAATGTCGCCGGCGAGGAACATGCCGTAGCCGGTGCGGACGACGGTCTTGTCGTTGACGCGATAGGCGATGCCGACGCGCGGCGAGAAGTTGATCCAGTCTGTCTTGATGACCGAGCGCGGACGGTTCGCGTCCGCCGCGGTCACCACCACGCCGCGCAGGTTGGTGATGTCGAGCAGATCTTGATAGTTGGCCGGCGCGTTCTGGTCGCTCGCGATCACGAGCTTCAGAGTGTCGGTGTCGTAGCTTCCGAGCCGGTCGTACTTGTCCCAAGGCGCCTGGTTGACCTCCCAGCGGAGGCCTAGGTTGAGGGTCAGCTTGCGAGTGGCCTTCCAATCGTCGTTGAAGAAGGCGCCCAGCGCTCGCTGGCGCCAGTAGTTGCGGTTGAAGCCGACTTGGCGGGTGACGTTGTTGAGCCAGCCGAGCTGCATGTCCGCGATCGAGTTGCCGGTCCGGTTGCCGACGAAGCGGTAGGTGCCGCGCTGGTTGTTGAAGTAGGGCTGGTTCATCTGCACGAGATTCGAATTGAAACCGAACTTCATGTTGTGTTTGCCCTTGATCCAGGTGAGCTTGCCGCCGTACTGCCAGTCGGTGGTGAAGTACTCGACGGGCATGTTGGCGCCGGGCCCGAGCTGCGCGAAGTTGTTGCCGGCAAAGATCTGCGGCCAATCGAGCAACGTGGGTTTGTTTTGCGCCTCGCCGGCCGGGATGAGGTCGGGCAGGCCAAGCTGTTGTGCGATGTTCTCGCCGCCGTTGCGTCCGTGTTGCACCGTGTAGTTCCGGGCGTAGCCGGCGCGCACTTCAAACAGCACGCTTGGCGAGATCATGTGTGTGTAGTCGATGCCGGCCAGGCTGCGGTCGTCTTGGGTGAAGAGGCCGAAGAGTCCGGTGTCGCTGCCGGCGAATGGGTTCTGTGTGTCGCTGTAGCGGGTCTGCCAACGGAAGGCCAGGTTGTTCTCGCCGATCTTGTGGTCGATCTTGAACAGCGGGCTGTTCCAGTTGTCCACGTCCGGCGCCACGGTGAAGTAGTTGAACCCCGTCGCGCCGACGTCGCGGTTGGGTACGGGATAGGTGTCCGCCAGCGTTTGGCCGATCGGATCGATCCGCGACGCCGGGATCATGTTGTTGGCGAAACAGGACTTCTGGTTGTTCGCGTTGCAGGCGCCGGAGGCCAGGCGGTCGCGCAGATAGAGCGCGGCGCCGGCCGTGTTGAGCGACTGCGAGTAGTCGCCGGCTCGCTCCATCATGGACGGCACGCGGGTGAGCTTGGTGCTGTCCTGCGTGCGCCGCATGCCCTCGAAGCTGGCCAGGAAGAACGTCTTGTTCTTGATGATCGGGCCGGCGACGGTGACGGCGAACTGGTTCTGCCGCAGCGCGATCTTGTCGCGCTCGAAGAAGCCGCGCGCGTCGAACACGTCATTGCGCAGGAAGTAGTTGATGTTGCCGTGGAACTCGTTCGTACCCGAGCGGATGGCCATGTTCAGGATGCCGCCGGCCATGCGGCCGTACTCGGCCGAGTATCCCGAGACCTCCATCTTGAACTCCTGCAGAGCGTCGATGTTGGGACGGATCTGCGCCGCGGCGCCGCGCGCGTTGCGGTTGTCGAAGCCGTCGACGTAGAAGTTGGTGTTCGAAGCTCGAGCGCCGTTCACCGCCAAGCCCGATCCCTGGCCGCCCTCGGCTTTCGGTACTACGCCGGGAGTGAAGAAGGCCAGGTCGGTGAAGTCGCGGCCGGCCAGCGGCAGCTCCTGGATTTCCTCTTGAACGATGACGTCGCCCTTGATGGTGCCGTTCTCCGTGTTCAGCGTCACCATCTGTGCATCGACGGTGATGGACTCGGTGACCGCGCCGATCTCGAGCATGATGTCGACGCGCAGATTCTGCCCCGTCTGAAGCTGAATGCCTTGTTCGATGTACTGCCGGAAGCCTTCGGAGGTCGCTTTGAGCTCGTAGCCGCCGGGCGGCAGAGCCGTGATCGTGTAAACGCCCTCGGCTCCCGTTGAAATTTGCCGGACATCGTTGGTTCCGGTATTGCGGATGGATACGTTTGCGCCGGGAATGACGGCGCCGGTGTCGTCGGTCACAACCCCTGTGACCGTCGCGAGGTTAGCCTGTCCGAGCATGGACAAGGGAAGTATGGCCGCGAACATAGCGGCTCTATAGAGTAGTTTCATATGGCTCAGTACCCCAATCAGAGCGATAGCGCTCCTAATCGTTGCGCTCGAGCCACGTATTCGAATTCGCCTGTATCGGCTAATTTCAGAGACCAAGAATGGTTAGACGCAAATTGATGTGTAACCAACCGCGAAACGAAAAAGCAGGCGAGCCTTGGGCTCGCCCGCATTGGTTGGGTCTACCTGCGACGTCGCCTTAGAAGCGGTACTTCAGCGCGTATTGCCAGACGCGCGGCCCGCCGCCGCGGCCCACTCCGCCGACGGCGCTGAGGAAGCCGGCCGTTGGTGCATTGAAGAACGTCATCTCCTGCTGGATGATGAAGTTCGTACGGTTGAACATGTTGAAGGTCTCGAGCCGTAGCTGCAGGCGATGACCTTCCTTGATCTGGAAGTTCTTCGTCAGCGCCGTGTTGATCGAGAACAGGCCAGGCCCATCCAGGATGTTCCGGCCGGAGTTGCCGAATTGGAAGGCGTTGGCCGGGCAGACGTCGTCTAGACAGCCTGGTACGGCTTCGAAGGCGGCGATGTCATACCACGGGAAGTCCGCGCCTTTCGTGCCGGCTTGCGAGTCCGCCGCCACCCGACCGTCATAGAGCCGGTTGGGCCGCAAAGATTCGCCGTTGTTGAGCGCGGCGCCGGAGGTCTCGATCGTCATCGGGCTGCCGGTGTAGGCCGATGCTGTCGAGGAAAGCTGCCAACCGCCGATGATTCCGTCGGTGATCGCATTCCAGTTCGAGCCCCATCGTTTGCCGCGCCCGAAGGGCAGGTTGTAGTTAGCTACTGCGGTAAAGATGTGCCCACGATCCCAGTCCGAGCGACCACGGTCCAGCGCCAGATTGCGGGCGTCGAGCGCCTGCGCGAAGCCGCCTTCAGACTGGCCGTTGGCCTGCGACGCCGTATCGATCGACTTCGAGTAGGAGTAGTTGAGCCGCCAGAACAGCCCGCCGCGGCTGCGCGCGCCACGACGCGTTGAAGGCGTTGTAGATAGAAGTAGCGGAAGTCGAGAAGATGTTGATCGCGTTCCACTGCGGGATCGGCCGCGCGAAGCCTTCGCCCGCCACGTAGCTGTCAAGGGTGCGATACGGCTGGTTGAAGTCGTACCGCCGCTGCGGTGTGTGCCCTTCGAGCCGCGATAGTCGACCTCCAAGGCCGTGCCCCCGAACAGTTGGCGCTCAATCGTGAAGTTCAGGACTGCAGGTAGGCCTGCTTCAAGACAACCATCATTGAAGCCGATTGGCCGTGGTCGAGCCGGTGAACACCTCTTTCGAATCGGGGAACAGCGTCTCGTAGGAGACCAGCGACGGCTTGTTGTTCTGGCCGGTGAAGGTCTGGTTGATCGCGAACGGGAACTGATTCGAGAGGTTGTTGCGCAGGTTGTTGAGGATATCGCCGGCAAGGAAGATGCCATATCCACCCCGAACGACGGTCCGGTCGCCCACCCTATAGGCGAAGCCCACGCGGGGCGAGAAGTTGATCCAATCCGTTTTGACGACCGAGCGCGAGAGCCCGAGCTCCGGCGCCGTCACGACTGCATCGCGCACTCCGGCGCGGTCGAGCAAGGCCTGGTAGTCCGCCGGCGTATTCTCGTCGCTTGCGATCACGAGCTTCAAGCGCTCGGTGTCGTAGACGCCTAGCCGGTCGTACTTGTCCCAAGGCGCGCGGTTCACCTCCCAGCGCATACCCAGGTTCAAGGTCAGCTTGCGGGTCGCTTTCCAGTCGTCGTTGATGAAGGCGCCCAGTGCATGTTGACGCCAGTAGTTCCGATTGAAGCCCATCTGACGGTTGGCGACGTGGAGCCAGCCAAGCTGCATGTCGGCTAGGGCGTTGCCGGTGCGGCGGCCGCGGGTGCGGTAGGTGCCGCGCTGGTTGTTGTAGTAGGGCTGGTTGAACTGCACGAAGTTCGAGTTGAAGCCAAACTTCATGTTGTGCTTGCCCTTGATCCAGGTCAGCTTCGCACCGTATTGCCAATCGGTGGTGAAGAACTGCACCGGCTGGTTGTTCCCCGTCCCGATCTGGGCATAGTTGTCGACCAGGAAACGCGGCCAATCAAGCGAGGCAGGCAGATCTTGCGCCTGCCCCTCTGGGATCAGGTTCGGCATTCCAAGCTGGCTCGCGATGTCCTGCCCGGGATAGAAGCCGGTTTGGTAGGCCCCGTTGCGGCTGAACCCCGTGCGGAGCTCGAGCAGCACAGTAGGCGAGAACATATGCGTGTAGTCAAGCCCGCCCAGGCTGCGCTTGTCGTCGATCTTCGACCCGTAGGTGCCCAGATCGGATCCGCCGGCAAACGGGTTGGTCGTATCGTTCCAGCGCTTCTGGTAGCGGAAAGCCAAGTTGTTCTCGCCCAGCTTGTGGTCGACCTTGAACAGGAGCGAGTCCCAGTAGTCGCGGTCCGGGTACTGTACGAGGTAGTTGAAGCCGATGCGCGCGTCCGATCCGCTGACGCGATTGACGCCCGGGTAGTACTCCTGGATCGCCATTCCGATCGGGTCCTTGCGCGATTCCGGAATGATGTTGTTCGCAAAGCACGACTTCTGGTTGTTCGCATTGCAGGGGCCCGATGCCAGCCGGTCGCGCAGGTAAAGGGTCTTGTTGTCCCAGGTCAGCGAATCGGAGAAGTCGCCCGAACGCTCGAGGGCGGTCGGAACGCGCGCGAGCTTTGTCGCGTCCGCGATGCGCCGCATGCCCTCGTAGCTCATCATGAAGAACGTCTTGTTCTTGACGATCGGTCCTGCGACGGTTGCCGCGAACTGGTTCTGACGCAACTTGTTCTTCTTGGCCTCGAAGAAGCCTCGGGCGTCGTTGATGTCATTGCGTAGAAAGTAGTTGATGTTGCCGTGGAACTCGTTGGTGCCCGAGCGCAGCGACATGTTGAGAATGCCGCCTGCCATGCGGCCGTACTCGGCTGAGTAGCCTGAGACTTCCATCTTGAATTCCTGCAAAGCGTCGATGTTGGGCCGAATCTGAGCGGCCGCACCGCGCGCGTTGCGGTTGTCGAAGCCGTCGACGAAGAAGTTGGTGTTCGAGGCGCGCGCGCCGTTGATGTTGGCGAAAGAGCCCTGCCCGCCTTCGGCCTTTGGAACCACGCCGGGCGTGAAGAACGCTAAGTCGGTAAAGTCGCGGCCGGCGAGCGGCAACTCCTGGATCTCTTCCTGGACGATGACGTCGCCCTTGATGGTGCCGTTCTCGGTGTTCAGCGTCACCAGTTGCGCGTCCACGGTGATCGACTCGGTGACGGCGCCAATCTCGAGCTTCGCGTCAATGCGCAGCGTCTGGCCCGTAGTGAGCTCGATCCCCTGTTCCACGTACTGCCGGAACCCCTCCGAAGTCGCGACGAGCTCAAACGTACCCGGAGTGAGATTGGTGAAGGTGTAGTCTCCGCTTGCCCCCGTGGAGATCTCGCGGACTGCATTGGTGCCGGTGTTTGTGATTTTGACCGTCGCCCCTGGGATGACGGCTCCAGTGTCGTCGGTCACGATTCCGGTGACCGTGGCAAGATTGGCCTGCGCCAATAGTGAGCTAGCGAAAAGGGCAGCCAGACTGGCTGCGGCCAGTAGTCGTTCCATCGAAAAAACCCCTCATACTGTGTCGCGCCGGGATGCCTTGATTGGCATTCCTCTCGTTTTGCTATAGCCTTAACGGGCTATAGATCGATACGATCCGGCACTAGTATAGGAGTCGATGTGGGAGCCTGCAAGCTTCCAAATGTAAAATCGAAGCGGTTCGCGGGAAGGTGTGTAACCTTTTGCGGTACGGAGAATACGCGAATGTCTGGGATGAAGCGGTGGGGTTGAGGACGTGCGGGCGGGGGGAGGAAAGGCAGCGGGCGGTCCGGCCGAAATGCGAAGGGCGACCGGCGGTCAGCGAGATCGTTTCCCGGAATTCCTAAGCGACTTTTCGTCGCGAGCGGGGATGCAAATTGCAGCCCAAATCGCTCATCTCATTCCGGTGTCGCCTATGCGACTCCCGCTACCGCCGGCCGCCCGAGCGTTCTTCGGTGGCTCTATGACCGGCCTCCTTTTGATCTCCCCTTGGGCTGTTGGCGGCTCCCGGGAAGATCGATTTCTGCCGCCTTCTAATTGGGATATTACGCCTGAATTGTACCCCTGTCAAGACAAAAAACGCGGCGTCCCGCAAAGGTTTCAGTGTGCGGTTTTCACGGCGGTTTGCTTGAGCCCGCGCATCACCGCTTCGCCCAACTCCTTCGAGCTGAACGGTGATCAGGTTTCGGTCTTCGATGACGCGCGAAGTCATCGGGATCCAGGTCCTTTCGTAGCCTGAACCCCTTTGTTTGGGCGGATTCCTCGAGGTTGAACGGGACCCTCGGACTTGCGTATGGCGAGCGATTCCTCAAGCCAGCTGAAGCAGATGACTTGTTTGTCTTCTACTAGATTTGGCCAGTCGGCCTACTGCACGTTCAGCAGGCCGCAGAGGCCGTGGCAGATGGCTGTGATCAACCGGCCGCGTCCATGCTGATTTTGCACGAAAGGCGGGAAATCCGCGGTGTAGGAAAAGTCGCACGTCTTGTATCTGTGGTCATGCAGAGAATGCTCATTCCGACCCCTCACTTTCCGCCCGCTGCTCGTCGCGGATGCAGGCGACGCCTTCCGCGTAGGGCATCACTTCGAAGTCGGGGAAATGTCGCTTGAACTTGTCCGAAACGAAGATGTTGTCTTGGCCATAGCGCGGCAGGAGCTCTCGCACCTCGCGCAAGCGCTGGTTGAACAAGCCGCCTAGCCGGAAGAACCACCTGCCCAGCACGCGGTAGTCGAGCTCCCGCTCGAACAGCTCGGAGGCGAGCGCAATCAGACCTGCGTAAGTGAGCCGGTCATCGTCACAGGGCAGGTGCCACGTCTGACGGTAGGCTTCCGGCGAGTTCCCGATCCGCGCCATCGCGCGGCTAGCGTCCGGCGTCCAGATCAACGTACGCTTGGTTTCGGCGAGATCGGGACGACGAGCTGTGCGCCCGAATTCGATTGAAGAGCATCAATTCGTCAGGCTCTGCGTCTTGCCGGGGCCGTAGAACTCCGGAGCTCTGCAAATCACAGCGTCGATGGCCCCTTTTGCCATCTCCGCGAGCAGCATCTCAGCGATTTGAGCACGCACGCGCCCCTTGCGGCCGAAAGGCGCGAAAGGCGTCTCCTCGGTTTGCGGCTCGCGCGTTTGCGGATACATATAGGTGTTGTCGAAGAACACCAGCTTGCACGCATGCTGTTTGCAGGCGGCGAGCATTGCCCATCATCACCGGGAAGAGCTCTTCCCACATGTCGGAATCGATGGGAAGCCCCACCGTCAGGTACGCGATCGAGCTGCCCTGGACGGCCGCCGCCGTGGCTTGCGGGTCGAGCAGATTGGCCGCGTGGAGCTCGTCGCTCGGGTTGACCTTCTTCGGATTCCGGCTGACCAGCCGAATCTCGCTTGTGTATTTTGCGTGGAGCTCTTGCGCTAAGACTTCCGCAATTTGACCGTTGGCTCCAAGGATGGTTTGCATTTCGACTGAGCGCGTTCAGAATAGCGAATGACGCGCCTTCTCTCTCAATCCCCCTGGAGCGAAGTGCAGGCAGGACGTGCTCGGATGCGTCGAGCGGCAAGCGAACCGGGACGCTATCACGGTGCGAACGATAGGCTGCTTGCACGATTTCGACGCTCGATATCCGTCCTCGGCATTCGGCGACGCCGCCCGCTGCTGCTCGATGGCGTCGAACAAGGCGTTCCACTGGCCCTCGAAGGTATCGCGCCGCGGGAGGCGAGCTCGACCCATCCAGGACGGCTCTCCCCCCACCAACGGTCCGGGCGAGTCCAGGCGAGCACATCCGGCGGAAGGATCTTCTCGGGCGCCTGCTCGAGGAACACCGAGACGAGGCGCCGACTGGTAGGGGTTGACGACCATCCCTGAAAAATTAGCCACGGCGTCCGTCCCGGCCAAGGTGCAGGGCGAGAAGAACCCGCGCGAGAAACGGTGGAAGCCGAGCGTTCCGATTGCGCCCGAGCGCATGCGCAGGCTCAAGACGATGCTGTCGTCCATCTGGTGCGTGTCGAGCACCGAGCCCATGCGGCAATGCACCTCGTCTACCTCGCCCAGCAGCGCGCGCATCTGGTCGATCCGGTGCGAGCCCATGTCGACGAGCGTCAGCCCGCCGCCTCTTGCGGGGTCAAAGCGATAGTTGGCGGTTCCGCCGGGGACAGCGTCGATCGGCTCGCAAATGATGCTGTGGAAGGCCTCGACCTTGCCCAGGACGTCGGCGGCGAGCAACCGCTCGATCGCGGCGTGCTCGGCGCTGAAGCGATGGTGAAAGCCGATCTGCACCACCAGCCCCGCTCTCTCGGCGGCGTCGCGCATTGCGGCGGCGTCGGTCAACGTCAGTGCGACGGGCTTTTCGCAGAGCACGTGTTTGCCTGCGGTTAGCGCGGCTTCCATCTGCTCGCGATGGAACAGATTCGGCAAGCGATGACCACGACATCGACGCCCGGGGCTGTGATGGCCTCCTCTGCCGAGCCGGCGACGCGCGGGATCTGGAACTTGTCCGCGACAGCTTGCGTCGCTTCACGGTTCGGGTCGAAAATTGAGACCGCTTCCCTCGACCGGTTTTGCCCAAGCCCGGCAAGTGGCGCTGCGCGACGACCGCGCCCGCCCCGATCACCGCGACGCCATAGGCTGCTCCGCTCATCGCTCTACCAGCGCCAGCGGCCGCCAGCGCGCCGGTTCCGCCTGCGATTTTGAGCGGTAGCCGCGATGAAGGCGAACTCGTAGCGCCGCGCCTTCGCCAAGCCCTCCAGGTCGAGGGCTTCGATGATGTGGATGCCGCTCTCGACCAGGAAGTGGATGTGGACGGGCATGCTGTGCGTCGGCACGAATTCGAAGGCGACCGTGTCGGAGCCGCCGGCCCAAATGCCCTTGCTGCTCAGCCACTGCGCGGCTTCCAGGTTCGGCCCCGGGCTCTTGACGCCGTTGATGTAGGCGCGGCAATCGCCCCACAACGTTCCCCACCCTGTGCGCACGAGCACGATGTCGCCCTTGCGGATCTCGACGCCCTGCTTGCCCGCGACGTCCTCGAGCTCGGCGGCCCCAAGCGAGGCGTCCTCCGGCAGGATCTCCACGCCACGCGCCCCGGCCACGTCAAGCAGGACGCCGCGCCTCACGATGGGCGGAATCGTGTCAACGCCATGCCGTCCAAGGCCGCCGCCGTAGGATTGCACCGGCTCGACTTCGATACCTCCGTGCAGCTTGCCGTCTTTCGAGAAGTGCGCCAGCGCATCAATGTGGGTGCCGACGTGGCTACCGAGCGCGATTGACTCCGCGGCCGAGCTGCCGCCGTCAGCGAAGCAGATGTCGCCATGGCGCTTGGTCAACCCGTAGAGATCCGGCGGATGCGCCGGATGGTGCGGCATGCCGACATAGTAGGGTTGAGAGAGGTCGAAAACCTCGGCTTCGGCGAGTTGTTCGATCAGCGACATGGCCATGGGAACGGACGATTATCGCACGCGCGGCGAATACCAGTTCGGGCACACGGATTTGGCTTCGCGCCGCTTGGCCGTGCTTGCGCGGGTGTTCCGGCCATCGACAGAGGCGTTTCTGTACGATGCGCCGCTCGAAGGGGTGCGGCGTGTACTCGACCTTGGCTGTGGGCCTGGACACACGACGAGGTTGCTGGCCGAGCTTCTGCCTCAGGCCCGTGTGACGGGGCTCGACCTCTCAGCTGATTTCTTGGCGGAAGCCGCGAACGACTCCGGCCCGGGCGTGCACTATGAACAGCTAGACGTGGCACGGGAGGCGCTGCCTGCTCCTGCCGCGGACTTGGTCTTCTGCCGCTACTTGCTCTCGCATTTGCCCGAGCCTGCGGCGACGCTCGCGCGGTGGTCGTCCGCGCTGGCCCCGGGCGGGCGATTGCTGGTTGAGGAGCTGGAAGCGATCCACCCCAAGCAGCCGACGTTTCGGAAGTATCTCGGGTTGGTGGAGGCGATGCTCGCCGACCAGGGCTCGACGCTATTCGTTGGCCCGGCGCTGGCCGCCTTGGAAGACCCGCCGGGCCTGGACCGTGTTCTCGACCGGGCGTACCCGTTGCCGGTGTGTGCGCAAGACGCAGCGTTGATGTTCAAGATGAACGTGCCGAACTGGCGGGATCGCCCGTTCATTCGCGCGCGGCATTCCGGAGAAGAGATCGCGGCGCTCGAGGCGGAGCTGGAACGCTTGCATCAGGCGGCTGAGGGCGAGCCGGTGTTGTGGGAGTTGCGCCAGATGGCCTGGCGACGCAGAGCACGCTGTGGTCCGTCGCGCTTAGTTATGGAACGGGCACTCCGTCAGTGCCGCGCCTGTCAAGGTGGTTTCCAGGTCTTGAAGAGCTGAAGAAACGCAAGCTGACGCATGCCGCACTGCAACAAGATGCTCGGATCAGTGAAACGAGAATTGTCGGCATCGACTCAGACCACGAGGGCCAACGGATTTCGCCGGCCTTCTTGGCGGGCTGATCCCGTGATACGCTAAGCCAGGAATGGCGACCACCGTTCACGTCCCGATCGAGCGCTACCTCGAAACGATCCATCAGGATGACGCGCCCGAATATGTCGACGGCGATCGTCCCCCGTGTTGTGCCCAGCTATCGCCACGGGGAGGCCAGCCGGCTGCCGCGTCTTCCATAACGCGGGTCGCCGCCACGCTTTCGTCTCAATCGAGACCACATGCGTAGCCGACGCGTCCGTATTCCGGATCGGTGTTTTAGGGGCTGAGCCAGCCGAATCGATCCCAACCATCGCGACGTTCGTCGTCGAGATCCCTCGCCTGACGATGCATGGTCAAACGTAAGGCCGCCTGCGAGTTTTGCGAGTGGGGTGTGGCGCACGTTTGGCTCGCGGACCGGAACGGCAGGTTTTACATCACGACGGTTTGCGGCCCACGGCGACGCTCGAGCTTCCGGATTGCGGTGTCTCGATTGAGCCGGAAGACGTGTAGCAAACGAGTCGTCGATCCTGCTCCGTGTCTCGTCGGCGAGGTCGAGCAAAATGTCGAGCGAGCGAAGAGTCACGGCATCGATGTCACGTTGGAATGGGCCACTGTTCCTGCTGTGACGCGGAGTGCACGGGCCCTTTCCGACTTCATCGCCCAAGCGTCCCGTTGCTCCGGACACTTGGAAGACCGAAGCTCGGTGCCGTTGCGGTGATGCGCGAATGAGTTGTTGGGGACTCCGGCCTTTGCCGGTCTGACCCCCGGCCGGGACCGCCGTTCCCGACGGTCCCACTGGGTTAGAGGTACTGCTCCAGGTCGGGGGCGAGGAGTTTCTGCACTTCCGGGAGTCCAGATCGGCCTTCGTCACCGCGCGCGCCGGCGAGTCGATGCGCTTCTCCGGCGTTTCGCCGCGCAGCTTCTCGATGATCGTCTCGACGCCGCGAAAGCCCATGAAGAAGGGGTCTTGCACGACCAGTGCGTCGATCACGCCGTCGCGCAGGCCTTCCTGCAGCTCCGGGCTCGCGTCGAAGCCCACCAGCTTGACCTTGCCCGCCAGCCCGCGCGCCCGTAGGGCTTGGGCCGCGCCCACGGTCGCCGCCTCGCTCGAGCTGAATAGCCCTGAGAGCTGAGGATGCGCCGTCAGCATGTCTTCGGCCACGGCCAGGGCGCGTGCACGGTCGGACATGCAGAACTGCTCGTTTACGATTTTCAGATCCGGATAGGTCGATTCCACCGCCGCGTGGAAGCCCTCTTCTCGCCGCGAGGTCGACAGGCTGCCAGGAGCGTGCCGCACAGCGCCACTTCGCCGCCGCTAGCAGGCCGCTCATCGTCTTCGCCGCCAAGCCGCCGGCGGCGCGGTTGTCCGTCGCGACGAACGAGACGTAGTTCTCCGTGTCGATCCCGGAGTCGAAGATCGTGACGGGAATCCCTTGCGCCATCGCCCGTTCGACTGGCGCGACCAGCGCGCGCCATCGGTCGGGCTGAGCACGATGCCGGCGACCTGCCGGTTGATCATCGAGTCGACGATCTGGATCTGGCGCGCGTACTCGGTCTCCTGCGGCGGACCGTTCCACAGGATCTCAACGTTGTATTTCTTGCCGCCGCGAGCGAGCCCGCCTGCACCGACTGCCAGAAGATCGACGAAGTGCCCTTGGGCGCGACGCCGATCACCGTGCCGCCTTCCTTGTGGCAGCCGGCGCCGGCGAGCGCCGCCAAACTCAGCCAGTCGCGCCGCGTCATTGCCCGACCGGCAATTGCACCTCGGGGCTGGGCACGCCGCCCTGCTCCACGCGCAAGGCCAGTAACCCGGTCCGCGCATTGTCGGCGACCTTGAAGTTCGTCTGGTAGAGCGTGACAAAGTTTGGCGCGTAGACACTCGCCAGGACTTCCATCAGCACTCCGTCGAGCCGCACGGCGACGCCCTCGTCCACAAACGCAAGCGGGCTTGTCGGTCCGCCCGAGTTGGTCGCAACGGCCGGAGTCACCGCGCCGCCGCCGTTCCAGAACAACTGCAGAATCTCGCCCGGACGCGCCGGGTTTGACGTATCCACCAGCGAACCGTCCAAGTGGACCGCCGCCGCGAACGTGCCGCTCGGCAGCGCCACGGTGTAGACGCCGGGCTGGAAAGCGAAAGTCCGCACGCCGGCGAAGGTCGCCGACACGCCGTTGTTCTCCACCGTCACCACCACTTCCGTCGATGGAGCTTTGGTGAAGCACGGCACCTGGATGTTGATCTGCTCCTGGCCGTTGAGGTTGATCAGCGCCAAGATCGGCGACTCGATGCCGTCAATGAGCACGCGCACGCCGCGCAGCCGTGTCGGGAACGGCGCCCCTTGTCCCAAGACGACGCCTTGGACGCCTTCCATCAGGCCGACGCCGAAGATCGACCCGGCCGAGCATGGGACTAGCCCCGAAACGAAGCTCGCCGCGTTGACGAAGCCAAGCGAGGTGACAACCGGCGTCCGCCCAATCACTTCGAGCGTGAAGCGCGTGGAGAACGATCCCGATGTCGCCTCGACGACCAGCCGTCCGAGCGCCGGGCCGCCGATCACGCTCACCGCGGCGTGGCCATTCGCATCCGTCACCACCTCGGCCGGAGATGCAAACCCGCCTTGGCCCTCGACGACCGAGAAAGTCACCGGTGCGCCTTCGACGCCCGCGCCGAGCTCGTTCTGCAAGGCGACAACGAGTTGCTGTTGCGAGGGTTGGCCTGCCGCCACGCGCTGCCCGTCGCCGCTCACCGTGATGAGCTGCGTCGCCGTCACGTTGATCGTTAAATCAAACGTCGTCGACAGGCCGCCCGCTGTCGTCACTGTGACCGCCGCCAGCCCAGGCCGTTGCCCGAGCACGGCGATGGCGGAAACCTGTCCGTTGCCGTTGGTGCGCGGAGAGGGGTTCTCGAGCGTTAGGGCGCCGGCCGGGCTTACCTGCCAGGTCACGGGCTCGTTCGCCACCGCGTTGCCACACACGTCCGTCACACGCCCAACGAGCGCTTGGCCAGGTCCGTTGAGCCGTTGGTTCGCGTCGCCGGTCTGCCCGTTGCCCTGCGAGCGCGCGATTGCCGCAGCCGATCCCGCTACCACACGGTAGGCGAACTCGTGCTCGAACAGGTCGGGAGAGTTTGTCGTCGAGGTAATCGTGCCGCGGCCCAATCGGCAGCCGCCGATGACGTCCACCGCAATGCGACCGTCGAACACCGACGACGGCGCGATGCGCGGTTCAAAGCTCAGCGCCGGACCGTTGGTTTCGAACTCGACGCCGACATTGCGCGAAGAATCGAGCCCGGACCGGGTGATCAGGCGCATCTTGATGGCGTCCTCGACGCGTCCGCCGGCCGGCGCCACGATCTCGTTCAGCGTCTCGACGAGCGGCTCGGCCGTCATCGTTTGGTCATCGCTGACTACGGTGAACGTGAGAGGTTGCGACAGCGTCCGGCCGAAGTCATCCACCACGTCCACCAATGTGATTTGGGGGAAGGGCGAGCTTGACGAAACCGCGCTGCACTGGAACGTCGCCGAGCCGTCTTGCCCGGTGGTCACCGTCGACGGGCAGGCCACACGCGCATCGCGCGGCGTGATCTGGAGCTTGTTGTCCACGTCGGGCACGCCGAAGGTCACGGTCCGAATCGTGGTTGGCTTCGGGAAGTCGTCGCCCACGAGTTGGATCTGATAGTCGCCCGAGATCGCCTCGAGGCCCGCCTGGCCGGCCTGCGGTGTATTGAGCTCGAAGCGCACCGCCAGTCCGCTGGGCGTGCGCGCCTGCACGGAAAATTGCGAGGTCTCGAGCGGCGTCACTTCCACGGAAGCCTCGCCAAATTGGTTCGTGCGCACGCTGGTCGGGTTGATCGTCGAGCCGCCCAGGATCGGGTTGAAGGCGACATCTTGGTTCGCGACGCCGAGTCCCGCGTCATTGGTGGCTTTCACAGACAAACGGCGCGCCAGCGGAGAGCCAGCCGGTCCGGCCTGATTGTCGCCGCCATAGATCCAGATTCGTGGAGACCAACGCCGCCGTTCCAAGCACATCGATTGCGACCGGCCGCTCGGTCAACGTCGTTTCTTTTTCCACTGCATCCGCGGCGGAGGTCAGCCTCACGATTGAGCCCGGCTCGTCGAACAACACAAACAAGCTCGAGTGCGCTCGGTTGAGGTCAATGTCGACGACGGGCTGCGGGAACGGCGTATTCGAGCGCGGGTCGCGGAGCAAACCCATCGCCGAGCCGCTGCGGTTGGTGCGGAAAGCCTGTCGCGATGTGGCGGACACCATATAGATGCGGTCACTGAACGGCGCCACGGCGCGCTTCACTGCCACCGGCGGATTCACCACCGAATCGAGCGAGAAGTGGTCGATGTTGACGATCGACAAAGCCGTATTCGTCGCCACGAACATCTCATCGAGCGGCGCATCACGATCGAAGCCCACGTCGAAGGGCGTACCGGGCCCGAGCTGGATCTCGCCCGCCACTGTGTTGCGATAGGGATCGACCGCGATCACTTTGCCCAAGGCCACCGCATAGACGCCCGCGGCGTTCGGCGCTGCGCCGACCGTCAACGGGATCACCGGCAAGTCCACCGGTCCGGCCAGCCGCTGTGGCGGACGCGTTTGCAGATTGATGATCGAGAGTTGGTTCTTACCTTCAACGGAGACGAACGCGCGGCTGCCGTCCTGCAGCATGCCGATGCCCGTTGGCGCTCCGCCCATCGGAATCAATACCGGCGGCGCCTGCCCTTCGGCTTGCGCATCAAAGGCAAACAAAAAGTCGCCGGCGGAGAGCAACAGCCAGCGCCCGTCCGGCGAGAGCTGTGCGCTGCGGCGGCCCAGGTTCACGTTCACCGTCAGCGGAGTCCGCGCGATGACTGGGAACGGCGCTTGCGCGCCCAGGGTCACCACGGCGTTTTGCGTGACGACGAAAATCCTGGAAAGCTGGGATGGATTGGCCGGATCGGGCACGCCGACTGCCTGTAAGGCGTCCGGACCCACCGCTGGTCGCCCGAGCAACGTCAGCGTGTCGGCGTCATAAACACTCGCTTCCACTCCGTTGTGGAAGACAAACACATATTCGACGGCTCGCGCGGTCGTAACGCTAGCGAGCAACACAGCCAGGGCGCTGACTGCTCGAATCAATCGATCCATCCTGCTTCCTCCGCTGAGGGGGCGCGTAGGCGCAACCTGTTTGTCACAGGGTACCCCAAACGCATCCGGCAAACTCTGCCGATTTCCGGACAAACGAGATGGAAATGACACGCGATGCCGCAGCAATCAATGGTTGCCGGCGTCCACCACCACGGGTTCTTCTTCGAGCCCATAGATGCGGATCTTGCCGGAGCGCTTGCGCGGCTCGGCGGCTGGGGCCGGCTCAGGCTGGGCGCTCTCGGCATCGCTCGGGCTCATCCCGGCGGCGAAGGTTTGCTGTAGCTCGTCCGACGGTGCGCGCAGGGTGGCCGTAATACGCTTGGCGCCCTGGGTCATCTCGAGCTTCTCGAGCAGTTGGGCCGGACCGGGCTTACCCTGTTGGCCTTGTTGCATCGTGGCCATCGCCAGAAGTCCCTGCAATGTGGTGTACAGGCGCTTCGAGTCGTCCTCGCTCTTCGAACGAAGGTCCAGGCTCATTACGAGCTCCTTGCCCAAGGTGAGTCCGAGTCCCACGCCTTCGAGTCCGTCAAGCATCTGCTGAGCCATCGGAGGTCCGGTGTCGCCAGCCGGAGCCTCGAACGGGCCTTGGGCTGCAATCCAGATGTCATGCCCTGTCAGCCCCTTGGCCCATTCCTGTGCGCGCGTGGCGAACTGCGGGCTGCCGCCGGCGGCCTTGCGGTCGATCAGCGCCTCCACCTTGTCGACCGCGCCGAGCACGGCGTACGCGTCGCTGAGCTTAGCGAAAGCAGCCGGCTTGCCGTCGTGCTCTAGCAGTTGCAGAGCGACGCCGTGGTGCGAGCCCGGCTTGCAACCCTTCGCGCAAATCGAATCCTGGAAGGCGGAACCGGAAAAGTCGCCGTGCGCAAGGATGACGGCGTCATCCCCCGCGTCTTTCGCATCGGGGTCCACGCGGCCCATGATGAGCACTTCATCAATCGAAGAGAATGGGTTCGGCCCCATGCGGTCGATGAGTTCCGAGAACCCCGGACCACTCTTCTTGCTCTCGTCGAACACCTTCAACATCAATGGCGACGACGAGATCTGGCCCATCCGGATGCCGATCAACAGATTGATCTCCGGGTCAGCCATCTGCAGCATGTTTTGGTCGACAGCGGCTGCTGGAACGGTGATCGCGGCGGTCAGGAGGGCGAGCTTGGCAATGGAGCGCATCAGACTGGTTTCCCTCTTCGAGACTACCGTCTGAGCACTCCTGCGCCTATGGGCGAAATGCCTTACCACCTTCCGATCGTGCGCGTGCGTTTGGTCACTCAGCCGGCGTGAGCATCCAGATGTTGCCCGACTGCTTCAGCAGCGGAAACACGAGCTCATCCGGTCCCACCGAAAGCTCAAATTCGTTCAAGCTCAGGCCTGAGAGCGACAAGTCCATTCCGTGAAAGTGCTTCACGGGGAACAAGTCTCCCTGCGGCTGCTTCGTTGCAGGGTCGAACCGGCGGGCCCAGATGCAGCGGAATCCGTCGCGGTCTGAGCTGAGGTAGACAATGCGATTGTCGGGCGAGAAACGCGGGATGTCGTCCCAGCTTTCACCCGCCGTCATCGGGATCCACTCCGCGATGTCGATCGGCAAGCGCGTCGTATCGAACGGTGTGATGAAGACCTGTGTCCGCCGGTCGTCCAAGTCCGCCTTGAAAACGAACCAGCGCCCATCGCGTGATAGGCTGCCCGCGTAAATCGGGTGGGGAGTCGAGCTGAACAGCATCGTCGTCGCCCCCTCGTGATAAAGCGCGAATGTAGCCGTTCCCTTATTGACTTGGTAGATGATGTCGCCGCTTGGCGTCCAAGCGATTGGCGCGCCGCAGTTGTCGCACAGGCGACGCGTGGCGCCATGCCCATCGGCGTCGACGGTATAAAGGATCCGATCGCCTTGCTCGTTGACGGAGAATGCGACCTGCTTGCCGTCCGTGGAGAGCCTCGGAATGCTCTCGAAAGCTTCGTTGGACGTCAGGGAAATAGGCCGAGCGTCGGGCGGGTGGCTTGCCCAAACGTCGACAAATCCGGAGCGCGTCGAGCGAAAGATCAGGGTTTGGCCGTCGCTGGAGATCGTCGATGTGTAGTCCGACGCTGCCGAATCGGTGATCTGTCGTGGCTCGCCGGACGGTGCGTCTCCGGAGCGATTGAGCGGCATCGACCAGATGTTGATGCGGCGGTCGCCGGCCATGAACGCAATACGCCCCTGGACCCGCGAAGATGCGCTGCGCTCATCGCGGCCGAGCGTGAGCCGTTGCGCCGGACCGCGTGGGGAACCATCCGCGCCTAGCGCTACCGACCACAAATTGATGCTGTCTTCACGCGCGCCTGAGAAGATCAGACTTTTCGTTTCCGGATCCCAGCTATCGAGTGACGCGATCCGTACGTGCTGTCGCGCCAGAGATTCCGTCAGTCCGCTCTTGACCGGCTCGGCGTCTTCCGCGGTGGAGGAGACCAGCCAAACGTCTTCGCTCTCTCCTGTCTTGCTGCCCCAAAAGGCGATGTGACTTCCTTCGTGCGTCCAAACCGGCAGGGCGGCCGCGTCAAAGCCGGCCGCGATTTCGCGCGGCTGCCGGCCCTCGGCCGAGGCGAGTGAAGCTGCGCGAGCCGCGGATGGAGCTGGGCGGCGCAGTGTAATACGCCAGCCGGGCTGTCGGGAGAAAAGCGTGGCCGACGTCCTGAGGCGGCCGCCAAGCGCGCTTCGCCGCCTAGGGCGGGGACGAGGTAGACCTCGCCGCCCTCCGCTCAGAGCGGAACACGATCCGGCTGCCGTCGGGCGAGAAGTGCGGGCTGTGGTCGGCGGCCGGATTGTCGGTCAACTGCACTGCGCCGCCGCCGGCTACCTGTTGCACCCAAAGATTCAGCGCTCCGGGCGAGCTGCGGTCCGAGGCATAGGCGACCAGATTGCCATCGAGCGAGAGGGCAGGCGTCATCGACAGGCCCGCATCGCGGGTGATCTGGCGAAGCTGGAAGTCATTGGGCGGAGGCGCGGGAGCCCTACGGATGAACACCAGGGCCAGGGCGGCGCCCGTTAAGCCCGCGAGAGCCAACCACCAACCCAGGCGCGATTGCGGCGGCGGCGTGGCCTGGCGTGGACCGGTGCGATAAATCGCCGCCGGCCTCCCCGCCGTCGGTTCGATCGAGCGCGCAATCGAGCGCAAGTCGACCATCAGGTCCGCCATGCTCTGGTAACGGTCTTCCGGCGCCTTCGCGAGAGCTTTGTCGAGCAGCCGGTCGAGCTCGATCGGCAGCCCCGTCCGCAGCGCCGTCACCGGTTCGTGGTCCTCGTTCACCAGGGCATAGGCTACGGCCTGCTCATACTCGCCTTCGAACGGCGTCCGGCCGACGAGCATTTCGTAAAGCACCACGCCCAGCGCCCAAACGTCGGTGCGCGGGTCGACTTTGCCGCCGAAGGTCTGCTCGGGCGACATGTATCCCACCGTTCCGAGCGTCGCCCCTTCGCGCGTCAGGCTCGACCGCCGCGCCAGTCGAGCAACGCCAAAATCCATCACAACTGCACGCGGCTCGGTGTCAGCCCGCTCCGTCAAGAAAATGTTGCTCGGCTTGAGGTCGCGGTGTACGATCCCATTCGCGTGCGCTTCCTGCAGGCCCGAAGCGCACTGGGCGGCGATCGACAGAGCATCGCGCACCGGCAGAGGGCCGCGCTGAATGCGCGTGGCCAAGCTCTCGCCCGGCGCCCAGGCCATCGCGATGAAAAGCTGTCCGTCGATCTCGTCGATCTCGTAGATCGTGCAGATGTTGGGATGGTTGAGTACGGCAGCGGCCTTGGCTTCGCGCTCGAAGCGCTTACGGTTGTCCTCGCTGTGGAGCGCGTGCTCGTGCAGGAATTTGAGCGCAACGGTGCGTCCGAGGCGCGTGTCCTCAGCCTTGTAAACAACGCCCATTCCGCCTTCGCCGAGTTTCTCGACGATGCGGTAGTGGCTGATGGTCTCGCCGATCATGGATCCATCCGGACGCGCTTTTCGAGTAAGGGGGAGTCGTCGCGGAGGCGATCCGGCTTCGAGGATAGTATGCGGCTTCGCCGCTGGGCCGAGCAAGCGCAACCGCTGGTAGCATAAACAAGAGCATGCAAGTCACACTCGCCTACGGCAAAACCGGCGCTCCCGTCACGCTGCCGGACGACGGTCGCACACAGGTCCTGGAACCGCGGTTCGCGCGCGCTCGACGACCCCAAAGCGGCAATCACCGAGGCTGTGGCGCATCCGATTGGCTGCGCGGGCCTCGAGGAGCTAGCTCGAAGCAAACGCTCGGCGGCGATCTCGGTATGCGACATCACCCGGCCCGCGCCGAACAAGCTGGTGCTGCCCATCGTAACGGCTGCGCTCGAAGCAGGCGGCATCCAGCCTGAAAACATCACCATCCTGATCGCCACTGGCTTGCACCGCGAGGCGACCGACGCCGAGCTCGACGAGATCCTCGGGCTCTGAGATTCGCGCCAAGCACCCGGTCTACTCGCATCGCGCCAAGGCGCTCGATGAGCAGGCCTATCTAGGCGACACCAAGGGCGGCACGCCGGTCTACATCGACCAGCGCTTCATCGACGCGGACTTGCACCTCACGCTGGGCTTCATCGAGCCGCACCTGATGGCGGGTTTCTCCGGCGGACGGAAGTTGATCTCAATCGGGCTGGCGGGCGAGCGTACGATCAAACGGTTGCACTCCCCTCTGTTCATGCGTGAAGAGCGTGTGAGCGAAGGCTGCTTCCCGGAAAACCCCCTGCACGAGGAGTTTCTCGAAATCGCGGCGATGGCACGGCACGACTTCATGGTCGACGTGGCGCTGACCGAAGGCCGCGGCATTGCTGCCGTGTTCGCGGGCGAGCCCGTGAAGGCGCACGCCGAAGGAGTGGAGTTCGTCAAGCGTTCCACCCTGGCGGCGGTCGAAGAGGCGGCTGACCTGGTCATCACCACCTCGGGCGGCTATCCGCTCGACTTGACGTTCTATCAAGCGGTCAAGGGCGTCACGGCCGCTTCGCACGTGGTCAAACCCGGCGGGACGATCCTGCTGGTGGGCGAGTGCAGCGAGGGTCTGGGCAGTCCGGAGTTTTCCGAGCTCACGCGCACATCCCCGGATTGGCGCGAAGCTGCTCGACCGCCTCGCCGACGCCCTGGTGACCGTCGACCAGTGGCAGGCGGAGAAGCTGGCCATGGTCGCGCGCAAGGCGAACCTCGCGTTCTGTGTGCCGGGCATCAGCCCTGAAGACCGCAGAGCGCACTTCTGGGGCCGCTCGTTCGATACTCCGCAGCAGGCCATCGACGGCGTGCTTGCCGAGCTGCCGCGCGACGCCCGCATCCTGGTGATTCCAGAAGGCCCATACGTGTTTACACAGGTCGAGCTCGAGCCGGCGCTGGTTTGATCGCCGGAAATCAACTTTGCCGTGGTTGATTTCCGGCCACGGTATGGCTAGATTCCAGCCATGTACGCGCGCAGTCTGCTCTTTCTGTTCTTCTCCTGTCTGCCCCTTTGCGCCGCGGACTGGGTGACTTACACGGGCGGCCAAGGCCCCGGCGCGGGCAAGCACATCGTCTTCTTGACGGGAGACGAAGAGTATCGCTCCGAGGAAGGCATGCCGATGATGGCCCGGATGCTCGCCCGACGCCATGGCTTCAAGACGACTGTGCTCTTTGCCATCGACCCGAAGACTGGCGAGATCAACCCGGAGGTCAACGACAACATTCCCGGAATGGAGGCGCTCGACTCAGCCGATTTGCTGGTCCTGTTCGTGCGCTGGCGCGAGCTGCCCGACGAGCAGATGCGCCATTTCGTCGACTACTTCCTCGCTGGGAAGCCGATCATCGCTCTGCGCACGGCGACGCATTCCTTCCGCTACGCGAAGAACCCCAAAAGCCCCTTCGCCGACTACAGCTACGACAGCGCGAAGTGGCCGGGCGGATTCGGGCAGCAAGTGCTGGGCGAAACTTGGGTGCGCCACCACGGCAAACACAAGTTCGAGGGTACGAGGGCGCTGACGGACGGGTTGAACAGCCGCCACCCGATCCTGCGCGGCGTCCACGACATCTTCGTGCCCACGGACGTGTATAGCGTCGTCCATCTACCGGCCGACGCGACGGTTCTCCTGCACGGCACGGTCACCCAAAGCCTCGAGCCGGACTCGCCGCCAAACCTCGAGAAGTCCCTGATGCCCGTGGCCTGGGCGCGGCACTATCTCAACGAGGCGGGCCGCACCAACCGCATCTTCACCACCACGATGGGCGCCTCGGTCGACCTGCTCAACGAAGACTTGCGGCGCCTAGTAGTGAACGCTTGCTACTGGGGGCTTCGCATGGACGTCCCCGAGCGCGCAAACGTCGACATCGTCGGCGACTACGCACCGATCTTTTTTGGATTTGGAGATTTCGAGAAGGGCGTCAAACCATCACGGTATGCGCCGTAGCAGCTGACAGGGAAGAGGGGGAACCGATTGATGGGCCGGCGGGCCGCCATACTAACGCTCCATACCGATCTCGGCCGGCTGCTCGACTGAGCATCCGGCTGGGCGCCGCGCCGCGCTCAGCCAGAGACCTCGCCAACCTCGCCGGCTCGGCTCGTCGGGTCCCAATCGGTGTCGTCCACTGCGACCTTTACGCGAGGCGTGTAGCTCGCTGGGGCTTCCTCGATTGCGGCGGGCTCGGCGGATTCGTAGCCCAGCGCAACGCCGTAGACCGCTGAGTCGAAGAACTCCGCGATGGCCAGCGCCAAGTCGCCATCCAGGCCCATCTCCTCCGGGGCAGCCAGAACCGAGGTGCGCACGAAGCGCAGGATCGTTTCCTGCACGATGTGCAACGCCTGCACGAGCTGGCTCAGCGGGATTCCCGCGTGCCGACGTTGGATTCCGATCTTGAGATAGCGGTTCTCAATGGCAGTCTGGCTACGCGAGGTGAGCCACAAGCCCAGATTCCGCAGCACGTCGTTCACCGCCCTGCTCAGCTCGTCTTTCTGGAGGAGCTGGTAGGCGCTCGTGCGCGGGTCATTTCGAACGGCTTCGACGACCTCTCTTGCGAGGTGATCCGCTTGAGACTCAATTTGGCTGACGAGTTTTCTCGAGATCATGGGCCTATATACCTCTCGTGTCCGGAGACGCTCGCGTCGGTGCAATCCAGGCGCCCTTTCGAAACCGATCGGCGACGGGAGTTTTTCGCCGCCCTATGGCGGCCGAGCGGGTCGAATCGCGTAAACCGCACAACTTGCATAGGGCGATTTGGCCCGCGGATGTCAATTGGGTGGCGGCCCCGCGTGGATGCACTGCGCCGGGCAGGCTGCCGCCGCCTTGAGTAGTGTCTTGTAAGGCCCGGCCTTGGGATCC
Source organism: Bryobacterales bacterium (assembly GCA_041394905.1). GTDB lineage: Bacteria > Acidobacteriota > Terriglobia > Bryobacterales > UBA6623 > RI-231. Next base: position 57,012 of record JAWKHJ010000004.1, on the reverse strand, counting down.
GCGATATACGCCTGCTTGTTCTCGTTGTACTGGAACATGCGAGGGTTGAGATTGATGCACTCGTTGCAGCTGGTGCACAGGGCGGAGTCAATGTATGGACCTTCCGGCGCCGCCGCAACGGCGGGCGGCTGCTCAGGCTTGGTCTTGACTTCCACGGTGGGCGCCGGAGCTGGCGGAGCGGGCTCGGCCGAAGCGCCGTTCCGCACGGCGGCGGAGGCCCCCTTAGGGTTTGCCAGTGCAGTCACCAGCCGTCGGATGGCTTCCGCCGCGCCAGTGCGCTTGGCCTCGTCTACCATCCGCGCCGTTTCCAGGTCGCTGCGTTGGGTCGAGCGAGCACGTTCGGTCTCGAGAGCCGACTCGACATAGCCATTGTGAACGCCGGCAAGCTCCTGATAGGTCCGCCAGGCGCGCCGCAGATTGCGGCAGGCGTTCGCAGTCCCACGCGACACGACGGCTCGGCCGAGGCGGCCGCCCTCCTCCGCCGCCCAGATAAACGGCACGTCCTGCGGGGGCGAATCGACGTAGCGATCCAGATAATCGCTCAGCTCGACTTGCTCGTCACTCCATGCCTCCGGCGGGATCAAAAGAAATCGAGTCCTCCACGTGACGGGTCGAGCGCGGCGCGCGTCGGCTGGAGTGAGCGCAGCCTGCATCGCAATTTCACGTCCCTCGGCGACCGTCTGCCAACCGGCCGTCACCCAAGTCTCCTCCGATTCGGGATTACCCACCAGGGAAAACTTGTTCGCCCAGCTCTCGCCACGCTTGGGATCGTAAACTGCAGCTTGGCGCAACGCGCGCCGCATGGGCCGCGGCAGCGCCGGCGGATCCCACGGTTCCGCCGTTCGAACGGTGATCACGGCCGCATACAAGGCCGCAGCGACCGGGCCATGCGAGCCAGTCCCTTCAGTAGGACGGCAGGCTTCAGAGCGGCGCTTCGACGACCAGCTTCGTGGTAAGCCATCGCCATGAAACCGAAGTCCGGCGAAATCGCGCCGCCCAGATCATCGAGGGAAAGCCCCGCGGGCCGCTCGACGATGACCTGAATCGGCTGGCCGGATCGAAGCAGGCGGCCCCATGACGTCAGGCTGCGCTCGCCAAGCCCTTCCGCCGTCTCGGCGACAACGAATGCCGGCAGAGCCTCGAGCTCTTCCACGGATGCGGACTCCCAGTCGATATTCGCGACGGCCGCATCATGGCGCTGGGGCAGGTAGGCGTTCTCCACTTCGAGCTCAGCGATCCGAATCGCACGGAAGGCTTCGGTCCAAATCAGAGCGGAACTTCCAAAACGGCGTAGCGCCTCCGAACACGGATCGTCGTCCTCGATGCGCTCGACGCCTTGCAGTGTGCTCCCCCCGTCGCAGCCGCGAGCGCAAATCAAGTAGATGAGAGGCTGCCTCGCGGCATGCGTCAGAAAGTCCCGCAGCGTATCGAGGGCCTGGCGAATGCGCGCCGCCCGGGCTGCCATCGATCGGTCGATGGCCGGACGCCTGTTCGAGCGAATGCGCGAGCGCTTCGGGGTCAAAGAAGCGTTGCCCGCCTCGCCCAGCGACTTTGCCGCTGCTGCAAGTCCGCATCCTCGGCGGCGTCGTTGCCCCCGAGCAGCCGGCGAGGCGGTATTCCAGCGTCCGCGCCCTTGGTCACGAAAACCTCTGCTGCGCGCCTGGCATCCAGGAGCGTCCGCAAGTAGATGTACAGGGCGCTCGAGGGCTCGCATGCGAGCAGTTGGCCCGGGCGTCGTAGGAGCGTCTGAAACCGTCTCGCCTCGGCATCGAACGCCTCCGCTCTGATTGCGCGAGACCTAGCTTGTCCCGCAGTGTGCTCAGGGCGGTGGGCAGGTGGCGGCCAAATCCGCGGCGTCCCGGCTCGACGCCGTGGCTATCGCTTCGGTCGATTTCCGGCGGATCGGTCGGCGAGAAACTGGAATTCGCCGCCCGATTTCGACGCACCGCGAGGGCCTCGTCAACGACTTCGGCGAGGGGACGAAACTCCGGCTCGCCCGCCGCCTGATAGTGCAGCGGAAATCCGCCTGCTCCCGGCTCGCTCGCCATCCAGGCAGCAGCGGCAGCCGGCAGCCATGGCTGTTCGGCATCGTCGACTTGGCTGGCGTCTCTCCCCGTCAGGTGAAGTTCCGAATCCGCTCCTTCCACTTTCTCGGCGCACTCGCCGGTCGCCGCAGGCTTGGCGAGCGTGAGATTGGCCGAGCCGACCTCGACCTGGATTTCTGTTCGGAAGTCACAGCGCCCGTCATTCCATTTGTCCTCAGATATCGAACCGGTCTAGTGTCTTCTGGAGCCCTGCGAGCTTGTCCTGCAAGCTCATCCCTACGCCAACCGACGTGACGTCGTCGTACCGCGGTCGCTCCGTGTTCTGGTAGAACAACCCGATCGTAAAGGCTTCGGTCCGGTCGGCGAGCTCCCGCGCATGCGCCATGTCGCTGGGGTCGTGCTCGACTTGATTCGAGTACAGCCGAGCCACCATCGGGTCGAGCGGAATGCCATTCGATGCGCACCAGGACGCGCACCTTGGTCGGATCCGACTGCGCCGCCGCGAACACGTGAGACGTATAGTGCGGGCAGCGTTGAAAGATACGTACGAACGCCGCTCCTGGATGGGCGTGCGCGCGCTTGATCGTCTCGTACAGGTGCGGCGGGTTCCAGTCGATCGTCTGCGCCACGAACGAAATGTTACTGATCCCGAGATTGACCGCGATCGGATTGAGCTCGACAAAGAACGATCCATGCGGGTGGGTGTTCGACCGCTCGCCGCGGTGAGTCGTCGGCGAGGTCTGCATCTTGGTCAATCCGTAGATGTTGTTGTCCAACATCAGAATCGTGAGGTTCATGTTGTAGCGCAGCGCGTGGATCCAGTGCGCCGTGCCGATGGCGCAGCAATCGCCGTCGCCGGTCACCACGAACACGTCCAGATCGGGCCGGCGGCTCTTGACTCCGCACGCGATGGGAAGAGGCCGGCCATGCAGGCCGTGGAAGCCATACGTCTTCATGTAGTGCGGAAACCGGCTCGAACAACCAATGCCGGAAACAACGACCGTCTTCTCCGGCGGCAACTCGAGATCGCGCGCCACCCTTTGGACGGCATTCAGCACGCCGTGGTCGCCGCAGCCAGGGCACCAGCGCGCCGGTACGCCCGTGTAGTCGTCCAGCGTACAGGCGTGGTGGAGCGCTTCGAGGTCCCAACCCTTCTTTGCACCGTGCATGCCGCAGTCTCCTTATGCCGCCAACCGTCTCCGCAACTCCGCCTCGATCTGCGATGGCGGCAGCGGGCTTCCAGGCACGCGCGACCAGCAGTCGACGTCGACCAGGGTGTTTTCACGCAACAGGCGGGCCAACTGACCTAACCGGCGTGTTTCTGGCGTGATAAAAGGCGCCTCGGCTGGGTCGCTGTAGTTGATCTCGACCGTCATCACCCTGCGAAATTGCTCGAAGATCGGTCCGAGGCCGGGTTCGAGCGGCGATAGGAAGCGCAGGTGGAGCGACGAGACGCGCTCGCCTTCCTTACGAAGCCGATCCACGGCCTCCTCGATCGCGCCGAGCGTCGAGCCCCAGCCCACGACCAGGAGATCCCCTTCCGGATCCCCATGCACTTGCGGCGGGCGGAGCGCCTGGTGCAGCACGGCCAACTTGCGGCTGCGCATCTCCATCGAGCGCTGGTTGATCGAGGATTCGTAGGCGACATGCCCCAGCTCGTCGTGGGCCAAGCCTGTCAGGACGAACTGCCCGTCCTTTTGGCCCGGGATCGGCCGCGAAGAAAGGCCCGTCTTTGGATGCCAGGCATAGGGCGCGACAGCAGGGTTCCAATCGGCTTGGTCGACCTGCGTGCCGAGCCATGTCGTGTCGATCTGCGGACGCTCGAAAGGCTGCTGCCCAGTAGCGAGGTTTGCGTCCGTCAGCACCATAACCGGAGTGCGAAACTCTTCCGCGAGCTTGCGAGCCATGACCATGAAGTGGAAGCACTCTTCGATGGTGGCCGGCGCCAGAACGATCTTCGGGCTGTCACCCGGCGAGGCGTAAAGCGCTGCGAACAGGTCGCCCTGCTCGATCTTCGTGGGCAGCCCGGTAGACGGTCCGCCGCGCTGCACCACCACGATCACCAGCGGAATCTCAGCCATCACCGCCAGCCCGATGAACTCCGTCTTCAGCGCCAGTCCCGGACCCGACGTGATCGTCAGCGCCGTCTTACCGGCGTAGGAAGCCCCAATCGCGAAACCGATGGCCGCGATTTCGTCCTCGGCCTGATGTACAAATCCCCCAACGGCCTCGAAGTTGGCCGCCAGAAAGTGCGACGCCGAGGTCGCGGGTGTAATCGGGTACATCGAACAGACCTCGATTCCCGCCGCCATCGCGCCCAGACCGATTGCCTGATTGCCGTTCATCAAGACCATCGGCTTTTCGCTCGGCTCGCAAGGGATACGGAATCGATGCTCGGCGTGATCGATCCCCCACGTACGGCCCGCCTCGAGCAGCACCAAGTTCTTCTCGACCACCGCTTCGCCCTTGTGCGCGAATTTACGCCGGACCTCGGTCCGGACGACATCGAGGTCGCAGTCGTAAATGGCACACAGCAGGCCTAGAGCCCACATGTTCTTGCCTTTCCGGGCGTCGTCGATGAAGCGCTTGCAGTCCTCCTCAATCGGCGTCTCGATTACCAAGAATCCGCGCGCTCTGAAGTCGGCCACCGCTTCGGCGTACTGCCGCTGGATCGCCTTGTCTGGATGGTTCCGCCAACTGTCGTCGAGGTAAATGACAGCGCCTTCACGGTAGCCGACGTCGATCCGACTGTAGAGCACCTGCTCGTTGAAGCGATCACGAGATCGGCCTCGTCGCCCAGGTGGTCACTCAGGAAGAGCCGATCCGGATGCGGTTGCCGCTGGCATGGCCCGCGACCGCGCCGGAGGGCTCAATCTCGGCCGGGATGATCTCGACCGTCCAGACCCCAATGCCTCTCTTGGCGCAGATCGAGCCAAAAATCTGGCCGCTGAGTCCTGCGCGCCTTCTCCTGAGTCGCGATGATCTCAACGATGTGCTCGTCAATCTGTTCAATTTGTGCCCTTTGCGAGCCGGCGGCCGCCCGAGATCGCTAATGTCACGCTTTCCCAAGCCTCCGACTTTCCTGGTCCAGAGGGCAGTCCGGATAGGTTCCCGGACCATGCCCCGGTGGAGCAAGTAGCAATCGCCTTACCAGAGCGGCAATGGCGTTGTTGCGGTTCCGAGAAGTCAATAGCGGGGCGGGTCGCGGAGTCGCCCATTCCGTGGGACATTGCCGCGACTTTGTCAGCCGGCCGATCTTTTGGGTTTTGGGGGCTCGAGAAGGGCGTCAAACCGTCGCGGTTATACGCCGTAAGAACGAATGGAAGAGGGAAGGATTGGTGGACCGAAGGATCGAACCCTGACCTCAGCATTGCGAACGCTGCGCTCCCAGCTGAGCTACCGGCCCGTTCTCTTCGAGTATACCATGCAGCCTAGCGTTGTGCAGCTTCGACGCCCCTCAGCGGCGCGCGGGAATCAGCTCGCGGCGGCGGTAATCTTGGGTGCGGATCCGCACCGGTTTGCACATCTCGAACCGGCGCGAGACGGCGCTGATCGCCGATGCGGTCGGCCAAGGTGTCGGCGATACGGTAGTTGCCCGTTTCCGGGTCCTTCGAAGCAGGCGATGTCGCACCGTGCTCGGGAAGGCCAAGGTTCGAGGTGGCGATGAGCGCTTTGTCCTCGTTGTAGCGGTGGGTGATGATTTACAGGTGACGGTATCGGTGACCCACTGGTCGCGGTGCGCGCCCAGGTCGTCGAGCGGCAGAATCTCCGCGTCGACGCCGTGCGGTAAGCGTCGCGGTCGCTCGCACCGGCGGCGGGATTGTAGCTGTCTCGGATCCTCTGCAATGGCGTTTGGTAATCAAAAAGAGAACCACGTCGAAGCCGCGTTCGGACAATCTGCTTGAGCGCCAGAAACGGCCAAGTGCGTCTTTGCCACCGGTCGGCCCCTGCAGGGACAGGCCCTTGCGCCGGCCGAAGGGGATACTCGTCCGCGAAGGCGCGCACTTCGACGAAAGCTGCCGTCAAAGCGTGGAAGTCGTTTGGGTCGCCAGGCAGCTTGCGGGTGAAGTTCTCGAAGCTCGTCGAGCAGTAGCGTTCGGGCAAACTCGACGCGCGGACCGCCGCTGGCAGGCGCTGACGCAGCAGGAGCAGCGTTCGACCGCACTGATGCCGCTGCGCTGGACTTCTCGCCAGCCCGTGCCTTGGCACTGCGGACAATCGGGGTCGAAGGGCATCGCTGGCTCCGCTCCCTCTTATTCGAGCACAGCGAGCGCGCGTCCGGTCTCGACCGAATCACCCGGCACGACATTGATTGAAGCGACGCGGCCGTCTCGCGGCGTCGAATCTCGTTCTGCATCTTCATCGCCTCGATGACTAGCAAGCCCCTGCTCGGCCTGGACTCCGTCGCGCCGGGCTCGACCAGAACCTGCACCACCTTGCCCGGCATTTGAGCCTTGATTGTGAACGGCCCGCCGTCAGCGCCCGATCCCGCAGCGGCGGAATGGGCGCGTGGGTCGCACAGCTCGACTTCATGCGCCTGTCCGTTGATCCACGCGCGGTAAAGCCCGTCCTCGCCGGGCTCGAGAAACACCTCGACGCTGCGCCGGCCGAAGCGGCGCGGGTAGACGCCGGGACGTAGCTCGACGAGGTCGATCTCCTGACCTTCAAGCGAGCCATCAGCGCCGTTGACACGGGTCAAGTGAAGCTCATTGCCGCATCCTCTCCCGGCCGATGCGCTTCCACCCGCTCGCGGCTTGTTTGGGGAAAGCCCGTTGCTCTTCCGAGCCTCATGCGCGGATATGGCGGCAGCGAGCGCGGCTGGCTCATGCGCCAGCCGGCTGATTGGCCAACTTGCCGGCCTCGAAAGCAGCGGCCGACGAAGCCCGTATCGATGTCGCCGGCCTGGAACTCCGGGTCTCGCATCAGCCGCGGAAGAAGCCGAGCGTCGTCGATACCGCCAATGTGATATTCGGCGAGCGCGGCGCGTAGCTTCCGCGATCACCTCTTTGCGCGTGGCGCCCAGGCGCATAGCTTGGCGAGCAGCGGATCGTAGTCAGCGGAACGGTCCAGCCGGCATAGGCGCCCGGGTCGATGCGGATGTTCGGCCCCGGGCCGCTCGATGTGTGTGATCTTGCCGGGAGGAAGAAGTTGCGTGCGGGGTCCTCCGCATACACGCGGCACTGCATCGCCCAGCCGCGCGGTTGGATGTCCTCCCTGCTTGTAGCACAGCGGATGGCCGGCGGCGATCAAGATCACCGCTCCTTGACCAGATCGAGGCCCGTGACGAGGCTCGGTCACCGGATGCTCGACTTGCAGCCGCGTGTTCATCTCGAGGAAGTAGGGTGCCCGGTCTGCGTCCATCAGCATCTCGACGGTGCCGGCGCTCGCGTAATCGACGGCCTGCGCACCGCGCGGACTGCCGAGGTGAGGCTCTTCGCGCGTCGTCGTAGCCTGCCAGCAGCGGCGACGGCGTCTCCTCGACGATCTTTTGGTGGCGCTGCAGCGAGCACTCGCGCTCGCCCAGGTGGATGCAAGCGCCATGCTCGTCGGCAAGGACTTGGACCTCGACGTGCCGAGGGCGTACGTCCTTTCTCGAGATAAACTGCTTCGTCGCCAAACGCATTCTGGGCTTCCTGACTGCGCTTGTCGGAACGAGGACGGCAGATCCGCGGCGGAGGCCACCAACCGCATGCCCTTGCCGCCGCCGCCGGCCGCGGCCACGAGCATGACGGGATAGCCGATCTCGACCGCCGTCGCGACCGCCTCGTCAACATCGCGAAGGGGCGTGACCGTGCCCGGTACGACCGGGACGCCGGCAGCCTGCATGCGTTCACGTGCGGCGATCTTCGACCGTCGCCTCCGCCAGCTTCCGGGCGCGGGCCGATGAACTTGACGCCGGCTCCGGCACAAGCGCAGGCGAGGCGCGGTTCTCGCTCAGAAGCACTAGCCGGGGTGGATCGCCTCGGCCCGGTCAGGCGGGCGGCATCAAGAAACGCAGGCGAAGGAAGAGATAACTCTCGGAGAAGAGGGGCAGGCGCAGGCCCGATGCGGACCACTTCATCGGCCAGTCGGACGTGCAGCGCGGTGCGGTCGGCGTCAGGAAAACACCGCCACGGTCGCGATATCCATCTCCACGGCAGAGTGCGGATGACGCGGACCGCGATCTCCCCGTTTGGCGATTAAGATCTTTGAAACACTGGAGAAGTTGGTTGTAGCAGTGGGGCGCGGGCGTCACCCGGCGAAGAGCTGCAAGCCGAAATGGCCGGAGAAGGGCTCCGTGCAGTACCTGGCAACGATGGCGTCGAGGATCATCGATCGCGCCGCATCGCCTCCAGATCCCCCTGCCACTCGAGCCTGCCGCGAAAGCCCGTACGCGTTCCTGTGGCGCTTCAGGCGCAGCAGCGTCTCGAGGCCCCGCGTGGACGGCTTCACGCTTGGTCTTCAAGCCGGTCTCGGCGAGTACCCTGCGGATCAACTCGTCGTCGATCACGATGTTCGTGCGCGTCTCGCTCATGTGTATGAGCATAGCTTTCGATTCACATCCAGACTACCGCTTCCGCCGCGTGCCGCAGCGATTGTAGATAGCCAAGCGCAAACGCCAGCCGACCTGGTTCCCCAACGTATCCTCGCTGAACTCCGGCGTATGGTCGGGGATGTCGATACCGGTAGCCCACCTCCTGGAAAGCGCATACAGGCCAGCATGTCGCAGTCGCCTTCGTCGTGCATCACTTCCGTCGTACCCGTAGTAAGGCGTCTCAGCGCGCGGTGCGGAAGTGGACGTGGTGGATGCGGTCGCCGTGAGCCGAAGTAGCGGATCGCCTCGCCGCGTCCTCGCGCCCATCTCGAGTCGTCACGCCGGTGTCCGAGCGTGATGCCGTTCGCCAGGCTGTCGATCAGCTCGATCAGCCGCCTCTGGTCTTCAGTACTGGCTGCGCCGCCCGCGAAAGACCGGAATCGGCGGATCGTTGGGGTGCATCGCCAGCCGCACACCGCTCTGCTCGGCGACCGGGATGACGCCTTCGAGGAACCAGTGCAGCCGCTCCACATCTCCTCGCGCGAATGTTCGCCGACGTTGGCCAGCGGAGGCGGTCAGCTGGCTACGCGTGTGGTCGTAGTCGCGTAGCCTCATCCCGCCGCGCCCGGTCGTGCTGCCTTCCAGGCCCGCGGCGGCGATCGGGTTGTACTCGACCACCGGAATCCGGCTTCGCCGGCAGCGCGAATGCACTGCTGCACGTTGGCGAGGAACCACGGTCGCAGTCCAGTTTGCCCAACAGGATGGCGAAATGCACCAGGTGGACCATCTCCGCCGAGGCCACGCTCTTCGAGATACTCCTTGATGTGAGGTCGGCGGCCTTCAGGGCTCAGTGGCTTGTCGTTGCTCGCGCCATGTCGGCCGGGGATCGGTCCCCGCTTGGAGGCCTCAACGAGATTCGGCGCGTTGGCGCTGACGACGTGCTCGATGCCGATCTGTTTGAAGAAACCGCCAGCGTGTCATCGGAGAGGTCGCGTAGCCTTTCGCGAAGCCAGGGCGTGGTCAGGGTTGGGGTTTTGGAGCGGCAGAACGTTCGCAGCCTGCACCAACCCGCGAATGTAGCCGTGCGAGAACGTGCAGCCGACGTCCGCCCGCAAAGTCGCCGACGATGCGCGGCGTGTAGTCGCTCACGAGCGAGCCCTGGTAGTCGACCTCGTGGTAGGCCCGCATGGCCTCGAGCATGTCGACATCGCCGTCGTCAATGAAAGTCTCGACGAACTTGGGGACGGTTCTGGACGGTGCGTCGGACGTGGTGGATGCGTCGCGGCCGCCGATGAAGCGGATGGCGTCGAGAACGTCGACGCCCATCTCGTGACAGTGCCCTGGCAAAAAGGTGAAGCCGTGGGCCGCGCTGTCGGCGACGTCGAGATACTGCTCGATCTGGTCCGTGTTCGTGAGGATGCGCTCGATCCCGCGCATGGCCTTCACGGGCGGATCCTTGGGGTGGCAACCCATGGTCACGCCAGCTTTCTCAGCCACCGGGATACCGTTCGACGGCGTGTTCCTTGCGGTCCCGAGCTGTTGGCGCGAGGTCGGCGCCGATGCCTGGAAATGGCGGCGCGTCGGCCACGCGGGCGTAGTCGTTGCTTTGTAGCCCGCGCCGCCGCGGCCCTCGACCGTGTAGTAGCCAGTGTCGCGGAAAGTTGAAGTCCGGCGACCAGCCACTCGAGCATCTGGACGCCGGCCTCGGCCGCGGCCTGGATGCTGCGCTCGATGTTGGCGATGGTCGTGGTCGCGGTCGTCGCGGCCGAGCATCAGGCTCATCAGCCAGGCGATGGGGATCATCAGCGAATAGAGCCAGGCCATTCGCGCTGGCAACGCTCCTGCGGGCGTATGTCATCGACCGTCCAGTAGCCCTTCGCGCCCCGGTCGACCCAATCCGTACCCTGCAGCACGACCCACTCGAGGCCGAGCTGAGCCATCCAGCGCAGCGTCGAGTCGTCGAGGGAGCCGATGTTTTCGCTCACCTTCGGCGTCCAAAAGGCGGCTTCCGGCGCAGCTTCGGCCTTCGGACCCGAAGGCGCAAGCGGAAAGCGGAACGCCGGAGGCAGCATAGAAGGTCGCGGCGGCTGTGTGCTCCCATGGAAAGTCGCCCGATTGTAGACGAGGTCGCCCGAGAAAAGCCATGAGAGTCGCCGGCAAATATCATGCCGTCAGCCTAATTCGCTGCGGCATGGAAACGCCCGATGCTGGACCGAATGCGCGAGACGTTGTTCAACATCTTGCAGCTGGAAGTTGCCGGGCAGGTCTTCGCAAGCCTATTCTCAGGGACCGGCGCGGTGGGCATCGAGGCGCTGAGCCGGGGGGCGTTGCAGGCCTACATGGTGGAGGCAAACCCGCAGGCGGTGAAGGTGATCGAGGCGAACCTCGAAACGTTGGGCGCTACGGCGGACGCCATCGTGATCTCGTCGCGCGTCGAAGCCGCCCTGCCCCGCATCGAAGCCGACATCTGGTTCCTGGGGCCGCCCTACGCCGACCACGACGCCTACCACAAGACGCTGCACGCCTTGGCCGAGAAGGGCGTGAAGCTCGCCATCGCGCAGCACGACGCCAAATTCGAGCTGCGCGAGAACTATGAGCAGCTCGTGCGGACGAGGATCGTCAAGGCGGGCTCGAACGCATTGACCTTCTACCGCCCCGTCGACGCTTGACAGGCCTGTTACCCTCAAAGCGAACAGGCTCCGGGGAATCCCCTTCCGGAGCCTTCTTGTTTTTTTCTGAAAACCTTAGATCCAGCCAGCGGCGATGTCGCGAAATGTCGCGCGTTGTCGTGTTTCAGGGCGAAATTCTCGCCGAAGCCGGTGCGCAAGAGCGGCTGTGCAGATCCCATCCGCGCTCCCCGGTGTACGATAAGAAGGTACAGCGGACGCAGGGCGCTTCCGCTTGACTTGCAGACGATGTTAGACGACCCCGGCAGTAGTTGGTGCACGACAAGGGAGCGCGCGACGCCGCACGCCCTGCCGGGGCGTGCGCTCGCCGCGCGACGGCGAGATGACGACGACCAAAGTCGGCTTGGAGCGGTTGGTCTACCTGACCGAGCTCACCGGGCTTCGCCTGGAAGGGCCTAACGGCGCGCGCATCGGGCGTGTACGCGAAGCCGCGATTGCGCCTAGAGAGCATCCTCGCCGCATTTCCCACTACCTCTTCGGCGACGGCAAGATCCGTTTCCAGATCCGCCACGACCAGATCCGCGAGATCAGCCTCGACCGGATCGTACTGGCCGACGACCAGTTCATTCCTTATTACAGCGACGAGTCGCACCTGCTGCTCGACCGCGATCTGCTCGACCAACAGATCGTCGACGTGAACGGCCGCAAGGTTGTGCGCGTCAACGACGTAGCGCTGCGCATCGAGCGCACCAACGCGCATGACGAGCTCTGGGTCCACGAGGTGGGCGTGGGCTTGCAGGGCGCCTTCCGGCGGCTCACCGAGGGCGTCTTGCCCTACGGGATGATCCGCAAGTTGCAAACGCGCTTCAAGCAAAACTCCATCCCCTGGGAGTACTGCAACATCGTCGAGCCGGATCCCCACCGCCGTCTCAAGCTGCGCATCTCGCACGACCGCATCGGCCAGCTCCATCCCGCCGACGTGGCCGACATCATTGAAGAGCTCGGTCCTGCCGAGCGCGGGAGCCCTGTTCGAGACGCTCGACGAACAGGTAGCCGCCCAGGCGCTCGAGGAGATCGACCCGAAGCTGCACGCCGGCATCCTGCACTCGCTCGACAAGGAACGCGTCGCCGAGATCCTCGACGAAATGGAGCCCGACGCGGCCGCCGACCTGCTCAACAGCCTCGAAGAGCACGAGAGTGACGAGATTCTCGAGGAGATGGACGACGAGCCGGCGGCGGACGTCGAAGAGTTGCTCGAGTACCCCGAAGATACCGCCGGCGGCATGATGACCAACTACTTCCTCGCCGTGCAGCAGGACGCCACCGTGGAAGCGGCCATTACTGCGATGCGTGAGCACGACTATCTCGCCAAGTCGCTCACGCACGTCTTTCTGGTTGACGACTTGGAGCGGCTGGTGGCTGCGGTCCCCATCGGTCGGCTGTTCCTGAACGGCCCGGATCAGCCGCTTCGGCCACTCGCGTTTCGTGAGACGCCGCGCGTCGACCTGGAGGCTGAGCGCAGCCGAGTCATCGAAATTTTCGACAAGTACAACTGCTATTCCCTCCCGTGACCGACGAGGTCGGCTTGCTCAAAGGCGTAATCACGGCGGACGATGTGATCGCCGTTCTCAAACCGGGCGTTCCCGCTAGATGGCCTTGCTCAAGACAATGCGCCGCCAGATCGCCGTGTTCTTCGCGGTGTTGGGGCCGGGCTTCATCACGGCGATGGTCGACAACGACGCCGGCGGCATCTTCACCTATTCCGAGGCCGGCGCGCGTTGGGGCTACACGCCGCTGTGGACGCTGATTCCGATCACGCTGGCGCTGATCGTGGCGCAAAAATGTGCTCGCGCATGGGCGCGGTCACGGGAAAAGGACTTTCGATCTGATTCGGGGAGGAGTTCGGATTCCGCACGACGTTCATCGTCATGGCGGTGCTGTTCCTGGTGAACCTGGCCAACGTGGCGGCGAACTTCGCCGGAATCGCGGGCTCGCTCGAGCTGTTCTCGGTCAGCCGCTACATCTCCGTCCCGATCGGCGCGGCGTTGGTGTGGCTGTTGGTGGTCAAAGGAACCTATGACAGCGTCGAAAAGGTGTTCCTGGTGGCGAGCAGCTTCTACTTCGCCTACATCGTGTCGGCGCTGATGGTGCAGCCGGATTGGGGCAAGGCGATGGAGGCGACGGTGACGCCGGTGGGTTGATCAATCACCCCGGCTACATTGCGGTGCTGGTCGGATTGGTTGGCACCTCCGTTGCGCCGTGGATGCAGTTCTACTTGCAAGCGGCGGTCGTCGAGAAAGGCATCGACGAGAAGCAGTATCGCGAGTCGCGGATCGAGGTTGTGGTGGGTTGCGTCGTGATGTCGATGATCGCGTTCTTCATCATCGTCTCGAGCGCGGGGCGATTTGGGAGCAGGGGCCGCGCGAGATTCAGGACGCCTCCGAGGCGGCGCTGGCGTTGAAGCCGCTCGGCGAGTACGGCCCTGCTGTTCTCCGCCGGCTTGCTATTCGCGTCGCTGTTCGCGGCGAGCATCCTGCCGCTTTCGACCGCCTACACGGTGTGCGAAGGGCTGGGCTTCGAGTCCGGCGTGAATCAGCGCTTCGACGAGGGGCCCTGCGTTCTACTGGCTCTATACGGGCTTGATCGTGCTCGGCGCGGGGATGGTGCTCATCCCGGGGTTCCCGCTGGTGCGCATGATCCTGTGGTCGCAGGTCCTCAACGGCGTGCTGCTGCCGGTGATCCTCATCTTCACGCTGATGCTGATCAACCGCTCGGACCTGATGGGCGAGTGGACGAACTCGAAGTTCTTCAACTTGGTGGCGTACCTGACGGTGGGCGCGATGATTGTGCTCTCGCTTGCCTTGGCCTGGATGTCTCTGTAGCTAAGGCGTCTGTCCGCGGCGGGAAAGCTCTTCATCAGTGCCTCGACGACGTCTTGGCCCAACTCTTCCTCGGTCTTTCGTTGCGCCGCATTCCACGCTGGATACGCCCTGTCGATCAGATTGCAGCCTGCCGCGGTCACCTGGAACGGCTGGGCGCGAGCGTCCTCGGAGTCTTCCAGAAACTCAATCCAGCCGTGCCGGTGCAGGATGCGCAGATTGCGGCTCAATGTCGACGGATCGAGATCGAGCGCGCGGGCAAGCTCCGCCGGCCGGGCCGGGCTACGCGTGCCCGCAGCAACCAGGATGTTCATTTGGCTGATCTTGAGCCCGTAAGGCCGCAGCGCTTCGTCGTAGATCGAGGTGACGATGCGGTTGATCCGGCGTACCCGTGTGGCCAAACAGTCGCTGAGGATTCTTGCGCTGACGCTCACACCTTGGATTGTAGGTGCAACGATTCCGCCGTTGCTTAGTGCTCGAGCGGAACGGAGATTTCGACCGAAGTCGGGGCCAGGCAAGCCTTGTTATTGCAGGCTTGGTAGTGCAGCCGTCCGGAGATCGTCTCTCCCGGCTTGGCCCCGGCGGGCGCGCGCAGCACTGTGACGATCTCGATCTCGCCCGAATAGACCGACAGCGGCTTCGGAGAAAAGTCGTAGGTCACGGTCTCGGCTTCGGGATACTCGACGCGCACGACCTCGAGCGGAGCTGCATCCCAGGTCAGAGCCGTCGGAATGAGGTAGTCCTCGTTCGGCTTGCTCGAGTTGATGTGGTAGCCGGGCCGGACGCGCACCGTCACAGGCACTCTCGTTTCCGCGCCGGCTTTGACGGCGACCGGGGGCGGAGGCGCGACCGAGGCCGCCTGGAAACCGCGAAACTGGGCCGAAAGGACGAGAGTGGCCAGCGATCCGGCGAGAACGAGCTTACAGAAGCGACTCAATCTCTTCCTCGTAGACGGTGCGGTCGACCAAACCGGTGTGGGTGTCGACGATCTCGCCCTGCTTGTTGATGACGAAAGTGGTGGGCAGCGCGTACATATCGCCGAACTTCTCCGCGAGCTCGTCATTGCCGACCACGACAGGGAAGTTAAACTGCATCTCTTCAGCGTAGGGCCGCACGACATCCCAGCCCTCTTCGTCTAGCGAGACGGCCACGACGGTAAATCCGCGGTCTTTGTACTTGCGCTGGAAGTCGATGAACCAGGGCATCTCGATCTTGCAAGGGCCGCACCACGTCGCCCAGAAGTTGAGCAGGACAACTTGGCCCTTGAGCTTGGAGAGCGTGATCTCGTTGCCGTCGGCGTCGGTCAGGGTGAAGTCCGGCGCGGCTTTCGGCGCGTCCTTGCCGGCGGCTTGCGCAGCTTCGGCCTTTTCCGTGGACACGGACGATTGGCTGCATCCGAAGGTGAACAACGCCGCGAGCAGCGCAACGCTAAGGAACGAACGATTCATGGACTCTCCCAAAAAGCTGACGCTCCCAGTATAGCCGGGCGCTATTGTGACTCTTCGCGGCGGAGCGGCCCGAAGTTCCGGCCCAGTCTCTAAAATTCGACGCGCACGACGGCCTGAAAGGTACGGCGAACGCCTTCGGTGCGCACGACGCCGAAGTAGGGGTGGTCGATGTTGCCGAACGGCGCCGCCCAGTTGCGCGCCCCGAGCACGTTGATCATGTCGAAGCCGAGTTGCATCGAAAGGTCTTCCGTGATGGCGAACGGGCGCGCGACACGCAGGTCCCATTGGCGGTAGCCGCGCATGCGGAACTCGTTGCGGCTGATGTTGCCGGGGCGCGTCTCGTCGAAGTCCGTCGGTTTGACCGCTTGGAAGATGGTGGGGTCGAAGGCGAAGCGGCCCGTGACGGTTCGGCCGTCGGCATAGGTGAAGGTGCGGATCTTGCTCGGGTCGAGCGGGCGGAACGGCGCCAGCACGTCCGGCCGCCCGATCCTCTCGAAAGTGAAAGTGGGGTCCTCGTTCTGGCGGATGTCGAGGGGCAGCCCGGAGCGCGCGCGCATCACGCCGGCGAGCGTCCAGCGATCGAGCCAGGGGTAACGGTCGCTCCACGAACGCGGGATGCGCATCTCCCAGGTCCAGGTGGCGGTCAGGTTCTGGCGGCGGTCGAAATTGGAGACCGACCAGGGCTCGGTGACGAGCTCGCCGCCGAGCAGTTGCGAGCTGTTGTCGTCCGAGCGCGACCAGGTATAGCCGATATCGAAGGCCAGCCCGCGGCGCAGGTAGCGGTTGGCGCGCAGCTGCAGGCCGTTATAGCGTCCGCTGCCCGTTGACTCGAACTGTCGAATGTCACTGTAGCGCGAGTAGCGCCGCATGCTGCGGACGAACGTAAACGGCCTCAGCGGGTTGCGGATAAACTCGTTCAGCTCGCGCTGGCGCTGCAGCTTGAGCGAGCGCGAGCCCACGTAGATGGCGCTGACGAAAACGCCGCCGGGCAGTAATCGCTGGAAGCCCAAGTTCCACTGATGCGCGCGGGCGTTCTGAAAGTCGCGGTCGAAGACCAGGAACGGGTAGCGCACGATGGCCGACACCAGATCCGGACGTTGCGCCCCAGGCGCTGACGCCAACGGGCTGGCGAAGGTGTTTGAGAAGCGCGAAAAGTTCGAAAGGTCGTACGTGTTGACAGTACTAAACGGCGGATAGTTGGCCTGGAACAGGGCCGCTGCGCTCGAGCCCGCGAAGGCGCCGAAGTCGTAGAACAACCCGTATGAGGCGCGGATGACCGACCGCCCCGAGGGGCCGAGTAGCCAGCGCGCCACGCGGTTGTCGGAACCGCTCGAGAACGCCACGCCGACGCGAGGGCCGACGTTGACGCCGGGGTAGTCGACCGTCGCGCGAGGCAGCACGCCGCGATCTCCGTCAATATCGCCGGGAAAGATGAGGCCGATCTGCTGTGTGGGGAATCGCTCGCTCGTCTCGCCCGGGCGAAATGCGCCGATACGGTCGAAGCGGTCGTAGGCGGGCGGCTGCGACTCAGCACGGAGTCCAATGGTGACGCGCAGCGTGCGCAGCGGCTGGAGCTCGGCTTGCCCGTAGGCGGCGAACTCCCGCCAGCGCAGGTCGAGCGAGCGCGGCGTCTGCAGGCGATACTCGCTCGGGAGGCCGAGCAGCAGGTCGCGCAGGCCGTTCGGCCGCGAGCGGATTGGCGGCTCAGGCGGGCCGGGGAAGCTGAAGCTGCCGGCGAAGTTCTCCGTGTTGCTGAACGGCCAGAGCCCGCGCTGGTAGAGCACGCCGCCGCGGAAGGTTTGTCTCCCGAGGCGCACTTCGGCGTCATGGCTGAACTGGTAGGTCGTCTGCGCGGAATTCTCTGAGAACAGGAACGGCGCGATGTGCATGCGCACAAAGCCCTGGTCGTCGTAGAGCGTTACGTCGGGGATGGTCCCCGGCTCGTAGCCGTAGCTTGCGAAGTCGAACCCGAACTCGTCGGCGGTCATGCCGCGGTAGTCCTGCCGCCCTTGCCAGCGGGCGATCGAGAGGCGCTGCCCGGCCACGCGCGTGGTCTGCGAGAAGCGCGCGCCGGGGCTCCACGTTGCGGAAAACTGCACGTTGTTGCTGAGTTGGCGGCGCGACTCGGCCACGCCGGGCGACGGGGCGATCACCTCGTCGCCAATGGGTGTGAGCACGTCGGCGCGGTAGTAGAGGTGGCTCAGGGTGAACGTCCAGTCGCCGGGCTTGAAGTCGATGCGGCCAACGGACGTCTTGCCCCGCGAAGCCAAGTCAGAGCGAAAGCGCGCTTGGCGGTCGCCGACGTTCGGTTCCGGCACGAAGGCGTCGAGGTAACGCTGCATCAGCGGATCAAGCCGCGTGGCGGGAATCACGTTGTCCGCGAATGGCGCATTGGTGAGCGGATCGACGACCGTTTGCCCGAGCGCAGAGAAGTCGCCCGTGCGTTCGGCCATTGAGAACACATCCGCAGTTTGTGTGTGCTGTTGCGTGGTTCGCCAGCCTTCAAAGTCGCCAAAGAAGAAAAGCTTGCGCTTGCTCCAAAGCGGCCCTCCGATCTGGCCTCCGCCCGCCCAACCGCCGAGCGAGTCGGTCGAGCCGTCGAAGGATGCGAGCGGGTTCTGGAACGGGCGCAGGATGCCACGGAGTTGGCCGTGCCAGTTGGCGTCGCCTGAGCGCGAGGTCGCTGACAGCACCGCGCCGGCGTTGCGACCGTCGCGGGCGGAGTAGGTGTGGGTAACCGCGCGGAACGTTTCGATGGCGTCTGGCGTCGGCGCGAACGTCGCGGCCTGGGCCCCGGTTACGCGATTCTGCGCGTTGTTGTTGGCCCCGTCGAACTGGTAGTTGATCGCCGAACGCCGCGAACCGTTGGCCGAGGTGGCGGCGGCGACGCCGGAGAACGGGTCGATCTCGATGGGCTCGACCGGTGTGAGTCCAGGTACGAGAAGGGCGAGCTTGTCCACTGCGGTTCGCCCTTCTGAGCCGAGCAGCATGGGCGCGGCGGCGATTTGTTCGCGCACGAGCCCGTACTCGAGCGCGATGGTTTGGATGCCCGCGGTCGGCCGAGCCAGTGGCGGGCCCAGGCGCTCCAGACGGACGGTCAGCTCGAGCGGCGAGCCTGGCAGCAGTTCCACCGGAGGTTGTTTGACGGCCGCGTAGCCGTCGCGGAAGAACGAAAGCGAGTAGCGTGCCGAATCGAGATCGCTGAACGAGAATCTGCCGGTTTGGTCTGTCCGCAGCGAGCGGATACGCCCGGTGGTCAGGCTCAGCAACTCGACTTGGACATCATCGAGGGGCAGGCCGGAGGCGTCGAGGACGGCGCCCTGGACGGCGGAACGCGGAGGCTCCTGGGCCGAAGCGGCCAGAGCGAGAATCAGCAAGAGCGCTGGGAAACGCGGCCGCATGCCGCTCTTAGGATCGCCCGATCAGCGCGTGCTGTCCAACCCGGAGGTGAGAATTCGCGCCCGGGTGCGGATTCGATAAAGCAGGGCGCCAACGGAGGTCTGCGCGTCGCCAGCATCGATCGAAGAGGGCGATGCGCCAAGGAGCGTAGTCAACGTCTCGTCGAGGTGCAGTGCGTCGGCGAGCAGAGTGTGGGTGGAGTCGGCAAGATCCACGTCGGTAATCTCGCTGCTACGGTCGCCGCGGTGATTCCAGAACCGGCGCGGCAGCGCTTCCGAAAGATGGCCGTAAATTTGGGCTTCCGCGTCGGCGACGCCCTCGGCGTGGAAGCGGATCAGCGAGTCGAGAGTCTTGCTCTCGGCCGGCGCCAGTGCCGCGGCGTCAAACTGTGAGAGCAACTCACTCAGGGCGTGTGCGTGTCGTACCAAGCGCGATTGATTGCGGTAGACCTCGCCGGTGAAGCGCGCAATCTCTCCATCGAGCGCACTCGACGTCGGCTGTTGGAACGAGCGCCGGGCGGCATCCCCGTAGTGGGCGAGCAGCGCCGAGCGCATCAGGCCTCCAACCGGGCGTTCGCCCACGCTGGAAGAGAGCGCATGCGCGTCAGTCGCAGGGCGCGGCCGGCCAGCGCGATTTCAATGGCGGCGTCCGGCGCTCCCGCCGGATTGCGGTAACTAGCCGCTCCCGCTCGGCGGCAGAGCCTGCCAGCCCAAAGAAGGTCAGACGGCCGTTGCGAATCTCAGGCGTCACGTCGGAAGCCCATGCACCGCTGCGGACGGCGGCGCGCATCCCGGCCAGTAGAAGCTGCGGGTTCGCAGGTTCCTCTGATTGCGTTGCCTCCGGTGCGGGAGCAGCGGCAGGAGCCGGCTGCAAACGCGGCGTGGGCAGCGCGAAAGCAAGGATCGGCGGTTCGGCCGCATTCACGCGCGGAGCGGCCGTGGTCTCGATCGCCACGCGAGAAGGCTCATCCAATGGACGAGCGAACGCGAATTCAAAGCGTTCCGGCTCCGCTGCTCTGTCTATCTCCGCGTCCATCTCCGCGGCGGGCGCGACGACCGGTTTTGCGACCGCGCGAGTAAGAGTCGCGACTGCGGGCGCCGGCTGTGATGGGGTGACAACGATCGGCGCGGGCTCTTGGATCGCCGCAACTGGTTCCGCGACGGACGCCGGAGGTTCGGTTTGCGATGTCCAGAGGCCTCCGAAGACAGCGAAGGTGAGCGCGGCTGCGGCGGCGTAGACCGCACCCCAGCGCAGCGGGAAGCTGACGACCTTCTTCGGGGGATAAAGCTTCTGTTCGAGCGCGGCCGCCGCGACCAAACGGCGTTCGCGCGGCTCGGCCGGAATCAAGGCGCGGAGCTCGTGCTCGATGTCGAACATCAGCGCCTGCACGCGCAGCAGCTCGTCGTGGCATGCCTCGCACGTTTCCAGGTGCAGCGCGCGTTCCGGAGCCAGTTCTTCGTCGAGGTGAAGCAATACCTCTTCGGGTTCCAGGTGGACAGAGACCGCGCCCGTTCCGCCGCGGATGGCTTTTCGCAACCGGATCCAAGAAGCTTGGTGACGCTCCGGGCTTTCTTCTTGGGCCGACGCCCGCAATTGCGCGGCGGCCGCAGCCAGCCCGCCGTGCAGCGCCTCAGCGCGCGCCTCGCACTCCGCGCAGGCCTCGATGTGCGCCGCGCGGTCTTCAGCTAGCTCGCCGTCAGCGAGAAGCAGTAGTTCTTCCTGGCTCAGGTGCTCCACGATCCCCCGAATCCGTTGCCTGTAGCTTTGCGATGGCGCGCGCGATATAACTGGTCACCGTCGAGATCGACAGTCCGAGGACCTCGCCGATCTCGCGGAACTTGAGCCCCTCGGAGCGCAACCGCAAGCACTGTATTTCGCCGTTGGTGAGTTTGTACCAGGGAAGCGTCGCAACCGCAGCGCGGGCTTCGATTCCGTGCGACGACGCCGACGCGGCGCCCTCGAGTCTCAGCCAACCATCCTCATCAAGCAGGTCGGGCCGCTTCTTGCGGCTGTAATCGACCAGCAAGTTGTGGGCGACGCGATATAGCCAAGCGCGAGGCTGATCAATCTCCTCGCCCTGGCTACGCGCCTGGAAAAACCGAATGAAGCTCTCCTGGGCGATATCTTCCGCCACAGAAACGTCGTCGAGATGACGCCGCAGATAGCGCATCAAGCCATCGCGGTTCCCGGCGAACAGCTCTTCGGTTTCCCATGCG
Source organism: Bryobacterales bacterium (assembly GCA_041394905.1). Lineage (GTDB taxonomy): Bacteria > Acidobacteriota > Terriglobia > Bryobacterales > UBA6623 > RI-231. Next base: position 35,884 of record JAWKHJ010000004.1, on the reverse strand, counting down.
GCGTCCGCTTGTTTGCCGAAGTCCCCCAAAGGTATACTCCGGCTCTCGGCGCCGCACGTCGCCTGTAAGTAGGTGAGACGAATCAGGCGGGCGTTCTTACGGCACGAGAGCCAACTTTCATTCTGGTCTGGGCGAGATTTTCTGTCAATCGGCCAACCAACGTTTCTAAGGAGTGTTCTGGAGGGGCTCCGGGCCGCCGTATCCGGCCCTCGGGAGAGGCGCCGGGTGCGGTCCAAGCGACGGACGCTGACCCGGGAGGTAGCCAACGGTCTCGCGTCGATGCCGATTGACGGTTGTCATCCGCGTTGATGGCCTGCCTCAGCGCCCCAAAAGCCAATCCGAAATTCGTTCGCCATTCCAATTATTCGATTCGCTCAGGGCGCAGGAAACGCCGCCGCAGTCGGGTCGCAATCCGCGCGCTTTCCCGGTCTAGTTTTCCTTCGTCGCCGCGCGTAGTGCGGTTTAGGCGGCATCGGTCCGCTCCGTCCCTGAGATGTCCCCCTCTTTTTGTCGAAACCCTCGCCCGTTTCGGTAGGCAATTTCTGAGATTACGGTTGCTAGTTTCGAAGAAGGGAGCCGAATTCCGGGTGCGATAGGCGCCCTCGGCGGCTTCGCTCTAAGAGGTAGTCTCGATGGCTTCGAATTCTCCGTTGCATCGCATCGCGCGCGCGGGGCTGGCTTTGGCCATGCTCGTGCTCGCGGCGGGCCTGCCTTCGCGGGCCCAGGAAGTCAGCGCCGGCATCACCGGCATCGTCACCGACCCCTCCGGCGCAGCCGTTGCGGGGGCGGAAGTCACCGCGCGCGACCTCGATCGCGGCGTCACCTACACCACTGAGTCCAACGAGTCGGGCAACTACGCGCTGCCCCGCGTCCCGCCAGGCCGCTACGAAGTGCGCGTGGCCTCGGAAGGCTTTCGCACCTGGGTGCAGCCGGAAGTCCGGCTGGAAGTGAACCAGCGCGCCCGCATCGACGTGGTGATGGAGCTCGGCGCGGTCACTGAAACGGTCGAGGTTTCCGCCGCCGGTCCGCTGCTGCAAACCGAAAAGACCGAGCTCGGCGCGGTGATGACCGGCGAGCAGACGGTCGACATGCCGCTCGCGACCCGCAACTTCATCGCGATGACGTTGCTCGTGCCCGGCGTGACCACCACGAATCCGGCCAGCTTCAACAACGGACGCCGCTCTAGCGGCAACGGCCGTCCCTACGTGAACGGCAACCGTGAGCAAGCCAACAACTTCCTGCTCGACGGCGTGGACAACAACCAGGTCTCGGACAACCTGACCGCCTACCAGCCCAACATCGACGCCATCGCGGAGTTCAACGTGATCACGAACAACGCCTCGGCGGAGTTCGGAAATTTCCAGGGCGGCGTCATCAACGTAACGCTCAAGTCGGGCTCCAACGGCCTGCACGGCTCGCTGTTCGAGTTCTTTCAGAACGACAAGCTCAACGCCAACAACTGGGCGCGCAACTGGCAAGCGGCCTCGAACCCGGCCGTCGCCAAGCCCGTTGCCGTGCGGCAGAACATGTTCGGCTTCACGCTCGGCGGCCCGGTGAAGAAGGATCGCTTGTTCTTCTTCGTCGACTACCAAGGCACGCGGCGCTCCGAGCCGGGCTCGGCGACGCTGATGAACGTGATGCCGGCGGAGTTCCGCAAGGGCGACTTCTCCAACCTGCTCGATCCGACGTACCTGAGCGCGAATGCGGTTGCGGGAGGCACGATTCAGCTTTACGACTACGCCACCACGAACGCCGCGGGGGTGCGGCAGCCGTTCGCCAACAACGTCATTCCGCAGAGCCGGCTCGACCCCGTGGCGCTCAACCTGCTCAATGACTCGAGCCTTTACCCGGCGGCCATCAACGGCGGCCTGCGGCAAAACCAAGTCAACATCCCCAACCGCAAGCTCACCAATGATCAGGGCGACGTGAAGCTCGACTGGCGCCCGACCGACGCCGACACGATCTCGGCGCGCTATTCGAAAGGCGTGCAGGATGATCCCACTCTGAACTCGTTCCCGCTCACGTTTAGCACCTTCGCCAACTCGCCCTTCCAGGCCGGCGTCGTCAACTGGACCCGTTCGTTCGGCTCGAGCATCGTCAACGAGCTGCGGCTTGGCGTGAACAACGTGATGATCCACAACGGCGGCACGGACAACGGTTTGGGCAACGTAGCGGACCAGCTCGGCATCAAGAATGGCAACGAACGCGGTCCGGGCCTGATGCAGCTTCAGTTCGCTGGTTCGAACTTCGCCAGCAACATCGGCAGCGCCAACATCGGCACGCAGACGATGTTCGCCAACACCACTTACCACTACGCGGACAACCTGACTGTCATCCGCGGCCGGCACCAGATGAAGATGGGCGGCCAGGTGATGCGGCAGCACATGAACACGTTCTATGCCGGCAACACCGGCCGGACGGGCTTCCTGCAGTACAACGGCAACTTCACGCGCGACCAGTCCAACACGGCGTCGAAAGGCTTGGCCGAAGCGGACTTTTTGCTCGGCACGCCTGTACGCATCGGCCGCGGAACGGCGGGTAGCGTCTGGGGACATCGCAAGTACATCCTGGGTTTCTACTTCCAGGACGACTGGCGAGCCACCGACGAGCTGACGTTGAACCTGGGCCTGCGCTGGGAATGGCACCAGCCGCTCTACGAGGTCAACGATCGCCAGTCAAGCTTCGAGCCCTACACCGGCAAGCTGCTGCTCGCCGGCCAGGATGGCAACTCGCGGGCGCTCTACAACTCCTACAACAAGTCCTACCAGCCGCGCGTGGGCTTCGCCTATACGCCGAAGAAGCTGGGCGGCAAGACGGTCATGCGCGGCGCCTTCACCATCTCCTCGTTCATGGAAGGCACCGGCACCAACCTGCGCCTGCCGCTCAACCCGCCGTTCAACGTGGAGTTCGAAGCCGTGTATGACAACTTCACGCAGCCGGCTTCCTTCACCTCAGACGGCTTCTCGACCGTCTCGCAGACCAACCCCTACAAGAACGCCAACATCCGGCTGTGGGACCAAAACGTGCGTCCGTCGAACGTGCTGCAGTGGAACTTCACCATTGAGCAGCAGCTCGATCAGGAGACAGTCCTTTCAGTCGGCTACGTCGGCCAAAAGGGCACACACTTGGTCGTCCCCATGCCGTACTTCCAGAAGGTCAACGTGGACGGCACGCCGGCGGCGTGCAAGTGCAGCCCCTACCTGTCGGGTAACCCGGACCTCAGCGTGATCTCGCAGATCTCGGGCACCGAGTCCAACGGCGACCAGGAGTACAACTCGCTGCAAGCGAACCTGCGCCGGCGGATGACCAAGGGCTTGCTGTTCCAAGTGGCCTACACCTGGCAAAAGGGCATGAGCGACGCCATTGGCTACTACGGTTCGGGCGGCCTATCGGCGCCGCAGTCGGCCTACTGGCAGAACTTGCGCGACAAGCGCGCCGAGTGGGGGCCAACATTCTTCAACCAGAAGCAGACCCTCGTCGCGAACTTCGTCTACGAGCTTCCATTCGGCAACGGCAAGAAGTTTGGCGGCGAATGGAACAAGGCCATCGACGGCATCTTCGGCGGCTGGCAGCTCTCGGGCATCTTCACCACCAAGGCCGGCATGCCTTGGACGATCACCGGCGTCGACCGCTCCGGCACGGTGGCTCGCTCGGCGCGCGCCGACCGCATTGGCGACGGCAACGACGGCCCGCAGACGGTGGGACAGGGCGGCTCCTGGTTTGACAAGACCGCCTTCCGCGATACGGCTGTCGGCACCTTCGGCAACTCGGGCGTCGGCGTGGTCTTCGGCCCGCGCTACACCACACTCGATACCAGCGTGCAGAAGACGTTCAACATCACCGAGCGGCAGCACTTGCAGTTCCGCACGGACTTCATCAACCTGTCGAACTCGCCGATTTTCCAGGCTGGCAACCGCTCCGTCACCAGCCCGACCTTCGGCGAGATCACCTCGTCGCAGGGCGAGCGCGTGGTGCAGTTCGGTCTGCGCTACGAGTTCTAAGGCGAGTCTTCAGACCCTCAACCGAACCCGGGCAGCGATGCCCGGGTTTTTCGTTTTCATCTCCGGCATTCCGGCGCTTCTACCGCGCGAGCGGACGGCATAAGAGGATGCGGTTCTCGAACGGGACGTTGTTCTTGATCCCAACCTCGACCAGACACTCGAACGGCTCGATGGCCGCGTCCGGCTGCTGGCCCAGGAGGGAGCGTATCTGGGCGAGCCCGATCGGATCGGCTACAACCTCCGCCGCCGCGGCTGTGCCAAACGTCGTGATGCCGGCGAGCAGCAGAATCCATCTGTCGGAACGGAATCCGGGCGTCAGCCGGATCAGGCCAAAGTCGCGAGTCAGCGGCGACGTCGAGGCGAAGATCTCTGGTTCTCCGTCCCTAGGGCTGCGGTTGCGGATCACGTACTGCGCGCCGCGCTCGAGCGGCACCGGGTCGAAGGTGAAGTTGGCTTCCTCGCCTAACTCGGCGACGTGGGGGTTCGATGCCGGACCGCCTAGATAGACAACGTTGGCGTCGATCACCTCATCCCAGTGGACGAGCACTGCGCGTTTGAGGTCGAAGGCCACGTCGAGCTGGTGGAAAATGTTTCCCAAGCGGTGGACCGCTTGCACCTCCCCGACGCCAGTGTGGCTGTCGTCTGGCAGTGGGTCAGCCTCGGAGATGTCGAGGATGCGTCCATAGGGCGTGACGGGGTTGGGCGAGTTGCTGTAGACCACCAGCACGCCGCCCGGGACGTCGGCCAGCGTTCCCCAAAATTGGGCTAGCTCGGTTGGCGCTTGGGCATGGCCGGCGCCGTGACCGAGGAAGTACCCAGATGCGAAGAGTGTGAGCGCCGCGGCGGCGGCGAGGGGGATCCATGGCCACCCGCGGCCTCTCACTCGTCGCGGCTCGCTCGGGGGAGGCGTTGTCGTCTCGGACTTCGGCTCGAGGACCGCTGTTGTGGCGGCGCGGGGCTGACGCTGACGATAGGAGGGCGCGTAGTGACCTTTGGGGATCTCGAGGATCCACTCCTGACTAGCGCCCTCTTCTGTAAAGTAGGCGCGAAGTGCAGAGCGCAGCCGGCGGGCGTCCACGCGGACGATGTTTTCTTCCGCCGAATTGTAGCCCGGCGGCTTGCCATAGACGCTCTGGCCGATGAACTGTTCGGTGACTTGTTCAGCTTGCCCGTTCAACTCCGCTTGGGTGACGCAGCGCAAAAAATCGCTGAGACGCTTCGAGCGGACGAACCGATCGCTGGCCAAGATGTCTTCGACTAACGCCCGACGAACGGCTTCGTTGGCCGGATGAATCAGTTCGGGCATCGACCCAATACCCTCGCCCCGGATTCTAACAAAAGAGGGCTCAAAAGAGGGTTTCACGGTGAAATCTCACCGGGAAACCCATTCCCTTGGAGCCCCTTAGCCCGGATAAGCTATTTGGCACGTAGGCTACGAGGGGATTGTGCCCTTTGTCCGGGCCCGGGAGCCCGCCCGATTCAGCAGGGATGAGGTAAGTTTTTCCATGAGTTTAATCGCGACTCCGTTGAGAGTGAGCATTGCGCTCCTTCTCGCCGTCTCCATCTTCTCTCTCGTTCAGCCCGTGCGGGCTCAGGAAGTCAGTGCTGGCATCACCGGCCTGGTGACGGATCCTTCGGGGGCCGCCGTCGTCGGCGCCGAGATCACCGCTCGCGACCTGGATCGCGGCGTCAGCTACTCTACTCAGTCCAACGAGTCGGGCATCTATGCCCTACCGCGGATTCCGCCCGGGCGCTATGAAATCCGTGTGCGCTCCGAGGGTTTCCGGGGCTGGCTGCAGCCGGAGGTCCTACTCGAGGTCAACCAGCGCGGCCGCATCGACGTGACACTCGAGTTGGGTGCGGTGACCGAGACCGTGGAAGTCTCCGCAGCCGGTCCGCTCCTGCAAACCGAGAAGACGGAACTCAGCCGTCATCACCGGCGAACAGACAGTCGCCCTGCCGCTACCGACTCGCAATTTCATTGCCATGACGATGCTCGTCCCGGGCGTGACCACGACCAATCCTGCATCACTCAGCGATGGTCGCCGCACCGGCGGCGGCGGCGGCCCTATATCAATGGCAACCGGGAGCAGGGCAACAACTTCCTGCTCGACGGCATCGACAACAACCAGCCGGCGGGCAACCTGACCTCCTACCAACCCAACATCGATGCCGTCGCAGAGTTCAAGGTCATCACCAACAACGCCTCAGCGGAATTCGGCAACTTCCAGGGCGGGATCATCAACGTCACCATGAAGTCGGGCTCGAACGGATTGCACGGCTCTCTGTTCGAGTACTTCCAGAACGACAAGCTCAACGCCAATACCTGGGCGCACAACTGGCAAGCCGCATCCAATCCTGCGGTCGACACCCAGGTCCCTTTGCGGCAGAACATGTTCGGCTTCACCCTTGGCGGGCCAGTCAAGAAGGATCGTTTGTTCTTCTTTGTCGACTACCAAGGGACCCGTCGTTCCGAGCCAGGCTCGGCCGGTCTGCTCAACGTGATGCCTGAGGCCTTCCGCAAGGGCGACTTCTCCAACTTGCTTGACCCCGCCTACTTGTCCGCGAACAGTGTAAACGGGGCGCCGATTCAGCTTTACGACTACGCCAACGTGGACGCATCCGGCCGTCGCCAGCCCTTCGCGAACAACGTGATCCCGCAGAGCCGCATCAGCCCGGTTGCCCTCAATCTGCTCAACGACGCAAGCCTGTACCCGAACGCCATCAACAGCGGATTGCGCCAGAACCAAGTCAATACTTCGAACCGCAAGCTGCAAACCGACCAGGGCGATGTGAAGCTCGACTGGCGTCCCACCGACGCTGACACCATCTCGGCGCGCTACTCCAAGAGTGTTCAGGACGACCCGACAATCAACACGTTCCCGCTGAACTTCGGCGCCTTCCGCAACTCGCCGTTCCAGGCGGGCGTCGTCAACTGGACGCGCTCCTTCGGCGCGAGCATCGTCAACGAGGTCCGGCTCGGCGTAAACAACATCATGTTTCACAACGGCGGGACGGACAACGGCTTGGGCGACGTGGCCAACCAGATTGGCATCAAGAACGGAAACGAACGCGGCCCCGGGCTGATGCAGTTGCAGTTTACCGGCTCCAACTTCGCCAGCAACATTGGCAGCGCAAACATCGGCACCCAGACGATGGCGGCGAACACCACTTACCAGTACGTCGACAACTTGACCGTGATCCGCGGACGCCACCAGATGAAGATGGGGGCCAGGTCTTGCGGCAGCACATGAATACCTTCTACGCCGGCAACACCGGCCGCACGGGCTTCCTGCAGTACAACGGCAACTTCAGCCGCGATCAGGCTTCGGCGGCTTCGAAGGGCCTTGCTGAAGCGGACTTCTTGCTCGGTACGCCCGCGCGCATCGGGCGGGGAACGGCCGGCAACGTTTGGGGCCACCGCAAGTACATGCTCGGTTTCTACTTCCAGGACGACTGGCGCGCCTCCGATGAGCTTCACTCTCAACCTCGGAATGCGTTGGGAGTGGCACCACCTTCTCTATGAGGTGCTCGACCGCCAGTCGAGCTTCGAGCCTTACTCCGGTAAGTTGCTGCTGGCGGGCCAAGACGGCAACTCACGAGCGCTTTACGAACCCTACAACAAGGACTTCCAGCCGCGCATTGGCTTCGCCTACACCCCGAAGAAGCTGCACGGAAAGACGGTCTTCCGCGGAGCCTTCACGATTTCCTCGTTCATGGAGGGGACCGGCACGAACCTCAGGCTGCCACTCAATCCGCCGTTCAACATCGAGTTCGAGGCGGTCTACGACAATTTCGCGCAACCCGCGTCGTTTACCGCCGACGGGTTCTCGACTGTGTCGCAGACCAACCCATACCGCAGCGCCAACATCCGGTTGTGGGACCAACACGTGCGCCCTGCGAACGTGAAGCAGTGGAACTTCACGATCGAGCAACAGCTGAATCAAGAGACGGTGCTCTCGGTGGGTTACGTGGGCCAAAAGGGCACGCACCTCGTCGTACCCATGCCCTACTTCCAGAAGGTGAACATCGACGGGACGCCGGCCGCCTGCAAGTGCAGCCCGTACCTTTCCGGCAACCCCGACCTCGCTGTCATCTCGCAGATCTCGGGCACGGAATCGAACGGCGACCAGGAATACAACGCGCTGCAGGCTTCGCTGCGCCGCCGCATGACGAAGGGCCTTTTGTTCCAGGTCTCCTACACCTACTCGAAAGGCATGAGCGACGCCATCGGGTACTACGGCTCGGGCGGCCTCAGTGGTCCGCAGTCCGCCTACTGGCAGAACCTGCGCGACAAGCGCGCGGAGTGGGGGCCGACATTCTTCGATCAACGGCACATGCTGGTGGGCAACTTCGTCTACGAGCTGCCGTTCGGCCGTGAGAAGAAGTTCGGCGGCAACTGGAATTCGGCCGTCAATGGCATTCTGGGCGGCTGGCAGCTTTCCGGCGTCTACACCCACAAGACGGGCATGCCGTGGACGATCAGCTCGCCGGACCGCTCCGGAACCGTCTCGCGCGGCTATCGCGCCGACCGTGTCGGCGACGGCAACGATGGCCCGAAAACCGTAGGTCAAGGCGGGGCTTGGTTCGATACGAGCGCCTTCAGCCAGCCGCTGGTGGGAACCTTCGGCAATTCGGGCGTTGGCGTGGTACGCGGACCCGGCTACACGACACTCGACGCCAGCCTGCAGAAGCGGTTCTCGATCACTGAGCGGCAGCGTGTGATGTTTCGCGCCAGCTTCATCAACGCGAGCAACTCGCCGATCTTCGAGCGTGGCAACCGCAACGTAACCAGCCCGACGTTTGGCGAGATCACCTCCGCGCAGGGATCGCGGGTGGTGCAGTTCGCACTGCGCTACGAGTTCTGAGACTGGGCAACGGCTGAAAACACGGCGGGCCGCCTGACAAGCGGCCCGCCGTTTCCATTATCGACCTTGGTCCGGAAGGTAGTTTTCGAGGGTCCAGAGCTCGCAGTCCCGACCTTCGCTGACGGCGATCGCAATCTGGTCGCCGCTGGGCGACCAATGCGGGAGCCTCGCCCAATCGGCTAGATCCGGTTTGCCTGACCAGACGACCTTCGTCGTACCGGTCTTCGTATCCACCACGAGTAGCTCCGCCTTTTTCGAGACGGCGTTGGCCGTCGCCCAGGCGAGACGCGTTCCGTCAGGGGACCAACTTGGGCCCGCTCCGCCCCAAACTTCAGCCGCCAGAGAACCTCTCCAGCTATCTCGGGGCGGGCTGACCAGTGGCTCTACGCAGTTGAGCTTGCGGGCTTCGCCGCCATTCGCGGCGATGACCCAAAGGCAATCCGCGTCCGCATAAGCGATGCTTGCACCGTCGGGAGAGAACGCGAGCGGCGCATCGAACTGAAGCCGGTCAACGAGCGTCACAGCCTGCCCGCTCTCAACGTTCGCAAGGTTGAGCGTGTAAGAGCGCTCGTCAGCCGCCTGCGCGACGAAGGCGATCTTGTCGCCGGCCGGGGACCAATCCATCCGGAACGGCGCGCCGCCCAGGCCGAAAATTCGGTAAGGCCATTCGACAACCGTGCTGCTTGTTTCCGTCCGGACGTCAAAGACAGCAAGCTCCTTGGCTCCGCCCCGAACGTAAGCGATCTTTTCGAGGTCGCGTCGCAGGCCCGGAATCGCCTCGCCGTAGACTGACCGCGGGGGAACCGGTAGGGAGATCTCCTCGTCTCGACCGGCGCCCAGATCGCGACGCAACACGGACGCGTGTTCCGTCACTTCTTCGCCAAACATCCGTCGGTAGTAGAGCGCCTGACCGTCACTGGAATAAAACAGAGGGAAGGTCCCGCTTGCGAGTTCGGACTGGACCGCCGTCTCTTCTTGTGGCGCGTCGGCCCCGGCGCCCACCATGACAGTGCGGGTGACTTCGGGACGCGACCGACCGAAAAAGAGTCGTCCAGTGGGGTCAGTCCACAGACGCCACGGAATCAGGTCCTCGCCAAGGTCGGCAACTTGACGAGGCTCGCTATCCGGCGACTCGAGATCGATCGCCCACAGGGTTGCAGCGTCGCGGAGCCCTTTCTCCGCCATCCGCACGAACAGCGCGAACCGATCGTCGTGAGAGAACAGAACGGGTCCAATCTCGTCGCCGGTCGCGGTGATCGCCCTACGCCCGGTCTGAAAGTCCGCATCGGAGACAAAGGCCCTCTTATCGTCATAGTCGACGAGAATGGCGCGCTTGCCGTCTGAAGTAAGACGGGGAGCGAACGGGACCACACGGACCGGATAGCCCTGACCCCTTTTTCGACCTCCCAGATCCGCTGGTCGCGACGTGCACGAAGGGCCGCTCCAGCGACGACGCGACCTGCATGGAATGGAGCATCTCCCCCTATCCAAACGGAACGGGCTCGGAGCACGCTTGCCGCGCAATCCGGCGAACCTCGAGCGGAAGGAGCTTCACCTACACAGGCCTCGGGGATTATGATTTGCCCTTCACTCTCATCCTGAAAAGGGACGAAGACGCGAATGGCGTGGCGGATTGTCTAGAGATCGGGTGCGTGGAAGACACCTTTTAGCAACGTTTGAAACCACCACCCGTACTGCCGATTTTGGGCGGCGCAAGGGCCGGGCGTCGCGAAGTCCCGGCCCTTGTTGTTTGGTAAGCGAGCTTCCTTGTTCTCGCGGGAAGGCCGTTCTGCCCGACGCCTGCCGCACTGGGTGATAATGGTCTCAATCGCCATGCACCGCCTCGTACGCGTCCGCCAAAACTTCCCGAAAAGAGCACTGTCCGACGTCGCCGCCGCCGTGCGGCAGACGATGGAGGCAGCCGAGTGGACCAAATCGGTCAAGCCGGGTAGCCGTATCGCGGTCGGCGCCGGTTCGCGCGGCATTCAGAACATCGACGTCATCGTCAAAGCTGTCGTCGACTTCTGGAAGAGCCGGGACTGCAAGCCGTTCATCGTGCCTGTGATGGGCAGCCATGGCGCGGCCACGGCCGAAGGTCAGGCCGACGTCCTGCACCACTACGGCATCACCGAAGAACGCATGGGCGCGCCGATCGTCAGCTCGCTCGACGTCGTCAAAGTCGGGACGACGCCGGAAGGTATCGAGGTCTCGATGGACCGCAATGCCTTCGAGGCCGACGGCGTGATGCTGTGCAGCCGTGTGAAGTGGCATACGGACTTCGAGGGCGGATTGGAATCGGGCGTCCACAAGATGATGGCGATCGGCCTGGGCAAGTGGGCCGGCGCGAAGCGTTATCACACCTGGGCGCTCAAGATTGGCATGGAGCAGGTCATCCGCTCCGTCGGTGCCGTTGTCCTCTCGACCGGCAAGATGCTGGGCGGACTGGCGATTCTCGAGGACGCTTGGCACAACACGGCGGAAGTGGCGGCGCTCGGCGTCGAAGGGATGGTCGAGCAGGAAGAGGCTCTGCTCGCGAAAACGAAATCCTGGAAGACGAACATCCCGGCCAAAGCGGTCGACCTGCTGATCGTCGACGAGATGGGCAAGAACTTTTCCGGCGCGGGCATGGACACGAAAGTCATCAACCGCTCGGTCGACGGCCCCAATCGTTGGACCGGCGTGCCGGTGATCCAGCGCGTGTTCGTCCGCAACATCTCGAGCAAGAGCTACGGCAACGCCATCGGAATCGGCTTCGCCGACATCACCACCGACCGGCTCGTGGAGCAGATCGACTACAACGCGACCTGGATCAACGGTTTGACTTCGTCGACCACGCAGCCCGGGGCGACTCCGATGCACTTTGCTTCGGATAAGGAGTGCATCGAGCGCATCTTGCCGACCTGCGGGAATTTGAACGTTGAAGACTGTACGATCGTTTGGATCCCCAACTCAATGGATCTGGCCGAGTGCATGGTGAGCGAGAACCTTTTGCCAGAGTTGCGCAACAACCCGGAAATCGAGGTCTTGAGCGAGCCGGCCGAGATGGCGTTCGACGCCGACGGGAATCTCGTCCCGGCGTTTGAGCCTGCGTTAGCTGCGCACTAAACGCCAGCGGCGCCAAGTTGACTCGGTAAGACCTCACAATGCCCGTCTTTCATGCCGTCGTTTTGGCGCTGGTGCAGGCGCTTACGGAGTTCCTGCCGGTATCGAGCTCGGCGCACCTGATCCTGGTCCCGTGGCTGCTCGGCTGGCAAGATCACGGGCTGCTGTTCGACATCGCGCTGCACGCCGGCACCGTGACGGCGGTCATAGCGTACTTCTTCAAGACCTGGGTTCGGCTCATCTTTCTCGCTTTCGGAAAGGAGGTCTGGAAGCCCGAGCCGGGCGAGCCGGACTACGACCTTTACGAGAACCCGCGTCTGTTCTGGTACTTGGTGGCCGCCACGCTCCCTGCGGGCGTCGTAGGCGTTTTGCTCAAAGATTTCGTCGAGTCGTCGCTGCGTAGCCCTTTCGTGATCGGCGTGATGTTGATCGGCATTGGCTTGCTGATTGCCTACGCCGAGCGGAAGGGGACATTCCAGCGATTTAGATCGCCTGACCTCGCCGACGCCATGGCCATTGGCTGCGCTCAGGCGGTGGCGCTCATCCCTGGCACTTCGCGCTCGGGCATCACGATCTCGACGGCCATGCTGCGCGGCATGACGCGGCATTCGGCGGCGCGCTTCTCCTTCCTGCTTTCGACGCCGATCATCGTCGGCGCCGCGCTGCTCGCCGCCAAAGACGCTTTCGAGCACGGCGGCATCCCGGCCGATCAGCAGACCGCGTTTCTCGTCGGCGTCCTCGTCAGTGCGGTCGCCGGTTTCGCCGTGATTGCCGGCTTCCTGGCCTTCCTGCGTCGGGCGACCATGCGCGTGTTTGTCATCTACCGCATCGTGTTTGGCATAATAGTTTTGGCTCTTGCGTACTTCTACCGCTTTCCCGCGAGCTAGGGCTCGAGGGAAACCCTTTCGCCTCGGCTCTTGTTCTTTTTGGCAAGGAGAGGCGGAATGATGTTCAGTCCCACGGCGAACCCACGGTTGAATGAACCGATAGGGTTCCTATTGCTTCTTTTGGCGATCGCCACGACGCTCAGTCTGGTGTCGCATCAAACACTCGATCCGTCTTTCAACGTCGCCACCGCCGCGGACGAGGTGAGTAACCTCATCGGCGTGCCGGGGGCGATCTTCAGCGATTTGACGTTGCAATGGTTGGGTTTAGCCGCGTTTTTTCTGCCGGCTTACCTGACTGCGCTCGGCTGGGTTTGGCTGCGTTCCTCTGACCAGCCTTGGCCGTTGACGCGCGTGCTTGGCGGAGCGCTGTTCCTGCTTGTGGGAGCGACGGCTTTGGGCATGCAATCGGACTGGGCGTTCTGGCGCGGCACGGTGAAGGCGGGCGGCGTGTTGGGGTTGATCTTCGCGGATAACCTGGTGCGCCTTCTCAACCCGACCGGAGCGGCCATGCTGCTGTTTGCAGGGGCCGTAGTCGCGCTCTATTTGATGACGTCATTCCGCATGGCGGCGCTGGTCGCCTTCATCGAGGCGCGCAAGTCGAGCGAGAAGAGCCTGCGCGACCGTTTGTTGGCTTGGTTTGGCCGCGGACGCTTGCGGCCGAAGACAAAGGAGCGCAAGAAGTCCGAAGCGGCGGAACGCGCCCCGGTCGAGCGAGCAGCTCTGCGCATCGGCGACGAGGCGGTCGCCGTCAGCCCGCCCGAGGAAGCCGACGAAGCGCTGGAAGAAGGGGAAGAGGCGTCCGCCGGCTTCCCGCCGATCGTTCCCTACGACGAAGAAGAGGATGCTCCGGCCTCGCGCGAGCAGCGCCAGGCAGAGGCCTTCGAAGAGGAGGTCGTCGAAAAGGCCGCCCCGATTGTCGACAAGCGCGGCGAAGCGCCGCCGTGGGACGACCAGGAATCTTTCGAACCGGAGGAAGAAGAGGACGAGGCCATCGACTACCGCGTCCCGACCACCTCTCTGCTGCATCCGCCGCATAGCCGCAGCGCCTACGACCCGGAAGAGCTGCAGGCGCTGGCGCGGAAGATCCAGCTCAAGTTCGAGGAGTTCAAGGTCGGCGGCTCGGTCACGCAGATCAATCCGGGCCCGATTGTCACCACGTTCGAGTTCAAGCCCGAGGCGGGCGTCAAGGTCTCGAAGATCCTCAACCTCTCCGAGGATCTCTGCATGGCGCTCGAATGCGAGTCGATTCTGGTCGAGCGCATCCCGGGCAAGTCGACGGTCGGCATCGAGGTGCCCAACTCGCGCCGTGAGGTGATCAGCCTGCGCGAGGTGATCGAGTCGCGCGAGTTCCGTGAGGCGCGTTCGCCGCTGACGGTGGCCATGGGCAAGGACATCTCGGGCCGGATGAAGATTGCCGACCTGACGCAGATGCCCCACTTGCTCGTCGCCGGTTCGACTGGATCGGGCAAGTCGGTGATGATCAACGCCTTCATCATGTCGATCCTGCTGCGGGCCACGCCCGATGAAGTGCGCTTCATCATGGTCGACCCCAAGACGGTCGAGCTAGGCCTCTACCACGAGATCCCGCACCTTCTCACGCCGGTCATCACCGACATGAAGAAGGCCAACAATGCGCTCAAGAACGCCACCACCGAGATGGAGCGGCGCTTGAAGCAGCTGGCCGAGTTCGCCGTGCGCAACATCGACCAGTACAACCTGAAGATCGAGCGCATGCGCGAACGCATGGAGCGCGAAGGCAACCCCGAGCTCGCTGCCGAGCTCAAGCGGATGCCCTACTTGGTGATCATCATCGACGAGCTCGCCGACCTGATGATGCTCGAAGGCCGTCAGGTGGAAGAGTCCATCACGCGGCTGGCGCAGATGGCGCGCGCGGTGGGCATCCACCTGGTGCTCGCCACGCAGCGCCCGAGCGTCGACGTCATCACCGGCCTGATCAAGGCCAACGTGCCGGCGCGCATCAGCTTCCGCCTAGCTACGCGCGTGGACTCGCGCACCATCCTCGACACGATGGGCGCGGAAGCCTTGCTTGGCCGCGGCGACATGCTCTTCCTGCCCCCGGGCACGGCGCGCATGATGCGGCTGCACGGCCCGTTCGTTACCGAGGAAGAAATCGAGGCGGTCGTCAAGCGCTGGAAGGAGCAGGGCAAGCCGCGTTACGACTACGAATACCTGCAAGCGCCTGCGGACGAGACCGAAGCGTCCGAGGAGGACCCGCCTGGGTTTGACGACCCGATGTACCAGGACGCGGTGAAGGTTGTGCTCGAGGCCGGCAAGGCGTCGACCTCCACGCTGCAACGCAGGCTTCGGCTGGGCTACGGCCGCGCCGCGAGCATTCTCGACGCCATGGAGAAGGACGGCATCATCGGGCCGCCGAATGGCCCCCGTCCGCGCGAGGTGATCAAACCGCCGGATTGGCTGGCGGAAGTGGAGACTTAGTACTCAGCCGGGCCGGCGCGCAGGATGGGCCCGGACTGGTAACTCTCGATCGCCCGAGCTGCGCTTTGGGGAGCGACAAGTCTCCCTGCTCGGGCGTGAACCCGAGCAGGCCGGTCTGAGCAAACCGAAGGTCTCGGTCTTTTCCACAACGGTCGCATGATTCCCTCGCGGGTATGCCGGTTAGACCCCAGCAGGGGAGGTGCCCGATCTCGTGAGCCATCACATGGCCGAGGATGCTGGCCAGATCGAGACCCTGCGAACGGGACAAGTTGCGTATTTCTTCGACGAAAACTCCCGCGATAACCCCAAACCCCTCCTTGGAGGGCAGCGCGTATCCAAATTGCAGCGGCTTCAGGGCTGTCCTTTTCGCTTGGCGCGCGTCATGGAGCCGCAACTGCAATACGGACGCGTCTGCGCGTTGTGAGCACGAGGCGTCGTGGTTTTGACCGGAGGCGTCAGTTCGACATTGTTCCCAGCGAGTCTCCAAGCCGACCTTTGCGAACAGATCCGTCGCGATGCCGCTGGCTTCGCGAAGAGTTCTCTCGCCGCAGGACGAGTAGTCGTAAAGACGTATGGTGAAATCCGCTGCGCACGCCTGACCTGCCGCCAACCAGAGCGCCACCCGTAACAGACGCGTGCCGATCGCCCGCGCTTTGCCGCGCCGAGCCCAAGGACTCCGAACCATATTCGATTGCCTCCGCTCGATTCGTTTCAGCCTGGCCGGTCCAACTAAGCACACGGCTCGTGTCCGGTTCGGCCAAGACTAGGCGGGATCCGTCGAATCCGTCCTTGTCGATGAGCGGAAAGAGTTCGGAAAAACTCGGAAGTCTATCTGGAAGAGTAGGTTGCGGGCGATGCTCGTCTTCGTTTCCGAGGCGCGCCGCCCGCTCAGACGGCAGGGGGTTTGGCGCTTGGAAGCAGTCCAAGTTCCTTCGTCAGTTGCTGGAATCTCGGGGTCGCTCGAACGGAGCTCCAGATAGGATCGACATTCGCGACCGCCAGTCGGTAGTCGCGATACTGGCACGCCCGTTCAAACCAATCGAGCGTGGCGTCGCTGGCTCCTAGGCCCGAGAAGATCATGGCCTGCCCATAGCTGGCCATTCCCGGACTCCTCTCGGACCGCAGCAACTCGCCCGCTTTGGCCAGCGCATCGTCCCCGCGCCCGGCCGCAGCCAACGCGTAAGCCAACAGCTCGGAGGTTCCGCTCCCTCCTCCCAAGGCTAACGCCTCCTGGAGGTACCCGATTGCCTTTTCAGCTACACCCGCCTGGACTGCGACGAGACCTCGCACTTCGCGCAGGAGCACGGACTTTGGGAACAGCTCGAGCGCTTCGACGATACGGCTCTCCGCCTCCCCGTAGCGACCCGCGAAGTACAGAGTGCGGTAGAGCGTCGCATGGTGAAAGCTGGAAAGTGGTTCCAGTTCGACCGCCCGCCTCGCCCGAGACACAGCTTCTTCGAACAAGCCCATGGAAGCCAGCGTGTAGCTGTAGCGGCTCAACGCGTACGGGCAACCCGGGTTGAACTTGAGGGTCCGCTCGAGGTGCGTCTTGGCGGCTCTTTGGTCGAAATCCGACCACAAAGCCAGGCTCGCTCTCAGGACGTGCCCCTCTGAAAGGGTCTCATCGAGCGCAAGAGCTTTCTCCGCGTAGTCTCTCGCGATCGACCACTCTTCGTTTCCTGGCCCGAGGAAGGTGCCGCGCAACAGGTAGATGTCCCCCAACTCGACATAGGCGCGGGCGAGCGTTGGATCCTTTTCGATGGCCTTCTCGAAGCAGGGAACCGCCTGCCGATACGAATCAGGAGTACCCATGCTCCTGAACGAAAGCCCCCGCACGTAGAATCCGTGAGCCTCCGGGTCCACGCGGTTCGGTTCCTCGGCCAATAAGCGGTCCTCTTCCGGACCGACTTCGACTTCGATGCGCTGGGCGATCGCGCGGGCAACCTGCCGCTGCAGGACCAGAACGTCGACCAACACCTGCTCGTATGTTTCTGACCAGATCTCGTGGTCTTTTGCGGCTTCGACCAACCGGACGGTGACGCGCACCTTCCCGCCAGACACCTGGACGGAGCCTTCCACCACAGCTTCCACGTCGAGCTCGCGGCCAATCTCGGGCAGGGTTTTCGTCGTTTGCTTGAAGCTGCGGGCAGTCGTGCGGGAGATGACCTTGAGCGCCTGAATATGCCCGAGGTCGGTGATCAACGCTTCCGTCACGCCGTCCGCAAGCATCTCGCCCTGGTCCCCGCTCGAGAGACTCTGCAGAGGCAGAACGACCAAGGAACGGACCGCCGATGGTCTGCTTGCGCTCCAGAAGAGCTTGCCTGCGACCGCCAACCCTCCCAATGACGCCGCTGCGAACAAACTCCGTCTCGTGAACGGCGCAGCTCTCTGCGCTTCCGACTCAGGCGGGGCTTCGCCGGCGACCCGCACCTTCGCAACCATCCGGTAGCCGCGTCGCGGAATCGTCTGAATGAAGCGCGGCTCGCGGACGTCGTCGTCGAGACACTTCCTGAGGAACGACACGTTCCGCGCCAAGTTGCCTTCTTCCACAAACCGGTCCGGCCAGAGGCGGTCAATGAGCTCTTCTTTGGTTACGACTTTCCCGTCTGCTTCGATCAGGGCTAGGAGAATCTCGACGAGCGTCGGGGTGAGCGGAACCGACTCGCCGTCTCGCCGCAGCATGCGTTCGGATGCATCGAGGGAATAGGGGCCGAATACATACGGACCCTTGGGCGTCGACTGATCCATACTTGATTCCGCACGCTACGTGACAAAGCATAGATTAGTGGAATCTGGAACCCGCGCTGGCTGGCCTGGCTAGCTTCGTCTCGCCCGCACGATCGCCGCGCGTGCTTCCGCGTCGGCCTCGCGCTTCTTGATCGTCTCGCGCTTATCGTAGTTCTGTTTGCCCTTGGCGAGCGCGATCTCGACCTTCACACGCCCGTTTTTGAGGTACATCTTCGTCGGGACCAGCGTCTGGCCCTTCTCGCGGGTCTTGCCGACGAGCTTGTCGATCTCGTGCCTATGAATCAACAACTTACGGACCGTGACCGCCTCGTGGTTCCAGCGGTTGCCGTGCTCGTAGTGGCTGATGTGGGCGTTGTGCAGCCAAAGCTCGTTGTTCTTGATGGCTGCGTACGCGTCGCGCAGTTGCACCTTTCCGGCCTTCACGGACTTCACTTCCGTCCCCGGTCAAAAAACAATACCTGCCTCGGAATGTCTCGAGGAAGAAGTAGTCGTGCCGAGCCTTGCGGTTATCGGCCAAAATTTTGAAGCGATCCGGCTTCTCCATTCGTCTGCACGCCTCGGGGCGGCTTCGTCAGAACTGCTAGGGACGCTTTCGCCCCAGGTTCGACATTGATGCTCCCAAATCTAAGATTGGCACGTTTTGCGATCGCGTTCCACGCCGCAGTCCTTCTGTTGCTGGTTCTCGCTCCTCCTCCGCCGGCCTGGGCGGGGAAGGGCAAGGCCAAAGATCTTTACAGCCAATCGCGTCGTGCTGAGCTGCAGAAGGACTACGATTTGGCGCTGCAATTGAGCGAGCAGGCCATGGCGGAGGACCCCTCCGACCACCGCTACGAGCTGGCCGTCCGCCGGCTGCGCTTCATGGCCGCGCAAACCCACGTCGACCAGGGGCGCCGTTTGCGGGAAGAAGGCTTGCTGACCGAAGCGGTTGAGCAATTCCAGCGGGCCGTCGAGCTTGACCCGGCTTCGACCGTTGCGGCTCAACAGCTCAAACGCACCCTCGAGCTGCTCGAAAAGCGCCAGGGCCTCGAAAAAAAAACCGCAGCCGGTGACAATCTGCTGGCCAGTGCGCTCGATCAGGACCGCGCCATTCGCGAGGAAATGGTCGACTCGCTCAAAGAGCCGCCAGTCCTCAAACCGCTCTCCGATCAGCACATCGACCTGATGATGAGCGAGCAGTCGAAGATCGTCTTCGAGACCATCGCAAAGCTCGCCGGCATCAATGTCCTGTTCGATCCGGACTTCCAAGACAAAAAGATCGACATCGAGATCCGCAACGCCACGCTGTCGGAGGCGCTCGACTACGTCAGCCTGATCGCGAAAACGTATTGGAAGCCGATCTCCGACAACGCCATCTTCGTCACCAACGACAACACGAACAAGCGGCGCGAGTACGAAGAAGAGATCGTCAAGACCATCTACCTCAACAACGTCGCGACGCCGCAAGAGCTACAAGAGATCGTCACGGCGATCCGTGGCCTCACCGACATCCGCCGCATGTTCCCCGTCTCGTCGATGAACGCGCTGATCTTGCGCGGCACCGAGGCCAAGCTAGCGCTGGCGGAAAAGGTAAT
Organism: Bryobacterales bacterium; assembly: GCA_041394905.1. Taxonomy (GTDB): domain Bacteria; phylum Acidobacteriota; class Terriglobia; order Bryobacterales; family UBA6623; genus RI-231. Next base: position 16,250 of record JAWKHJ010000004.1, on the reverse strand, counting down.
CCACGACATCGACAAGGCGCGGCCTGAGGTCATCATCGACGTGCTCGTGCTCGAGGCGTCCAAGGCGAAGACGCGCGAGATGGGCGTCTCGCCCGTCACCGGCGATGGCAACGGCATATCGCTGCCGATCAGCTTCACGCGCGGCGCATCAGGCGACACCGGCGCATCGGTTGCCCTTGGCGATTTGAACACGATCAAGGGCAACGACTGGGTGACCACGCTGCCCAGCGCCCAGTTGACCGCCTTGTTCACCAGCTCGGATGCGAATTTGTTGCAGTCGCCGCGCATTCGCGCCTCCGACAACATGCAGGCCAGCCTGCGCATCGGCGAGCGCATCCCGATCGCGACGGGCAGCTTTCAGCCCGGCGTCGGCGGCGTGGGCATCAACCCCTTGGTCAATACGCAGTTCCAGTACACCGACGTCGGTGTGAACGTCGACATCCAGCCGAAGATCCACAACGACCGCGAGGTCTCGATGCACGTCGAGATCGAGATCTCGAACGTGCGCACCTTCACAGACATTGGGGACATCAAGCAGCCGATCATCGGCCAGCGCACGATCACCCATGACATCCGCATCGTCGAGGGCGAGGCGAGCATCTTGGGCGGCTTGAACCAGTCGCAGGTCTTCATCACCAAGTCCGGCGTACCGTTTCTGGGAGAGATTCCTCTACTGGGCAATCTGTTCTCCATCAAGAAGGTCGAGAACAACGAGAACGAAATCCTGGTCGTGCTGATTCCGCACATCGTGCGCCTGCCGACTATCGAGGACACCAACCTCAAGGCTGTGGCCTCGGGTACGGATCAGATCTTCACTGTTCGCTACAAGGAAGACGGGAATGGCGATAGCGCCTTGCCTGACCAGGCGATCGACACCAAGGAGCAGCACGAGCAGGCGCAGCAGCAGGTGGCGCAAGCCACGCAGAAGCCCGCGCCAACCGCTCCTGCCCCCGGCGTGCCCTCGCCGCTGCAGCAGCCCGGCGCCCCGGCCCTGCCCGGCGTGATTCCGCAACCGGGCCAACAACCAGGCGCGCCGCCTGCCGCTGCGCCAACGCAAAATCCGGCTCAGGCCCCGACGCAGGCCGCACCCGCCGGCTCCGGCGCCGCCCTGCGGTTCGACAACTCGGCCGTTCAAGTGGCCCCGGGCAGCAGGTCACGATGAGCGTCCTGGTCGACAACGCACAGCAGTTGTTCTCCGCGCCCATGCGCATCCGCTACGACCAACGAGTGCTCAGCCTGGTAGATGTGGCGCGCGGCGACTTCCTGCCGGGTCCCTGAGATGACCGACGTCATCTTCTCGAAGAACGTTCGCAACCAAGCCGGGCTGGCGCAGGTCAACCTGGCGCGCTTCCCCGGCACGGGCGGCGCGGACGGCAACGGCGTCCTGCTCACGTTGACCTTCCAGGCCGTTGCGCCGGGACAGTCGACGGTGTCAGTCACGCCCACCGGCGCGCGCGCACCGCGGAGCAACAAACCATTCAGCTTGGAACCGCCCAAGCGAACGTAACCGTCAGTCAGTAGTAGAGGGAGATGGTTCGCCAACAGCAGCCAAGGAGGATCACGCGCCGAGACGCTGGGCTCACGCTCATCGAGCTGATCGTGGCGTTCACCGTACTGCTCATCCTTTCCACGATGGCGCTGCCCTTGATGACGGTTCGCGTGCAACGCGAGAAAGAGCGCCGGCTGCGCATGGCGCTTGAAGAGATTCGCACTCGCGATCGATCGCTACAAAGATGCGGCCGACCAAGGACTGCCGGCGAGCAGGACCCGACAACCATGGCTACCCCGAGAGTCTGGACATCCTGGTGGAAGGCGTGGAAGTGAACCAGAACCCGGCATGATGGGCGGCATGGGTGGCCAAATGGGGGCATGGGCATGGGGAATCAGATGGGCGGCCAAATGGGTGGCCAAATGGGCGGCTCGATCGGAGGTTCGAGGGGCATGGGCGGAATGGGCGGGCAGTCCGGCTTCGGCTCGCAGGGCTCGTTCGGCTCCAATCGCCAATCGAGCTTTGGCTCGTCCGGCTCGCGCTCGGGTTCGAGCGGTTTTGGATCGAACTCTCGCTCGAGCAATTCCCGCTCGGGTTCTTCGTCCCGCTCGGGTTCTTCGCGCTCCGGATTCGGTTCGTCCGGTTCCGGTTTTGGCTCCGAAGGCGGCGAGGATGAAGAAGCGCCGAAGACCATGCGCTTCTTGCGGCGGATTCCCGTCGACCCGATGACCGGCCGCGCCGAGTGGGGTATGCGTTCCAACAGCGACTCCCCTGACTCGATGAGTTGGGGCGGCCGCAATGTTTTCGATGTGTTCTCGATGAGCATGGACACCGCGCTCGACGGCACGAGGTACAGCGAATGGTGAGAAAAGGCCAACGCGGATTCACGCTGGTCGAAATCACGGTCGTGATGGCGATCATCGTCACGATTCTGGCCATCGCCGTGCCGCAGCTACGGCCACATCGTGCGGTCCAAAAGAGGCCGTGCTGATGAGCAACCTGCACACCATGCGGTCGGTCATTGACCAGTACACGTTCGACAAGGAAGAGCCCTTACCTCGACGACTTGGTGCGCGAAGGCTCTGCGCGAGATCCCGATCGACCCTTTTACCGAGTCGCGCGATACGTGGGAGATCGTCATGCGAGACCGGCCCCACCGGTCAGTCCGGCGTTTGGAATGTGTTCAGTGGCTCTGGACAAAGCTTCTCTCAACGGCACGCTATCGTATAACGAGTGGTAGCCAGGTGCTTCTGTTTACGCTCGGTCGCTCGCAAGCTTCTCTTTTTGTGCGACTTAACCGTTTTGCTCCCGGCGGGGCTGTGCTAGCATACCCTCCGGGTCGACCCATCCATGAAGATTCGTCTGTTGACCGCGCTGCTCGTGAGCGGCATTGCGGCGATTGCTGGGTTCGTTTTTCAGCCCCAGTTGGGGACGAAGGGCGATCTCGTTCTCTCTGAAGATTTCTCGCACGGAGCGACGCTCGACACGAAGCTCTGGCAGTCGCGTCAGCACACGCGCTGGAGCATCGCCGACGGCGTGCTCCACGGCCAGCCTTCGACGCCCGAGTACCAAGCCTCGCGCAAGGATCACCAGGGGCTGGAGCCTCGTTTGATGATTCGCACGGATCTGAAGGACTACGCGATCGAGTTTCGCTTTCGCGTCAATTCCGGCGAGCAGCACATGGTCGGCGCCTTCTTCGAGGTGGGGCATCACTTCGCGCGGGTGGCCTTCAAGAAGTCGGGCCTCGAGATGAACATCGGCGACCTGAAGAATCCGACCATCTTGGCGAGTAAGCCGGAAGTGAAGCTCGAAACCGGCAAGTGGTATCACGTGCTGGCCGAGACGCGCGGCGACCAAACCGTGGTGCAGTTCGAGGGCGGGCCGACCTTGCGGGGCAAGGACCCGCGCATCGCCGAGCATGCGGACGGCTTCGGAATCACCGGTCTGCGCGGCGGCACGATCGACGTAGACGACGTGAAGCTTTGGGCTCTGGCGCCATGAAGTACGCAATCGCGCTCCTGTCGGTCGTCTGCGCTGTCGCATCGGGGGCGCCGGTCACCGGCTCGAGCGCACGCGGTCCTCTCGAGCCCTTCCTCGAGCAAAACTGCGCCGCTTGCCACAGCTCGCAGGCCAAGATGGGCGGACTGGACCTGCAAACCCTCCCCCTCGACGCGAAAAACGTAACAGATTGGGACCGTTGGGCGCGGGTCTGGGAGCGCGTGGACAGCGGCGAAATGCCGCCGAAGGAACTGCCCAGACCGCAAGCCGACGCAAAGGCCGCTTTCCTCGAATCGCTCGATCGTTCGCTTTCCGAGCTTGCCCAGGCGCGGCGCTCCGAAGTCGGTCGTACCCTCGGTCGTCGGTTGACGCGCTTCGAGTATGAGCGAACACTGCAGGATCTGCTCGGCATCGACATCCCTCTCCAGGACTTCTTGCCTGAAGACTCGCTCGCCGACGGCTTCGATACCGTTGCCGCCTCGCAGCAGATGTCGCACTTCCTGCTCGAAAAGTATTTGGCTGCGGCGGACGCCGGCCTTGACGAGGCCTTCTCCGTAGCGCTCGAAGGGCGGCCGACTTGGTCGAAGACCTTCACCGTGGATCAGATGGAGCGCCGCCGCAACGCGAAGAACAACGCGCGCGAGCCGTGGCGCTACGACGACGATTCCGTCGCCGTGTGGGCCACGCCGCTGATCTTCGTCGGGCGCATTACGCCGACCAAGGTCAAGCAGCCGGGGTGGTATCGCATTCGCCTGAGCGCCTCGGCGCTCAACGCGCCCGAGGGCCGGCCGCTGTGGGCTTCGTTGCGCAACGGCATATGCTACTCCAAGGCTCCGCTGATGTTTTGGATTGGCGCCCTCGAGCTCACCGCCACGCCGCGCGACTTTGTCTTCGACGCCTGGATGGAGCAGGACCACATGCTCGAAATCCAGCCGGCGGACCACACGCAGCCGCGGCCCAACTACAACAGCTACACGAACCTCTCCATCCCCGAGGTGTTGGATCTGGGCGTTCCCGGCGTGCGCATCCACAGCTTGGCCATGGAGCGGGTCACGCACGGCGCGCCTGCCCCGCAGGTTCGCCAAGTTCTGTTCGGCGAGCTTCCGGTGGAGCAAGGCGCGGTGCGCGGAACGCGCGAGGACGCTGCACGGCTGATGACCGCCTTCGCCGAACGCGCATTTCGGCGGCCGGTGGATCGCTCGCAGATTGCCTCCTACATCGGGCTCGTCGATCAGGCGCTTGCGGGCGGTGAAACCTTCGCGGAGGCTCTGCGAGGAGGCTACCGCGCGCTGCTGTCCTCGCCGCGCTTTCTCTATTTGCCCGAGAAGCCCGGACCGCTCGACGATTACGCGTTGGCGTCGCGCCTGAGCTACTTCTTGTGGAGCAGTGCGCCGGATCAGCCCTTGCTCGAAGCGGCTGCCGCGGGCAAGCTGCGTGAAGCGAAGACGCTGCGTGCGCAAGTGGACCGCATGCTCGCCGATCCAAAGGCCGCGGCTTTCACCGAGAATTTTACCGGCCAATGGCTCGACCTGCGCGAGATCGATTTCACGCTCCCCGACCGCAAGCTTTACCCCGAATTCGACGAGGTCGCCAAGAACGCGATGCTCGAAGAGACGCACCGCTTTTTCCGGCGCATGCTCGATGAGAACCTGAGCATCGGCAACGTCGTCGATTCGGACTTTGCGATCGTAAACGAGCGCTTGGCGCTGCACTACGGTCTGCCGTTTGAGGGCGAGGGCTTCCAGGTGGTGTCGCTGCCTGAGGGCTTCGCGCGCGGCGGCCTGCTCACCCAGGGCGCGGTGCTGAAGGTCACTGCCAACGGCACGACGACTTCGCCCATCGTGCGCGGCGCCTGGGTGACCGAGCGGCATCTTGCAAGGCCGTGCCGCCGCCTCCGTCCAACGTTTCCGCCGCTGTCGAGCCGGACATCCGCTGGCATGACGACGATCCGCAAACAGCTCAGAGATGCACCGGGACAATGCGTCGTGCGCCTCCTGCCAGCGTTGCAGATCAATCCTGCCCGGCTGCGCCGACAGGACCTTCGACGCAGTTGGCTCCCTTGGCGCACGCACTACCGGGTCGCCTCGGAGAAGAAAGGTAAAGATTGGGTCGAGGGGAAACCTGTCGACCCGAGCTATCAGATGCCCGATGGCACCGCCTTTCGGGACATCGTTATCTCAAAAAGATCCTAAAGTCGGAAACCCGCAAATCGCCCGCGGCATGGCGCAGAGCCTGCTAGCCTACGGCTGGGGCGCGCGTCGCTTTGCCGACCGCCGCGCGGTCGACGCGATCGTCGCCAAATCCGCGAAGGACGACTACGGCTTGAGGTCGCTGCTCTATGCCGCCGTCGAGAGTCCGTTGTTCCTCAACAAGTGAGCCTTGTCATGAAGCACCCCGTTTTTCGTAGCCGCCTTTCGCGCCGCACGCTCGTTGCGCGGCTGGAGTCGCCATGGGGCTGCCGTGGCTCGAGGCCATGACGCCCGCTTTCGCGCGCAGTGCGGACGGCGAGTCCCTGCGACGGTTCGTCCTCTACCAGCTTGGGATTGGGCTTCCATGCTCCCAATCTTTTCCCCGAGACGGCAGGACGCGACTACGAAGCTCCGGTTTATCTACAAGAGCTAGGCGACCTGCGCAACGAACTTACGGTATTCTCCGCGTTTCGCACCCGGGCGTGACGGCAGGTCACCAGGCCGAGGCGTGCATCCTGACAGCGGCTGATTGTCGGCGGTGGCACGGGCGGATTCCGCAATTCGATCTCGCTCGATCAGCTCATGGCCAAGCACCTGGGCGGCGAGACTCGTTTCCCGTCGATTGTCCTGAACATTTCGGACAACACGAGCCCGTCCTACACCGAGAACGGTGCGATGATCCCAGCCGAGGAAGCCGCTCGAGAAGGTGTTCGCGAAACTCTTCCTCGACGACACGCCGGAGGAGCAGCAACGCCAGTCGGAGCGTCTGAGCCAAGGCCGCAGCATCATGGACATCGGGCGCTGACGCGCACGCTCTCCAGAACGAGGTCGGTTCCGGCGACAAGCAGAAGCTCGACGCCTACTTCACCAGCGTGCGCGGTTCTCGAGCAGCGGCTCGCGGCCAACCAGGAGTGGGCGCTCAAGCCCAAGCCAAAGGTCGAAGCGCCGGAGTCTCTGCGCACTATCGACTTGAGTGACTTGAGCTCGCGGCAACGCGCGCGATGCCCGACACCATCCACTTGGCGCTCGAACCGACTCGACGCGCTTCGTCACCTTGCACATCGGCGGCGCGAACGAAGTCCTGCCCAAGCCGGGCGTCAATGAGGGCTACCATTCGCTGAGCCATCACGGCCTGATCCGGACAAGATCGCGCAGCTCACGATCATCGAGCAGACGATCATCGGCGTCTGGGGCGACTTCCTGCGCAAGCTTCAACAGAGCGAAGAGGGCGGAACTGCCTTGCTCGACCGCACCATGAGCCTGCTCACCTCGAACCTGGGCAACGCCTCGGCGCACAGCACCAAGAACATGCCGGTCGCCGCGGGCGGCGGGTTCCGGCACGGCAGCACCTGGCGTTCGATCGTGAGAACAACTACTCCACCACGAACCTCTACGCAGATGCTGCAACGAATCGGCCTCGAAGAGCGTGCGTTCGTCAGCAATACGGCCGAGTCGGTGACTGGCTTTGAGAGCAGCTTAGCCTACTCTCTGCGCAGGCTCGGCAACAGCGGCTGGTTTAGCTCGTGCGCGGCGAAGGCCCGGCCAGCAAGCCCACCGCCAAGATCAGCGCCAGCGTCATGGCGAGCGACGCCCAAGGCGGGTCCGCCAGGCCGCTGAGCAGTTGCGGCAAGCTTCCCAAGACCGCAGCGCTGGCTGCCGATCATCATCCCGAAGACCAGCACGAATGCATTCTCGGCCAGCACCAAACGCGAGATTGACGGCCGGCCAAAGCCCACCGCTTGCAGCAGCGCCAATTCGAGCGCCGTTCGAGCACGTTGCGCACCATGACGACCGCAAGTCCGAACGTGCCGAGTAGAAGCCCCAGCCCGCCAAGCGTCTGGAAGGTGCTCAGGTAGGTATTCTCGATGACCAGATAGCCGGCTAGGCGGTCGGCGGTCGTTTGGGCGTCGAGGCCTGAGTCCGCGAACTGCTCCTCGAGCGCGAGCCCTTCGTTCGGGTCGGCGGTATCGGCGAGAAGGAGGTTGAAGCCGCCGCGTCCGGGTACAGCTCTAGGAAGTTGCTTTCCGAGAGAATCAGCTCGGACTGGAAGATGCTGCGACTGAGCAGACCCGCGATGATCAAGGTGCGCTTGTGGCCGGCCGCGTCCTCGACATCGAGCATCTTGCCCAGACCCAGGTGCAGGATCCACATCACGGAATTGAGATCGCCAAAGACAGGGATGCTGTCGGGGAATTGTTTCTCGAGCAGCAGCCAAGGGTTGGCCTCTTCTTCGGGTGTTTCCGCAAGCGTCCCCCTGGAAGGCGAAGCCGCCGCGCTCAACAACGCCGGCGGCGCGCCCAGCAGCGTCGGCTCGGTGGGCTGGTAAAGGTTCAGGCAGCTGCGTCTTGGCCCGGCTTCTCGCGGAAGGCGTAAATGCCTTCAGCCCGTCGAGCTGATTCTGATAGAGCGGCAAGTCGGAGGTCGCGATGAAGCGGAAACCGCCGTCGCCCGAGTCGCGGTTGGGCTCTGCGAGGTGACGTCATGCCGCATGAGTGCGACCACCACGATGATGAACGCCGCGCTGGCGACCAACGTGCAGCCGAGAGCACGCTTCGAGTGGGGAAGCGCGCGCCGTTGCGGACGCCCAGCCCAGAGCGCTCCGCCTCCTCCCAGTGGCTGGCGCGACGGGGCCAGCAGCATCGACCGGAACCACGCCAACGCGCCGAGCAGCAAGGCCGCAGCGCCGAAGAAGCTTCCGGCCTGCGCCGCGCCTTCCGCACCCCAGCCCGCGCCAACAAGCAGGCCGCGAGAACGAAGCACGCCAGCGCGACCAGTCGCGGCCGCCGTGCGGCGTTCGTCCCCGCCGAGTCGCTCTCCCTGTAAGGCTTGCCCGGCGAGCAGCGCGCGCGGGCTGAGCTTCTCGAGCTTGCGCAGTGTCAACCAGATAGCGGCCACCATCAGGGAGCAATGCGCTCAGGCCGCCGATGACGAGGCTCTGCGGGGTCACCGCCAACTCCAGAAACGAACCACCCACCGCCGCGCTCCACCAAGTGCGCAAGCCGTAAACCATCAGCGCGCCAATAAGCGACGGCCAAGGGCAGGCCGATCAGGCAGCCCACCGCCGCGACCAATGCGCCCTCGGTCACCAGCAACTTGCGGATCTGCCCCGTGGTCAGCCCCGAGGCGAGCAGCAGCCCGACCTCGCGCGCGCTGCCCACCCCTAGGCGGAAAGCAACGCCGTCAGGACGGCCGCCGAGGCGATCAAGAAGAACGAGAACCGATAAACAGACCCGAAAAGTCCGTTGCACCTGATGAGGCAGCCAAGCTCTGTGCTTTCACCGGCTGAAAGCTTAGCCCGAAGGCGGCTGGGTCTAGCTTCTCGCGCAACGCGGCGGCATAAGCTTGCGGATCGTCCGTCCTCACACGGATAGAAGTGAGCTGTCCAAATCGACTCGTCCAAAGTTGCTTCGCCGTCTCGAGCGAGACGAAGCCTTGGGAGCGCCGCGATAGCGCTCCCAATAAATTCGTCCACGCTGCGAATGCGGCCCAGGTCAAACGGAAACGGCGGATCCCAGTCGCCCATGCGGTCGACATCGCTCATGCCCTTGTAGGTCGGCGAGGGTTTGGTCCACCGCCAGACCTTCCATGGCGGCGACGCCCGCGAGCTGGAAATCGTGCATCCGGCTCGAAAAGCTCACTGCGCGGCCTGACCGTGAAGTAGTCCAACGTCACCATATCGCCGAGCTTGCGCCGAGGTCCTTCGCGGCCCATTGTTCAGCACGATTTGGTCGCCCGAGGGCGGCGCGGCGCCTTCGACTACGCGAAGCGCGGCGAGCGTTTCGCCGTCGAGCGCGGTCACCGTGGAGTAAGGGAATCTGGCGCTCCGCGTCGCGAATCGTATTCGCGAGATACGTCAGCACTGGCGTAGCATCCAAACCGCTCTGCTGCGCCGCTGCAAGCGCTGCATCCGCCGCAGCCGGTTCGAGCACAATGCGGCCGGTCTGCAAACGCACGCCGACTTCAATCGGTTCGATGTCGAGCTCCAGATCGACGAGCTCGAGCTTCTCGCGCAGCGTTGCATCGAGTCCCTCAGGCGCCGTGGCGAGCAAGGCGTTGGCTTTGCCTTGCTGCTCCAGCGCGCGCTGCAAGGCAGTGAGTGAGAGAAACGCGTTGAGGGGCAACTGCTGACTCGGCTGCAAGCCGAAGCGCCCCGGCCCGCGGTCCGGCAGAACGGCTTTCACCGTCACGCGCAGCGTGCGCACGTTCTCCGTCTTGCGGCCCATCACGGATTCGGACGGCACGAGCGTGTCCGTCTGGAAGCGCAGCAGCAGAGCAGCTCCCGCTTCCACGCCTAGCTCATGCGCCAGCGACTGGTTCACCGCCACGTCACGCAGGCCCAACTCCGGCGCTTCACTTCCGGGGAACATCGCCCAGAAGTGTTCGTCCACGCCCTGCAAGTTCACTTGCGATGCGCGCGCCCCGGTGTCGGCCGCCTCGGCGCTGCCGCGGATCAGGATCGCCGGGGCCGTTTCGCCAGGCAACTCGCCCGCGAGCGCCGCGCGAAAATAGCGGTCCGCAACCAAAGCCTCATCAATGCGGCCCAGCCGATCGAGCGTCAGGTTCCTCAGGCTCTCGCGCACCGAGTCGCCAACGATGAAGGCCCCGGCCAGCGTTGCGGCGCCGACCGCGACGCCCAAAGCCACGGCGATGTGGATGCCCTTGTGGTACTGGAGGGAGCGTAGCAGCAGTCGGCGCGGCGACATCGCTTCACAGTGTAGCGTCCGGGGCGGGCGCCTTCTCCCACCCTGGGCAGCGCAGCACCGGTAGCCGGGGGTACTTGGCGTAGCGCGGGTCGATCTTGGCGAGCTCGCAGCGGTAGAACGTCGCACCGCGGTCCGACCGCACGCGGGTGCAGTGTCGGCACTCGCCGCACAGTCCGGCTTGCAGGTCGCCCCAGGTCACTTGCGTCAAAGCCGCAAGCCCGGCGCGCGCAGCTTCACCTGTAGCTCGACCTCTTCGCCCTCGCGGACGACCTTGAGCTTCACGGTGTCGCCGGCGCGCTTGAGCGCCAGAATCTGCGCCAGCATCCTCTGCGACGTAATGCGTCGTCCGTCGGCTTCGATGATGTAGTCGCCGCCCCACGGCACGCGGTAGTTACCGAGGATGATCTCGCGTTCAGCCCCGCGCAGGCCCGCCTCCGCCGCAGCCGAGCCGTCGGTGATCTCGTAGACCAGATAGCCCGAGGGCGGCAGCTTGAGCGCACGCGCGATTCGGCTGTCGAGGTACACAGAGCGGAACCCGATCGGCTCCGGGCGCATCGTCTCGCCGCCGGAGAGCACGAACTCGAGCAGCGTTTTGGCGGGTGATCGGCATCGCAAAGCCGATCCCGATATTGCCTCCGGGGCCGTAGATCGCCGTGTTGACTGCAATCACCGCACCGGAAGAGTCGAGCAATGGTCCGCCCGAGTTGCCCGGGTTGATCGCCGCATCGGTCTGGATCATGTCTTCGAGTACGCCGCCCTCCGACTGAATCGAGCGTCCGAGCGAGCTGATGACGCCGGTCGTCAGCGAGCCCGACAAACCAAACGGGTTGCCGATGGCGAGCACCTTCTGGCCCACCTGCAAGTGCTCAGAATCGCCCAAGGGCAAGAAGGGTAGGGGACGGTCGGACTCGATCTTGATCAGGGCCAAGTCGTTGATCTCATCCGCGGCGAGTACTTCGGCCTTGAAGCGCAACGGCTCCTCGTCGCTGCCTTGGCCCGAAGCGAGGGTCACCTCGATTTGCGGCGCATCGCCCGCGATTACGTGATGGTTGGTCAGGATGCGTCCTTCCGCATCGATCAAGAACCCTGTGCCGGACTCCGCCGCCGGATACGGCTCGAAGAACCAGTTACGCTGCAACACGGTCGACGTAATCGAAACGGTTGCCGGCAGAGCCTTGTTGTAGATCGAGATGTTCGACTGCTCGTCCGCGCTCAGCGTATTGGTTTGGGCAACCGTCCAGAAAGGATCCGTGCCTGAGAAAGGCGCTTTGCTTCCGCGGAACCAGTCGGACGAGGTGGTGCCAAGCACGAAGGCGATGACGAACAGCAGCGTCATCCAGAGAAAGCGGTAGCGGGAAACGGTCATGATCGGCGGATCGAGGCCTCTATCTTCAGTTTCTCCCAAACCTCGGCCGCGCGCGAAATCGTGTCGTCCTTCGTGCCGGACGTGTCGATCACGTAGTCGGCCAGTTCGACCTTCTCAGCCAGCGGAATCTGCCGCGCCAGCCTCGCCCTGGCGTCCGCTTCGGTACCGCAGCCGCGCTCGATGAAGCGTTGGATCTGCACTGCAACCGGACAGGCCGCCACGACGAGACGATCATACGCTTTGTAGCTACCCGTCTCGACCATGATTGCCGCTTCGACCACGGCGACACCCTGCGCGTCCTCCTCCCGCACCTGCTGGAAGAACGCGCGTTGTCGTGCGAAGACGTGCGGATGGACCAGGCCGTTCAGGCGCTCCAGTTTTCCCGGGTCGGCGAAAACGATCGCGCCCAGCGCATTGCGGTCGATCGTACCGTCCGGCCGCAGGATCGCATTGCCGAACTCCGCAACAACCTCGGCGTAGGCCTCGCCGTCGGGCTCCAGCGTCTCGTGGCCCACGCGGTCGGCATGCAACACTCGTGCGCCCCAGCGCGCGAAATGTTCCGCGACGAAGGACTTTCCGCTGGCGAGCCCTCCGGTAAGGCCGACTTTCAGCACGTTCCGCTACAAGCCGCGCCGCAGCCGCGCTGCGTGCACGGTATTCTTCATCAGCATGGCAATTGTCAGCGGACCCACGCCGCCCGGTACGGGGGTGTAGGCCGATGCGAGCTCTTCCATGTCTCCGGGATGGACGTCGCCGACTAGCCCTGAGCCCTTCTCCCTGAACCGCGCGAGTTTCTCCGGGCTTCCCGAGTAGGCGCGTTCCGCCTCTGTTTCGTCGCTGATGCGGTTGATGCCTACGTCGAGCACGACCACGCCCTCGCGCATGTAATCGCGCGTGATCATCGCCGGTCGTCCCAGCGCGGCGACCAAGATGTCCGCTTCCCGTGCGACCGCGGGTAGATCCTGCGTGCGCGAATGGCAGACCGTGACGGTGGCGTTCTCGGCCAGCAGCAGCAGCGCCGCCGGTTTTCCGACGATATTGCTGCGCCCCAACACGACCGCGCGCTTACCGGCGATGGGGATGTCGCTGCGCTTCAGAATCTCGATCAAGCCCGCCGGCGTGCATGAAACCAGGCGTGGTTGACCAGTCGCAAGCATGCCAACGTTCGTCGGGTGAAAGCCGTCCACGTCCTTCGCCGGGTCGATCGCCAAAAGCACGCGGTCGGCATCGACCTGCTTGGGCAAAGGCAACTGCACCAGAATGCCGTCGACTTCCGGGTCGCGGTTTAGGTCTGCAACCAGCGCGAGCATCTCGTCGGTGGTGACGCTTGGGGGCGGACGCAATGTCTGGCTGCGGATGCCGATCTTCTCGCAGGCCTTCATCTTGTTGCGAACGTAAATCTGCGAGGCGGGATCATCGCCCACGAGCACAGCCGTCAGGCCGGGGCAGGCGCCTTTGGACGTGAGCTCAGAGACATCCTGCGTCAGCTCGTCGAGGATTGCGTCGCGGATTTTATTGCCGTTGAGGATGCGGCCAGACACGGGCGGCGGCCCTCCGAAGGCTTGATGGTAGCATGCGCCCGGAGGCTCTCTGACCTAGGCTGGGGCGTCCAAACAGTCTTCGAGTTGCCCCTGCGATACGCCGCCTTCTTTGATCAGCTTCCACTCCGGTTCGGTGATGTCGACCGTGGTTGCGCCCAAGCCGTCTACCTCGCCGCCGTCGAGGATCAAGTCGATGCGTCCGTCCATTGAGCCGAGAGCTTCGATGCCGCTGCGGCAGGTCGGCGAGCCGGAGCGGTTGGCGCTGGTTGCGATTACCGGCGTCCCCAACCTCTCGATCAAACCGTTCGCCACCGCCGAGGCGCTTTGCCTCACCGCTAAGCGGCCCGTGTTGCCGGTCACCTTCAGCGGCAGCAGTGACGACGAAGGCAGGATGATCGTCAGCGGCCCAGGCCAGAAACGCCGCGCCAGCCGGTAGAAGCGCGGGCTCAGCGGCGGCGCGCATAGTCCTCGGCCATCGTCGTCGAGTCGACCAGGATCGGCAGCGACCGCGTCAACTCGCGTCCCTTCGCGCGAAAGGCCGAAGAGACCGCATTCAGGCTGAACGGGTCGGCGAACAGCACGTAGAGCGTGTCCGACGGCGCGGCCACGACTTTGCCGGCCTTGATGGCCTCCGCAGCGGCGTCGAGAGCCTTCGCATCCGGCGCGTTCGCGTCGATTTCAATGAGCTTCGTGCGCAACTTTTTGGGTGGGTCGAAACCCACGCCGATTGTAGCGCAGGGCCGTCCGTACGGTCCGCGCCAACAGAGTGCGGCTAGGGGATGCGCTTCATGCGCTTCTGCAGCTTCTCTGCCAAGTCCTCGATCTTCTCCGCTTTCCGCAAGCTGTCCATGCTGGTGACGTACGCGGTCTGCTCCTGAATCTCTTTCTCGAGCTCCTCGGCCAACTTGCGGATCTCCGCGATGTCCTCGAGCGATTTTTCGTGGTCCTCCTTGAGGATCGCCAGCTCGCGCGATCGGCCGTCGGGTAGCTTGTCCGGGCGCTCGTGGCGTGGGTCTTGCGCCGTGAGCCCAAATGCGAGCCCGAGGAGAAAAAAGAGGGACAGGAAGCGTCGCATGGTTGCCTATGCCGGCCCTCATGATACCGTTGGGGTAGAGCCAGCCCGCCGAAGTGTGCGTGTTATAATCCGCATCTTCGCTGCAAAGCGCACAGCGACGGCGCAGGCCAAGGAGGATTGGAGAACGAGATGGCGTACGTGATCGCAGAACCCTGCATCGGCACTAAGGATACGGCGTGCGTCGACGCCTGCCCTGTCGATTGCATCCACCCGAAATCGGACGAGGACGACTTCGAAAACGAAGAGATGCTCTACATCGATCCGGATGAGTGCATCGACTGCGGCGCCTGTGTGCCGGTTTGCCCGGTCTCCGCCATCTTCGCTCTCGAAGACCTGCCGGAGAAGTGGGCGGACTTCGAAGAGCGCAACACGGCGCACTACCAGAAGTAGGCGCAGTTCGCCAACGGAAAAGCGACGGCCCGCCGGGGATCTCCCGGCGGGCCGTTTGCCTTTTCTCGATCGGAGTCGAGCTTACTTCTTCGGCTTGTGGGCCGCGTGGCAAGTCTTGCAGCCGGCGCCCATCGCCTGCATCCCGGCGTTCACGCCGTCAGCGTCCTGCTTCATGGCGGCGCTCATCGTCGCCTTGGCGGCGTCCACGAGCTTCGTCGCGCCGTCGGCCCAAGTCGCGTCCTTCACCCAGCCATCCATCAGCATGATCTGGCCGGCTTCGCCCAGCAGCGATGCGTAGGCGTTGACGTGCTTCCAGTCCTTCATCTCCTTGGGGCCGCCTTCCTTGCGGATCGCGGCGAGCTTGTCCATGTTCGGTTTCACCACGCCTTCCATCAGGTCGTGCGGCGTGGCCATCTTCGAATAGGTGTGTTCGCCCGCGGCGACTACGCCCGCAAGGGCCAGGCTGAGCGAGACGAGCCAAAGAATCTTTTTCATCGAAATCGTTGTCCTCCAGAACGGTCGCTTGATTATACCCGGAAGCGCTTGCACTCATCGTGCGGCTCGCAACCTGCCGTCCGCAGTCACCTCGAAAGCTCGTCCGCGCCACAGGATCTTGCGGCCAAACAAGGCGACGCACCAGACGGCGAAGCTGATTCCGTCTTGTACGGGCAGCCAATGCAAGTTGCGCCACACCAGGATGTCGCCCAGCGTCCGCGCGGTGGCCAATGCCGCAATCAGCCGCATCATTGCGCAGGCGCCGAGCAGCCACCAACTCCAAGCCGTCCCACCGGCCAGCCCCATCGTGAGCGCCGCGAACGGCAACGGATACGTAAAGATCTGCGCCAGGTAGCCCGCCGGCCGTGAACAGCGCGTCGAGCGGTACCAGCGCACCCGGTGGCGCATGTTGTCGGCAAACTTCTGTGCTCCAATGCGGTGCTCCACCACGCACGTCGACAGCGAGACCTCCCACCCGGACTCCCGCGCGCGATTGCCCAAAACGAAGTCCTCGGCCAGAAAGTCGCGCGTCATTTCAAACCCGCCCAACTCCTCCAGGCAACTCCGCCGGATCGCCATCGTCGGCCCCACGGCGAAATCCATCGGAGCCAGCATCTGCGCGACCAGCGCGCCGCCCCAGAATTCCGTGTTCATCCCGATCGCCTCGAGCTTCGACCATAAGCTCGGCCCCGGCACAGCGCGGTAGGGGCACGTGACCACTCCCACGCGCGGATCCGCGAAATCCCCGGCCAGCGTCACGAGGTCATGCGGCGAGGCGCGCACGTCGGAATCGGCGATCACGAGGATCTCGCCTTTTGCGCGGGTGCTCAATTGCAGCAACGTCCAGTTCTTCGCGTTTGGATGCGTTTCGAGCGAGGGCGGGTCGCCGCTGATGATCAGCTCTGCCCGCGGTTGAGCATGGCCCTCGATCTCGGCCCGTGCCACCGCTGCCGCCGGATCCTGCTCGCGATGGACGCCAAAGAGTAGCTCGTAGCGCGCGTAGT